>NZ_JBKEBW010000011.1:0-70983 GCF_047973365.1 Vibrio sp. | reverse complement strand
GCTTGGATATAAGCCGCCGTTTAGATTTATCCGAATGAGTAGTTGGAGAAATGCGCAAAGTCCTCTAGCCAGTTATGCGATGCCAAACCAATGGTTCAACGAACTGGGGTTGGTAAATCTTGAGCAAGTAGGAACAGGGTATGTGTTTAGCAATTATGCTGAATGGAAGTATGCATGAGCCGTATACGAGGTCCGTACGTACGGTTCTGTGAGAGGGATGAGGCGGTAACGCCTCACCCTACTCGATTTTAGACCTAGGTAAAAATGTGATCAGATTGAACATCGGTGGAACAGCGAATGGGCGTCGAACACAAACACGCATGAATTCGTCCCTGAAGCTCCGCCGAGCCATCCATGGCTCGGAGGGTTTGCTTATCGATGCCCATTCACTGATCAGAAATTTTTCTAGAACGGTATTATTGATTGTGAAAGGAATTCAAAAAATTGCCTGCAAATTGGCAAAAGTATTAATGTCTTGATAAATAGCTAAATTATTTTCATGAACAACAGAAATTTTTGACAATCATTTATTTGGAGTAAAGTGTCTTAATTTTAATTTTTGTTGAGATATTAATTTGTGTAATTTTAAATTGTTGTTATTTTATGGTTTTAAATGTGGTTGTTGTCGGTTTTATATGCGTTTGATTTGATGGCATTTGAGATTTAGGTCAAATAAAAAAGTTGGCGAAAATCATAAGCTTGGCATACACTTTTCACGTAAAGCTGATATGTCGTTGATTGGCTAAACAAATTTGCTCTGGCGCTGTCGTTGGACAGCAAGGTTAAACATAGCTTTGAGGGAAGTTTTATGGCGCTCACAAAGGCCGAATTGGCTGAAAACCTGTTCGAAAAACTTGGGTTTAGTAAACGGGATGCCAAGGATACGGTTGAAGTGTTTTTCGAAGAAATTCGCAAAGCACTAGAAGGTGGCGAACAGGTAAAACTCTCCGGTTTTGGTAATTTTGATTTACGTGACAAGAATGAACGTCCTGGTCGAAATCCAAAAACGGGTGAAGACATTCCGATTACCGCTCGACGAGTTGTTACGTTCCGTCCGGGGCAAAAGTTAAAAGCCCGCGTTGAGAACATTAAGGTCGCGAAATAGTAGCCAGTATTAGACCACGCCCAGTTGCGTGGTCTTTTGTTATCAGTCGATCAATGAATCAATCAACCATCTGTTACTGATGTAGTAACAGGTGGTTGAATCGTTTTAAGCCGCTTGGATATGAGTAGTAATGTAAGGCTGCCAAGCCTGTTGGTAGAGATTCTTTGATTCGCTACGAATACGATTAATTTTGGCTGCTTCTAGTGAGGTATAAGATCGCTGCTCTCGTTTAGCGAGACGTTCAATGTGTTGAACTTGTTCATACAGCTCGTGTTCAGCACCGTTCTTCACATCTGCAATTGCTTTTAAGTGAAATTGCACTTCAGCAATGATGCCGGTTTTCGGTAACTCAACAAGAATGTTTAAGTCACGATAACCTGATGGTGCAGGGGTCTTAAATCGATTCTTCACTTTTACAATGGTTGCTTCTTTACTGAGCGCTTCATAGGCATCCATCAGCCTAGATACATCGTTGGCTACGATCGTTGCTCGCGCTAAGTCTGTGATACGAGCTGTTTCTCCATCGAGTTCGGTATTTACTTTCTCCTTCGCTCTATGCGCCGATTTTACACCGGCAAAATAAGCTTCCGTTGATGTTAATAGGGCCGTGCTTTTGCATAGCGTTTCCAACTCTGCTTGCGCGTAGTGTGATTTGCTATAAAGAATGTCGAAATCATCGTATGGTTGATATACGCTTCCTTCGGTCGTTGAGATAGCATACAAGCCGCTTAAGCTATGTTTGAAGCGCTTGGATGACAGTTGATTTTCAAATTCTCCACCTTGTGCTTTTGACGGCATGGGCATGGTCGGTGGTACAGCCGCAAATGCCGGTGCTCGGCTCAATACTAGAAGCATTAGGGCCGCGGTACGTAGGAACTGGCTCATTCACTCTCCTTGGTTTGTGCTGAAAAATCAAAAGTGGCATCTAAAGGCTCATTTTTCAGATTACAAACGTAAGACGCTGTACTAGAGATATGGAGTTACAACTGCCCGATTCAATCTTCTTCGCTCGCTTAATATTGTTATTGTCTAGTAGCTCACACTTTTAGCTAGTGTAAATTCGCCCGTGTAAATAAGAGTCTAAACAGGAGGTTAGAGTTCCCACTAAGCTTGTAAAAGAATGTTTCGTATTATGTAAAATGAGATTTGACTATCTCTGCAAATGAGAAATGGGTACTCTTACGAGCTAATAATCGTAGACACATTTTGAGAGTATTGATGAAAGATCCAGAATTCTGGCACAGCAAATGGGCATCTAACCAGATTGGTTTCCACTTAAATGATGTCAACCCGCTGTTAATGGACCACTGGCACAAAACAGAGCCTAAAAGAGAAGAAAAGGTGTTTGTTCCTTTATGTGGCAAAAGCGAAGATCTGGTCTGGCTGGCAACAAAACATGACGAAGTCCATGGCGTTGAACTAAGCACGATTGCGGTTCGTTCATTCTTCGCTGAGCATTTTTATACTCCGCTAGTGATTCAGGTAAACGCGCATCATGAGCTATATCAGTTTGATGAACTTTCCATTTATAGCGGTGACTACTTTACTGCTCCCGTGGGTACATACGACATTGTTTACGACAGAGCAGCACTCATCGCGTTCCCAGAAGAGATGCGTAAACAATATGTTGAACGCCTTAAGTCATTATTGAATCCGGGTGGACGAGTTTTACTGGTGACACTCGATTATGAACAACACGAAATGGCCGGTCCGCCATTTAGTGTCCCTCAAGTTGAAGTCGAAGCACTGTTTGCGGAATATCATGTGGAAAGGGTGTATCAAGAGATGGCGAATACTCAGCATCCAAAGAGAGCGAAAAAAGGTCTATCTAGATTTTCAGAAGAGGTTTGGCTGATTAAAAGCTAACTCCAGAAATGAAAGAACCCAGCATTTTGCTGGGTTCATTTTAACGTATTGGGCTTAGTAAATAATCTTCACTGCTTGCGCACAGTCCAGCGCTTTATCTACGGCTTCAGTCGTATCTTTACCACGAGCAAGAGCCACGCCTAAACGGCGGCGACCATCAATCTCTGGTTTCGCAAATAGGCGAATTTGCGACTGAGGAATAGACAGAGCTTCAGCAATGCCATCAAAACGAATGTTGGTCGAAGTGCCCTGGCCGAGAATTGCCACCGATGCAGAAGGACCGTATTGAGTAATTTGACCTACAGGCATACCAGTAAATGCGCGCACATGTAATGCAAACTCAGAGACGTCTTGGGAGATCAATGTCACCAATCCTGTATCATGTGGGCGAGGAGATACTTCGTTAAAGATAACATGGTCGCCTTTTACAAACAGTTCAACACCAAAGATGCCATATCCACCTAAAGCGTTAACAATTTGCTCAGCAACGTATTCTGCCGCTTTTAATGCGTTTTCAGACATTACTTGTGGTTGCCATGATTCACGATAGTCACCATCTTCTTGACGATGCCCAATTGGGGCGCAGAAGTGAACGCCGTCAACCGCGCGTACGGTCAACAGAGTAATTTCGTAGTCGAAGTCGATAAAGCCTTCAACAATTACCCGACCTGCACCCGTGCGACCACCTTCTTGTGCGTATTTCCACGCTTTGTCGATGTCTGCTTCAGTTTTGATGACGCTTTGACCTTTACCCGAAGAGCTCATTACTGGCTTGCAAACACATGGAATACCAACGTGCTGTACTGCAGCAACGAAATCTTCATAACTATCTGCGAACTTAAACGGTGATGTTGGCAGAGAGAGTTCTTCAGCCGCTAAGCGACGAATACCTTCACGGTTCATGGTTAAACACGCCGCTCTCGCGGTTGGAACCACGTTCAGCCCTTGTGCTTCGAGTTCTACTAACTTTTGTGTAGCGATAGCTTCAATTTCTGGAACGACGTAATCAGGTTTTTCTAGTTCGATAATCTTCTGAAGTGCTTCACCATCTAGCATATTGAGAACATGGCTGCGATGGGCTACTTGCATCGCTGGTGCATCTGCATAGCGGTCACAAGCGATGACTTCAAGACCGAGACGTTGGCACTCAATTGCCACTTCTTTGCCAAGTTCTCCAGAACCAAGTAAAAGTACACGGGTTGCGTTGTCACGTGTAGCAGTCCCAAACATAGATATTCCTTTTAATGATGTGGTAGTAGCTAAAACTGCCGCCATGATACTGGAATATGTTAGAAAAGCAAACGTTTGCGTAAGTCTTCTCTGCCTTTGGTTTTATCGCATTACAAAGCGTTCAGAGTGGAAGTTTTGTTTGTTTAATCCTAACTCTAAAAGCCTATCTTTCAGTATATTGCCAAAGTTTATTGGCCCACAGAAACTGACGCTTGCGTCAGAAAGGTCGACAGTTTGAGCCACTCTGTCAGCACACAAAAACTCATTGTGACTTGCGGTATAAACATGCAAGTGAACAAACGTCAGTTTACTGACTAATTTTTGCAACATTTTGACAAAATAGGTCTGATCATCGTTGTCTCGGCAATAGAAGAGCTCAACGTGTCTGCTAGTAGAATGAGGCAAGTGAAGTAATTGATTTAACCACGCAATAAACGGAACAATGCCGATACCTGCACCAATCCAAACTTGCTTTGATGTGTTTGGAATGTGGAAGCGTCCATAACCGCCTTCCACAGCGACCTTTCTACCGATCGCAAGGTTTTCATAGAGTTCATGAGTATAGTCTCCGAGATCTTTAATCGCGAACTCTAACTTTTGATTATGAGTATCGTAGCTCAATACCGAAAAAGGATGTGGAGCTTCACTATCGTTGAAGTTAACGTAAGCAAACTGACCGGCGCGGCATTTCATCGAACTTTCCAGTTTCATTGTTACATGCAGTACACGAGATTGACTGGCGTTGTCATGAATGCGTTCAATGTCAGTCACCTCACCATTCACAATTCGGGCTCTGCCTATGTAACCTGTCAACGAGATCACAGCACAGATTGAACCAACAATTGCAGCAACCCAGATAACAGAGTTCAAGCCAACCGAGCTCCATTGGTAATCCAGTAGCAATAAGCCGTGGAAAGACCCTGCAAGGAAGATTGCGCCAGCAATTTTATGTGTAAGGCGAAATTTTCGATAACTAATTGCTTGAATTAGGCTAATCGCGACAAAGGCAATAAAAATATAGAACGTGTATTCCCCAACCGCTTTTGCCCAGTGAGTCCAGTTAATCCCTTCTGCTAACCCACCTAAACGTTGGCGTCTTTGTTGACCGGCTATCAATCCTAGGCTCACTAGCCATTTTGGCAATTCGATCAACACCCAGTGCATAAGTATAGTAATGAGTGCTCCTATACCCATTTGCTTATGCATGGCATAACCTTTGTCCAAACCGTGTACAAACTCTTCTATCTTTGGAATACGCATAGCCAGTAACATTGCCACCGCCATGTACGCAAAGCCAAGCGCACCTGTGAGAATCGTGAGCTGATGGCGCCAATAAAAATAGTTGGCATCAGATGACCATGTCAGTAGCACTGAGGGTAGCCACAGCAATATGATGAGAGAGGTGATCTTTTTCATGACAATTATTCCACATATTTTATATGGTTTAATTGTAAATCTGTTGCTGTGACTGTGAAATCGACTTTATGTTGTTTTACTCACATTGACTTTTGTTGACGTATTGCATTCTCTATAGCGAAAACACAAGTCGTTAAGGTCGAGTGAAGATGGGGGATAGTTGGAGAGACAAAAAGCCAGACAACCGTCTGGCTTAATACGCTCTGATTAAAGCGCGATATAATTGACTGCTAACTGTGGATTGAGCGAGGCAAGTGTCGCTTTGGTATCCACCAAGTGGCTTACACTGCCTTTGTTAAGCTCAGCCAGTGCTGCGGCTTCAATATTGTCAAATGACTCTCCCGCCATACGCATCTGAATCAACGCTACTTGCAGTGGCGGGAGGCTAGGGTTGAACGCTGCGTTTTCTGCATAGGCGCCCAAATAACATTTACCGGATGTTGATTGCAACGCTACACCACTCAGGTTCTCTGAATATGGTGCATAACTGGTATTTAATGCTGAAACCGCCGATTGAACCAGAGGATTTGAGTCTTCACAGCTATAGCCATGGTTATTCTTATGCATCAATACCGTCGTGATGCCTAAGTCAGCAGGACCGAAAGATTCCGGTAAATAGTATTGTAGTGAATTAGCGTCACGTTTGGGCAATTGAATCATCAAGCTTTTAGCGGTAGTCAGCTCATTCATGAACTGGCGGCAATGACCACATGGGCTGTAGTTAACCGTAATATCATGGATGCCTTCTTCACCTTTGATCCATGCATGGCTAATAGCCGCTTGCTCTGCATGGATGGTTTGTCCCATTTGTACTTTGGAAAACTCCATATTACCGCCGAAGTAAATACGGCCAGATAATCCACGAGCTAATGCACCAACATAGAATTTCGAAATAGGCACGTAAGCAAAAGCGGCAGCCAGAGGCAGCAACGCAATACGAAGGTCTGCATCACTCATTTTCGAAACGGAAAGAAGCTGATTAAATTGGTCAGGAGATAATGTTGCGTCAAAATCATCAGCGAGTACGATAGGCGCCAAAAACGTTGCTATCGGTTGTTGCGTGTCTGCTAATGCCTGTTCAATACGGCCTTTCATAGATATTCCTAATTAATACATTGAGCTTTAGTGTAGGGGAATAGGCTAGATTTACTGAGACTATTATCACGTTATTAATTGTAATAAATTGCATTATTGCATAATTAGAGTGAGGTCACACATACCATAACCTATAGCTAAGGCCCAGAATAAGTAACAAGTACTTTCTGAGCCAAATTATACTTTATGGTAGTCGATTAGTTAGCAAACCAAAGAACAAAAGAGTATGCATACGAGGCAAGAAGCGAAGTAATAACCCCACATACGACTAATGCAAGTGAGCTAAAAGCCGCGTCTCTTTGATCTTTTTCTGCACAAGTTGCAGTACCTAACGCGTGAGATATCGTCCCCATTGTTAAGCCTCGAGCAATTGGGTGCGTGATATTGAGCAGGTTGTAGATTGGGTAAGCCATAATCGCGCCAAATACACCCACCAAAAGTACCATGATGGCAGCAATTGCAGGTTCTCCACCTAAGTGGCTAGAGACTTCCATGGCGATAGGAGTGGTTACTGACTTACCCATTAATGCGGCAATTAACGGGATATCGACATGCATAGATACTGCAATGAGCCCTGCTGTCAACATAGATAGCAGACTACCTACGCTACATGCGAGCATAATGGTTTTCCAATTGGCACGAATTTGAGGCAATTGTTCATACAGAGGATATGCCAGTGCAACGACGGCAGGCTGAAGTAAATAGTTCACCCATTGGTTATCTTGAGCGTAGGTCCCGTAGGGAACTTCAAGCAAGATAAGAATTGGAATGATAACACCAATGCTGATTAGTAACGGGTTTGCAAAAGGAGAGTTGATTTTGCGAGCTGCCCAACGGGCAAAAAAGAACACGACGATGGTGACTAATAACCACATCATTCACCTCCTTTCTTTAGTAAACGATCAAGAGAGAAAGCGAGAAGCACAAGTACAATCGTTGTACCACCAATAGCGCTGGCTAAGATTGACCAAATGTTGCTGATCAGCATATCGAAATGCACCATCAGTCCAACACTGATTGGGATGAAAAGCAGAACCATATAGCGAATAAACAAGTTGGCACTGGGTTTTACCCAAGCTGAAGGCAGTAGCCCGCTTGTCATCAGTCCAAACAAGATCAACATACCAATGATGCTGCCCGGTATCGATATATCCAACCAAGACTGAAGGTTGTTCCCTGCCAGTAAACAGAGAAAGATCATTCCCATAGAAACGAGATATTTAAGTGCGGTTTGAGCCATGAAACGTTGTTGCCATTAATAAGTACATAGAACCAGGGGCGATGCCCCTAGGAAACGAGTTTTTCAACGTATTGATAAACGGATTTTAAAAGAGTGATTTTCTTTTCGTCACTCTCATGCTCATGAACTAAGTTTTCCAAATTGAGCATGTAATCTTCAATGCGTGATTGATAAAAATCACGGCAATGATCAGCCCAGCGTCGCTGTTCTGTTTCATCCAATGTCCAGGGATAATGACGAGCGCGATAGCGGTACAGTAAGGGCTCGATACGCTTATCTGCGAACGTAATGTCCAACGCAGCTAAGTACTCAGGCGGTGTGTTACGGATAATATCCATTGCAGCTTTGTCTGCCGGAGAGAAGAATCCATCATACAACTGAGTATCTACATCGCCACTTTGTTCATACTCACGGTCGATAGAAAACAGTGCAACCAGTTTTTCCCTGATTTCAGGATGTTGACGGATCAATGTCAAATTGGCTAAACACTGTTCGCGGTTAATGCCAATCTTTTCTGCATTTTCAGCCGTAAGCGTCTTCGCTGGTGCGAGAATAGGGCATTTATTCAGATGCACCAGTTTCACCGGAACAGGAAGTTCATCAGGTGCCAGCTCATCATGTTTTGTATAAAGGCGCGTGTGAAGCTCTTCACTGGACAGTTCAATCAACGGCTGTGGGTTCTTCGCTAAGTCCGCTACTATCACTGCATTTTGATTGGTTGGATGCCAGGCAATAGGTACTATCCAACTTGTGTACTGGCATTCTCTGCCTAACATTCCAGACACATGCATCAGAGGCGTCATATTGACGATATCGACTAACTCAGTGAGTTTGCGTTTCTGGCGCATGGTGAAGAAGTAATCAAACAACTTTGGTTGCGCGGCTTTAACTTTTTTTGCCAACTCGATAGTCGCAATCACGTCTGCCATCGCGTCGTGGGCATTTTCATGTTCTATGCCATTGGCTTTGGAAAGATGTTCAAGCTTAAAGCTAGCAAAACCTTCTTCATTTTCAGGCCAAACAATGCCTTCTGGGCGCAGAGCGTGACAAGCACGCATGACGTCTAATAAATCCCAGCGAGAGTTGTTATTTTGCCAGCTCCAAGAGTAGGGGTCGAAAAAGTTGCGATAGCAAGTATAACGAGTCACTTCATCATCGAAGCGAATGCTGTTGTAGCCAAGGCTGGTCGTATTTGGCTGCGACAATTCATTGTGGATGCGTGCAATGAATTCGGGTTCAGATAAGCCTTGCGCCATGGCTTTTTGCGGTGTAATACCTGTAATCAACGCGGCTTCCGGCGCCGGTAAATAATCACAAGGCAGTTGGCAGTAGATAACTAATGGTTCACCGATGATATTAAAATCCATATCGGTGCGTACGCCAGCAAACTGACTAGGACGATCTTTAGCTGGGCTTGTACCCCAAGTCTCGTAGTCGAAGAAGAAGAATGTTGGTTGTTCATCAGTTTTCATTGAATTTTTAACTTTTGTTGTAACTGTCAAAATAAGCCTTTAATAGCAACCGATTAGAGTCATTTCTTGTGATATCTTTTTCTATGGTTTTTTAAGTTTTCTCACGTCTTACATTTGCACTTGCGTCTAAATGTGTGTCCGTTTTTTGTAAGCACTGTGTCCAATTTTTTAAGGTATAGAATGAGCATTACAGACAAGCAACTTAAATCAATTGAGAAGCTTAGTGATTACAACGGGCCATCAGTGCTAAATGATGGAGAAGGACTTATTGCTAAGATTTCACCCAAAGCGAATATCACGTTTCAATAACGATGCCGATTCAATGGGAAGAACAAACGCATCCGTATCGGCAAGTATCTTCGGGTCAGTCTAAAGCAAGCAAGGCAGATCCACAAACGAATGTTGGAGCTAAAAAAAGAAGGGCGAAACCCTGAGGTAAAGTTAACTGGTGAAACTGACTTTGTAACGTTAAAACAGTGCCTTGATAGAAGCGTGTTTATGGATGGACGCTCCTTGTGAGTTGCGATAAGTCGAACACAACATGTGGTTGTTTGTTTCGGGCATAAAAAACCGCCATGAAGGCGGTTCTATATTTAAATTTTTGGTTATGCTGATATCTTTCTTGTTTTAATTTTTTCTTTGTTGAGTTCAGTTTCATTAGAGAATGTCGGTTTTTTACCTCTAACTCTAATCTTTAAACCATTTTTTTTGTATTTTTCAATAACTTCTTTAACATCAACCGGCGGAGCTTCAGCATTTGGTGAAGTCGTACAACCAGAATATCTTACTTTATCCATAAGGCCTCCTCTCTCACCTGTTTGCATAGATAAAATTAACTCTTCTAGCTGTGAGTATATCAATTCATACTCTGCATTGCCAATATCGCTTAAGTTTTCGACAGTATGATCACCATCAAGCGTGTGATTAAACACAGAGACTGGCTCAGATGAAAATGGATCTATTTTACATGCCTCAATCACCGCACGCTTTGTATTATACATACCATCAACATAGGCATGTATTGCGTGATAAGCTCCGGTGCCGCCTGCAATAAGCCCTTGGTCATGGATGCATTTGACTGGAATTGGTGTCCACTCATGTATAGTTATATCGACAAAACTTAACGAATCAAATCCTAATGATGCGCAGTTCTCTGCTTGTACTTCATATTGTTCTTTGTCGAGCATTCCTAAAATTAGAGCTTGATGCAGTAGTATTTGGTCGTAAACACCGCTATAGAAAATTATACGTTCCGCACCGATTGTATGTTGAATCTCTTCATCAAAAATATCCAGGTTTGGAATAAACAAGTACTTGTTGAGTGGGACATCTACTTGCAGTCCATTTGTATTGGACCACATGGAATCACAAGTACCGGAAGAATCGTTTACCAGAAACGTAGTCATTACAAACCTATAATTATTTGTTTAAATCAGTCTAAGCCTTGCTTCAACAATAACACCAATGATCTTGCAATTACCATTGAGAGGTACTGTTTTGTCGTCGGTTTCAAGTAATCTTGGCCACCATCAGATACAAACTTCTTAAAGGTCACTATCAGCGATATTGACTAAGCATGTTTCGCATAGCAATACTGTCCAGAATAACGACGTGTTTAGCTTCGGCATCGAACAAGTTGTAGAACATAGTTTGAGCAACGTCTTGTGCATGAATTGGCACGAAATTTTTTAGCTTACCAAACAATAGATATTTGCCTACAGACATTATTTTTTGCACCAACACTTCACCGCTTCTGGTTATTGCTCTATTTCCCACTAATGGTCCCGGTCTGACGAACGTGACATGAGCAAAGCCAATCTGGCGAATGGCTTCTTCCATTCGACCCTTACAACGCAGATAGTGAGACTTGGACCTTGAATGCGCGCCATAGCTGGAAACGACGGCCAATCGCTCGACACCAAGCAGTTTCATCTGCTGAGCAACATGACAAACCAGTGCAAAATCGACTTTTTCCAACCCTCTTTTTGAGCCTGCTTGTTTTAAGGTTGTACCAAGGGCAATGATGCCTAACTGCGGTCGAACATCGTTATCATCCCAATGTTTTATGTTAAGGTCTGCATCGACCCGTTGGGTTAGTTTGCTTCGATGTCCTGCAAATGTCAGCGGCTTTCTGCTCAATGTGTAAACATGTTCAATAGCATTTTCTTTTAATGCAATATTAAGACAGCAAGAGCCAACTAAGCCTGATGCTCCTGCAATAATAATACAGGATTTATTTGCTGATAAATTAGAGTGATCGACCATCTGTATACCTGCCACGATGACTTAATAGTTTGAAATTAATCTAATTGCTCGAAAATATACAAGTATTTTATTGATAGATGCGCTGTCGGTTTGCCGTTGAATAGGTTTTGTGAGTAGACTGCGTCATCTCATTTCAAAATTAAAGCATTGTTCAAGGAATCAATCATGTTAGATCTCGCATTTAGCGATGCTATTTGGCATCGTATCAATCAAAAAACCAAACCATTAGGCTCTTTAGGCCAATTAGAACAAGTCGCTTATCAATTGGCTCTGCTCCAAAGCCAAGGTAAGTCGAAAGCGGTTGAACATATTTCTATAGAGCAGCCAACCGTACTGGTGTTTGCTGGCGATCATGGTATTGCCGATGAAGGTATCAGTATTGCGCCTAGTGCTGTAACACAACAGATGGTCTTGAACTTCTTAGCAGGTGGTGCAGCGATCAACTGTTTCTGTCGAGCTAATAATGTGGCAATGAAGGTGATCGATACTGGTATCTTGCTGCCTATCGAAAGTCCGCACCCAGACTTCATTGTTCAGCGTTTAGGTAAGCGCACCGAGAATTTTGCTGAGCAGGCTGCTATGTCTTCAGAGCAGGTCGAACAAGGGTTAGACTACGGACAATCGTTGGTTGAGAGCCTTATTGATGCGGGAAGTAATTTGGTGATGTTTGGCGAAATGGGCATTGCTAATACGTCTAGCGCCGCTGCACTGTTGGCGAGCCTGTCTGATCTTGCTGTCACCGAATGTGTTGGCAAGGGAACGGGTATATCAGACGAACAGTTTGAGAAGAAGTGCCAACTGGTCGCGAAAGGTGTTGAACGCAGTAAAGGCAAAAACGCTAAGCAAGCGTTAGCAGAAGTGGGTGGTTATGAAATCGTGCAAATGGCTGGCGCGTTCATAGGTGCATACCGTAAGAAAACGCCAGTTCTAGTCGATGGTTTCATTGTTACAGTGGCAGCTTATGTTGCGACTCTTATCGAACCCGAGTGTCGAGACACCATGATTTTTGCTCATTGTTCTGATGAGTCAGGTCATAAGAAGGTTCTGCAGTTACTCGAAGCTATGCCTTTATTGAATTTGAGTTTGAGACTTGGAGAGGGAACAGGGGCCGCCCTTGCCGTACCACTACTTAAAGCTGCCGCTGAGTTTTACAACAACATGGCGAGTTTTGAAGAGGCAGGAGTGACAGTGTAATGCTGGCAAAACTCAAATATCAGTTTGAACTGTTTCTCCTGGCGCTTAGCTTTTTCTCTCGAATTCCTGTACCGGCGAATTTGCCATACAGTGGCGAAAGAATGAATCAGTCAGGCCGATATTTTGCTTTGGTTGGGGTATTGCTCGGCTCACTTTGCGCAGGTTTTTATGCATGTGCAGAACTGATAGTAACGTCCGAGATCAGCGTTTTCTTAACCATGGTTCTAAGTCTGATGTTAACCGGAGCCTTCCATGAAGATGGCTTAGCAGACATGGCGGATGGCATTGGTGGTGGGATGACGGTTGAACGTCGTCTCATTATCATGAAAGACAGTCGTATTGGTACTTACGGCTCTTCTGCGTTAATGATGGCGTTATTGGGCAAGTATGTGTTGCTTGTGGCTGCGAGTGATATTATTTCTTTGATTCCAATATGGTTAGTGGGATATACATTAAGTCGTGCGGTGGCATCGTCGTTTATATTCAACACTCCTTATGTCTCAGACAGTGATACCAGCAAAAGCAAACCTCTGGCTCATAAGCAGAGCTATCGAGAACTCGCGCTAGTCGTGATTACTGGGTTAATGCCATGTGTGCTTCTTGATGGCTATCTAACCCTGGTTCTTATTACCATTGCACTTGTATTTCGTTATCTATTTAAACGTTGGTTAATTGGTCGACTGGGTGGATTTACCGGAGATTGTTTAGGTGCTGCACAGCAACTGATGGAACTGATCATTTATCTTGTTGTTGTGATATTCGCTCAGAATGGTTTGTCTGTTATTGGCGCTGTGTTATGAGCGTGCGATTGATCTTCGCTGTTGCTCGAAGTAGCAAATCTAGCGTCGTTGAAAAGTTGGCAAAGCATTCAAACTCTGACTATCTCGCTGTTATTCAGCGATATTGGAGAAAGAAAATTCAAAACTGAGATTTAAAACAAGGGTTTCAACCAATTGAAGCCGATTGGCTATAGAGTCTCAAAACCAGTTAGGATAGAATTCGCCTTCAACGTAATCTAGCAATAGTCGAACAGGTTATAAAAGTACAGCAGGCATATTTCATTTTATATTGAGGTTCAACTCAATAAGTGAGATCACTTCAACATAAATTGTTTGCTCAATTCTTTAACATACCGCTGTGCAATAAAGGAGTAGCGCATGACGAAGTCTCTATTTCGCCAATCTTTTCTTTTCGACAGTCTCGATCTTGAACAATCAATGAAGCCAAACCAAGTGACAGCATCTAATGGTGTCACTCTTAAGTTGCTTCAGCGCGGTATGTTGGAAGTGATTCCAGCTAAGCAAAATTCCGATACTAAAAATATTGTTATCTCATGCGGCGTTCATGGTAACGAAACAGCCCCGATGGAGCTTATCGATAAACTGGTTAATGATATTCTGAGCGGATTCCAAACCGTTAATGAACGATGCTTGTTTATCATCGCCAATCCTGAAGCGACTAAGTTACATGTGCGTTCTCTCGATGAAAACTTAAATCATCTGTTTGACGAGAAAGTGCACAATCAGAGTAAAGAGCTCGCGATTGCAGATAACCTGAAAATAGTGCTGAAAAATTTCTACGCAGAAACAGAGGTTCAGTCTCGTTGGCATCTAGATTTGCACTGCGCCATTCGTAGCTCCAAACACTACTCATTTGCCGTGAGCCCCAAATCACGCCATCCAGTACGCAGTAAAGCTCTGCTGGACTTCATCGAAAATGGTCATGTTGATGCGGTAATGTTCTCAAATGCACCTGCTTGTACTTTCAGTTGGTACAGCGCTGAAACCTACGCTGCACAGGCGATGATGATTGAATTAGGGCAGGTTGCTGAGATTGGTTTCAACAACATGCAGCGTTTAACTGCGTTTGATTTGTCATTGCGTGATTTGATCTCTAGAACTCAATCTGAGCATTTGCCAAGAAAAACGACTATGTACCGTGTTAGTCGCACCATTGTTCGCATTCACGACGATTTTGATTTCTTGTTTGACGACAATATTGATAACTTCACCACTTTTATGCATGGCGAAGTGTTTGGTCATGACGGTGACAAGCCGTTGATGGCTAAGAATGAAGAAGAAGCCATCGTGTTCCCGAATCGTAATGCAGCAGTGGGCGAACGGGCAGCATTAATGGTTTGCAAAGTAAAAATTCGTTATGACGACGGTCAAGCGATATACGATTAGAGTATTTAAACGTCGTCTCTACTATTGATGCTTTATATTTGAATGGCTTAACGGTAAGGTTAAGCCATTCTTTTTTGTCATACGAAAATTCTCTCATACAGTTTATGGATTTTAGTCAACTTATGCTGCACAAGCAGCGACGCTGGAAGCAAGCAGGGTATCTTTTGCTTGCTGCATTGCTATTTGTCAGTGTGATTTACTTAATGGTTGGTGAAATCTTTATCTCACCTTTTCGTTCTCTGAATGAGCTAGTTCTGGGCGACCTAGAAAGTCGTTTAGTATTGGACTTGCGTTTACCACGGCTCTTCGCTGCGATGATGATTGGAGCCGCGTTAGCGCTATCTGGTGCAACGCTTCAAGTACTGCTCGGTAACGTGCTTGCCGAGCCTGGAATCATTGGTATTTCTGGTGGTGCTAGTGTCGCGATGGTGATTCTATTGTTTTTCTTTCCCGCCATTGCCAGCCCTGAAGCGTTTATGGTGTCTGCCATTGTTGGCGCTTTATTATTTACCTTATTGTTGGTGTTTGTTGCAAATGCAATGCGACTGACCACAACGCGCCTACTTCTGGTTGGTGTTGCACTCGGCATTTTGTCAGGTTCAGTCGTGACATGGGCATTTTACTTCAGTGATGAGTTGAGCCTACGCCAACTCATGTATTGGTTGATGGGCAGTATTGGTGGCGTGAGTTGGTATCAGCACACTCTTACTCTTATCGCTTTACCCGTGATGATTTGGTTGTTGTTACAAGGCTCAGTTTTAGACAAATTGATGCTTGGTGAAACTCATGCGAAGCAACTGGGTGTTGATGTCAATCGAATCCGTTGGAAATTGATACTGGCTGTGTCGGTTCTCGTTGGAGCCGCAGTTGCTTTAGGTGGTGTGATCGGATTTGTCGGTTTGGTTGTACCCCATTTGCTGCGCTTAGCCTTGGGATCGGAAAACAGAATGTTACTGCCATTAAGTGTGCTAAGTGGCGCTCTTCTCATGGTGTTTGCCGATATGGTCGCTCGTCTTGCTCTGGATTCCGCAGAGCTGCCTTTAGGTGTTGTCACCACTACCATTGGTGCACCGATTTTCATCTGGATGTTGGTTAGAAATCATGATTCGCGTTAATAGCCTGCACGTTAACGAACGTTTACTGCCTCTATCATTTCAATGTAATGCTGGAGAGATCCTTCATGTCGTTGGTCCCAATGGCAGTGGTAAAAGCACGCTTCTATCCGCGATTGCGGGGGTGATTGATAGTTCTGGAGAGATACTGCTTGGGGACTTCGATGTTAAAAGTAATTCGCTGAGTGAAGTGGCGCTTCGCAGAGCGTATTTATCCCAAAGTGACAAGCCGGCTTTTAATTTGGATGTGTTTCAATATTTAGCTCTATCCCTACCAGTCAATAGCGCTCTGCAGGATCCTAAAGTGAACCAAGCTGTAAAGCATTTTGCCCACCTGTTGAAGATTGACGATAAGCTGCATCGCTCTATCCATCAATTATCAGGAGGAGAGTGGCAACGAGTCCGTTTAGCTGGAAGTTGTTTGCAAGTTTGGCCTGCTATCAACCCTTATTCGAAGCTGTTGATCCTAGACGAGCCTAGTGCACCTTTAGATATTGCTCAAGAAGGATTGTTATACCAACTGATTGCACAAATGGCGCAAGAGGGATTAGTTATCATTATGGCTAATCATGATTTAAACCGAAGCCTGCGATATGCTGACAAAGTGTTACTTCTTGACCAAGGCATTGCTCAGAGTATTGGTGAACCAAGTGAAGTATTGAGTGAAGAGCATCTATGCCGTGTATTTGGCACATCTGTGAGATGTGTAGCACTTGACGGTAAACCTTACTTAATATTCGATTAATTTTGGTGCATTGAGCACAAATCTGGTTCAGATATCACAGAAGTGAGTTGCTGACTCTTTGTTTATATTGATGGTGAATAAATTAAACTTATATATATCAATAGGTTAGATTTAATTTAAAAGTTGGCACACAATTAGCATTAATAAGAGTGATACATTCTCGTTCTTGTTAGGCTTTTTATAGTCTCATTCGCCACCTTGCTCCCAAGGTGGCATTTTTTTAGCTTAGACCAAATAAACGATTTTGCTAGTGCAATGGTTTAAGTTACTGAGTTAGGACTTCTAGATTTGCTGGGCGGTAATAGACAGATTTCAGAACTTTACCTTGGCGAATGGTCTTACTTTCCGATATAAAATCTTCTGCACATTTAGCAATCAGGTAATCACCTTTTTGTACGGCCATTAGCTTGATGCCTTGTTCCGCATAAAAAGCTTCTGTATCACCATACTCTTTTTCGTTTCGACATACTTTGCTCATGTTCGAGCTATGAACTTCATCCCAACAAGGAAGGAAATCGATACCACGGTTTACTGCAACGTTAAGGAGTAGGTCAATCAAGTAACTGATGGCGATGTTATCATTGAGGTTGCTGTGCCCAAGGTGAACTAAACGCCCCATCAGTACATAAACGCTATCTACAATCGCATCCGCTTGTTCCGTCTTATTGTCAGCTTCGGCAAGCTCGGTGAGTTCTTCGATTGCGAGTGAAGTGTGAAGAGTATCTGCTTTTGCATCTAAGCTAGCTGGGTCCGCTACTGGTAAGTCAAAAGTGCTACGGAATTCGTTAATGTCGCGGTACAGGTGGTCGTAAATTTCTTGTGTCAGCTTAGATAAATGCATGGGTTCAATCCAGTTGAAAATTAACAGGCGGTCATAGTACCAAAGCT
The DNA here is from genome assembly GCF_047973365.1 of Vibrio sp. Classification (GTDB taxonomy): domain Bacteria; phylum Pseudomonadota; class Gammaproteobacteria; order Enterobacterales; family Vibrionaceae; genus Vibrio. Next base: position 53,169 of record NZ_JBKEBW010000011.1, on the reverse strand, counting down.
CGAACCACAAATACAAAACAAGACGCCAATAGCGTCTTGTTTTGTCAACGTGAGGAAAGGAAATCTTCGCTCGCTTAAAGATACATTTTGGCTAGTTCTGCAGGCTCAAGTTCTTTACCTTCTAAAGTTTGGTTCCAGTTGATACCAACAAGAACACCATCTTCATCAAGAGTGATCAGCCAATCTTCAACGAAAATATCAAGTGGGATCTCCAAAACCTCGAAGTCTGCCCATTCTTCGACATTGTGCAGTTCAGCATCTTCTTTTGAAGACCAGAAAGGCATTACTTCGCTTTCTTCGAATTCCGTTGACTCACAAGATAACCAACCTTCTTCATTGCGCAAGCCCCAAACTAATTGGTTTTCTTGAGTTTCTTTGATGAATAGCTCTAGGTTAGCTTGAACATCTGCTGTTAATTTGCTCATTTTATTTTCTCATTAAGAATGATGCTCGAAGGGTAGCACTTTGAGGCATTTTTTCCCATTAACATTTGGAAAAGACACAACAAAAAGGCGGCCATTAGTCCTATTACCACGTCATTGATAACACAGTTTAGTGAGTTGAATTGAGCACCGCTGATTGCCCTGTTATTGGGGTGCGTGCTGTCTGGCTTAGTTTCCAACATAAGGCAAACATCAAAGCATAGATAACCAACCCTGCTGCGGCAACCATAGTCCATCCACCGTGTTGCCAAAAATAGAGCAAGTAGAAGCCACCCAAACTACCACCGATATAATAATGAGAAAGATATAAAGCGGTTGCGGTCGCTTTTGCTTCGGTCGCTTTTTGACTTACCCAAGCATAAGCCAGTGTATGAGTGAAGAACGCCCCAAAGCTAATCAACATCAAGCCAATAAGCATCATAGGAATTGAGGCGATAATCGCCACGATCATGCCGCTAAGACTGATAAAACCACCAACGACCATACCTGAAATTGGAGAGAAGCGTCTGCTCCAATTGGACGTTAATTTTGAGCTCAAGGTGCCAGCCAAGTAACAAACGAAGATCAGCGATGCTAAACCAATAGGTAGGTTATAAGGTTCGCTGACGAGTCTGAACCCCATAACCGAATACAAATTAACAAATAGCGCAAAGTTAGCACCGCCGATGAGCATAGCAAACCAAAGTGTTTTGTTTGATAGATGTTTAATCAGAGCACGATTATGATGGAAGAAAAGACCTTTTTGCGGTTTGAAATTTTGCTGAACAGGCAGTAAGACAAGCACTAAGATTGCCCCAAATAGAGTAAATATAGCCGCAATGATTAGCGCTTCCTTCCAACCTAATGCGTCAGTGAGTAAGCCGCCGAAAATACGTCCGCTGATGCCTCCTAACGAGTTTGCTGCAATATAGCCACCAATGGCTTTGCTAAACGCTTGTGGTGTTAGCTCTTCAACCATGTAAGCAACCGCAACAGAGGCGAAAGCCGCTAGTGCAACCCCCAACAACGCTCTTGCTGCGACCATAACCCAAAACTCGCCACTAATTAGCATTACTAGACTTATGAAAGGCATGGCGAATAAGCCAAGTAACATAACCTTTCTGCGACCAATCGCTTCTGAAGTGATTGCCCAAGGCACTAAGCATACCGACAGTGCAAAAGTTGATGCAGCAAATAACCAGTTAATTTGTGTTTCAGAAACAGCAAAGTGCTTTGCCATGTATGGCAACATTGGCTGGAAAAGATAGAGGTTGCAAAATACGAGGAATGAACCAAATGCGAGAGCAAAAGTGACTTTCTTGTATTGCGGGCTTTGTAATTCGATCATAACGCTCTCAACACACCAAGTGGTGAATAAAACTGGAAGTGGCTCACAAATTATCAGTGAAAAATGAATTAATAAAATATATTAAAACTATAATTGCAATATAAATAATTAATAGCTAACGACGCGTCTGCATATGGAAACTCGCCACCTTAAATATTTCGTTGCTGTTGCTGAACAACAAAGCTTTACTCACGCTGCTAATGCTTTACATATTGCCCAGCCTGCGTTGAGTATCGCTATCAAAAAGTTTGAACAGCAGCTTGGAGTCACCTTGTTTAAACGTGATGAAAGGAAAGTCAGCCTCACTCATGAAGGTGAAGTATTACTTGAACACGCTATGCGGGTATTACGACAGCTGGAAGACGCACAACTGGCTGTGGATGAGTTGAAGGGTTTGGTAAAGGGTGAAGTTAGGCTTGGCACGCCTAGCATGATGGGCTCGTATTTCTTTCCTGAGATCATCATGGCGTTTAAAAGCTATTTCCCTAATCTGAAAATGACCATGGTAGAAGCGGGCACACAGTCAATACGTAAAATGCTGCTTTCGGGTGAACTTGATATTGGCGTTATCCTCAACCATGATTTACCACCAGACTTGGAAGTGGATCCTCTACTATCGTCGCAAATGGTTGCTGTGGTAGGTAAAGAGCATGAGTTTGCTGATAAGAAAAAAATCGAATTTGAAGAGTTTTTCCAACACGAGCTGGTGATGTTTAAACCGGGGTATTTTCACCGCGATTTCATTGATAACACCTGTAAAGAATACAAATTAACAGCCAATATTTCGTTTGAAACCAACTTGCTACCAATGATTCTGAGTATAGTGAAGCATGAGTACGCCATCACGGCGTTATTAGAGCTAGTGACCGACCACGAACCAGAAATTCGTGCGATACCGTTTAATCCACCTGTTTATCTAGATTTAGCGCTCGCCTGGCGAAAAGAAGGTTACTTGTCCAATGCGGACAGAACCTTTATAGAATTCGTGAAAAAATACGTTTAAGTCATTAGGTGTGGTAGATGTTAGCCTTTTCCATACATACGGTCGAAATTACTCGGGTTCCAGCCAATCATTACCCGATCGCCAATTTTCAACACAGGAACGCTGCGAGCACCCATTGCGTCGAGCTCTTTGCGTCCACGTTCCATCTTCGCGTTACATAAGCGGTATTTTATCCCTTTAGAATCAAGGTATCGCTGTGCGTCTTTGCAATGTGGACACTTGTCTTTAACGTATAAAACAACTCGTTTCATGGTATTCGCTCTGCTCGTAAAGTGGCTTAGTTAAGGTGGCGTAGCAAAGCGGCAAAGTTTACCGATACACAGATAATGATGCAAACCTATAGATAATTATTGTAGCGCTTCCCTTACGCGTGAATCATTATCGACTTTCCGCTACACTGTGCGGCTTCATTTTAAGGCTTTCAAAAATACGTATGAATTCAGTACTCAGATACATTCAAGGCTATCCTGCTCATATTGTCGAGTCAGTCCAAAAGTTGGTTGATAACGATAAACTCATTCTTTGGTTCGAGCAGCGTTACCCTGAACGTCATTCTATTCAAAGTGAGAAAGCATTGTTTGAATATACGATGGCGATTAAGAATCAGTATATGAAGAAAACTGCGCCGCTGAGCAAGGTGGTTTACGACAGCAAAATACACCTAATCAATAATGCTCTGGGGCTTCACACTTACGTATCAAAAGTGCATGGCAATAAGATCAAATCAAAAAATGAAATACGCATTGCCAGTATGTTTAAAAACGCGCCTGAACCTTTATTAAGAATGCTGGTTGTTCACGAGCTTGCGCATCTGAGAGAAAAAGATCACAACAAATCCTTCTATCAACTTTGTTGTCATATGGAACCGAATTATCATCAATATGAACTGGATGCACGCATTTACATGATGGTTTTAGAATTAAGCCGAGGTAACGGATGAATACTCCAACGAATACAAGCAGTACAAAAGGCAAACATGGTTTGCATAAAAGAAATCGCCATAAAGGCAATTACGACTTTATGGCGTTGAGCGAAGTGCTGCCAGAGTTAAAACCACATCTGATTAAGAATCCTAACGGTGATTGGAGTATTACTTTCTCCGATCCCATGGCTGTAAAACTATTGAATAAGGCGTTGCTTGCTCTTCATTACGGTGTTACGTTCTGGGATATTCCGCAGGGTTACTTGTGCCCACCCATTCCGGGTCGTGCAGACTACATTCACCGCGTAGCTGACTTGCTGTATGCAGAGAACAAATCACTCAAGCAAAACAGAGTTCGAGCATTAGATATTGGTGTCGGTGCTAACTGCATTTATCCTATCATTGGTGTGACCGAGTATGGATGGAACTGTATCGGTAGTGATGTTGACCCTGTATCGGTAAAACAAGCGAATAATATTGCCCAATACAATGACAATTTGCGAGGGCGCATAGAGTGTCGTTTACAGGGCGACAGCAAAGCGATATTTACAGGCATTATCCAACCCGATGAACTGTACGATATTACGACATGTAATCCTCCTTTTCATGCTTCATTAGCAGAAGCTGAGCAGGGAACACAACGCAAGCTGAAAAATCTTCAAGCCAATAAGAAGAAAAAAGGCTTTGTTAGTCAGCCGTTAAACCCACAGAAAAATGAGAAAACGACGCTTAATTTTGGTGGGCAGAAAGCTGAACTTTGGTACCCAGGTGGCGAAGCTGAATTTATTAAAAATATGGCGTTAGAAAGCCAACATTTTGCCAAGCAGGTGCTGTGGTTCACGACTTTGATATCCAAAAGCGAAAACGTACGTTGGATGAAAAAACAACTTCAGAAAGTGGGTGTGGAGTCGATAAAAGTAGTAGAGATGCAACAAGGGCAAAAGATAACTCGTTTTATTGCATGGACTTTTCAAAATGTTGAACAGCGCAAGCTGTGGTTGCAGAGTAAATGCTAATCTATCAATAGAGGAAAACCTACAAAATCTGTAGTAGAGGAGGTAAGTATGGACATTGTGCTATTTCAACCTTGCCAACCCGATTGGATATGTAAGCCATTCCTAAGTATATTTTCATTGTTGTTGATCGTAGGATTGGTGCTGTTTATCCGCATTGTTTATCGCGAGTATCTAAAGATAAAACGAGCGAAAAAGGTGCGCCGTCTGCGTCGAGTCCATTATCGCGAAAGAAAAGACGGCAATGATGGTCGTCCTAACAACTCAAAATAGTATCGACTCTATAACTGCTTCAACAATGACAAATATTGATGTTCTAAGCTTGTATTACCTGCCCGCCGTTCTAAATTCGCCAATAATTGTAATGATGCTTTCTGATAGCCGTGGTTGTGATGAAACTGAATCAGCCTTGCTCGCGCTTGGGAAAAATCTCCGGAATCTATTTCCAGTTTTGATAACTGAAAAATGGAAAGAAAACGTTGCGGATCATGAGCGAGCGCGCGACCGAAATATTTTTTTGCCTTACTCAAACTACCGTCCTTGATGGCACATAGCCCTGCATTTTCATAGCTCTCCGCAATCATGTAATAATGCGGCTGTTCCACGGCTTGGTTGAAATACTTATCAGCCTGACGATATTGACCGGTTTTGCAAAGAAATGTGCCGTAGTTATTAAACACTTGACCGTTATTATCGTGCTCGCTCAATGCTTTTTTATAAGCTTGTTGGGCTTTCTTTGTTTCTCCAACGACGTAGTAATAATGAGCAATAGCAAGCATGGCGCGGTAGTATTCAGGAGCATGTTGTAATGCTTTTTCCAGATTCTCTCGCGCTTTAGACATATTGCCATTCTCTAGGTAGCCTAAACCTAATGTGATCCTTGATTCGGCTCTTGCGATGGGGTCACTGTTGAATCGAGAGCTCTCTTGTTGTTTTATTGTTATGCAGCCCAAAGCCGACAATGATAACAATATGATGAGTATTGATTTCATGTGTTTACTCCCTGATATTTGAAAGTATGATAATGAAATCAAGTAATTATCGAAGTTTTTGTGAAAGTTTATGCGACAGGTTTTGCATATTCACCGCAATTTTTATATCAAAATTGGTGAATAAAAGCCCACTTAGTACTAGTGGGCCCAACGTTTTATTTTAAATGCGGAATCGACTAATCATCTTTAGTAAATTTGTCTTCACTGAAGTGCTCCAAATCAAACGGAGTCTGTTGGTAAACGCAGTAGTTGAGCCAGTTGGCAAACAATAGGTGCCCGTGACTACGCCAGCTCGCTCTTGGCAGATTATCCGGATTGTCGTTCGGGTAATAATTCACTGGAATCATCGGTTCCATTCCTTCGCCTAAATCACGGATGTACTCATTGTGCAGAGTGTTGGCATCGTATTCAGGATGGCCGGTGACAAACACATTACGTTTATCTTTCGTCGAAGCCAAATACACACCAGCGACATCGGAAGTGGCTAGAATATCTAAGTCGGTATGATTACTTAAGTAATCCGCATTGAAATCAGCATAACGAGAATGAGGAGCCAAAAATGTATCATCGAAGCCACGTAAAATAGGGTGGAATGGTTGATGGATATCGTGATGATACACGCCCGATAGCTTTTCTTTACGCGTTCTTTTCGGCAGGTTGTACAATAATTTTAGACCCGCTTGTGCTGCCCAACAAACATAAAGGGTTGAGGTTACATGATGTTTTGCCCAAGTCATAATAGTCTGCAAGTGATCCCAATAGGCGACATCTTCAAACTGCACAAGACCGAGTGGAGCACCTGTAATGATCAGACCATCGAAGTTACGATCCTTAATTTTGTCGAATTGACGGTAGAAGGCATTAAGGTGTTCTTCGGGTGTATTTTTGCTTGGGCGATCATCAATGCGTAGCAATTCAATATCCAATTGAAGAGGCGAATTGGAGAGTAGACGTAGAAATTGAGTTTCAGTCTCAATCTTTTTCGGCATCAGATTTAAGATCAAAATTTTAAGTGGGCGGATTTCCTGCGTTGATGCGCGAGACTCTGGCATCACGAAAATATTCTCACTTCGTAACACATCACTGGCAGGTAATTGATCGGGGATCCTAATTGGCACAGCTTTCTCCCTTAGCTAATATTTGGACGTCTATACATCTAGACTTATAGCTTAACTCATCGCATATGTCGATAGCAAAATGCAGACAAGCCAAAATTAAGTTAATATTCGCAGCCATTATGATTATTTCATTATTTTATATTTTACAAATAGGCTCCTAATGTTGACTCTCACTCTTATCCGCGGTTTGCCCGGTTCTGGTAAATCTACTTTAGCAAAAACATTCGAGGGCATACATTTAGAGGCGGATATGTACTTTGTGAATCAGCAGGGAGAATATCGGTATCGTCCGGAAGCGATTGGAGAAGCTCATCAATGGTGTCAGAATCAAACGGATTATTGGCTGCAACAAGGTAAAAATGTCATTGTTTCAAACACTTTTGTAAAACTCTGGGAAATGAGCGCCTATGAGACGTTAGCCAAAAAGTACCACGCTAAACTGAACATTATTGTCTGCCGCGAATCTTATGGAAATATCCACGGCGTAAGGGAAGATGTCATTGAGAGAATGAGAAAAGAGTGGCAAGAATAGCCTCTCAATCTGTTCTATTTAACCGTATCTGTTCTATTTAACTGTAATAGTGTCAGTACAGTGAGTTTTTCGAAGCTGAGACCAGGCTAATATCAACCAAAACACAACCTGTCCCCATAACAAAGTCCATTGCGGCGCAATTTGTCGCCACTCTGCACCCATTTGATTGAGAGCCAAAAAACCTTGTATTGCTGGCGTACTTGGAAAAAGCTTTGCTGCCCACACTATGGGCTCAGGTATTGCTTCTACAGGCCATATAAAGCCGGCAGAGAAAATCAAAGGCATTGAGCTTAACAACACCACTAAGGTGACGAGCTCCCTACGTGGTGTAATTGAACCGAGCCAAATCCCGATAAAACAAGAGCAAAGCAAAAATGGAAACAGTAGCGTCAGAATGTCTGTTGCATATGCGAGAGTATTTACGCCATGTAAGTTAAAGCTAGCGCCGAAGTAATACATACTGAGCAGATAGTAAATGGGGATGAGGACAAGGCTTCGTAGCGCAATGAGCCTGAGGCTAGAAAGCTGGCTCCAGTAGCCATGACCGTATTTTTGTGTACCAACCATCATGCCTGAGGCAATTAACATGGTTTGTTGCAATATGAGCACGAATACGGCCGGTACAACGTAATCAACATAACCCATTCGGGCGTTGAACGTTGGTTTGAGGTTTTGTCCCGTTGGGGAGTAATGTTTGGACGCCAGAGAAAGTGGTTCCCCATCAGCCAACAGACGAGTCACTTTGGTTTTTGCGGCTAATGTGCCGCCTGCCTGAGCTAAACCTTCAACTAATGTTCCATACACTAAGAAGTAGGAAGCATCACCGGCATAGGCGAGAGTAGTACTTTTCCCCAGCATTAAGTCTTTGTAAAAGTGTTCGGGAATGACCAAAATACCGCTGACTTCTTGGTTCAAAAAAGCCATCTTTGCTTCTTCAATCGTGGAATTTCGCTGCGTTACTTTAACTTGAGGCGTGGCATCTACCATGCGTTCTAATTGATAGCTCGCCTGGCTGTTATCCAAATTCACTATGGTAAGAGTTTGTTCTCTCGGGGTTTGGTGGCTGTATGGAAGCGGATAGAGAAATGAATAAAATACAACGCCACCAAAGACAGTAAGAACCACCACCGGGTTAGTGAACAGTGCCTTTAATTCTGCTTTGATTAAGTTAAACCAGCTCATGGTCGCACCTCTTGTATTCGTCCGCTCGCAGGTGCTTTTTAAGCAACAGTAACGTTAATCCAAGCGGAACAATATACCCTAACATGGGCCATAATGAAGCGAGTGACTGATAGGCATCAAGCCCGTAACTGGCCTGACTGACTTGAACATTAATATAGTGGCTCACTGGAAGTAAACTGCGCCAAATTTGAGCCCATGTACCCATGTCACTGGCGGGAAACGTAATACCCATAAACGCAAAACTCGGTGCTGTATAAGCGGCGGCAAAACTCATCGCTCTCGCCGAATCAAGTGAAATAAAGAAAAACAGCGAACCCATAATCATGCAGGCGATAATCGTAAACCACTGGGCAATGAGTATGGTTGATATCTCACCATGCATTGGCCAGCCAAGCCCGTGATAGAACCAAGTGAGAAATGCGGCTCCCTGTAGTGCGAAAACTAAAGAATAAGGGGCCAGCGTTGTTACTAATCGAGACAGAGATTTAGGCTGTGCCCAAATCGATAAGCCGTAGGTTCTGTGATTCGCCGTTAATATCATAATGGTGGTGACCACTATGGTGATTTGCCAAATAGCGGGCACAAGAGCAGAAACAAGAAATTGAGCATAGTTGCTATTCTTATTAAATAATGGGGTTATTTGTGTGCGTATCGGCAATGCATGACTCATTGCGCTGAGTGTCGCTTGTTGACCTTTGGCGAGCGTTTTCACCACTTCGATTTGCGCATTAAAAGTGGACTGAGCTTGCACAACTGCTGAGTTGATTAACCTTCCTACCAGTATCATTTGACTGTTAAAAAAAGTGGTTACTTGTGGCGGCTCTCCTCGATAAATTGACTTATCGAATTGACTTGGAATGACGACGTATGCATATATTTCGGTGGCTTTTAAATCCTCACTGGCTTGTGCAACGTTCGCATAGCTGCGAATGACAGAGAGGGTGGATGTCGCATCCAGCTCTCTACTCAGTTGGTGAGATAACCGACTATGAGATAAATCCACAACCCCAATGGGTAGATCGCGAACAATCGCTTGAGAGAAAATCCACCAGATTGCGACAACCAGCGCTACAGGTATCCAGGTCAGACACGAAAGAAGCCAGCGATCTCTTCGCAATAATTGCCATTGAGATGTGACAACCGGTGAGTGGGTAGATGTTGAAACCACGAGGCGTTTCATCATTAAAGCTCAACCACCACGCTCATACCCATACGTAAGCCGTCAATAGGCTCCACTGGGCGAGCTTCCACTTCAAAAGTGCGTAGGTCGAAACCTTGTGTCGCATCGGTAGAGCGCCAAGTTGCAAAATCGCCCATGACGGCAATATGTGTCACTTTAAAAGGCAAAGTTTTGTTGAGCGCAGGGACAAAGGCATTAAATTGTGCATCTTTGGCAAAATTGCTGAGTAGATCTTCACGAACATTAAGAACTGCCCATGAATCCTGCGTGTCGACCACAGTCACAACAGGGAAGCCTTGAGGTGCGAGTTCACCACTTTGTAATAAAACTTGTGAAACTTCACCATTAAACCAGCTAGCTATCTGGGTATCAGCGGCATAGGCTTCAACTTCGGCAACGGCACCTTCTGCCATGCGAACTTTCTCTGCTGCGGCTTGCTTGGTCTCTTCACGTGCACCTTCTTGCGTCATGTTGTACATCTGCAACGCTGAACTTTCGGTGTATTTCGCGGCTTGCCATTGCGTTAAGGCTTCATCTTTTTTCTGCTCAGCAACCACACCATCTTTATATAAGTTGTTGACACGCAAGTAGGTTTTTTCAGCCAGTTGAGATGCGGCACGAGCCTTCAACCATTGATCTTTTGCCGCTTGAATTTGTTGCTCGCGAGCCCCGTTTTCTGCTTCTTGCGCCAGTGCGCCAGCCGCTTTTTTTCCGGCGATAGCTTGGTCAAGCTTGGCTTCAATCTCAGGACTATGGATGGTGAAAATAAGTTGCCCTTTTTCAACCCTATCCCCTTTGCGGACATAAACTTGATCGATACGCCCCGGCACTTTTGATGAAATGCTGTATTGCTGTGATTCTATCTGACCTTGCAAATGAATAGGCTTAGGTTGATATGCTTTATAGAAGCCATAGCCGACCCATGAAACCAAAGCTAAGGTGGATACAGCAACGAGTGTCGTTTTTACAGCCTTCATGATGGATCCTTTTCATTCGCTATAGATTGTGAATAAGCACTAGGTTTTAAATGAGCACTCGTTTTTGAATCAGCGTTAACGCTTGACGTAACATTAGTCAGAGGAATGGCGGACTTTTTGTAAGTGTCAAATGTGTCCATTTCGCTAGTGAGAGCAAGTAACTTATTGAGTGAAATGAGGTAATTAAAGCTCGCTACGTATTGCTGTGTTTTGATGCTCGCCAAATACAGTTCGGCATCAACAACGTCAACAGAGGTCGATAAACCTTGAGCAAACGCTTTTTGCCGAAGTTTAAGATTCTCCTGAGCAAGATTGAGGCTAGAATTTAGTCCGGTCACTTCTTCCAGTGCTTGCTCTGCTTCGAGATAAGTTTTCTTTACCAATACTTGCAAATCTTGTCGGGCTTGAGCTTTTAAGTATTTCACTTGGGAAACTGCACTTTGCGCAGCTTTCATTTGATCGCTGCGCCCGGTGTTTTCCAGTAAAGGAACACTGACACCGATGCCGACCAGCCAGTCGGGCGTCATTTGACTCGCCAATGAATCATCTTCGTAGAGATTGTAATCACCATATAGATAGACCTCAGGATAGTACTTGCCTTTTTCTGCGTTAATTAAACTGCTGGCTTGCTTTTCTTTGGCATCAAGTAAATTCAAACCCGGATAGGTGTTTAGCGTTTGATCAATAAAGGCATTCATCGGAGGGAGACTTTGATTGATGAATAGCATTCCGTCTGGTTCGACTTGCGTTGTTTGCCCCAGAATTTCGGTTAAAGCACTTTGTGCTATGTCGAGGTCTTTTTGTGCTTTCTTGCGTTCCACCGAGGCTTTATCTAATGATGCGTCGGCTTGAAGTCTTTCGACATGAGCGATTTGCCCTTGTTGTTCAAGCTTAGCCGCGTTATCTCTGTGTTTGGTTAAGCCAGCCTCGACTGAAACGCGAGTCTCTAGCACCTGTTGAGCTAGGACAACGCTGAAGTAGTATTTGGCCAAATCTTCATAGCGAGCTTGGGTTTCCATCGCGAGTTGGCTTTGTGCCTCCTCTTTTTGCCCTGAAGCGGCATTTTGTGCAGCGGAAATTCGACCACCAGTAAAAATAGGCCACACCGCCCGTATGGAGGAGGTAAAAATGTCGCGTTCGGTTATTGTCGAAGTGAAGGAACCCAACGAACTAAGAAATGCTGACAGGGCTATTGATTGTGCTGAACTCTCGGCGACTTGTTGAACTGACAGCGTAATGTTATTGTCAAGGCGAGTGTAATTCGCACCGACAGTTATGGATGGTAAGTTGAGGTTACCTTTAGAATTTGCAACATGTTCATAACGCTCTACATTGGCACGTTCTGCGGCTAAGGAGTTGTTGTTCTGTTGAAGTAATTCCCAAGCTTGCTGAAACGAAATTGGCGCAGAATACGCAGTTTGAATACCAAGCAAAGAGCACACAAAAAGAGCGACGGTTTTTGTCTTCATCTTTAGCTCTGTTATAAATAACAACTAGAGCATATGCTCTAATTATTTGCCAGTTAAGTCAACGGGTTTATCTTCAAGTAAGAACAGTATGTAGAACCCTGTACTTGAGTAACAATACCAGTGCTTGAATAGCAATACCTATGCTTCAGTAGCAATAGCGGTTGTTTGCAAAACCAAACAGCGATTGTTAGATATTGCGATTATTAAAAATGGCTGTTGTTAAAAGTAGCTATAGTTAAAAGTGACTATAGTTAAAAGTGATAGTCTGAAGGACAAAAATAATCGGCACGCCAGACAAGCTTTTTGCTGCTTTGCATTGTGCTCAGTAATTCTTGACCAGACATTTGAGGGAATGATAGAAGAACTAACATCTCTTCTACGCAAACGTCGTCTGGGTCATAAGCTCGTATATGCGTAAATGTTGAACATAGCTGTTCAGATAGCATATCTTTAGAAAGACAAATCCCTAAGTCGTCCCGTTCCATACATTTAGCCCCTTTAAAACATAGCCCTTCAAATCGTTGGGCATCAATTGCCAAAAAAGTTCGCTCACCTAAAAATTAAACAGATATTGCTCCGCTCTAATAAGTATTCATATTTGTCCATTAATTATACAACGTGTTTTTTCACTATGCTGAAGTAAAACGATGCGTTGAAGTAAAGCTTGCGGCACTTTGTGACTTCTGCCAGATTTAGCAGATGCAACTAAACTTTATTGCTAGTACTTTATGAGGGGTGAAGATACTGTTTCTGCACTAATAATATTAGCTTTTACATTGCGGTAAATTGTCCACACAGTTTACTCGTTGTTTTAGCTATTCGTTATTTAGTATTGATATTAATTCAGTGTTACTTTCGGCGTGGAGGTGAACCATGACTTGGAACAGTATCAGCTTTCGAAAACGATTGTTAATCATAATGACGTTGTCTGGTTTAATTGAACTGCTACTTTTGGTTGCAGCGGGGTTCGTCTATGTAAAACATAGCCAGGAGGAAGAAGTTGGATTAAAAGCTTTAGGCGTTGCTTCGTTTCTTGCTCAATCACCAAACGTCATCAATATGCTCCAAACCGGACATGCTACATCAGAACAACAAGAGCGTTTTCGTGACCTAACTCAACTGATTGGAGCGGCTTTTATCTCCATAGGTGATGGGCAGGGAATCCGACTTGTCCATCCTCTCGATGAGCGTGTTGGTGAGCCTATGGTCGGTGGTGATAATTACCGGGCTTTGATTGCTGGCGAGTCTTATATCTCATACGCAAAAGGATCGCTGGGTAAGTCGGTTCGCGGCAATTCAGCCATTCGCGCTGAAAGTGGTCAAATCTTAGGCGTTGTCTCCGTCGGCTATTTGCTTGATCATCTGCAACATCGGGTAGAACCTTTTTTAATCTACTTAACTGGTATGGCGTTGCTTGTTGTGGCAGCAAACGTTGTGGTTTCAAGCTATATCTCTCGTCGTTTCCAAAAAGCTATTTTGGGTTTTGAACCCGAAGAGATCAGTCGTCTTTATGTCGAGTTAGATGTGACGATGAGTACCATTAAAGAAGGGGTTTTAAGCATTGATTCAAAAGGTTATCTACGTTCTATAAACAAGAGTGCTTGCGAAATTTTAGGTCTAGATAAGGCGTTGGCACTTAATCGTTTATTAACGGAATCTCTGCCGGACAGTGACCTATATACGATTTTGCAAACCGGAGAAACGGACAAAGATGTTGAGTTATATATTAATAACAAAAGACTGATTGCCAACCGAAGTGCCATTATCGTGGATGGTAAAGTTGTCGGAGCGGTGTCCAGTTTTCGTTTGAGAGACGAAAATAGAATATGAGCAAGATAGTTTTGAAACGGTTCACACCTTAGTATTTGCGTTAAAACTGAAATTATGAAACGCGAGAAGCCCTTCGCTGTATCAACATTTGTCAAAAATTACCTTCAGTACTGGTTTTTCTAACTAACTTCGGTTATGAATTAAAGAGTTAGAGTCGTTTTAGCTCAGGAGTCGGCTTATTATTATGACCAACATATTCATTGTTGTTGCCATTTTGGTTTTGTTTTTTTATGTGATTCAGAAAACAGTCACCCGTCGTGATGAAACCAAAGACTTTGCGTACAAAGTAAAAGGTCCAGTTTTAAATATGACGGAAAGCGCTTTTTATAATGCACTGAAGACTGCTGTTGGTGAGCATGGTGTCGTATTGACAAAAGTGAGCATGGCGAATTTAATCACCCCGACGAAAACCAATAATAACAAGCAGTGGTTCATTGCGTATAATCGTATTGCAAAAAGCTATTTTGATTTTGTCGTTTGTGATGCGCGGACATTAGAGCCAAGAGTCGTGATCGAGCTTGATAATGGCAAAGAGCTGAAAAAAGGTAAAGTTGAGCGCGAGAAGCTTCTTATTCATGTATGTAAATCAGCAAACATTCCATTAATTGGCACTAACGTAAAACTGAGTTATCAAGTCAGTAAACTAAGACGTTTGCTTGCTGCGCATATTGACCTTATTGAATCCGATAAAGAAGTGCGTTTTTGTAAACGTTGCGGCAGCCCTATGGTGATAAAAACGGCTAGTCAAGGTGACTTTAAAGGGCGCAGATTTTTCACTTGTAGCCGACAACCACATTGTACTTATACAGAAAATTACAACGTAGTGTACGAACTCGATAATTATGACCAAGATATGGATGTTGAACGTTTAGATTGAGAGATGCCATTTCAACAAATGCTGCTATCTTCGGCGAAATTTTTTGCAGAACGACTTAAACGGACTTGGTTTCGTCCGTTTTCTTTTGCCTGATAGAGTTGAATATCGGCAAGTTTCAATAGGTCGCTAAGCTTATCGCCGTCACTGTATTCACAGATCCCTACACTGAGAGTGATTTGAATTCTTTTGTCACCAAATGAAAACAGATGGCGGCTCATCATTGCACGAACTCGTTCACCGATTTGTTCCGCTTGCTCAATTGGATTATCGAACAATGTTACGCAAAACTCTTCGCCACCAATGCGGTATAGATTGTCGTCACCTACCACCTGGCTTAATAAACGGGTGGTTTCCATCAGAACTTTATCGCCAGCATCGTGACCATATTGGTCATTCACTTTCTTAAAATAATCTAAATCAATGAAAAGTAAGCAAAGCGTTGTCTCTTCGTCTTTGTGCGTTTCAAAGTGTTTGAATGTTGAAGTTAGTGATAGACGGTTATGTGCGCCAGTTAATGAGTCACGTGATGCTAGATAAGTTAATGAATTTTCTATGTTTCTACGATTGAATTCATAAATGTGAGCAATAATCCACACGCATATGTAGCAGGCGATCAGATTTACGAAAGTGGGAAGTACCGCAACTGATTGGTGTATCTCCATGTTGTTATAAATGCTTGCCAGATGGACAATGAGTACAACGAAACAGAACATTCGCCCCTGCTTTAAACCCAATAACGAATAAAAAAACACCGGAAACAACATGCTCCAAATATAGGTTCCATGTTCGATTGGCTGAATATAAATACTGATAGATGCGACAAAAGTAAATAAGTATACAAACCCTTGAATATGGAATGTCTTGTGCCTGTTTTTCTTTGTTAATTGATAAGCATAGAAAGAGTAAGAACCGAGCATCAAATCCAGTGCTAAGAGAAAATAGCTGCCGGTTACTTGAAAATGAAAAACAGAAAAACACAGAGAAATAAAAGAAATAAAAAGACTTACTCCCGCCAAAACGGAAGCTCGAAGTGTGTGTGAGTTATCGAAAATATGAACGTCCATTCACTACTTTGATGTCAGGTGGCTTTGGTATTTTTTAGATAAATTCAATATTACGTTTTTAGAGTAATCATTCAATCTGTTTTTTGGGTTGATGTCACAAAATTGGAGAGAAGTGGGTTGCACGCGTCTTATTAATAAGATTGTTGCTAAACGAAGGTTGTAAGTTAAGGTTTCGGCATTGTGAGTAAAAAAACACCAAACTGTCGATAGAAGAGCCAATTAGTTCAAAAACATAGAAATTGCACTTGCATGGCTCAGCCTCTGTCGCTAATATCGCTTTCGTTCTAAAGCAGTGCGTCCGTAGCTCAGTTGGTTAGAGTATCGCCTTGACATGGCGGGGGTCGGTGGTTCGAGTCCACTCGGACGCACCATTCATTCTGTAAGAGTGCTTAGAACACAAAATTTGGGTCTATAGCTCAGTTGGTTAGAGTACTACCTTGACATGGTAGGGGTCGGCGATTCGAGTTCGCCTAGACCCACCAAATTTATAAGATAGCCCACCTTGTTAGGTGGGCTTTTCTTTGCCTGTAATATATTGATTTCCATAGTTCTCTCCCGTTTTACGCACGTTGAAACTTACTGCTCTGCAAGCATTCAGTCTTGCTGGTGGTTTTTAGGGGGGCATAATGGGTGGAAAAATACAGTAGTTAGAATGAGACCGAAATGGCGGGTACTTCATGCCATTCAACATCATTACTATCAGTGTAAAAAATCACGAACACAGTATTGAAGTCAATACGGCTTACAATAACCAAATATCATAGTAATATACTGAATATCAAATAGATAAAAGTGCTTACTATGCTGCTCAACCAATACCTAACCAAAATAGAACAAGGAAAAGTCATCAATCTCGACCGTTTTATTGCGTGTTTGCCGTATTCTGACTCTCAGCAATGGAGACGGGTCTACGAGGCTGTGCGGGTGCGTGGTGGGTATCGACTTACTATCGTTGATGAACAAGCTCATCAAGCTCTTTATAAGCCATTAATGCAGGACAGGGTAAGTGCGGCAAAGTATGGTCGCTCTCATGATTTCACCACCAGTTTCTCGCACATTTTAGTTTTAAACCAACATTGTTCATCGGGTATTCCGTTTGTGGTTCTTTCCGATGCTCGTGGTTTTAAAACCGAAGGTCATTTGTGCGGCAAGCAAGCCGTGATTGTCGAAAACGTTGAAAATTTTTATCGTTATGAAGCCTTTCTGGCTGCTATTGAGCAACATGGGTTAATAGCTAACTGCGATATTTTGTTGGGCGCTGGTAATCAAATATGCGATCAGCTTAATCTTCCATTACTCTCTCAGTATGATGTTATTTACTGCGCTCAGGATTTGGATTTAGGTGGTTTGACTATCTATCAAACATTAAAGAATGCTTTACCACAGTGCCAGTGGTTGTCTCCGCCTGACTGGAATGGACATAGAGATAAATTTAATCTTAAGCCTAAAACATCAGACCATCTGGCTAAGGCTGTAAAACTGGCTCGGGATTTAGGGCTTACACAAGAAGCGGAGTTAATGAATCAAACTCGCGCATTTTTAGAACAAGAATCTTTCTTGTCATTAGAAAACTAGGAATTGAAATGGATAATCACGCCGTCGACAATTTGCTTATCAGTATTTCCCGTTTAGTTGCCGTCGACTCAGCAGGTGTTGCTATCGCTGAAATTGACCTTAGAGAAGGTGGGATATTGATAGGTGGAGGAAATATCGGCAAAACATCACTTCTCAATGCGATTCGCCTGTTTTTACTACCGGAAGAAAACTTTAAACATTCCTCTAAAAAGTTTGGTTTTTCCGATAAAGAGGGAAAATTTTTCTCTGACGATGAAAGTTATGAACACTATGTCCCAAGCAACAGCAGTTTTTTGATCCTTGAATGCGATAATTATTTGGGAGGTATTTTACCTCACTGTCAGATTTTATACCGGGGGAATACCGATAAGCTCGATTATCGTCGTATGTTTACGTCTCTTCGCTACGAGCAAATACGCCATCTGTTCTGGGATGCAAACGCAGGGGAAGATGGTATTGGTGGTCGAGTCGATGGTTTAAGCCCGACAAAAGTACAAGAGTTCCTAAAGAGAGAAGATAAGTACTTTAAAACCTTAGTTCGTTCTTCAGCGATTAAGGACGTAATTTACGCTAATCAACTGCTTGATGTTGATGCGATGCGCTTTTGTCTTTTTCCTCTTAGCGCCACCGACGACGCGAATGTCGATGCATTCCGTGCTTTAGTTCGACTGCTTTTTGATATGAAAACAGGGTCCGATACCGTTCGCGTTGCGGTTGCGAATATTATTGAAACCCAGAAAAAAGAGCGTAAAGACGAGCTGAATTTCGATATTGATGCTTTTATTGAGCACAACGATACGCTCGCTCGACGTGAACGTCTGTTAAATAATATTGAAAGTCTTCGTCCTGAATTTGAAAAACTCTCCGCCAGTTATCAAGAGTTAACAAAGAATAAAAACGCGGAACAAGAGCTGATGCAATACACCATGATGGCGCAAAGCAAATGTGATCAGCAAAGTAAAGAGTTCGGCATTGAAGAGAGCCAACTGGCGTTACTGGAAAAACGTGTCCGTGTGAGTGCTGCCGAATGTCGTCAAATAGAAAGTGCCCAGAAGAGCCTAGAAGGTGAACATCGTACTTTGCTTCGTCAGCAAAATAAGCTTGATGAACTCGTGCAAAAAACGCAGTTGCTGATTAATCAGTATGATGAAGACGATACGTTAGAAATTATTATTGCTGGTCATCGTGAGCATTTGGCGGAAAAAGAGCATGAGCTTGAACTCAAAGAGAGCGCAGAACAACGCCAGCAAGAGTTGTTGGAACTGAAGCAAGACATCGAAAAGTTCGAAGCAATGGCAAAGCGTTATCAGGCGTCGGTTGATAACCAACAGTTTAAATTGTTCAACCAGTTAGCCGAACCTGTGTGGCTGAAATTGGCGGCTCTGAATATTGACGTTGCGGAATCGAATCTTGGCAGGGCGTTGTCTTCCTCTGAAGAGCAGGCGATTAATGCTTTTACTGAACTGATGACATCAGATGACAGTCGTTGCTACCAACTGTTTGGAGTGACACTCGATGCAATATCGATAGATAAACGGGAATCCGATCAGAGCCGTTTAACTAAGCTGCGCGCTGTTCTTGATAGAAAGTATAAAAGAGTCGCTGACATCACGGCTATGGATAACGAGAGTCGTTTCGAACAAGTAAAAAACATGACTGCTTTAAAAACGGAAATCAGTCGAACTCAGGCAGAAATAGAATTGCTTTTGGCTTCGAATAGCAATTCACAACAGCTACAAACTCTCAATCTCGATCTGGAAGAAGTAGAAAACAAACAATCCGAGTTAGTGAGGAAATTAGAAACTCAAAATGAACTATTAGCTCAGGAAAAACAAAAACACACAGAGCAGATAGACAAAGTGAGTGAGATGAAAACTCAGCTTGGTAATTTGACTCAGTACTTACTTGCAGCAAAAGCTCAATTGCAAGCAAATGGCTTGGCAACTAATGAGTTTTCGGTGATGCCAAATCCGTCTCTGGTACTGAGTGAAGACAATTTGCATCAGTTAATTGATAACTTACAGAATAAGCGTGTCGCGCGAACGGATATTGTTAACCGAATCCAAGATTTTGTACGCAGTCAGGTTTTGGAAAACGATGATCAACTAATGCGTTCGTTTGTCGATGATGAACTGCTTATTCATGCGTTTGAACAGCTTCAGTCTCGCTATCAGGGATTGGACGGTGAATTTGATATTCTGCGTAAAAATTTCGTGGAGCATAAGCATTCGATTCATAGCATTATCAATGAGTTGAAAAACAACCGGGAAATGGTGCGTCAGTTTGAGCAGAGTATTAACCGCGCATTCGCTGGAGTCTCGATTAATGATTTAACTCAGGTCGAAGCAACAATTAAAGTTGAAGCTCGCTTTAGCGACTTAGTTGGGGAAATCGAACATTTAGATACGCACTCTGATCAAAAGGCTTCGGATCAGTTTATCGAACGGCTAAAAGCGTTTAGCCAGAAGTTCTTCCCGGATGGGAAAGCGGCATTACTGACCATGGAACAGATTGTGGCTGGTATTGCGTATCGGGTGAAAAAGCAGGGACAAACTGGTTGGGAAAGTAAGTCGCAATCAACGTCGACCATTATGCTGATTAACCTTAAGCTAGTGGAAATCTTACTGGGTCGTCTGAGAAACAAAGCGTGTACTACCCATTTCCCGCTGATCATTGATGAAGGCGCATCGGTTGACAGCTCGCAGTTTGACTGGTTACTTCCAAACCTTAAACAAGCAGGTTTCCGGGTGCTCAGCGCTTCAACGAATTCTGCTTCTAGTGAGATTATTTTCAAATTTGGCCAGCATTTCCGCTTAGACGCAATGCGAACGGCTACACCGTATCATCCTGCTCGGACTATCGCTTTCACCGGTATGCCAGATAGCTTTGTGGTTAAGGGCAGCACAATGGACAGAGAGCAATTAGATATGTTTGGAGATGCCGATGAGTGAGCAAAGACTGCTGACGATTCCAACCTTTTCCATCATGCTTGAGCATCATTCCATTATGCGGGACGTTATTCGCGAAATGGATACGAACGGCGAGCCCTATGTGCGTGAATCCAGGTTTGTTGCTCAGCTACATCGTTATATGAAAGATCAGAGCAGGGAAAAACGTCAGCAATTACGAGCTGCATTTGCAACCGATAACATGCTTTCCGCCCATATCTTAGTTGATAAGGATGAGTTTGGTGGAGAGAGTCGGTTGATCTTTGACCGCTCGGTCATCGGCTTGTTTCGCCTGTTTGATAAAAGCCTGTTTCAGGATCTGACAGATGTAGCACTAAAGACGCAATTGGGCGGCATACGTTTGTTGTTGAAGCAAATTCAGTCAGGCTCACTGTTATTTAGCGATGACGATTTAGACTACAAAGAACTGATGGATGAGCTGTTTCATCGTCTCAGTGAATTGCTGAACAACATCCGTCTTAATCTGGTTAAAATGCAGGCAATTAATCAGGAACTGAGTGAAGCCAGTGAACTGGCGACAAAAACAGATAATCCTCAGACGTTTTCCATTCTTCAGAGAGAATCTATCAGCAAGATTTCTCATCTGCTTTCACGCCATATTCTACCGACAAGACAGTTTCTCGACGAGAAAAGTAGACTCAACGACGGACCAAACCTGTTTGAATGTCTACAGAAATTACGAGAGAGGTTTGAGTTTCATCAGGATCACCAACGAGCGATGGCGATGCTGAGGTATGAAGTCAGCTTTAACAGTTTTCATAATCAGATCAGTAAGGTATCTCATTCAGTAGACCAGTTCTTGGCGCGTTCTAAAAAGCGCCTTAAGCAGTTTAATGCGATTGAAGCTGCGTTTGGGGAGTTGGCAGAAGCGTTAGATGCTACTCGTCAAAATCTTAAACGAAGTTTGATTGATGGAGAATTCGCCCGTAACAACGGTGCATTTTTAGGTTTGATGCAGCAAGCAAGACCAAAAGTGTTACGCATTAGTAGTTCGGAAGCCTATCTGAATAACGTCGTTAGTGATATCGAAGCCAGAGTGGCTGATCAGAACTTACTGCAGCAGAATCGATACGTGGAACTGGTAAGCTTAAAAGATAATTCAACCCAGTTACGCCTGCTGCGCGCTGAGAAAATATATGAGCTGATAAAGCAGATGCAGATGGCTGAGTATCAGGATCTTACCTTGGCGTTACATCGTAGATTAAAAGATAACCTCGAAGGCTATCAGTTTGTTGACTTGTTAGAAGGCATTAACTTTGTCATGCGTAACGACGCTTTGCTAGATGGTCACGTAATCAATACCACCAATTATCGCAACCGCGTATCTCAAGATGAGATGGTGTATTTATATCGCAAGATAAGAACAGAGAGAGTGAAGCAATGACAACGGCTTTTTCACAAATCAATATGGCGAGAAGCCAGCAGATATATGCCACTTTTGTTAACGGTAGAGTGCTTACTAAGCAGGTATACGATATCTATCAACAGCAGTTCTTAGATAGCCCTCTGTATACCGAGCTCTATAACCATCTCGAGCACTTCACCCAGTTGTATTTACATATTGGTTATACTTTGAACTTCAACGTTGAAGGTGAATTTTTCTATATCAGCCGCAGTGATGATGAAGAAGACGCGGACGTCAATGCCACTAAAATTCAGGCAATACTGTTGATTATCGCTCGCTACTGGGTAGATAAAGGTTATGACCTTGATGATTTAACGACACCGGTTATTGGATTAGGTCGAGCAGCTTTGGATGAAATTGCAGAACAAGCGATTTACAACGATATTCGCCAGGCTCTCGGTATTGAAACTTGGGACAAAGCGATAAGTTACTTGGCAGATCGTAACTTTCTCTATCCATGTGGTGACAGACACTATGTCCTAAGCTCTGCTGGAATGCACTTTTTAAATAGGCATGTCGATAAGTATTCAGAGCAGTAACTGTAATGAAGCCTCTACGGAAGCTTTATACTAATCTTATGTTATGGCAAGAACAGTCGTCTGCAATCTCTGTGGCGTCGTCACTTGCAGCATGAACTGTTCCAATTCGGCTGGACACTTCATTATGTGACATTTTTCTTTTCAAAGTTAACTGAGCTTAAATACCCAAGAAAACTGTGCCTTCTCGTCCGATTATAATCAACCTCAATGTACTCGAAAACAGTTTGGCTTATCTCGGGTTGTGATCGGCTCGTATTGGATCGCTTCAACTTTCATCGAGTGGAAGAAGCCCTCAACACACACATTATCCCGGCAGTGATAGATACCTTTTAGTTAGACATTTATTAAATTAATAACATACCCGACAGCATGTTTTAAATGATAGAACCTACCAAATACCAACAATTTATGTTTTTATATGTGACAAATAACATAGGAGTCATGATGGGCTCATAGCGCAGTTGTGTACGTAGGTTAAATAATGGAATTTATCAAGGCGTTAAGCTTACTATCCAAATCATCTCCGTTTGCGGTCAGTACCGAAAACCCTGAGCACGACAGTGATTTAGTTGTGTACAAAAGTTATCTTTACATTAAAACAGATATTGAAGCTGATTTCGAAAAAGCATTGCTAAAATCCCGTAGTGGAGAAATCATTTTTTTGTGTGGTAGTAGCGGTGACGGAAAATCGGAGATATTGACTCGTTACAGTAAGAAGCATCGCACAACCACTGATTTCCACCTTGATGCGACCCATTCTTTTAGCCCAAATCAAACAGCTATCAATGCTCTGGATGATAGATTCACAGCGTTTAAATCTAACAATCGTCCATTAGTGATTGGTATTAATACCGGTATGCTTGGTAACTATGCTGAAGAGGGGGCTGATGAACATGATGATATAAAAACGTCGATAAAGCAGTTTTTATCAGGGCAACCAACACCGAAAAATCATACCTATCTTGATTTTGAATCTTACCCAAAATTCCACTTTTCCGATGGTGTTAGTCATTCCGATTTCACTGAGAAATTTTTGATTCAATTGACACAAGCTGATTGGAGTAATCCGTTTTACGTTTTATATGAGGCGGAAAAAGAGCGATCAGGTTGGACCAAGCTGTGCACCAACTTTGCATTGCTAAGCAATTTCTCTATCCAGAAAACAATCGTTGAGCTGCTGTTAAAATCCCGTTTGATGAAAGACCAGTTTCTCACAGCCAGGTCGTTGCTCGATTTTGTTTATCAAATGTTGAGCATGAAAGGTTATTTGTTCGACAACCTTTTCACTGCAATCGACAATGAAATCTTGGAACAGCTAAGAAGCTTTGATCCAAGTGCTACGCATACTCGAGATATAGACGAATTCATTTTGCAGTTTGGTCTAGGTATCGAGAATTCAGGTTATGTTGAATTAAAACGAAAACTTGCAGAACTCGGAATTACAGATATCGCTTCTCCCCGTTCATTTTTGAGAGCGATTTATCTACTTAAGCATGATGACAGCTTCACCAATGGCTATTCGCAACAGTTAATCAATAGTTTTGATAACCGATTAGTTGATCGGTATGCAAACATATGGTTACTGCATCGAGACTATGATGGAACCCCTGATCTTCGTAACGAACTGAATAAATTTTATAGGGAATCACTGATTCCAGCTGTGCACAACTATTGCAATAGAAATGCGCCGTTTTTAGAAAAAGGCACTTATTTTGTGAGTGAATACAATGGATACCGTCTTGCAACGGAGTTAGACATTAAACCTGACTTTCATTCAATTCAAACGCAACCTATTTCGAGAATCAGTGGATTTGACGCTAGGTTAAAAATTGGGGATGACAAACTGAAGGTTATTCCCATCAACATTAATCTTTTCCAACTTTTGGAAGGGATTAACCATGGTTACCGACCAAATAAACACGATAAAAACTCTATTTTGCAGCTCGATGATGTAATAGAGCAAATCATTAGTACAGCCAACAACAACCACGTACTTCATGTTTTTTCTGATCAGATGAAGTTTAAAGTTGTTAAACAAGATAGTGATTATTTTGAAGTCAGTGGGATTTAGATATGAATGATTTTGCTTTACCGTTTAAATCGGATCTTGCGGTGACCAGTCAAGATGTTGCAAACAAAAACACATTAAATAGCTTCTTATCTATTCGAACCAAGGGAAATGATTTTGAATCAGATATTGTAGTCGGGATGGTCCTTAGCGCGTTACTAAGGAAAAAAGTTGAAGGTTACAGTTATGATGATTTTCGAAATGACTGTAAAGGTAGATTTGAGGCTAAATTAGATGATGCCCGTTTTTGGTCAGTTTTGGATAAGATGTACTTTGAAACAGAGGCTCTGTTTAATATCAGCCCCGAAACTTTACTGTTCAAAGGGCAAAAATCTCATAGCAACAATAAAACAAATGACCGTTTTGCATCATTATACATTAGCTTGTTACAAGAACTGCGTATTAAAGAGTTCGACACTAAACTAAACTTTTTAGAACATGAGATCTTATCCACACTGAATGATAAAATGGGGGAAGCTAAAGAGAGGTCTTATATCGCGAAAGAGAAGCCTTATCTGCCATTTTTATCTCAGTCCTTTAGACAAGATTTACAGTTTCTTTCTCAGCATCCTAAATATTTGCTCTCTCAGATTAAGCCATTTCTTAATATTTATGGTTTTGTTTATGTTTCCCAACTTGCACTTTCATTAACAGATTGGCGCCGCTGTGAAGAGCCAACTCATAAGCCTCTTTACTTCATCATGGACCATGAAAAAGCTAGCCAAGAAAGGGTACATGTACGAAATCATGGGTATAAGCTATTCGAGAAAAGTTGCTATAGATTGTTTCCTTACTTATCCATGTTGGAAATGTTGCAACCAGATACCAATTCCCTTGAAAAAGGAAAAAAAATCCCTCTTTGGGAATTAGCATCAAGAATCGAACGCAACAAAAACCAAACAACGAAAGAACGACTTGAGTTGTTTGCCAAAGCTTTTAAATCAAATCGTAATCTTCCAAACAATCTTCCTGACAGTGGAGACTCTTTGGATTGGTTAGAACAAATATTAAACCTAGCAATCGCCCAATTTGAAGATACTTCAACAGAGCGGCCCGCTATCAACAAAAAGTATGTTGGTGAAGTCGAACAGTATTTAGCTAGTGATTTTGTGCAAAGGCGTGGACGTGCTGGCCGAGTGTTAGTTCTAAACCAAGATTATCTGCTTCTTTTAGCTAATATCTCAATTGGTGAAAAAGACAAACTGCGTTTTCAAGAATTAATTGTTGAATTCCGTAAGCGTGGTATTTACCTCGATAAACAAACTGAAATTGAATTGATAAAGTTTTTTGAGCGAATTGGTAACGTTGAAAAAATGAGTGATAGTGGAGATGCGGTATATGTCCGAAAAACAATTTGAACGTTTCCTTGCTAAACAATTTAGTCAATGGTCTAAGCGAGGCATTCCTGCCGGATTTCGATATCATTTTAAATCACCTGACAGCGATAATAGTCAACGTTTGCACAACGCAATGATTGAATTAGCCTCCGGACATTTGGTGACAGAACAAAATATTGAACTCGCGTTTATTGAAACAGGGCAGAGTAAAGTCATCCCAGTTTTACATGGTGAGGGTGAGGACGGAACGTTTACAGAAAATTACATTTCACACCTTCGAGATGCTATCGCAGGTCAAGACGGCGTTTTTCATGGTTGTTCACTGGTCGTTATCCATAATAGCTTGTTGGACACACTTATTAACTCTGCCGATAATTTGGCGAGTGAAGGTCAGGTTTGGAGTCCAGGGCTTATTTGTGATGCTATTAAGCAACTTGTTGTTAAGGACGATAAAAACCGAGATGTTTCGGAATGTTTGCTTGAAAATCAATTCGAAAATATTTTAGAAGATGGGGCGACCATGTTTGGTTTTGAAGCCCTATTCAATGCAGTAGAAGATGGCAATTTGCTCTTCCACGAATTGGATATGTTTGATGACCCGTTAATTACTAAAATGGGCCAAAACAAAAAGCAGATTCAAGGTCGATTAGAGATAAATCGTCAGTTGTATCAAGAGATTGCATTTGAAGTCGAGAACTTCAGTGATGATTTGATTGAACACTTAAAAGCGTTTAGTGAAAAGTTTGTACGAAAACATTTTATCGATGCTGAGCCTGATACGTGGCGTTCATTAGAGCTAGAAACTCTACTGCAAGAGAAAAAGAACAATACTAAAGCTCAGTTGGTGCTGAAAAAAGAAGAGCTGTCAGGTGGTGAAGTAACAGCAAGAAACCGAGCTGAGTCCAAAGCCGGTATGCGTGATAGACATCTCATCGTTGAACTTGACCCGGAACAAAGTGAATTTGAGCTAAAATTGTCTTTCGAAGGTACCAGTGATTTAGATAAGCAACAGTTAAAAATTCAACCAGCGAAACTTTTTAATCAAAGAGAAGAGTGGATTGTTCGTAATTCATTTAAAAGCGCTTTTGCAACTTTGAAAGCGACATTCTCTGGTATACCAACGTATTTCTCCATTGTATTGAAACGGGACAATACAGCGGAAAGTTATAAATTCAGTTGCTTACTCGTGCCGAAGGGAATGTTTTATATCGAGCCGATAAGAAACATTTTTACTCTTGAGCCGAAAAAGGAACGAATCAAGCTCAACATGGATGAAAATGTATTGCGAATTAATCCTGATATCCCACACTCATATCATTTGCAGGATACTAAATCGATTATAGATATGACCGCATTTGGTATTGTGGATTTCGATGCGTTAGCAGGAGAGTCAGATGAGATTGAATTTTCAATTGAATCAGGCGAACACCAACTCGATATTCGTGTCGAAGGTAGTTTAGCGGTCGACTCTTTACCTTTGCCACTCTTACTTAACAAAGGCCGTTATTACAAGCTGTTTGACGACGAATACAATGGTGAGTTTTTATCAGGTAAAGGCAAAGTTTCACTGGATAATAGTGAGTTTACCATAACCGCAACTCGTCTACAGTTACTCAAGATAGAACATCAGATGGCAAGCGAATCACTATTGTTTATTAACAACGACCAGGTTCTTAAGCTTGAAGATATTCGTGAATATGCACCTGCGGTTTACTTGGGTTACAGCGAGTTGTTTTCTTATTTAAGAGAGAAAAGAACAACACCTTCTCTGGTATCCTGGGGCAAAACGTTTTCGGCTATTGTCGAGCGTGTTATAGACGCCTGTATTCAATATTATGAAAATATCTCACCTGATGGTCCTCTCTCTGATGAAGAGAAGAAAGTTATTAACATAGGAAGAGTATGTTTAGATAGTGATGAGTTTTTTTCGCCTTATCACCCCTTAGTTTTAGCGTATTTTTCTAACTTGAAAAAACAGATCCAATCTGATGAGAATGACACTTTTACCAATATTCCGTTAGTGACTCTTGAGCGATTAGCTCCGGCTGGTCTGCTACCGTTTAGTTATCATCCAAAGTTTGAGTATGCTTATAATCAACAGGTAAAAGAGAATGCCTTTTGGATCCGAAACGTACCGCAAGAAAAAAGTACCTACGATTTTATCCGTAAGCTCGTTAATGAAAAAATTGATGAGTTTCAATCGGCATTTAGCCAGCTGTTTGAAGATGAGAACAACAGCTTAATAGTTAATGCTGTGAACCTAGAAAAAGGTGAAGAGTTCTTTCTTGGCATTGTCGATTATATGAAAGCGAACTTGGATGAAGCTTCATCCATTCACGTTAATCTTTATGATCAAGAGTTACAGTTCAACGCGTTCGATCAGTTTGCAGAAACGGTTAACTATGACGAACTCAAACAGTGGTTAGACTTGGATAAAGGAAAAGTTCGTGAGGTCGCGGATACCGTTATTGACCTTCTGCGGACGCGTTTAACTTATAGCAAGTTTACCAATAAGCAAATCGATCAATCGGGCCAAGCGTATTCACATCTCACGTTTTTCCGTAACAATAGTAAAGTGGATTGTACTGAGGTCGACATCGATACCATGGAATCTGGTGTGGCTGCTGGTGGTCTTCTGTCTGGCGAAGCGTCACAAAGTAGGCAAGGCTCCTATTATACGGGCTTCGGTCTAAAGCAAGTCGAATACAGTGATAAACCACATCTTAAAGTTGCAAAATTAATCGGTTCATTGATTAAACCCGCACTTGGTAAAAATGTTCAATATCATGGGAAAAATGCAGTTTCTCTGGCAGTGAGTGAAGACTTCCGAGCATTATTAAAGCATTCATACGATAGTTCAATCTGGACCACGATTATTGATCCCAAAGTGACCTTGGATTTCTTCCACAGTAATGAAGATGTGGTGCTAATCCATTATTCTGATCAATACACCACATCGTCTAGCTACGATGCGATAACTGTTACGGCACAGCGACATCTGTTTGAGAAAGTGCTGTCTCAGCAAAACGGCGGTTTTGTTGATGAGTTCAATGCCTTCAATGGCGATTGGTTGCTCAAAATGATCAGTGCGCCTACTAACGGTCATAAGTCCGTTGAGCAATTTGAAAGGCTGAGAAAAGAGCGCCGTGGAATCATCGGTGCTTATAAATTTGTCACCAGTATGCTGAGCCAATCAGATATAACATGGGTACCCCTTTCTGTTGCTGAGATGATCCGTGTCTCAGGCAACTTAGGTCTGAAAATGTCAGACAGTGAGTTCTCCCGTAAGGTGAATGGTTACCGCCAAGGTGCGATTTCTGATGATGTGCTGATGGTTGGGTTAAAAGACCAAACCATGTATCTATTGCCTTTAGAAGTTAAAACCGGAGCTATTCCCAACTACGCTAAAGCAATTGAGCAAGCAAAAGAGTTAGGTCGATATCTGCGAGAAGACATTTTAGGTGGTTCAGGGATTGTTCCTCAACTCTATCGTAGCTTGTTTATACGCCAGATATTGATGCAGGTAGATAAATATCGGTTATACGAGGTATTTAGCAAGGGTTACTTTGATCGACTACTTGCAGAGAAAGAGCAATGGTTAACTGGTCATTTTCAATTGGGAGAATTAAACAACTACCCACAAGGGTTTGTTGTCAGTCATTTGGAATCGGCCGCGTGTTTGGATACTAATTACACTGTACAAGATGACATCTTGCGGATTGATCTGCCAATGTCATTGTTGGATACATTAGTGACAACGCCACTGCAGCAGTTGCTACAGGGTCAATCGATTAGCCAAATCTGCAAAGTGCCAGAGCAATATCTGCTAAGAGCTACTGACGAGGCTAACTTACCTGAAACTGAAACCGTCAGCGGTAGTAAAGGTCTTGAGTCGAATGTTTTACCTCAAGAGGAAATTGAACTTCCTAAAGTTGCTGAACCGAATTTGCATGGTAGTTATATACCAAAAGAAACTGTCTCGGATAACCTTAAAGTATTGTTTGGACATAATACGTTAAATGATCAGCCTCTGATCTGGGAGCCAACCAATACGGCCAAATTTATGAATACCAACACCGGTATTATTGGCACCATGGGGACCGGGAAAACGCAGTTTACCAAATCGGCAATTACACAGTTATATCGTAATCAGTCAAACAACGTGGATGGGCAACCAATTGGTATGCTCATATTCGATTATAAATCTGATTATGTTGATGACGAGTTCCAACAAGCCGCGGGTGCCAAGAAGTTTAAGTTATTCCACTTGCCTTACAATCCGCTTAGTCTGTTTGGTGATACACCGATGCTGCCTGTTCACACTGCTCGAGGGTTCTCTGAGACTGTGGGTAGGGCATTTAATCTTGGTCAGAAACAGCAGCTCAAGTTGCGCCAGCTAATTAGTGATGCCTATGAGCTCGCAGGTATTCATAAATCCGATCCAACAACTTGGTCAAAACCAGCCCCAACTATCGAAGATGTATGGCAGTTATTCTTGAGTAGCGAGCCTGAGCTTGATTCTCTTTATGCAGCCTTAGAAAGCTTGTGTGAATTAGAAGTATTTGAGACCGATCATCAGCAATGCCAAAGCTTATATGACTTGATTGATGGCATAACGGTGATTGAACTTGCTGGTTATCCCGGTGAGATCCAAAGTCTTGTCGTAGCGCTGACTCTGGACCTGTTTTATATGCAGATGCAGAAGAAGGGTAAACCACAAGTACAAGGTGACTTCCGCCAAATAACCAAGATGATTCTGGTGGATGAAGCGGATAACTTTATGTCACAGAACTTCCCAAGTCTAAGGAAGATTCTAAAAGAAGGGCGTGAGTATGGCGTTGGTGTGATTCTATCAACCCAGGATATTACGCATTTCCAAACCGGTGAAAATGACTACTCAAGTTATATCCTCACCTGGGTGATTCACCGTGTGGCTAAGATTAAGCCGCAAGATATCAAAGCTATGTTTAGCGTTAATGATAAGGCTGAGCAAGATAGGTTGATGGATACGATTCAGAAATTAGATAAGCATTATAGCCTTTATATTGATGGGGCGAAGAATATTGTGAAAATGAGGGATAAAGCATTTTGGGAATTGATTTAAAGTTGTCTCATTTTTAAGTGGGTTAAATAATTTATTTGGATTCTATAGAGTACCTATTTACAAAATGAATCGTTTTTGAGGGGATATATGAAGGAGCTTTTTGCAGGTTATAGTGAAGATTATGTTTCACAATACTTATTAAACGAAAAAAAGATAATTGTTTCGTTTGATGCAAACATTCTACTTAACTTATATCGTTATGAATTTGAAGTTAAAGAACAAGTGGTTTCTCTAATTGAAAATATCAAAAATAAAGAAAAGTTTGATATTTGGATTCCACATCATGCAGCGCTAGAATTTAATGTAAATAGAAAGAAAGTAATAAATCAGAGTAAAAGTAGAATCGATGATATTAGAAAGCAATTTGCTAAGTTCAAAAAAGATGTACAAGGAGCATCCACTATTGGCGGTAAACGTGGTGGACTATTTAGCTTAAATAGTGAGTTATCAGAGTGTTTTGACAATATGCATGTAATTCTGGAAAGGCATAAGAAAAATTTAAACACTTCAAAGAAAGATAAGTTGATTGATACTATTTTTAGTGTGTTTGACGGTCATGTTGGAGAGCCTATTGATGCACTTGGACTGGATAGATTAATAAATGAAGCAGATGGTCGATTTAGTAAGAATATTCCGCCTGGTTTTGAAGATTCTGATAAAACTAATCTGCTAGTTTTTAACGGGATATCAGTGGATTGTAAATATGGAGACTATATAATTTGGAGATCCCTAATTGATAAGTCAAAGATCGAGAATTTACCAGTAATATTGATATCTGATGATGTTAAAAGTGATTGGCGGTGTAATGAATATAATAGAGTTAAACCGGAGTTAATTAATGAATTTTTACATGAAACTGGTAATCATTTTTATTCTATGTCAATAACCGAATTCGAAAGGTTATTCAAGAGTTATCTTGAGTTTTCTTTTACAGCTGAAGCGTCCAGTCAAATTAATAATGTGACAAAAAATGATAGGAATACTGAAAATTGGTTAGGCTATATTCTTGATGCGTATAAATTCTATGGAAGAAAAACGCTTAAGTTAAAAGAAATTAATAATTATATATTAAATAATTACAATAAAGATTTTCCTGCAACGTGGGATGTGATCGTTAGAAGAACTATATATAATCATTGTTCTGATTTAAGTGCATATTTAGGGAAAAAGGATATTTTCGAAAAAGTTAATTCTGGGGAATATAAGTTAAGGTGACTCATGTATAAAATATCAGATTTTTGGGGGGAATTGGTCAGAAAGACTCTTTGTTTCTTTAAGAATCATTTATTCTTCCTGTTTTTTTTCGTATTTATTTTGTTTATTGGTACATTCGGAGTTTGGGTTAAGCCAATAATAATAGATAAAAATAGGACATTGACTGGATTTGTTGATAGCTTTAATGCTCTGAATTTAATAGGTTTCTCTGTTCCTCTACTCGTAGTGCTTAGCTTTGATAAAGTTATATCTATTATAAATAACAAAAACCTCGAGCGAGTTTCAACAGTTTGGTTTGTAATACTTTATATAGTAGCAATTGTATTAATTTGCTTTTTATTCGCATTGGGTTTTAGCATGAATAGTTTTACTTGGTGCGCTTTTTTTGCATGGATATTAAGTATGTATCTCTGGATATTAGGTAATGTTGATAATCCTGCTTACCAGAAACCTACCGAAGAGAATGCAGCAAGTGGTGGTTCAAATGTCAGCAAAGAAATTCTTGAGGAATAAATGTAATGGATAACTTTTTAGAAGAAAAAGCGATATATGTGAGCCAGCCATATAGTGATTTTTATATTGCATCGATTCCTGTTAGTAAACTTGTCGAAGTTTGTTATTCTTTTCCTGCAGTATTTGGCAATGAATCTTTAAACGGTGTTCAGCGTGGGATTAATGAAAAGAGGGTTAGAGATATATCTTCTTTCGCGTTAACACAAAATGCTCTTTTTCCCAATGCTATTATATTATCAGCAAACGTATTAAGTAATGGTGAGCTGGCTGATGAGGAAAAATGTTGGTATATAAATGATAATGACTATTTAATAGTGCCAACCAAGGATAAATGTGCTTCGATAGTTGATGGTCAACATAGACTTGCCGGATTACAACAAGCTTTAGAGTCAGGTAAGTTAGATGAAAACTTCAGAGTTGTATGCGCAATATATATGGAATTGATGCCACCACAACAAGCTGAAATATTTGCTACAATTAACTTCAATCAGCAGAAGGTTGATAAGAGTCTTGCCTATCAGTTGTTCGGTTATGACTTAGATTCAACTGATAGGGAATTTTGGGCTCCAGATACTCTTGCAATATATATATCCAGATTATTAAATAAAGAACCTGATTCTCCATTTTATGATCGTATAAATTTTGGTATGAAAAAATATCAGTATAGTGATGTCGATGTTGACTGGTTTATATCTACATCAACTATCGTTGAAGGAATATGTCGTCTTATATCAAAAAATCCGACAACAGATAGATATAAAATACATGAAAAAAAACTTATTAAAAATAGGAGGGTGGATCTTGAACTCGGTAATAACTCTCCACCTCTAAGATACCTCTATTTAAATAAAAAAGATGCTGCGATTTATGAGGTGATAAACTCTTTCTTTAATTACCTAAAAGAAAATGTTTGGTCTATAAATACTAGCTTTATGTATAAGACTATTGGTATACAGGCATCATTTGATATATTGAAATTACTATTGGTAAAATTTGATAATGATACAAGTTTAGTATTGATGGAAATAAGTAAAATCAATATTCAAGAATTAGCAAAACTAACTGTAAATTATTCTGGTATCGGACGAGGTCAAATAAGAGATGAAATCAAGCAACAGCTTGGTTTGTAACTATATTTACTTTACATACTATTTCGCAGCACAGTAAAAAACTTCTGTGCTGCTTTAGTTAATTTTAGTTAAGATTATCAGCTAAATTTGCTAGTGAACGGATGTTGCGTATAGATGCTATCCCATCCTCAACATGAGCAGCCCAAGCCTGTTGGTGCTGCTTGCTATCCAAATCAGGATAATACAGCTTCAACATCATTTCTGTCACATCAGCAGTTTCACCAAGCCAAGTAAATTTATCCAATACTAATGGACCATCTAACTTGGCTTCTTCACCTGTGTATCTAAAATCACTCTCAATTGAGCGGAAGAACGCGATGCGCGCGGAGACGTTTGGTGTAACCCCTGTGTAGCCTTTCAGCTTTTTCAGTTGTTCTTCAGTCGAACGAGTTAAGTTCATACGGTTTGGTAGCATTACACTGCCTCCTGTACTGCATTTTTCCAGAAATAGCCTTGTGTTAGGTGAGATGATTTTGTCTTACCGTCAAAACATATTTCATAAGTCTTGGCGATATCATCCTGGATTAGGTTGATATAGTCTTTATCAATTTCCGTATCGGTCGATAAAATCACAACCTGATGACTGGCTGTCGGGAAGTAGTTTTCAACGAGCTTATCACGGTGATGTGAATCCAAACGACCTAACGGTGTATCGATGATAATCGGTAGTTTACGTCCAGATGTTTTGCCAAGAGCTTCAAGAATGGAGATCGCATAGATCTGTTTTTCACCAGCAGACATTGCTTTACGATTGATTTTGTTACCATCTTCATCAACAAGCTCAACATCAAAGGTCTTTGGATTGATAGTTGCCGTAAGCTGTAGATCTTCTTTACGAGCTAGTTTCTTGTATGACTCAACAAAATGCTGCTCTAAAGATTTCACTCGAGCTTTAGTCAGCTGTTCAGCAAACTTATCCATTAATAAAATCGTATTTTGTGCGTTTTCAACGCTAGCGTTT
The DNA here is from genome assembly GCF_047973365.1 of Vibrio sp. Lineage (GTDB taxonomy): Bacteria > Pseudomonadota > Gammaproteobacteria > Enterobacterales > Vibrionaceae > Vibrio. The sequence continues at coordinate 18,424 of NZ_JBKEBW010000011.1, read as the reverse complement.
TTGTTGGCATTGTCACGATGTTTATCGTGCAGTTTTTGTATATGCCGAGCGGTTTCAAGTGCTAGTCTAAGCTCTTGCTTAGCATCTTCGAGCAGCACTCGATAATCGTTGGATAATTCTTGTTTCTTCTTATCTTTGGCTCGGATCTTATCTAGTGTATCCTGCAATTGCTCTTTTTCAGGAGCTCGTGCAACATTTTGTGAGATGTTGTCTAGTTGATCTTCGACTTCTGATAGGCGATGGCGTGAATCATCAAAACGCTGGAATGATTGATTACCACTTTGATTGATTTGATAGTCAATGGCGTTTGCCTGACGTTCTGAAATGTCTAATAGTAGTTGTTCGTCATCATCCTTAATATAGTCGTTAAAGCAGTCTGTAACAGCTTCCATAGCGACAGACGAGTCTGTCAAACGGAAGCTGAGATCTCTACGAAGTCTATCAAGAAATCCATCCAGTTCTTTAGTAAAAGATTGACGCTGTTTAACAGCTTTCTCTTTTTCAATCTGTACTAATAGTGATTTCATAGCATTTGGTGCGAGAGCAAAGGGTAGACTGGTTTCCATTTCCATGCGGATATGTTTCTCCAACTCGACTTTTTCTTTTAACAGTTGGTCAATCTTGTCTTGCTCTTGCTCACGCGTTTGTGCCCAAGCTCCACCATTGCTCGAAAGGTCGGCTTCCAGCTTTTGTATGTGTTGCGATTCATGTTCAATTTGAATGAGTACTTGATTGGCTTCATAACGTAACTTCTCCGAGCTGCGTTCATGCTGAATACGTTTTTCATCCAAAACATCAAGTTGCTGTTTGATAGATTGCTCAAGTAATGAAGCACCATGCTTTTTGAGGTAGATATTGAGATCGCTTTTGAGTTTCGCGATTACATCCAGACCCAACAGGCGTTTCACTGCTGTATTGAGCACGGTACCCGATTCATCTTCAGCGAGTTCAGCAATCTTTTCTCCATCAAAGAAGAACAGATCTGCGATACCATTTGGAATGAGCTCATTTAAAAAGCTTTGGCACTGTTCGTAGCTTAATTCAGTGAGAGGTTGCCCATCTTGCTCAAGCGTTAAGTTGTCTGATTTACCACGTTTCCAGCTACGCGTAACTTTATATAAGCTTTCTCTTCCTGCTTGGTTATGGGTAAATTCCAACTCTACGTAAGCCGTTTCAGGTGCATTGATACTGTTACCCTTGTGGATTAATTGAGATAGCTCTTCAATATACTCATTGTTATGTAGAGGTTTACCAAAAGATTGTCGACCATAAAGAGCAAGACGAACGGCTGTAAGAATAGACGTTTTCCCCGCACCATTTAGACCGCCAAATAAAATAATAGGGCGTTCTGAACCAGGTACAGTTTTTCCAGATATGTGAGAGATGGGCTCTGAAGGCGTTAGATCGATCTCATGGAGTCCACAAAAGACGCGAAAATTATTAAGACTTAGTTTGGTAATTAACATCGTTGTGGCCTAAAACTCTTTTTTCATGACTAGTTCAATTTCTTCTAACTGCTGGTTGTAGCGGTCGATTTCTTTTTGGTGCACATCATATTCTGCACGGCTTTGGAGCGCGGAATGCTTTTCTTTAATCGATTCGAGGCTGCCCCAATCTTGCTTAAGCAAAGCAGCAATTTTCTCACCTATGCCACTACGGCGGCTCAATCCTTCCATTGATACTTCTAGCTCAATAAGCTTCATAACCATTTCTGGTTCGATATCGAAATCTTCGCTTAACTCAGACAGTAATTCCGCTTCATCTTTGCCAAAACTGGCGCCGTCATCGTAGACCCAATCTAAGTCAAAACCGTATATTTCTTTAAAAAGACCCGGTAATGAGTCATTCCAATCTGGTTCATTTGGATCGTGAAGCCACTCTTGGCGAATTGCATGTAACTCTGGCGCAGTGATGAGCTCAATTTCACGTTGTTCATCTTTGAATTGTTTATCTAGCTTGAGCAATTCAGTTATCCACTGCTTACGATATTTCAGCCAGTAAGGGCCAGGAACGTGCTTGCGCTCAGCAGTGATATCTTCACCATCTTTTGCGTATTGATAGGTGACCTTACCTGTACGGCGCTTAAAGTTACGGAACTCATCTTTATTGGCGGGATCTGTAGTAAAAGCGAGCTTGTTTCTGAACTCCAATAATGGACTCATCCATTCTTCACCATTTTCGATAAGGCTTTCCATTGCTCTATCCTTGGTGACGACGGTACAAGTCCAACAACCAAAGCGTGAATTGCCACATGATGGTGTCGTTTCGTCAATTACCATCGGGCATTCACCTTGACCAGATGAGTCCTTATACAGGTTCCATAGAGTTAAGTTCTTCCCACCCCATGGATTTTCCCATTCAAGCTCGTAAACATCTTTCCAGATATTTTTGACACCATATGGAGTATCTTGGGTATCTAAATGGCATAAACGTAGAATTTTCCATACGTCATCAACAGACCAAGTATCTATTGGCGTAAAAATAAATGCGTTAGCCAATGTGGTATGACGGGCTAGACGAGAACCTTCGATTTTATGTTTAGCTATTACCTGAGCACGCGAGGCGCTCTCTTGGCTTCGAGAACCCAGTACCACAATAACTTCATCATATTTGGAGACGGTTGACTTGATAAAGTCGCTGACCGGGTCAATTTTCATCCGTTCTGTACACCAACGGAATGAGCGTGTAGGTGCTGGATAGCCTTTACCTAATAGATTTGTCCAGAAGGTATCATTGCTTTTCGGAACCACTTTATGAGTGGTAATGGGTAAACCATCTCTCTTGGCACCGCGCTCAATAGCATCGAGTGAGTCTTTAATGTGATTGACGACCACAGGTGTCTCAACGAGTGTATCCGATGAGACGACAAATACAGGTTTATGACGTTCTTCCTTTGGTAATCCTAGAAGAGCCATATAGACCAAAGACATAACAGCAGATGAATCTTTACCGCCACTATAGCCGATAACCCAAGGACGCTTGTCTGCACAATACACACGTTGTACGTCAGCAATGTAATGGTTAAGTTTTTGGCCAGCGAAGTTCTCTTCATTGATGAACTCGATGTAATCATCAAGGTCTTCGGCTAGTAATAGTTGTTCGGTCATTACAGTTGCTTCTCTAGTACTTTTTCTTCTGGAGTTAGTGCTAAGCCTAACTTGATTTTTAATGCATTACTGGTAAGGGTTATGTTGGTCGTAGATTTGGATATCCGCCCATGGTTCATGGTTCTTCTTATCCAATCGGGATTTGCCTTACGCCAGTCGACGGATTGTAACGGTTTTAAACGAGATTCCCAGTCATTTGGGTGTTCACTGAGTAATTGCTTTCCAACAATGCCCAAAGCTTGTAACCCCACGCCGTGCGCATGAATAAATTCCTGGCGTAACTGACTCGGTGAAACTTCTTTATTGAGCATCATTTGCCAATCTGGAATGTGTCTGGTTACAGCTTCCCAGTACTGGATAGATAGCTGCTGTTCTGCGTCATTGAAGGCATATCTCGGCCCTTTGCTTAGTAAGGCTTTTGTTGCTTGTTTGATTGCGCTGAGAGTAAATAATTTGTTCGACTTAGGGCTGACATTGGATTTTTCCATTTCAGTAAAGCCGATAAATGGCCTCGTCTCCATAGCTAGATAACGTGCTAGCTCAGAGCTTTCATCTCTGTGGTCATAAAGAGTCCCGAGAGAAGTACTCGGTTTGACAGCATATTTGTTCAAATCAGCAAACATCTGCTGGCTACGCTCAAGACCTTCATCGACAAAGAAAAGTACAGGCAGGTTATCTTGCCCAAGGTCAGGGTTTTCTCTTAATGCTTCATCGATGGCTTTTCTTCTATGTTGTCCATCATTGATTAAGATCTGTGCATCCATTGGAATTTTAAGTACGCCTAGATTAGGGGCATCCCCGATTTCTTCAAAAGAGATTGATGTACCTACAGACGCAGTTAAGGCTGAAAAAACATAATCTTTCGGGTTGTCTAGGAGGTATTTAACCATCTCTGGAATTCTAGTTTTATTCAGAGTACGTTGTGCACGAAGTTCCGGTGGAACATCATCTTCGTTGTAGCTAAATATCTTTGGCACTATACGTAGAGGGCAAGTGGCGATATAGAATGGACGTCCAGCTTGTACTCCTCTTACTGCAGGAAATGAATAGCAATATCCGGAATCATTCATGTTCATAACAGTTTCCAAAGTATGTCATTTTAAAAACGCATAGTATGTTATTTTTGACAAAATGATAAGCTGATACTGATCGAAGTTTTGATATTTTGCTCGTTTGAATACAAGTTAAACAGATAATGTAAATTTCCAGTCCGAACCAAATCCTTACAGTTTTGCCATGGTGCAGATCAAAGGGTAAATGCCAGCGCGACCACATTTTCATAGTTTCTGGCTAATGTTTCATACCGTAAAGATCAACACGCTCTAGTAAGGTCTCAATTACTCGTAAATCACGAACACAGTTTTGAGTTGATTCCCGCGTCCATGGGGGTGAAACCAGCAATAGATGAAGTCACCCATAAAACATAATTGTTTTGGTTTTACTAAGTTTGTATATAGTGAATAAAAAAGATTGAGAGCAAAGGGCGCTCTTTAATGACATTCATAAAACAAAGTGATTGAACGATGAAAGTAGAAGTTTGTCGGGTATCCGAGACAAGTTTGATTATCTATTTTGGTCATTCGATTGATTTGCAGTTGATAGAGCGCATTGCTCTGTTTAGTCATGCGGTACAGGAGAAGTACCAAGGTAAAATATTTGAAGTGATCCCTTCATATACAACGCTGTTGATTGAATATCACCCTCTGAAAGTGGATATCCAGGAACTCATGGATTGGTGCCAAACTCAGGCGGATAAAATGGCTCATTTTTGCATTGGTGGTGACAAGGCCGTGATCAGCAAGTCAAAAACAGTGACTTTTCCTGTGTATTATCATCCTGATGTTGCGCCAGATTTGGAACGCATTGCTAAAGAAAAGCAGCTAAGTGTTCAGCAAGTGATAGATATTCATAGCCAGAAAGAGTATACGGTTTGCGCGATAGGTTTTGCTCCGGGTTTTGCTTTTCTAGGCGTTGTTGATACCAAAATCGCTACACCTCGTCGTTCAGAGCCTCGTCTTAAAGTTGCGAAAGGCAGTGTTGCAATTGCTGACGAACAGACCGCGATTTATCCGCAACAAACACCGGGTGGTTGGCAGATCATCGGTAATTGCCCTATTGACTTGTTTAACATTGAACTTGACCCAATGATGCCGTTTGAAGTGGGGGATAAAGTGCGCTTTGAACCTATTTCAAGAGAGCAGTTTTTGGCATTGGGTGGTATGTTATGAGTGGTTTGCAAGTTATCTCATCGGGAATGCTAACGCTTATTCAAGATCTTGGCAGATTTGGCGTTGCACGACATGGGCTAAGTGCTGGCGGTCCCGCTGATCTTCACGCGCACTGTTGGGCTAATAAGTTGCTTGATAATCCAGTCAATGCTTCGGTTCTCGAAATCACAATGGGAAATGCCTGCTTTCAGGCATTAGAAGATACTTTATTGTCGCTGACAGGCGCGGAAACCAATCCTCAAATTGATGGTCAGCCGCTGTCAACTTGGTGCAGTTTTCTTTTGCGTAAAGGACAGACTCTCAAGTTGGGTTACGCGAAAACAGGTTTCCGCTGTTATTTGGCCGTAGCAGGTGGCTTTGATGTGCCCAAGATGTTTGGCAGTAGTGCGACAGTCGTTCGTAACCAGCTCGGGGGGCTAGCAGAAACTGCCGGCACAGCGATCCAAAAAGGCGATATTCTGCCCTTGTTTCAACTGAGTACACAAAAAACGCAAAAGTTTAACTGGGTGCCAAGAGCGTTTATTCCCAAATACACCAATGAAGTCAGTCTTGCTGTGATTGAATCTTACCAATCACATCTATTTAGTCATTCGGCAAAACGGACGTTTTACGCCAAACCTTATGTGATTAGCGACAAATCCGATCGTATGGGTATTCGATTACAAGGAAATTCTGTGCAGCCGGGGATGAGTGGTGTGATTTCGGAAGGCATTGCCTATGGTTCGATTCAGTTTCCTGCCAATGGGCAGCCAATCATTCTGATGAATGATCGCCAAACGCTCGGCGGGTATCCCAAAATTGGCTGCGTTTCAAAAATGAGTCTAATGAAGTTGGCTCAGGCAAGACCGGGCAGTGTAATACAGTTTTATCGAAGTGACATTGAACTTGAAACGCAGGCGTACTGTGAATTTATGAGCTATTTTTCTATTGAGTGATAGATTCAATAAAACGGGGTATTTCAGTTGTTGGTTAATCCAATCAGTTTCTATTTGCTACAGAGTCGCGAGTGACCAATTTACCGGTTACCAATGGTTTTTTGTCTGTTCCTCGACCACTTAAACAGGCATCTAATTGCTCCATCGCTATATCGACCAATTGCTCGGAAGGATAGCTGATGCAAGTGAGCTGAGGATTTAATTGGCTCGCTAGCTGTGAGTCTTCCAGGGAAATGATGGACACTTCGTTTGGTGTCGCTAAGTTAAAATCACGCAGTAAATTCATGGCTATCGCTGCCTGGCTATCACGCATCACAACAATTGCCGTGAACGGACTGTAGCTATTGAGCAGCGCCATGATCGACTGTTCCGTATTGTTATTTGCAGTCACGATGAGCTGACGGTTCACTGGCATCGCTAAGTTCTGTAAACAGGTTTTATAACCTTCCAATACATGCTGTGAAGGTGCGTGTTCATCATCAAGAACAAGTGCAATTGAAGTGTGACCTTTACTTGATAGGAAGCGACAAGCACTTTCGGCGGCAAATTTATAATCGTAGCCAATAGAAAAAGGGGACTCTGAACTGCCATCGATAGAGATGATTTTGTCGCTTTCTATGTGCGAACAGTTACCCCCGAGGGTGATGATTGCATCACAGTGGCTTTGCATCAGTTCTTCAATTAGGTGAGATTGCTCTTCCGCCGATTCAGCAAATTGAACCAGCATGTGTTTACCTTTTTGCTTTAGTGATTTAGACAGCAAAGGTAGATAAGTAGAAACTTGACCGGCATCGCTTGAAGAGAGAATAACGCCAATATAATCAGAACGTTGATTCGCTAGAGATTGGGCAGCAGCATTAGGGCGATAATTGAGTTCTTCTGCGGCACGTAGAACTGCTTCGCGACTTTCAGCTTTTACACCTCGGCTACCACTCATTACGCGTGAAACTGTCGCTTTCGACACGTTTGCAAGTAAAGATACATCGGTAATCGTTGCCATCAATTATTAACCTTAAGTTTGCTCAATTTTTCATAAATAGGAAAACGGTTCCCAAAGTTTTCATAGTTTACTCTTTCTGGTACATGCAGCTCAAGTTTTGTTTGGCTTTTAAGCGTTGAGAATAAAAGGCTTTGTAACAGTGCAGCTTGAGATTGACAAAAACTGCACTGATTTCTCTTTACTTAGGCTGCTGAAATTTTCTTATGTAGATCAATAAGTTCAATAACTAACTCTTTAGCTAACATCGATGTCGTCAGATGATCTTGGGCATGAACCATGATCAGAGTCATCTTTGTTTTGCCAGTGCCTTCGTCCGCTTCGATCAGTTGGGTTTGGACAAGATGAGCTTGATTGGCAAATTGCTGCGCTTCTTTAAGCAAAGCGTTAGCCTCCACGAACTCGCCATTTTTTGCATGTCGTAACGCCTCGTAGCAAAGGCTACGAGATTGGCCGGCGTTAATGATGATACCCATCACTTGTTCTTCTAAATCTATATTTTCCATGCTGTTGCCTTTAAATATTCTTCAATAAGTTCTGCTGCGGCGTTGTTAGTCATATCTTGTGCGACTTGGTTTTTGCGGCGTTTTATGTTGAAATCTTAGCCGATTAGAATCCGTTGTTTTTAGAAACTTCAGCAAACCATTCACCACTTTTCTTCACTGAGCGTTGTTGAGTTTTTAGGTCAAGTTGATAGAAGCCATAACGATTTTTGTATGCATTCGCCCACGACCAGTTGTCGATGAACGTCCACAAATGATAGCCAAAACAGTTCGCACCTTCTTCAATGCCTTTGTGAAGCCATTCAAGGTGGCCGCGAATGAAATCAATTCGGTAGTCGTCCTGAATTTGTCCATCAACCAAAAACTTCTCTTCGCCTTCAACACCCATGCCGTTTTCTGAGATGTAACAAGGCAAGTTGCCGTAGTTTTCACGCAGGTTAGTTAAGATGTCGTAAATCCCTTTTTCGTAGATTTCCCAACCTCGGTGAGGATTCATTTTTCGTCCTGGCATTTGGTAGTAATCGAAGAAAAACTCTGGCATAAACGGTGCATCAGGGTGCACTGCATTCTCGCGGGCTTTTACGCGGCGAGGCTGGTAATAGTTGACACCTAATACATCCACTTTGCCTTTGGCAATCAGTTCACAGTCACCATTTTCGATAATCGGCATCTGATCATGGTGCTTAAGTAACTCAATCAGTTCCTGCGGGTATTCACCTTTCACTGCTGGGTCTAAAAAGCTGCGGTTAAACATCAAGTCACAGATGTTCGATGCTTTTAGATCCGCAGGATGTTCAGAGCGTGGGTAGGAAGGCGTAAGATTTAAAATAATACCTATCTGACCATCATTTATCAGACCATCACTATTGAGTGAGCGATATTTCTCAACCGCTTTCGCATGGGCAAGAATCGTGTGGTAAGCAACCGTTGCTGCGCGTTTAAAATCGACCACGTTAGGGTAGTGAAAGTCGTACAGATACCCACCTTCTACAGGCACAATGGGTTCGTTAAATGTGAACCAATGCTTAACTCTGTCACCGAATAACTTGAAGCAAACCTCAGCAAACGATGCGTAGGCATCTAGTACTGCACGGTTCTCGAAGCCGCCAATATTTTGCATCGCTAAGGGCATATCAAAGTGATAGAGGCAGATAAAAGGTTCGATTTCCTTGGCAATCAGTTCATCGATCACTTGGTTGTAAAACTCAACCGCTTCTTGGTTAACGTCGCCTGTGCCATTAGGAATTATGCGTGACCAAGAGATGGAGGTTCTAAAACTGTTATGACCGATATCTTTCATCAGTTGAATATCAGTTTTGTAGTTTTCGTAGAACGTCGAAGCATCCGTTGCGGAAATACCATTATGAAAGCGATTTGGTTGCTGCTTATACCAATGGTCCCAGATGTTCTCACCTTTACCACCAGAAAAAGCGGCACCTTCTGTTTGTGTGGCTGACGCAGCGCTACCCCAGTAGAAGTCTTTGGGAAATTGAAAATTCATATTTACATCCTTTTTGAGGGCAGAAAGCGCTGCCCCCGATAATTGAAAATGGAGGTTAGTGTTGTGGATTACGCTGTTGCAGGTTGTTTATCCGTGTTGCTTTGAGCGTTGCTTTGCTCTTCTTGTTCAAGCAATGTCTTTTCGTAAGCTTTCAAAAATGGGAAGTACAATACTGCTGACATCAGCATACATACACAGCACATAAATACAGGACTTAGTGCCCAGTTCGCTGCCCATGAAGCACCGATAGGACCTGGCGTTGTCCAAGGTGTTAGCGATACAACGCGTGCCACCAACCCACTGTCTACAGCGAACCATGCAAGTGTTGCGTTAAACATTGGTACTAAGATAAAAGGCAAGAAGAACACTGGGTTCATTATGATTGGTGCGCCAAATAAAATCGGCTCATTGATGTTAAATAGCCCGGGTACGCTGCCAAGTTTACCAATGGTTCTTAGGTGAACGGCTTTGCTACGCATTAAAAGGAAAGCCAGAGGTAGAGTAGAGCCTACTCCACCAATGAGTAAGTAGTGATCCCAGAAGCCTTGTAAGAAAATGTGTGGAATCGCTTCGCCAGCGGCCATTGCAGCTTGGTTGGTCGATAAGTTTGCCATCCAGAAAGGGTTCATAATGCCTGTTACAATCAGTGCACCATGAATACCCGCGAACCAAAGGATCTGACACACGAATACCGCTAGTAGTACAGCTGGCAGTGAATCAGACGCTGAAACCAATGGTTGTAGTAGCGACATAATGGCTTGTGGGATGATCATGCCTGTTTGCGCCTCAATAAACAGATTCAAAGGATGCAGTGTCAGGATAATCGCCAAAACCGGGATCAGAATTTCAAATGATCTTGCAACACCAGTAGGTACTTCGGGAGGAAGTTTGATAGTGACGTTATTGCGTTTCAGGTAAGCGTAAAGCTCAGTAGAATAAAGCGCTGTAATGATTGCGGTGAAGATGCCTTGTCCAGAAAAATATTGCATTGAAATCATACCATCCTTCAAAGGTGCCGCGACAAGAAGGAATGCCATTAGTGCTAATAAGCCTGTCGTTACAGCATCAAGATTATGGTGTCTTGCCAAACTTGACCCTATGCCTACGGAAATGAATATGGTCATCACTCCCATGCTTAGATTGAACGGCAACATCAATTCGTCACGATAACTCGCTGAAAAATCAAGCCATGCCCGTGCAAATCCCCAAGATGTGTCTGGAGAAAATGGAGGGAAGATAAACACCAGCATAAATGAACCAACAATCATAAATGGCAGTGCTGCGATGAAACCATCGCGTATTGAGGTTACGTATTTTTGTTGACCAATTTTGCCGGCAATCGGTGTTATTTTTTGCTCGATAACATGGACCATTCTGTCGTATAAAGCGCTCATGATTTGTATCTCGTATTGAATAATAAAAAGAGTTCGGTGCAAAAAATTAATCAACGGAGCATGGATGAGTGGGTTGATTAACGGTGTAGGGGATAGCACCGAACTGTAAGTTAACTAATGAGTTCCAGTGCAAAATCTAAAACCTTGTCTCCCTTTTGCATGCCGTAATCCATCATATTGATTGGCTCAACTTTTATGCCGTATTGGTTGGCAACTTGTTGTAGGTCGTTTTGCATGTATTTCACTTGAGGACCAAGAAGTACCACTTGGTAGTTCGATACCTGATTGGCAAATTCACTTGCTCCAAATGCCTTAATCTCAACTTCAATTCCTCTTTCCTCAGCAGAGGCCAACATTTTTCTTACTAGCAATGATGTGGACATTCCTGCTGAGCAGCAAAGCATGATTTTTTTCATTTTTATGTACTCCTTACATTCTTGTTACCTCATTACTATGCTCCTTTGGAAATGCAATGGAAACCGGTTTCCATTGCATTTCCTTTGGTGCGTGAAAATGATCACTATATTTATTAAATGTGGGTGACTTTTCGTGACTAAACTAACGAATTTTATCACTGGGTTTTCAATACTTAGCTATGTAAGAAATGCTTAGGCATGCAATAGTTGCAGTCGAGTATAGATTTGCATGGAAGATAATGGCTTTATTTTTAATGAGTTAACTTAGTCTTTAGTTAGCGTTGCCAAAATGTGTGCCCAAACCGTCAAAATTTGACAATCGGTTTCCGAGCTTTCAAATAGCTGAGGTATTCTAGAGTTAAGTCACTTATACGGTAATCTTTAAATGAATCATGTCATCATGAAAGTGTTTGCTTCTCAGGTTGAACAAGTCATGCATCCTGTTGCAAAGCTCCTTATGCGTAGCCAGCATCTGATGGCACTGCGCGATGGGTTTCAGTTGGCAATGCCATTTATATTTGTAGGGTGCACTTTCATTCCTCTCATATTTCCGCCTTTCGCTGATGCGGAGTCTAGTTTTTCTATTTGGTGGTTTGCGTTAGCTACGTCGTTGAAACCGGTGCTTTTACCCACTTATCAGGTGACGATAGGTGTGGTCGGAATCATAGTGGCGTTCGGCATTGCTGCGAGTTTGGCCAAGTATTATCAGCTTCCAGAACGTCTTTCCGGTTTAACAGGCTGTATCGCATTTTTGTTGTTGGTTGGTTTTCATGATATGGGCCCGGGTTACATCCGGTATTTAGGTGGCTCGGGCTTGTTTACCGCGATTATCGCGAGTATCTACTCGATAGAGGTTGTGCGGTTTTTTATCACAAGAGGTTGGTATGTAAAAATGCCAGAAGATGTGCCAATTTTGACTCGGCAAAGTTTCAAGCTGATGATCCCCATTTTTGTTGTCGTCACAACGCTGTCGATGTTCAATGCTTGGGTTGATAGTGAGTTTGGTGCCCATCTTCCGCAACTTATCGAAGCCGCTTTTCGCCCATTAATTCTTGCTTCAGACAGTTTAGCTGCCGTGTTGATTTCTATTTTGATCTGTCAATTATTATGGTTTGTAGGAATTCACGGTGCGCTAATTGTTACCGGGATCATGAATCCATTCTGGACTTCAAACTTGTTAGAAAATCAGTCTGTGCTAGAGCAAGGATATTCAGTTTTGCCGCACATTTATCTTACAGCTTTCTGGGATTTCTTTGTTTTAGTTGGTGGAGTAGGTTCGACTTTGCCACTCATCTATTTGGCGATTAAGAGTCAATCTAACCAATTGAAATCAGTGGGTAAAATAGGGATTATCCCTTCGATATTTAATATCAATGAGCCGATACTTTTTGGCTTCCCTGTCATTATGAACCCGTTGTTCTTATTGCCTTTTGTGTTCATTCCAATGATTAATGCCACCATTGCCTGGTTTTTGAGTTCAGCGCACATTCTCGATCGAGTGGTGCTGATGATTCCTTGGTCTGTACCGGCACCCATTGGTGCTGCCTGGGCGGCGAATGGGAGCGTCGTGAATGCTTTGATGGTGATTTTTGCGATGGTGAATGCATACTTCTTGTATCTGCCATTCTTCAGAGCGCATGAGAAAATTTTGGTCGAGCAGGAAAAAGAAAGAGCAGAACGATTACGTCATCGTTAGTTCTGCCCTGATACCTGCTAAATTAAATAAACGTTACGCGGTTTTGCGGTTTTTATTGCTGATCGTTACCAGATAAATACCACTACATACTAAGACTAACGCAACGATATTTTTCCATTCAAGAATCGTTTCGCCAAGAAATATCGAAGATAAGCTACTGCCAAAGACCGGCACCAAAAAGTTGAAAATGGTGACCATACTGACAGGGTTATGTTTTAGTAGCACGCTCCACAAAGCAAATGCGGCAGATGACAAACAAGCGAGATAAATCAACAACGCGCTGCTAGCAAAATCGAAATTTCCTGAGTGACCGCCAAAGATAAAACCAATACACAGCAGAGCCAACCCACCGATAGCCAATTGCCATGCAGTCATCACCATGGCATCAATGCCCTGAGATATTTTCTTGCCGTAGATCGATGCGGCAGCAAGAATAAATGCGGCCAAAATGACAGAACCTTCACCTAGTAGACTAAACTGAAAATCGAGTAATGATTGATTGAAGTTGACAATAAATACACCAAAAAAGCCAATAGCACAGCCGAGAGCTTTTCTTTGTGTCAAGCGGTCATTGTGATAGATGAAATGGGCTAACAGTACGCTGAAAAATGTGCCGGTAGAGTTCAGAATGGATGCTTTTACACCCGTAGCAAAAGCAACACCGAGATAGAAAAAAATGTATTGCAGGCTGGTTTGGGTTAAACCGAGGATCACAATTTGGCGCACTTTGGTTGTGGTAATCGGCCCAGTGCGACGTTTAAATAAAACCGACAAAATAATCAGAAATATACCCGCCAACAGGAAACGTTGACCAGCAAAAACCATCTGTGAAGCCACGTCATGAGCTTCAATGTGCAGTAACGCATAGCCAGTTTTTATTGCTGGATAGGCGCTTCCCCAAAGCAATGTACATAATATAGCTACACTATAGACAACGATAGGGCGAGAGAAAAAGTTAGTAGGTTGAGAAGACATGAACAGCAGCCTTTTAAGTTATTGAATTATATATTAATTGTGTGATTTTGCTTTTGCCGGGTTGAGACAAAGTTTTGATTATAGAAGCGAATGAGTCTGTTCGTCTATCGGATTAGGATTATTTTGAAATCATTTTTCAAATATTTATTCCATAAATGTAATCATCAATTTGTTTGATTTAGCTCAATAAAAATGTCGCCTGTAATGATGAAAGTACCAAAACGATCACAAATCAAATATGAATGAATTTATTCAAATATAAATAAGCGTTAAATTTCTTCCATCTTAGAGGAGGGTGCTATGCACATTAATTACAATAACAATCCAAAAGACGCGAAGTCTTACGATACGGATCGTTTAAGAGAAGAATTTCTAACTGAAGAATTGTTCAAACAAGGTGAAATCACACTTGTATATAGCCACATTGACCGAGTAGTTGCGATGGGCATTAGCCCAAGCGACGCCGTTCTAAAACTTGAAGACTTTGTTGATAACAAAGCTTTTGGTACTGACTATTTCTTACAACGCCGTGAGTTGGGTATTGTGAACTTAGGTGAGAAAGCGGAAGTTCGTACGCAAAACGGTGTTTACGTGTTAGAGCACCTGGATGCGGTTTACCTAGGTAAAGGTGAGCAAGATATCGAGTTCCGTGCATTGGCAGGTGATTTCGCCAAACTATACTGTTTAAGCGCTCCTGCTCATCACACCTATCCATCACGTACTATTTTGCGTAGTGAAGCTCGTGTTGTTGAGTTGGGTTCACTAGAAACCGCTAATGACCGCGTGATTAATCAATACTTACATCCAGATGTACTGCCAACTTGCCAACTTTGCATGGGCGTTACTCATCTCAAACCTGGTAGTGTTTGGAATACCATGCCAGCTCATACTCATGAGCGTCGTATGGAAGCTTATCTATATTTTAACGTTCAACCATCTCAAGTGGTCTTCCACTTCATGGGTGAACCAACTGAAACGCGCCACATCGTAGTGAGAAACCATCAACTTGTTCTATCTCCAAGTTGGTCAATTCACTCTGGTTGTGGTACGCAAAACTACAGTTTTGTATGGGGAATGTTGGGTGAAAACCAAACATTCGATGATATGGATTTCGTTGATATGAACGAAATTCGATAGCAAAAACTTTATTTTCATCCAACGGAGAGACATGATGTTTAAAAAATCAGCCCTAAAATTAGCTGCTATTGCTACAGTTGTTGGTAGTGCACTTAGCTATTCTTCAATTGCGTCTGCGGCGACAGAAATCAAAGCGGCTTTCAACCAATCTGACAAGCACCCACAATACCTGGCTCTTAAAGAGTTCGGTGAGAAGCTAAACAAAGAAACTGACGGTCGTTACAAGCTAAACATTTTCCCTAACGAACTATTAGGCGACCAACGTGCAGCACTTGAACTAGTACAAAACGGCGCGATTCAAATGGCTGTAGTGGCTAACCCACTGGTTGAAAACTACGACAAAACATTTGCTGTTATCGGCATGCCTTACGTGTACACAGGTTCAGCACACCAAGAGAAAGTATTTACTTCTGGCATACTGGATAACCTATTTGCATCGACTCAAAAATTTGGTTTTGAAGTACTAACAGCTTACACAGCTGGTGCACGTAGCATGTACACAAAAGGTAACTCTGTAGCAAACGTTGCAGACATGAAAGGTAAGAAAATCCGTGTAATGCAATCTGACACTATGATCAAGATGCTTTCTTGCATGGGTGGTACTGGTGTACCAATGAGCCAAGGTGAAGTTTACACTGCAGTACAACAAGGCGTTCTTGATGGTGCAGAAAACAACGAAATCACTTACGCTGACCTTAAGCAATACGAAGTGGCTCCATACTTCTCTGCTACTCGTCACCTAATGGTTCCAGACCTAGTCGTAGCAAGCAGCTACTTCCTATCAACTATGTCTAAAGAAGACCAAGCGACTTTCAAAAAGCTAGCGAAAGAGAGCACAGTAAGCGAATTCGCTCTATGGAATGCTCAAATCGAAACAGCTAAGAAAACCGCTATGGATAAAGGTGCAACTTTCGTAGAAGTTGATATCAAACCTTTCCAAGAGTCTTGCAGCGCTCTACAACATGACCTAATCAAGACTCCAGAGCAAAAAGATCTATTCGAAAAAGTTGCAGCACTGCAATAATTTCCAACTGTAATATGGCCGAGCGTTTTGTGCTCGGCCTCATTAGCCTTCGGCCTAGCCATATAAAGGTAAGATGTTATGTTAGACCATACTCCAAGTGGCTTATTTAAAGTTTTTTCTGTCGTAAAACATTGGTTAGACAAGATTGTTTCTTGGTTCTGTATTTCCATTGTTACCCTAATGACAATTCTTGTTACTTATCAAGTTATTGTTCGTTACGTTTTCAATAGTCCGAGCGCGGTAAGTGAAGTACTTTCTCGCTACCTGTTCATCTGGTTAGTGTTGTTTGGTAGTGCACTTGTTTTCGGTTTGAAAGAACACATGGCTATCTCTTTTATTAAAGAGAAGTTTTCTAAAAAAACACAAATCATTGTTGAAGCATTTATTGAGCTAGCGATTGTCACTTTCGCTCTATCAATCATGATCTTTGGTGGATACAGCAGTGCAGCACGCCAAATGTGGCAGCTAGATTCTGCTCTACAAATTCCTATGGGAACGATTTACGCAGCAATTCCAATTAGTGGTGCGTTAATGGTTTTCTATTTTATTCATAACGAATTGCAGCTAGTCGAGCGCTGGAAGCAATTACGTTCTTCGGCAGAGTAGGAGTGAGTCATGGACTTAGCATTAACAGCTGCCCTAATTATGTTCGCCGGTGTGGTTTTCTTCCTCGTGATCGGTGCACCCATTGCTATCGCGGTAGGTATTTCCTCTTTCGGCGCAATGATGGTTATCCTGCCTGCGCAAGGTGCAATGGTAACGTCAGCACAACGTATGTTCGTTGGCTTAGACTCCTTCGCTCTGCTCGCAATACCATTCTTTATTCTTGCTGGTAACATCATGAATAACGGCGGGATAGCGATACGTTTGATCAATTTCTCAAAGATTGTCAGTGGTTTCTTCCCTGGTTCTCTTGCTCAAACCAACGTTGTATCTAACATGTTGTTCGGTTCAATCAGTGGTTCTGGTGTCGCCTCTGCGGCGGCTATCGGTGGCATCATGTCACCAATCCAAGAGAAAGAAGGTTACGACAAACGTTTTAGCACAGCGGTAAACATTGCATCAGCACCAACGGGTATGTTGATTCCACCAAG
This sequence comes from Vibrio sp., assembly GCF_047973365.1. Taxonomy (GTDB): domain Bacteria; phylum Pseudomonadota; class Gammaproteobacteria; order Enterobacterales; family Vibrionaceae; genus Vibrio. Next base: position 1,417 of record NZ_JBKEBW010000011.1, on the reverse strand, counting down.
TAACACTCTGATCGTGTATGCGACAGTGGCGGGTAGCGTTTCTATCTCTGCATTGTTTATGGGTGGCTATATCCCGGGCATCCTATGGGGCTTAGGGGTGATGATCGTTGCCGGTGTGATGGCAAAACGTCGTGGTTACATCGCAAAACATCGCATGACTCTTAAAGAGTGTGGTCAAGTAACGGTTGATGCAATCCCAAGTTTGTCTCTGATCATTGTTGTGATCGGTGGTATCTTAGGTGGTGTATTCACTGCAACAGAAGCGTCAGCAATTGCCGTTGTCTACTCGCTACTATTAAGTGCTATGTACCGTTCGTTAGATTTCTCTAAGCTACCTGAAATCTTCCTACAATCGGCAAAAATGACGGCAATTGTTATCTTTATGTTGGCAACTTCGTCAATCATGTCGTGGGTAATGGCGTTTACACAAATTCCCGGTATGATCGCTGATTTCCTTCTGGGGCTAACCGATAATCCTATTATCATTCTATTGATTATTAATATTATCTTGCTGTTTGTGGGCACATTTATGGACCCAACACCAGCAGTACTTATCTTTACGCCTATTTTCCTACCAATTTGTATGGGATTAGGTATGGATCCAGTACAGTTCGGTATTCTACTGGTATTCAACCTTTCACTAGGTACGATCACGCCACCAGTCGGACCAATTCTGTTTACTGGTTGTAAGGTGAGTGGTATTAGTATTGATTCTGTGATTAAGACATTGCTACCATTCTTCTTTGCAATTTTCGTCGTGTTGATGTTAGTTACATATATTCCAGCAATCTCGATGACGCTTCCAGAAGCAATGGGTTTGATTAAGTAAGTTTAATAGCCTGTCTAGAACAACCTCAGCTTAGTCTGGGGTTGTTTTCTTTCGGGCCCAGGCTTGTGTGGTTATTGAACATGTGAATTTATACTAATGCCAGTTATAAACAATGTTAGTTATAAACAATGCCAGTTATAAAATAGTGGGCATCAGTATGAGACAAACAAAGTTCATTTCGAGTATTATCGGCTCGTTTTAATGAACACGTATTGAGTAAATGGGAATGGAATCAGTTAAAAAAACTGAATATAGAGCGCCTGCGTTAGAAAAAGGCTTAGATATTCTTGAGCTACTTGCTCAACAAGATGAACCGTTGAGTAAAAAACAAATAGCCGAAAGCTTAGATAGAAGTGTTAACGAAATTTTTCGCATGCTGTCTGTGTTAGTCGAAAAACAGTTCATTGAATACGATAGTTACACTTCAACCTATGCATTAACGCTAAAAATGTTTGCGTTATCGAACCAACATCCACCGATAGCACAGCTTTTAAAGCGTGCGACGCCTTTGATGGAAGACATCTGTAACAAAGTTAACCAATCTTGCCATATGTCGGCATACAGCAATGGCGAAATGACCGTTATTGC
>NZ_JBKEBW010000098.1:0-3243 GCF_047973365.1 Vibrio sp. | reverse complement strand
GCTATCGAGAATGCGAAGAAGCTATAAGGCTAACTAGGAGGCGATATGGCACCAATAACCTTTCACCTAGACGTAGTAAGCGCTGAGAAACGTATTTTCTCTGGTCGTGTAGAAACGTTTCAGGTGACCGGTAGCGAAGGTGAGCTGGGTATTTTCCACGGCCACACTCCGCTACTGACCGCTATCAAGCCTGGTATGGTGCGTATTGTGAAACAGCACGGCCACGAAGAAATCATTTATGTTTCTGGTGGTATGGTAGAAGTTCAGCCGGGTACAGCAACTGTACTGGCTGATACTGCTATCCGTGGTGAAGAGCTAGACGCGGCGAAGGCAGAGGAAGCGAAACGTCGCGCTGAGGAGAATATCCAGAACCAGCACGGCGATATGGACTTCGCTCAAGCGGCCAGTGAACTGGCTAAAGCCATTGCTCAGCTACGAGTAATTGAGCTGACTAAGAAACGTCGTTAATTTTATTAACACGTTTCATGAAAAGGCGACCATTGGTCGCCTTTTTTGCTTTATTTTTGACAGAAATTAACGACAAAGAATTAACACCCTCCCCGTAAGCCGCTAAAATGCCCTCAGTCGTTACCTCAACAGATAGGTTCAACATGAAATTTAGCGCTGTAATTTTGGCCGCGGGTAAAGGTACTCGCATGAATTCTAACATGCCAAAAGTCCTTCACACCCTTGCTGGTAAGCCGATGGTTAAACACGTGATCGATACGTGTAATAGCTTAGGCGCTCAGAATATCCACTTGGTTTATGGCCACGGTGGTGATCAAATGCAACAAGCGTTGTCTGAAGAGAACGTTAATTGGGTGCTACAAGCGGAGCAACTGGGTACAGGTCATGCGGTTGATCAGGCATCAGCGCAATTTCAGGATGATGAGAAGATCCTCGTTTTATACGGTGATGTTCCATTGATCTCTGAGGAAACTCTCGAAAGTTTGCTAGATGCTCAACCAAACGATGGTATTGCGTTACTAACCGTGGTGCTTAAAAACCCGACGGGTTACGGACGTATAGTACGTAAGAACGGCCCTGTAGTGGCGATCGTTGAACAGAAAGACGCAACTGAAGAACAAAAGCTGATCAAAGAGATTAACACTGGTGTGATGGTTGCGACTGGCCGTGATCTAAAGCGCTGGTTGTCAGGTTTGAATAACAACAATGCTCAGGGCGAATACTACCTGACAGACGTCATTGCTGCGGCACATGAAGAAGGGCGTGCAGTTGAAGCTGTACATCCAGTGAGCTCAATTGAGGTTGAAGGGGTTAACGACCGTATTCAACTGGCTCGTTTGGAGCGTGCGTTCCAAGCTCGTCAAGCAAACAAGCTGTTAGAACAAGGCGTAATGCTACGCGACCCAGCTCGTTTTGATCTGCGTGGTGAGTTGCAATGTGGTATGGACGTAGAAATTGACGTTAACGTTATTATCGAAGGTACGGTTTCCATCGGTGATAACGTGGTTATCGGTGCGGGTTGTATCCTGAAAGACTGTGAAATCGATGACAATACCGTTATTCGTCCATACAGCGTGATTGAAGGCGCGAGTGTGGGTGAAGATTGTACTGTGGGCCCGTTTACTCGTCTTCGCCCAGGCGCGGAGTTACGTAATGATGCTCATGTTGGTAACTTTGTTGAAGTGAAAAATGCGCGCATTGGCGAAGGTTCTAAAGCTAACCATTTAACTTACATTGGCGATGCTGAAATTGGTCAGCGTGTCAACATCGGTGCGGGTGTGATTACCTGTAACTATGATGGTGCCAATAAGTTTAAGACCATCATTGGCGATGACGTATTTGTCGGCTCTGACAGCCAGTTGGTGGCACCTGTGACTATCGCTAATGGTGCGACAATCGGTGCTGGTACCACTTTAACCAAAGATGTCGCAGAAGGTGAGTTAGTGATCACTCGCGCGAAAGAGAAGAAAGTGTCTGGCTGGCAACGTCCAACCAAGAAAAAATAAAAAGAGAAGCCAGCTAAATGCTTAATGCCAATCAGTTAAGAGAATCCTCGTTCCCACGGTCTGAAGTGACCCCCAATAATTGGTTGTCCAACTATTGGGGGTCACTTCAGACCGTGGGAACGAGTATCAACCTAGTTGATAGTGGGAATGGTGGTTACTTAATCAACTCTTTCGCTTTCTCAACCACATTTTCAACCGTAAAACCGAACATTTTGAACAGTTGATCTGCTGGTGCAGATTCACCGAATGTGGTCATACCGATGATTTTGCCGTTTAGACCAACGTACTTGTACCAGTAATCCGCGATACCGGCTTCGATAGCGATACGTGCGGTTACGTCAGCAGGAAGTACTGCTTCACGGTAAGCAGCGTCTTGTTTGTCGAATGCATCGGTTGATGGCATTGAAACAACACGGACTTGCTTGCCTTCAGCAGTAAGCTGCTCAGCCGCTTTTACCGCCAATTCCACTTCAGAGCCTGTGGCAATCAGAATTAACTCAGGTTGGCCTGCACACTCTTTCAGGATGTAGCCACCCTTAGCGATATCCGCCACTTGCTGTGCTGAACGTGGTTGTTGTGCTAGGTTTTGACGAGAGAAAATCATCGATGTTGGACCATCTTTACGCTCGATAGCCAGTTTCCAAGCCACTGCTGATTCCACCTGGTCACATGGACGCCATGTGCTCATGTTTGGCGTTAGACGTAGAGAAGCGGTTTGCTCAACCGGTTGGTGAGTTGGACCATCTTCGCCCAGACCGATAGAGTCGTGCGTGTACACTTGGATGTTTTGCACTTTCATCAGTGCTGCCATACGCAGGGCGTTACGTGCGTATTCCATGAACATCAGAAAGGTTGCGCCGTAAGGAACGAAACCACCGTGTAGCGCGATACCGTTCATGATCGCCGTCATACCGAATTCACGCACACCGTAGTGGATGTAGTTGCCTGATGCATCTTCTGGCGTGATTGACTTAGAGCCAGACCACATGGTGAGGTTCGAAGGTGCAAGGTCAGCCGAGCCGCCCATAAATTCTGGTAGCATTTTACCAAACGCTTCTAGTGCGTTCTGCGATGCTTTACGTGATGCAATGTTCGCTGGGTTTGCTTGAAGCTCCGCGATAACCGCGTTTGCTTTTTCTTCCCACTGCGCAGGAAGCTCGCCGTTCACACGACGTTTGAATTCTGCTGCTAGCTCTGGGTAAGCTGCGGCGTACGCTGCGAATTTTTCATCCCATGCCGCTTCTTTTGCTGCGCCTGCTTCTTTTGCATC
>NZ_JBKEBW010000155.1:0-7681 GCF_047973365.1 Vibrio sp. | reverse complement strand
GGTTCGAGTCCCGTCCGCTCCGCCACTTATTGAGAAGCCTCGTCAGAAATGACGGGGCTTTTTTACGTTAGGAATAAACCACACTCCTACAACCCAGCGTCACCACCCAACGGCGTCATCCCAGAATTTCGGCACGAAATATCTGGGATCTGCTGACGATGGAGAGCACAGTAGGGAGATCCCTGTTTTCACAGGGATGACGTGATTGGTATCCGTGGGTTTCTCTTTGTTCAAGAACGGCCGACCTGTCACGCCGGGGGGTGCGCCAACGCAAGGTAGATAGGGAGTCTCGTCCGCTCCGCCACGCTTTTTTGTTATAGAGAAGGAAGCCTCAGTTGAAAGACTGGGGCTTTTTGCATTTGTGGTGTTTCATTATTAAATGTGTTTACATAACGAGGATACTGTTGTGTCTACATGGCGTAAAGTGACACATGTAACTTATTAAAAGTATCCACTTATTGTGGATCTTGTTTGTTGATTTAAAAATTTTGTTTTCATTATTTATCGAGTAAAAATAGCGAAAATGAGTTTGGAGGATAAGTGGGGCAATTTTCTATTTTGGGTCTTATTGCTGTCGGTGGTGCGATAGGGGCTTGTTCTCGATACTTAGTATCTGAAATGTGTGTTACCTTGTTTGGGCGCTCTTTTCCATATGATACGTTAACCGTCAATGTGGTTGGTTCATTTATTATGGGGCTGCTGATCGCTGCAATCGAGAATGAATGGTTAGCACCATACCCATGGCGACAAATTATCGGCTTAGGTTTTCTAGGCGCTTTAACTACATTCTCTACATTTTCTATGGATAACGTTTTATTAATGCAGCAGGGTGCATTTGTAAAAATGGGTTTTAACGTGCTATTGAACGTCCTGCTAAGTATATCTGCAGCTTGGTTAGCTTATCAGTGGTTAATCAGAGTTTGATCGTAAATTGATTAATAACGTTACTTTTCTGCTTGGTTAACTAAATTCCTTTCTCTATAATCGATTCACTTGTCGGAGTGCCATAAGGCTGAGACCGTTTATTCGGGATCCGTTGAACCTGATCTGGTTAATACCAGCGAAGGGAACAAGAGAAGACCCTCTTTCTTGATTGGTCGGCTTTGCCCCCAAACCTTGAGATCCGTCTACTCCTCTCTTATTGACACAACTTTCCGCCAAGCATTTATCCCTAAAACAGTACAAGGAAAATGCTATGTCGAGTCGCAAACAAGCGAGACTGGAAGCAAAACAGTTTATCGAAACGCTTTCTGTTAAGCCTTACCCAAATTCCACTAAGACTTATGTTATTGGCTCCAGACCAGATCTTAGAGTGCCGATGCGTGAAATTGCGCTTGCTGATAGCTTAGTCGGTGGCAGTAAAGCAGCACCGATTTTTGCGCCCAACGAGCCCATCTCTGTTTACGATACTTCCGGCGTTTATACCGATCCACAACATCACATCGATCTGTATAGCGGTCTACCTAAGTTAAGAGCAAATTGGATTGAAGAGCGTAACGATACTGAGATTTTATGCTCTATGAGCTCGGAGTACGCCCAACAGCGCCTGAATGACCCTACGCTCGATAAGCTGCGTTATGGCAACTTACCTTCGATTCGCCGTGCTAAAAAGGGCAAACGAGTCACTCAGTTGCATTATGCTCGTCAGGGAATCATTACCCCTGAGATGGAATTTATTGCTCTGCGTGAGAATATGGGCAACCGCCGTTATCAGGATGAACAACTTAATCAACAGCACCCTGGTCAGAGCTTTGGGGCTAACTTAGCAAAAGAGATAACCGCGGAGTTTGTACGGCAAGAAGTGGCAGATGGTAGGGCGGTCATTCCATGTAATATCAACCATCCTGAAGCGGAGCCGATGATTATCGGTCGCAACTTCCTGGTTAAAGTGAACGCCAATATAGGTAATTCATCGGTCAGTTCCTCTATTGAAGAAGAAGTCGAAAAACTGGTTTGGGCAACGCGTTGGGGGGCGGATACGGTCATGGATCTCTCTACCGGCAGAAATATCCACGAAACACGCGAGTGGATACTGCGTAATAGCCCGGTACCGATTGGTACGGTTCCTATGTATCAGGCGTTAGAGAAAGTAAACGGCATTGCTGAAAACCTCACCTGGCAAGTGATGCGCGATACTTTACTGGAACAAGCTGAGCAGGGGGTTGATTACTTTACTATTCACGCTGGTTTATTACTTCGCTATGTACCGATGACCGCCAAGCGCGTCACAGGTATCGTTTCCCGTGGTGGTTCTATTATTGCCAAATGGTGTTTAGCTCATCATCAGGAAAACTTCCTCTATAGCCACTTTCGCGAGATCTGTGAGATCTGTGCTAGATACGACGTATCGCTTTCTCTTGGTGATGGTTTGCGTCCAGGTTCAGTTGCTGATGCAAATGATGAAGCCCAGTTTGCCGAGCTAAGAACGCTTGGTGAGCTGTGTAAAATCGCTTGGGAATACGATGTTCAGGTGTTTATTGAAGGGCCGGGGCATGTACCAATGCATATGATTAAAGAGAACATGGACGAGCAGTTAAAGCATTGCCATGAAGCTCCTTTCTATACGCTTGGTCCTCTAACTACAGACATCGCACCCGGCTATGACCACATTACTTCCGGTATCGGCGCGGCGATGATCGGTTGGTATGGCTGCGCCATGCTCTGTTATGTCACGCCGAAAGAGCATTTAGGGCTACCCAATAAAGAAGATGTGAAAACCGGGCTGATCACCTATAAGTTGGCGGCACACGCAGCCGATCTGGCAAAGGGGCATCCTGGAGCACAGATTCGCGATAATGCGCTATCTAAAGCTCGTTTTGAATTCCGCTGGCAAGACCAATTCAACCTGTCACTTGATCCGGTAACCGCTCGCGCATTCCATGATGAAACATTGCCGCAAGAGTCTGGAAAAGTCGCTCATTTCTGTTCTATGTGTGGTCCAAAATTCTGTTCGATGAAGATCTCACAAGAGGTTAGGGAGTACGCCAATAACCAACAGCAAGTTGCTGTAGAACAAGCGATAGAGGTCAACATGGAGGACGATCCATTGTTATTCGAACAAGTGGATCAAGGTATGCGCCAAAAATCGCAGGAGTTTTTAGCTAGAGGCTCAGAGCTATACCACCCCAGTGTCAATGAACAGATGGTTGAGGAATAACTGATGCGCATATTAATTCCTTATCATAGCTTAGAATTGGCTGCGCAGGTTTTTGACATATTATTGTTGGCAGGTAAACAAGGGTTTGATATCGATAGCATCGGATTGGGCCTTAGTGTTGAAGAAACGGTCGATATCGTTGACGAAAAAATCATACGGCTCTCTTCGAATTTGTTCCCAGACTTTGAATCTCATAATGATGAGATAGATATTACTACTCTGATTTATGGCGCTAAGATTTCCGATGATACAGTTACCAGAACGGATTACGTTCATATCGGTGCTGATGTTCCGGGAAGACGGATTGATACCTGGCAATATCTTGGTCAGCCGGTTGTTCTTGCTCCTGTTCAATCGCTAACGGAATCACAATCTCGACACCATCTCGCTTGGGTTGCGGCCTCTCTGGCTCTTGGTTTCCCTTTTGAAGATGCGTTGGTTTTAAGCCGCGCAGCAATGAATGTTTCACGTGAAACATGGCCAACACAGTTTTCATCTTTTCCCAAAATTGAGCAGCATTCTGTTTTGGTCCCAAGCACACCATTTCGTCGCTTAAGCAAGCAATCACTTGGGCTCTATCCTGTGGTCGACAATGCCGAGTGGGTTGAACGTCTGCTCATGCTTGGTATTACAACGATTCAACTGCGTATAAAAGACTCTACGCGAAATGACTTAGAGAAGCAGATTGCGGAGGCGATCGCGCTAGGCAAACAGTTTAAAGCGCAAGTGTTCATCAACGACCATTGGCAGTTAGCTTTAAAGTACCAAGCTTTCGGTGTACATCTAGGACAAGAAGACATGCATCAAGCCGATTTGGCGTTATTGGCAAACAGTGGTTTGGCTTTGGGTCTCTCTACTCACGGCTATTTCGAATTGCTGCGTATTTATCAACACCAGCCAAGCTATATCGCTCTTGGTCATATATTTCCAACCACCACTAAACAGATGCCATCTAAACCTCAGGGTTTAGCGCGGCTAGGTTTGTATCAAACGTTGCTCAATAGTATGCCTTATGGTGACAGTTCGGGTGTACCAAGTGTTGCGATCGGTGGTATCGATTTAAGTAATATTGAGCAAGTGGTTGAGCAAGGTGTCGATAGTGTCGCTGTGGTTAGAGCAATTACTGAATCCGGCGATGTAGCAAAAGCCGTGGCGGAACTTAGGTGCAAACTCAATCAATCCAGCTTGAATAAGCCGGAGGTGTTTGATGCTATCGGATAATGCCTTTGTGAGGTATCAACGACAAATCTGCTTGCCAGAAGTGGGTGAACAAGGTCAGAAAAAACTTTGCGATTGTTCAGTATTGATCATTGGTTGTGGTGGTTTAGGTAACGCCGCTGCTTTGTATTTAGCTGGCGCAGGTATCGGAAAACTGGTGATTTGCGATGATGATGACATTGAACTTTCCAACCTATCGCGACAAATAGCCTTCCGCAGTGATCAGATCTCCACCTCTAAAGTGGTTTCATTAGCGAAGCAGCTCACCGCGTTAAACCCAGAATGCCACGTTCGAACTGTCGCAAGACGAGTCAACCGTGAGATTTTGCAATTAGAAGCCGCAATGGCGGATTTAGTTTTGGATTGCTCAGACAACCTAGAGACTCGCCATCTGGTGAATGCTGTCTGTCTTGATTCGCAAGTTCCTCTGATTTCAGGCGCGGCAATAGGTTGGGACGGGCAGGTTATTGGGTTTGATTTTGCCGCAAGCAGAACATCGGGCTGTTATCACTGTCTCGTTCCGACTGACAGCCAAAACCAGCCGAGTAAATGCAGCGAGCGTGGTGTTATGGGACCGGTGGTTGGCACTATTGGTAACTTGCAGGCATTGCTTGCCATCCAGTATTTGATTGGTTTACCGGAGTTTAAAAGTCATCGTTTGTTTAAATTAGATGGTAAATCGTTACTGTGCCAAACATGGGAATTAACACGTGATCCGCAATGCTCTGTGTGTGGTACGTGGACTGAACAACAACTGGCAGCACAGCCGATCAGTGAGGTGGAATCATGTTAATCACTGTCTGTGTGAACGGTATAACTCAGCAAATTCAGTCGCAAAGCACACTTGCCGAGTTGCAGCAGAAATTGAAGCTGCCAGTGGTAGGTTGTGTGTTTGCTATCAATGAGCACATCATTCCTAAAGGCTTATGGCCAGCCCAACAGCTCAGTGAAGGCGATCAGATTTCACTGTTTCAAGCGATAGCAGGAGGCTAATTCAATGTCGAATACCAATAGCAACATCAATCAAGTAAGTTTACTTAAAATAGCGGACAAAACATTCGCTTCAAGATTACTGACCGGGACAGGTAAGTTTTCCAATCGTCATACCATGGCCGCATCGATCCGAGCGTGTGAGTCTGAGCTTGTTACCATGGCGCTAAAAAGGGTTAACCTGGCAAATCGAGATGACGATATTTTAACACCGCTCATCGAAGCCGGTGTCAATCTTCTTCCCAATACTTCTGGTGCCAAAACAGCTAAAGATGCCATTTTTGCCGCGCATCTGGCTCGTGAAGCGCTAGGTACAAATTGGCTCAAGTTGGAAATCCACCCTGATCCCAAATATCTCATGCCGGATCCGATAGAAACATTAATCGCGGCTGAACAACTAGTAAAAGATGGCTTTATTGTGCTGCCTTATTGTCATGCTGACCCGGTGCTGTGTAAGCGATTAGAAGAGGTGGGTTGTGCTGCGGTGATGCCATTAGGCGCACCAATTGGTACTAACAAAGGTATCGTTTCCCGCGAGTTTCTCGAAATTATTATTGACCAAGCCAATGTGCCCGTCATCGTCGATGCAGGTATTGGGTCGCCGTCCGATGCCGCTTTAGCGATGGAGTTGGGTGCTGATGCGGTGTTAGTCAACACGGCTATAGCTACCGCTGGTGATCCGGTTGAAATGGCCAAAGCATTCAAGCTTGCTGTTGAAGCGGGAAGAATTGCTTATCAGAGTGGTTTGGCAAGTCAAATCAACCATGCGGTCGCTTCAAGTCCGTTTACCGATTTTCTGGGAGGCGCCGAATGAGCTTTTTAGACAGCTTCAAGCAACTTGAATGGGATGACATTAAGCTTTCTATATATGGCAAAACTGCGAAAGATGTTGAACAGGCGTTAGCCAAATCGAAACGCAGTTTAGAAGATTTCAAAGCACTCATTTCACCCGCCGCGGAACCTTACCTGGAGCAAATGGCGCAACAGTCTTATTTAAGAACGCGGCAACGGTTTGGCAATACCATGTCATTTTATGTGCCGTTATATCTGTCAAATCTGTGCTCTAACGATTGCAGCTATTGCGGCTTTTCAATGGGTAATCGGATAAAACGTAAAACCTTAACTGATAGTGAGATAGAACAGGAAGTTGTGGCGATTAAAAAAATGGGCTTTGACAGTGTGCTATTAGTCACCGGTGAGCATCAAAGCAAAGTGGGTATGGAGTACTTCAAACGTACCGTCCCTTTGATTAAACGCTCTTTTAACTATTTGGCTATGGAAGTTCAACCGCTTGAGCAAGCTGAGTATGCGGAGTTAAAAACCTTAGGTTTAGATGCTGTGATGGTCTATCAGGAAACCTACCATCCATCGACTTACGGTTCGCACCATTTGCGTGGTAAAAAGCGCGATTTCTTATATCGTTTAGATACGCCAGAACGATTGGCAAAAGCCGGGATTGATAAGATAGGTTTGGGTGCCTTGATTGGATTAGAAGATTGGCGCACAGATTGTTTCCATGTCGCTGCACATATCGACTATTTGGAAAAGAGCTACTGGCAGAGCCGCTACTCAATCTCATTTCCGCGCTTGCGACCTTGCGCAGGCTCGTTTGAGCCGAAATCGGTGATGACGGATAGACAATTGGTGCAATTGATCTGTGCCTACCGATTGTGGAATGGAGAAGTTGAGCTGTCATTATCCACCCGGGAATCTGCCCAATTTAGAGATAACGTATCGCTTTTAGGCATCACTAGTATCTCTGCTGCATCGAAAACCCAACCCGGTGGTTATGCTAATTCGAATGTCGAGTTGGAGCAGTTTGCTATTAGTGACGAACGGTCAGTTGATGCTGTCGCCTCAGCAATCAAGAGCCGAGGTTTAGAAGCGGTATGGCAAGACTGGCATGTTGCCTATTCAGGCAGCCATTGAGCAAAGTGGATGTTTCACGTGAAACACTCTTGTTGATGAAATGACTTTGTTGCGGAAATTGATTTTTCAGACTGATAACAAACCCTATATTGTCATTCCAGTATTTAGGAACGAAATATCCGGAATCTGTTCTCAACTGGCGCTGTAACTAGATTCCTGCCTTCGCACTGAGGGATCCCCATTTATTGGAGTGGTCGACTTATTATTGAAGGGTAACCTATCGATAAAGCGGCCACTCCATTTCGAAACCATTGAAGTACACGCCTCAAAGGCGTGTCTTTTAAAATATTCTTCGCCAAGCTAAGGAATGATAAAACCCTCTTTGTTTTTAGTGAGTTAGCCTGATATCTATAGTGCTGATTCTGTCTTTCTGCTTCAAAACCAACT
>NZ_JBKEBW010000012.1:0-10107 GCF_047973365.1 Vibrio sp. | reverse complement strand
TTGGATATAAGCCGCCGTTTAGATTTATCCGAATGAGTAGTTGGAGAAATGCGCAAAGTCCTCTAGCCAGTTATGCGATGCCAAACCAATGGTTCAACGAACTGGGGTTGGTAAATCTTGAGCAAGTAGGAACAGGGTATGTGTTTAGCAATTATGCTGAATGGAAGTATGCATGAGCCGTATACGAGGTCCGTACGTACGGTTCTGTGAGAGGGATGAGGCGGTAACGCCTCACCCTACTCGATTTTATTACTATATACTCTTCCTACTTGAAGCTGCAGCGCATTATGTTTTGGTATGGGGTCTACGTTCGTTCACCCCAATCACGCATGGTAATCTGTGGTCATGGGGATTCACTTACTTGCCGCCTACCTGTAACTTCAAGTAGTTTGAGTATCAAACAAAGAAATCGTTTGTTTAGCGAGGCTAGGTTATGTCTGAAGAAGATAACAATATCAATTTGTCAGAAACGTTGTTTGTAAAACGTAAACAGGCGAAAGAAACGTCAGCGCTGACTCAATACATGCCTAGCAATGCTGAATTTTTGCAGAATAAGAAGCAGCAAGAAGGCTACTCTTGGTACCGCAACGTTCGTCGCCTGCAATGGGTATGGCAGGGTGTTAATCCTATCGAACAAGAGGAAGTACTATCGCGTATCGCTTCATCCCCTCATTCGCGTACAGATGATGATTGGCTTGATACCGTAATGGGCTACCATAGCGGTAACTGGGCATTTGAATGGACTTGTCTTGGTATGCAGCATCAAAAAACATCTTCTGCATTGGAAGGTGACGCGGCTGCGGAGGAACTCTTTAAAGCATCGCTCTGTTTTAGCATCGCCGGCTATCCGCATTTAAAGAATGATAATTTGGCTTTGCAAGCTCAGGTGTTAGCAAGCAAGGCTTATTCAGAGGCTGCTGAGTTAACCAGCTTTACCGTTAAAAAATTAGATTTCACTTATCAGAGTAAGAAATTTTCTGGCTACTTACATCTGACGAATACAGATAAGCCTCATCCAGTTGTGATTGTTAGCGCTGGTTTAGATAGCTTGCAAACGGACATGTGGCGACTTTTCCGTGACTATTTAGCTAAGCATGATATTGCGATGTTAACCATCGATATGCCTTCGATTGGTCACAGTTCACAGTGGCCTCTAACTGAAGACACTTCCTGCTTGCATCAAGCGGTGATCAATCAATTGACCGATGTGCCTTGGGTTGATCATTTCTGCATCGGTTTAATTGGTTTTCGTTTTGGTGGCAATGCGATGGTTCGCTTGTCATTTCTAGAACAGGAGAAAGTAAAAGCCTGTGTGGCGATTGGTGCGCCGATACATGATGTATGGTCATCACCAACCAAACTTAAACAGATGCCGAAAATGTATCTCGACATACTGGCTTCGCGATTAGGCAAAGAAGCGGTCGACATTGAGAGTTTATCTGGTCAAATGAAAGCATGGTCGTTGAAAGCTCAAGGTTTCTTGAGTAGTCGACGAACAAAAGTACCGATTTTGGCGTTGGGTATGGAAGGAGATCCTGTTTCTCCACTTTCTGACAACCAACTTGTGGCGCTTTTTAGCCAGGGTGGCAAAGCTAAGCAGATAAAAAGCAAGACAATTACCCAAGGATATGAGCAATCCCTCGATTTAGCGATAAAGTGGCTGCAAGAAGAACTCTGTAGGTGACATTTTCTCTAATTTAGTTAAGAGTAATATTTGTTCTGTTTATATGCTTTTAAAAGTATATAGATAATAGTGATATTTATTCTTATATGGAAATGGAGAATCCTATGCCAGAAGGGACGAAAAATCCGACGCACTACCGATTGTTATCCGCATTTAAAGCTATAGGCCCTTATTTACGTGAAGGAAAATGTAAAGATGGGAGCTATTTATTTGATTGTTTAGCCGCCTGTGTGGATAACAGGAAAGCTCCCGAAAAAAGAGAGTTCTGGGGCTGGTGGATGGTGCTAGGGAAAACGGACGCAGGGTATGAGGCAAAATATCAATTGGGTCGTTATAACTTGGCGGGGGAGTGGGAAGTCAAAGATATTCCAGAATCTGCGCAAGCTGAAGTTATCCAAAACCAGGAAGAGTTTCATAAAAAGCTAGAACGGGCATTAAGTGAACGTTTCGCTTTATCACTTTCTATGCATGAAGAATCGGTAGAATTTGTGTGATTTTAGCTCGTGGAATGTTACTGAACGTAAAAGGTGCTATTTAGCACCTTTTTCTTCTTGTGCTTAACGCCGTTGATTGCTAAAACATCTTCTCTTAACTGTTTTCAAATTGAAGAAGAAGGCATGAAAACGAATCAGCAAAGCGGAACTACAGCGCAAACTGTCGTTGTAAAACTGGGAACCAGTGTTCTTACCGATGGCACACTTGCTCTTGATAGAGCTCATATGGTTGAGCTTGTTCGCCAGTGTGCAGAACTGAAAAAGCAAGGCCATTCAGTGGTGATTGTATCTTCAGGTGCAATTGCAGCAGGCCGAGAACATTTAGGTTACCCCGCACTGCCCAACGCGATGTCGAGCAAACAGTTGCTAGCGGCGGTTGGACAAAGCCAACTGATTCAAGTTTGGGAATCTTTGTTTGCTATTTATGGCATCAAGATAGGCCAAATGTTGTTAACTCGTGCTGACCTTGAAGATCGTGAGCGTTTCTTAAATGCTCGTGACACCATCAATGCTTTGGTTGAACACGATATTATTCCCGTAGTTAATGAAAACGATGCGGTTGCAACCAGCGAAATCAAAGTTGGCGACAATGATAACTTGTCGGCACTGGTGGGGATTTTATGTGGCGCGGACAAGCTTCTGCTGCTGACCGACCAAAAAGGCTTATTTACCGCAGATCCGCGCAAAGATCCGAATGCAGAACTGATCAAAGAAGTGAAAACCATTGATGATACCTTGCGTAAAATTGCGGGTGGCAGCGGTACGACTTTAGGTACCGGTGGTATGGCAACCAAACTGCAAGCGGCCGACATTGCTCGCCGGGCAGGCATTGAAGTTATCATTGCTGCTGGTCGTGGTGAGAATGTGATTTTCGATTCACTGAGCGATACGCCACAAGGAACTCGTTTTTTACCATTGGAAGAGTCATTAGAAAATCGCAAACGTTGGATACTAGCCGGGCCGTCAGCCTCTGGCGATATCATCATTGATGATGGTGCAGTAAAAGCCGTCAATGAAAAAGGCAGCAGCTTACTGGCAAAAGGTGTGGTCAGTGTTCATGGTCAGTTCTCCCGTGGTGAAGTGGTTCGAGTGATTGATAAGTCAGGAAAACTGGTTGCACGCGGAATCGCGGCATACTCAAACTCTGATCTGGCAAAAATTGCCGGTAAACACAGTAAAATGATTATCGACATTCTTGGTTATGATTACGGCTCAGAAGTCGTTCACCGAGATGATATGGTCGTGATCCAAGAATAAATCGAGGATAGGCATGGACTTAACAATTATGGGAAAAGCGGCGAAAGACGCGGCTTTTCAACTCGCCACAGCGACAACTGCTCAGAAAAACCAGGCACTATCTATCATTGCTGATGAGCTCGAAGAGAATGAGGATGTCATTCTAAGTGCCAACGCAAAAGATATCGAACTCGGTCGTGAAGCCGGTTTATCGGACGCATTGCTTGATCGTCTGCTACTGAATAAAGAACGTTTAACGGGCATTGCAAACGATGTGCGTAATGTCATCAGTCTTAATGATCCAGTTGGCAGCGAGATCGACAGTAAAGTACTAGAAAACGGCATGTCATTGTCTCGTCGTCGTGTACCGCTTGGTGTGGTTGGTGTTATTTACGAAGCGCGACCAAACGTGACCATAGACATCGCTGCTTTGTGCCTAAAAACCGGTAACGCTTCTATTTTACGTGGCGGTAAAGAAACCTTTTTCTCCAACATGGAGTTGGTCAAGGTTATTCAATCCGCACTAGAAAAAGCACAGCTACCCGCAGCGTCAGTACAGTACATTGAAAAACCGGATCGTGAATTGGTTTCTCAGTTGCTTAAACTGGATGATTACGTGGATATGATTATTCCTCGTGGTGGCGCAGGTTTACACAAAATGTGTAAAGAAAACAGCACGATCCCTGTCATCATTGGTGGGTTTGGCATCAGTCATATCTATGTTGACCTAAGCGCAGATTTAGACAAAACCGTGGATGTGATTGAAAACGCGAAAGTGCAACGTCCATCGGCGTGTAACGCGTTAGATACACTATTAGTTCATCAGGATATTGCTCCGCCTTTGCTGCAAAAACTGATCGCAAAACTCAAGGATAAAGTGACATTTGTTGCTGAGTCAAAAGCAAAAGCGTTAATGCAAGCTGCGAGTAACATTCGTGACGCTCAAGAGGGTGACTTTGACACAGAATGGTTAAGCTACACCTTAGGCGTCAAAGTGGTTCAGAATGTGGATGAAGCGATTGATCACATGCGTGAACATAACGCCAGTCATTCTGATGCGATTATGACCAACGATCTGTTCAACGCGGAGAAGTTCATCAATAGCGCGGGTTCCGCTGCGGTTTATGTCAATGCGTCGACTCGTTTTACTGACGGTGCTCAATTTGGCTTGGGCGCGGAAGTTGCGGTATCCACTCAGAAACTGCACGCCCGAGGTCCAATGGGGTTAGAAGAGCTCACCAGTTATAAGTGGGTGGGTAAGGCAAATTATCTTTCTCGTGCTTAATGACTCATCCCTAACTTGAGTTATATTCTGTATTTTAAGTTATTAATCGATTGAAATGGGGCGAATGACGCCCCTTTTTGTTTTCTTAATATTAGTGATTCCTGTAAACTGACTTTCTTGCTATGGAGGTGGTATGCATTGTCCTTTTTGTTCTGAAAACGATACGAAAGTCATCGATTCCCGTCTTGTGGCTGATGGACACCAAGTTCGTCGCCGTCGTCAATGTCTTGCTTGTAGTGAACGTTTTACCACGTTTGAAACTGCCGAGTTGGTTATGCCAAGAGTGATTAAGTCTAATGGCAATCGCGAACCGTTTGATGAAGATAAAATGATTGGCGGCCTGCAACGAGCATTAGAAAAACGCCCTGTGAGCGCCGATTCGATTGAGCTTGCGATAAGCACGATTAAATCCAAACTAAGAGCCACTGGCGAGCGAGAAGTGCCTAGCCAGCTAATCGGTAACCTTGTTATGGATGCATTGAAAGAATTAGATAAAGTTGCCTACATTCGTTTTGCTTCGGTTTATCGTAGTTTCGAAGATGTACGTGAATTTGGCGAAGAAATTGCCAAGTTAGAAGACTGATTTCCAACGCTCGAAATTCCCTGAATAAGAACAGATGATGCCGAAGTTTACCCCTTTTGATCACCAAATGATGACGCGAGCGATAAAGCTCGCTCAAAAAGGTCGCTTTACCACTGCACCCAACCCTAATGTTGGTTGTGTGATCACTCAAGGTGATACTATTGTTGGTGAAGGTTTCCATTACCGCGCAGGCGAACCTCATGCTGAAGTTCATGCTCTACGTATGGCCGGCGAACGCTCACGTGGCGCTACAGCCTATGTTACTTTAGAGCCTTGTTCTCATTACGGACGCACACCTCCATGTGCGCAAGGCTTGATAAAAGCTGGTGTGTCTAAAGTTATCTGCGCAATGCAAGATCCGAATCCTCAAGTGTCTGGGCGTGGTATTCAAATGCTGCGTGAGGCGGGAATTGAAGTTGCAGTCGGTCTGCTTGAAGCCGATGCGAAAGCGTTGAACCCTGCGTTTATCAAGCGTATGCAAACGGGTATGCCGTTCGTTCAATTAAAAATGGCCTCCAGTATCGATGGTCAAACCGCGCTTTCGAATGGTGAAAGTCAATGGATTACCTCTCAACAAGCTCGCCAAAACGTCCAGCACTACCGTGCGCAAGCGGGGGCGATTTTGTCTACCAGCCAAACGGTTATTGATGACAATGCGTCATTGACGGTACGTTGGAATGAGCTAGCGGAAAGCGTCAAAGATCTCTATCCAGAATCTGAGCTGCGTCAGCCTGTTCGTGTCATTTTAGACCGGAAAAATCGGTTGCACCCTCAACTGGCGCTTTATGCATCTGCTTCACCAGTATTACGAGTCAGTGATGAAAACGCTGACGTAACGGTTGCAGTGAATGGGCAAGGTCAGTTAGATTTGCGCCAAACGTTGGTCACATTAGCCAAGACACACAATATCAACCATATTTGGGTTGAGGCTGGTGCCACACTAGCGAAATCACTGCTGCAAGAGCAGTTGGTTGATGAACTGGTTTTGTATTTGGCACCTAAAATAATGGGTAGTGATGGTCGAGGCCTGTTTGGTGCTTTAGGTCTAACTGACATGCAGCAAGTTATGGATCTCGAAATAAAAGATTGTCGACTGGTGGGCGCTGATATTCGCATTGTCGCGCTACCGAAATCCACTGACTCAAAAAGAAAAGATTAACACTATGTTTACTGGAATTGTCGAAGCGGTCGGCCAACTTACCGCAATCACACCTAAAGGCGAAGATGTCACTATTACCGTGAATGTCGGCAAGCTGGATATGTCGGATGTTAAATTGGGTGACAGTATTGCAACCAACGGCGTATGTCTGACCGTGGTTGCTTTTAATGACACAAGCTATAGTGCCGATCTTTCACTCGAAACGTTAAAGAAATCGGCTTTTGCCAATTATAAAGCTGGCGATAAAGTGAATTTAGAAAAAGCCATGCTGCCAACCACTCGCTTTGGTGGACATATTGTTTCTGGCCACGTTGATGGTGTTGGCGAAATTGTTGAGCGCAACATCGTTGGTCGAGCTATCGAATTTTGGGTTGAACTGCCTGAAGAACTGAATAAATACGTTGCAGAGAAAGGCTCAATTACCGTGGATGGTATTAGTCTAACTGTCAATGACCTACGTAAAAATTCTTTTAAATTAACCATTGTTCCCCATACCACTCAGGAAACGACGATTGACTCATTTCAAGTCGGTCGCAAAGTGAATTTGGAAGTGGATGTATTAGCGCGTTATTTGGAACGTTTACTACAAGGTCGAGAGCCGTCTCAACAGCCTGAATCTCGACTAACGATGGAATTTCTGCAACAGAACGGATTTGCTTAACGCTGTTTCCATTCACTTAATGGAACAAGTATAAGCGGCTAACAATAGGACAAAAAACAATGCCAATTAGTACGCCACAAGAAATTATTGAAGATATTCGCCTTGGCAAAATGGTTATCCTGATGGATGACGAAGATCGTGAAAACGAAGGTGATATGATCATCGCAGCGGAACATATCACTCCGGAAGCCATTAACTTTATGGCGACACATGGTCGTGGCTTAATTTGTTTGACAATGACGAAAGAACGTTGCGAAACATTAGGTTTGCCACCTATGGTGCAAGACAATAACGCGCAATACAGCACCGCTTTTACAGTATCCATTGAAGCCGCCGAAGGTGTGACAACAGGTATTTCAGCCGCAGACCGTTCGCGTACAGTTCAAGCTGCAGTGGCAAAAGATGCTAAAGCATCGGATCTGGTACAGCCGGGGCATATTTTTCCACTAACCGCTCAAGATGGCGGTGTTTTGGTTCGCGCAGGTCACACAGAAGCGGGTTGTGATTTAGCTCGTCTTGCTGGTTTAGAGCCGGCATCGGTTATCGTCGAAGTTCTAAAAGAGGATGGCAGTATGGCTCGTCGTCCTGATTTGGAAATTTTTGCTAAGAAGCACGATATTAAATTGGGTACTATCGCCGCTTTGATTGAGTACCGCAACAATACCGAAACGACGATTGAACGTGTCGCCAAGTGTAAATTGCCAACCGAATATGGTGAGTTTGAACTGGTGACTTACCGTGACATCATTGATAACCAAGTACACTTCGCGATGCAAAAAGGGGATGTGACAGGGGAAGCTCCACTGGTCCGTGTCCATTTACAAGATACCTTCACTGATATTCTTCATAGTAATAGAAACGCTGATCGTAGTTGGACTCTACAAAGTGCAATGCAACGTATCGCCGAAGAAGGCGGTGTGTTGGTGATTCTGGACAATGAAGAGTCGAGTGATTTACTGCTTCACCGTATCAAAACATTTGAACAACAAGACTGCGGCGATGCGCCAGCAATGGCGAAGAAACAGGGGACGTCACGTCGTGTCGGTGTCGGTTCGCAGATTCTCGCCGACCTAGGTGTTCGCGATATGCGTTTGCTTTCCTCGCCAAGCAAAAAATACCATGCATTAAGCGGCTTTGGTCTGAACGTGGTTGAGTATGTTTGCGAATAAGTTGAATACGTTTACCAATCATTTAACGACAAGCAATTAAAATAAACCCGTACTAGCTTTCTATTGCGGGTTAAATTTCAGCACAGTATTGAATTCCAGTGATTGAATGTTGGTTACTCATCACTTAGTGAGCCAATTTCTATTAGATATAGCTCACAAAGTTATGCTAGAATCCGGCGATTCTCACTCGATGAACCAGAGTTAAAGGAAAGCTTATGAAAGTGATAGAAGGTGGTTTCCCAGCACCAAATGCCAAAGTTGCGATTGTGATTTCTCGTTTCAACAGTTTTATTAACGAAAGTCTATTGTCTGGTGCCATCGACACTTTAAAGCGTCACGGACAAGTGAGTGACGATAACATTACTGTTGTTCGCTGCCCTGGTGCAGTAGAGCTACCGTTGACCGCACAACGTGTGGCAAAAACAGGTAAATTTGATGCTATCGTTTCTCTAGGCTCAGTGATCCGTGGTGGTACACCACACTTTGACTATGTTTGTAGTGAAATGAATAAAGGTTTGGCACAAGTGTCTATGGAATTCAGCATTCCAGTGGCATTTGGTGTGCTAACTGTTGATACAATCGATCAAGCTATTGAACGCGCAGGAACCAAGGCTGGTAATAAAGGTGCAGAAGCTGCACTAAGCGCACTTGAGATGATTAACGTTCTTTCTGAAATAGATTCCTAATGGGGGCCAGTGTGAAACCAGCCGCACGTCGTAATGCACGTCAATTTGCGCTACAAGCTATTTATTCGTGGCAAATTACTAAAGATAATGTTGCAACAATTGAGGAGCAATTTTTATCGAATGGTAAGTATGATGAAGAAGAGCATCACGCATCTGAACCAGCGTTAGCTGCGCCAGAAACTGACGTTGTGTATTTCCGCGACCTTTTAGCGGGTGTCGTGCTTAACCACACGGAACTTGATAGCAAGCTAAGACCTTTTGTCTCTCGCCCAATGCAAGACCTAGATATGATGGAGTTAGCATTGCTCCGTCTTGCAATGTACGAGATGACTCGTCGTGATGATGTACCTTACAAAGTGGTTATCAATGAAGCGATTGAGCTAGCGAAAGTATTCGCAGCGGAAGATAGCCATAAGTTTGTTAACGGTGTGCTTGATAAAGCAGCGCCTCACGTACGTAAAAAATCGTAATTCGATTTAGCATACAAAGGTCAGCGATTGCTGACCTGAGTTTGTTGACAAAGTCAGTGTTCGATTTATACCTGTCATCCCGGAAAATACGCAGTATTTATCCGGGATCTCGCTCTTGTGTATGTCGTTGGGATTTAGATTCCTGCCTTCGCAGGAATGACGATATTGAGTTTGTCATCAGTCTGAGGTCAGCAATCGCTGACCTTTTTTGTTTGCCCAGCAAAGCTGGCAAACCCGTCCACTTGAAAGAAAGTGGAGTCACCCTGACTAAGGGGAAGACAATCCGAATGGCAAGGGCGTCACGGGCTAACGGTGGGGTCTGAAGGAAGCCATAGGAAGTTAGATGTACACAACTAACCGTAATCTGTTTCGGCGGTACTGGTGGGTAAGCGTCCAAAATAGCGCAAAGCCCAATACTTAGTCAGACCACTACTGTGATTGAGGGTGGGATATCTAACAGGGAGTCAGTGCAATAACTGGGGAAGCCTGACACCACATCCGGGCAAATGCCGGAAGCATCCATCAAGAGGTGACTCAAGGTGAATGTTGGTGCGAGGTGGCAGATGAATCCGTAGTAGTAAGTAAGGCTCGACCAGTGAAGCCCAGTAATGGTGTGGAGGAGAAAACCGAGCTGACCATCAGCACTGCGTTTGGTGGGGCACTGACTAGCCAAAAGCTTA
>NZ_JBKEBW010000044.1:0-11924 GCF_047973365.1 Vibrio sp. | reverse complement strand
TTATCGAGACGCGGAAATTGCTGGGACAACGCACCGATGGAACGCTTTTTCCGCAGCTTAAAGACCGAGTGGGTATCAACGGCAGGATATCGGAGCTTTTCAGAAGCTCAGCAACAAATCACGAGATATATAGTTGGTTATTACAGCCAACTTAGGCCCCATCAATATAATGGCGGGTTAACACCCAATGAATCAGAACGATTATATTGGGAGAACTCTAAAACTGTGGCCAATTTTTATTGACCACTACAATGTATATTACCTATACCAACAAGTTGAAAATAACTTTCACACCAAAACCATAGCATAAATCCAGATTTACCTACTAATAATTATATCAAACTCAACTTACACCATCTATTTCACCACCCATATATTACTTTCATCATAAATCACTAACTCGAAACTTAAAGATTAATATTACATTAAATTTCAACCATGCTAATATAATGATTGACATAGCAGTAATAATTCAAGTAAATAAAATTAGTATTTGAAAGGTCAATCTCACTCACTAACTTTTTTCAAAAAAAGTTGACTAATTAAGAAAACACAGAAACGGTAAAAACCAACATAAAAACAACACAAAACCCACACTAAAAAACAAAAAACCACTGTAAATCTGCAATAAAACCTGTATATTTCTTACAACATTCCCACAAAAATCTTACGTAAGGATTCAGGATGAGTTCATATCGCTATTTAGAATTAATAAAAAAATCAACTGAAAACGAATTAAAGCGATATATTAGAATCATTGAAACAGAGCTTGGATATAGCGAAACAATTACTAATCTTAATAATCACAAGAAAGCTAACCTTGAATTAACATTAAGTGAGTTGATTAGTAATAAATTAAGAATTGCGAGAGAAAAACTAGATAGCGGACACTTATCCGAGAGGGAAGAATATAAACTAGGCGATTGTATTGACGAGCTTTTTGCTCAATCAAGAGAGATTAGTTATGAATTTAGCAATCACATCGGATGGCTAGATAGAGAGCCAAGGGCCCTTTACTTTTTTGTTGTTATCGCTCGTGCCATAGTTGACACAGGCAACACAGAGCTTAGCTACCCTGTAACTGAATTTTCTTTCGAAGCCAAGTCAGAGTCAAAATATCAATCCAAATCACAAAGTTTTTCAGCAGTAAAATACTTACTTAAAGACACCGACTACCTAGAGCCGCTAAGCAAAATCTGTCCAAACAAAAACCTCTCGACCTACGAGAATCTTGTTAGTGCACTAGAAGTCATCATCACATCAAGATCACCAAGGGAACAGAAAAGCACATACCGCTTACTTGAGGATATAGAAAACCTATATGAGACTGTTTTCGTTAACAGAAATGCAGATAGAAAAGCCTTTAAAACAGATGACGCTGAGTTAATCAATCGGTATTACCGATATTTAACAAAAAAATACCCATACACCGGGTTATCCATGACAGAGGATATCGATAAGCAAAAGCAAACAATCATGTGTATTTTCGATGTACTTTGTGCGACGAACGATCCAGACACGTTTAAACAGTTAGAAAACAAATTGGTTGAGAAATTCAATAGAAGTAAAAGGGACAAAGCAAAAGGTAAAGTACCAAAGACGACTAAAGAAGAAAAAACCCTAACATTCAGCGAGTCGGACTGGATGAAACTCATCGATCTTACCGGCAGCGACGCAAAAAACGAGATTAAGGCAAAATTGAAAGAGTTGATCGACAAAGAATTAGCAGATCAAAAGGATGCTAAAAAGGGTAGCGGAGATCAGGAGACGAACGGTGAAACCCAACCCCCAGACAAAAACAAAGATAGCAAGCAATCTGTCAATGAATTGTTTAACAAACCATCGTTTGGAAGACATCTTCTGAAGTACGACTAAGATTTAATTTCGTCGTTATTGAGAACAATAGGTACACCACAAGGTACACCGATTAAAATCAAACCGAATAATTGAAAACAAAATCAATGAATTAAAAGTTAAGATCAACTTACCCCAGCACCAAATACCGGTATCGGGACGTCTCAGGACGTCCCGTTTTCTTTTCCAACACCTTGTCCCTCCTAGCTTTAATTGGATCACCACGTCTCATAGAATTTCACTTTATCTCATGCTTTTAGTAACATTTCGCGTAACACACACCAGATAACCTGCAAGGAATAAAACACTAATTATCTCCTATAAGGGATAAAACATCAGTTATCCCCTATAAGGGATGAAACACTAATTATCCTCTACAGGGGATAAAATATCAGTTATCCTCTGTAAGGGATAAAACACCACCCCACACACAACAGGGGATAGCAATTAGGAATCTATAGATAATTTTGGATATAGGTTGTAGGTGATACGGATCTCACTAGATATGTAGACTAGTAGGAGTTAACTAAATGATATATAGCCCAAAACAACTCGCAGACAGAATGCTCTTAATAAGGCAAAAAAACCGCTGGAGTCAGAGTGAGCTAGCAAAAAAAGTAGGTTTAAAACAATCGACTATTTCTAACTTCGAAAACAATCCTAGTCGAACAACACTTTCAACCTTTTTTAAGCTACTTCAAGCGATGGAATTGACTCTAAGCGTTTATGAGAAAAATCATAAACAACAGAACAGCACTACTGGTGATGAGGATTGGTAATGCAAGAATTAGTCGCATATATGAACGGAGAAGTTGTTGGTAGATTACAAAAGCAATCAAATGGCGCACATTCCTTTAAATATGACCCGAGTTGGATTGATAGTGATAAGGTCCGTCCTTTATCACTATCATTAAAGCTACAACTACCTACTATAAAGTCAGACGCTGTAATCAACTACTTTGATAACCTTTTACCTGACTCCCCTAAAGTAAGGGATAGAATTGTAGCAAGATACAAGGCTGCATCTAAACAACCATTTGATCTTCTGAAAGAAGTAGGCAAAGACAGTGTTGGTGCAATCTCGTTATTGCCTCCAGATCAACCTTACGAAGAAGGGCCTCTTAGCTATGAAATATTAGACGAGAGCAAACTTGAAAAAGTACTTTTAGCCTATAAGTCCGACGTACCACTAGGAATGATTGAAGAGGAAAATGACTTCAGAATTTCTGTTGCCGGAGCACAAGAAAAAACTGCTCTTCTTCGCTTCAACGAACACTGGTGCATACCAAAAGGTAACACACCAACAACACATATCATAAAGCTACCTATCGGTGAAATACAGCAAGCTCAGGCAACATTAGATTTAACAGATAGTGTTGAGAATGAATTCTTATGTATTGAGTTAGCTCGGGAGCTTGGCTTTAAAGTACCTAATGTTGAGATAATACAAACAAAGGAAGTCAAAGCATTAGCTGTAGAGCGCTTTGATAGACGCTGGAACAGTAATAAAACAAAACTATTGCGCCTACCTCAGGAAGATATTTGCCAGGTGAAAGGAATGCCTTCATCGATAAAATATGAAGCTCAAGGTGGACCAGGAATTGCTGAAATAATGGCTTTATTAATGGGGTCTAATAATGCAATCGAAGATCAATTTAACTTTATGAAATTCCAAGTTTTTCAATGGGCTATTGGCGCCACAGATGGACATGCAAAAAACTTTTCTATCTTTATAGAGAAGGGAGGAAGTTACAGACTCACACCTTTCTACGACATTTTATCAGCATACCCTGTATTAGGAGGAAAAGGTCTAAACATTCGAAAATTAAAGCTTGCTATGGGGTTAAAAGCGACCAAAGGCAAAAAGTATGAGATAAGCAAAATCTATTCTCGTCACTTCATTGATACAGCTAAGGATGTGGGTTTTGATCAAGAAAAAATGCAATCGATCCTCGATGAAATGCAAATTGAAATGCCGAAAGCGATTGAACGCTTAAAATCCAAATTGCCTAAAGAATTCCCAAGTAAAATTGCTGACGCTATTTTCGACAACTCACTTAATATGGTTAGTAAACTAAAACTAGGTAGTGAAGACTAAACAAGACAACAATCACAGTATTTCGGTGAAATCCCAACTAACTGTGAGGAAACTACAATACTGAGATTCTCAAC
Source organism: Vibrio sp. (assembly GCF_047973365.1). Taxonomy (GTDB): domain Bacteria; phylum Pseudomonadota; class Gammaproteobacteria; order Enterobacterales; family Vibrionaceae; genus Vibrio. The sequence goes on along the minus strand of NZ_JBKEBW010000044.1, from coordinate 7,898 downwards.
AAGGTATTCAAACCATTTGGCTTAAAGGTCGGACTGATTCCGTCTTCTCCCAATGTGTTAAAGTCGTTATTAATCGATGGTGAGGCTGGGTAGAATGCTCTATATCCGCCTGCGCTTAATGCTCATCCCACCCAATGTTTTTTAATGCAAATTGTTTATCAAGATAAGCCATAAGATCCACTGCCCCCATAGGTTTAGCAAACATATAGCCCTGAACTGTATTACAGCCAATATCTTTAAGAAATTGCAGTTGCTCTGAGGTTTCCACACCTTCAGCAATCACATCCATGCCAAAATTCTCAGCCCAAGTGCATACAGAGGTAGTGATGGCTTTATCACCATTAGAGTGAGGTAATTCTTGAATAAAGCTGCGATCAATTTTTATTGTATCAATTGGCAGATTTTTTAAATAGTTGAGCGATGAGTAGCCGGTACCAAAATCATCGAGGAAGATTTTGAATCCAAGGCTTTTCAATATATTCAATTTTTCTGAGACCACGGCGATATCATGTAAAAAGATGGTTTCAGTCACTTCTAAACTAATACAAGATGTGATTAAGCCTGATTTTTCCACCAATGCAATTAAACGCTCACAAAAATCGTCGAGCACAAAATGCAGTGCAGAAATATTGATCGACACATAGAGCGGCGAATGATAACGCTGATTAAGCTTGGCGATAAAAGCGAATGTCTCAACCAAAAGATTTTCCGTCGCATTGATAATGAGTTTACTACTTTCCAAGGTCGCCATAAAAGCATTCGGATAAACAATCTGGCCTCCTTTCTGCCAACGCATCAAGGCTTCCACTCCCACCACGGTATTATCCATTGAATCCATCACGGGTTGGTAGTGCATGAAAAATTCACGATGGAACACCGCCTCTTTCAGTGATTGTTCCAGTAATACCGCTTCTTGTACCTGCAACGCTAACTGTTGGGTAAAAATTTCATACGTACCTCGTCCTCTCGCTTTGGCACGGTACATAGCAATATCGGAATTACGTAGCAGATCGGGAACCGTCATCGCATCATCGGGATAAAAAGTCACGCCGACGCTGGTCGAAGTATGGATCAGTTGATCTTTAACCGTAAACGGCTGAACTAATACATCAATAATGATTTCGACCTGTTGGATCACCGCTTCGTAGCTGTCAATATCTTCCAAAATGATTAGAAACTCATCGCCACCAAGACGGCTCACCGTATCCGATTCGTGGCAAACACTACTCAGACGTCGTGCGACGCTGCACAATAAAATGTCTCCGGCTTCATGACCCAAGACATCATTCACTTGTTTGAATTTATCCAAATCAAGAAACAACACGGCAATTTTGCTCTGCTTAAATTTGGCATTATCAATCGCATGCTCAAGGCGGTCGTAACCTAAAGAGCGGTTAGCCAAACCCGTTAAAGGATCATAATGGGCTTGCTGGTAGAGCACTTTTTCATGTTGTTTACGCTCGGAAATATCGTGCTGAATCGCGGCAAAATTGATGATGTTCCGCTCATCATCGAGAATAGGAATGATGATGACAAAGGAGGGAAATAGTGAACCATCACGCTTCGCTGTCCAAATTTCACCCTTCCAACTTTCTTTGGCAAGGATCTGCTTATGGATAGCCTGATAAAACGGCGCATTGTGCTCAGAGGTTTGCATCACCTGATAAGTTTGTCCGATAATATCGGCAGGCAAATAGCCGGTAAGCTGTGTAAATGCCTCATTAACATGGCTAATCATGCCTTTGATATCGGTGATCACAATCGCTTCGGTATTATTACTGAAAATACTGGCATAGGTTTTCAGTTGTTGTTCTTGCGCCAGTTTTTCTTGCAGTTGTTGTTCTATCTGATGATTCAAACCAATCAGTTGCTGTGTGCGCTCTTCGATACGCGATTCGAGTAACTCGCTGTATTGCTTCTCTTTTTGTACGTAATGTTGCAAATCGCTCGCCATATCGTTAAACGAAACAGCTAACATACCGATTTCATCTTCTGAATCGATAGGAATACGGTAATCAAAATGATTCTGTGCATACTGATTGGCACCGGCTATCAGCTTTTGGATCCGTTGACGTAATACGTTTGAAATCCACACAGCAATGCTGATCATCAGTACTATCATCAAAACAGTTGCGGTGGTTAACTGGCTAATTAAGCTGTCGGTTTCATTTTTCGTCCGCTGTTCAGTATTCCCCACTATCTCGCTGACACGAGCCAATTGCTCAGTCAATAACACATCTAAATTATCCCGTGTTTGCAGTGCAGCCTTATGGAACTCTTCGGTATTGGCACCTAACGTAACAAAACCAAATCCACGTGGCGTATCGCCATATTTCCCAGTGTAATAAGGGATGGCCGCCGCTGTGGTCAGTTTCCAGATATTACTCCAATGGATAATAAACGAGCCTAAACCGCCGTTTTCCGTCAATTGCATCCATCCGGTACATTGCGGAGCAAAGTTCAAATAGCGGCAATCCAGACCAACATGACCTTGTTTTACGCCTTCAAGCGAGGGTTTCTTATTCAGTGATTGAGCATCAAAAGTTGGATAGGTGGCGAGAAACTGATGAATATCTGTCGAGCCCGATTGTTTAAACGCCTCTTCAACTTCGGATGACAACCAGGGAATCATACGCAAACCGGTTTGCGGATCAAACCCTGAAATAGAATAATCACGAGCGTGAGAGATTGAACGACCTTGATAGTCCCACATAAATGCATAGTTACCGGCGCTGGCATCGGAAGATTCTAATGGTGAGTAGCCCAATGGATCAAAGGTGTCGGTAAATTCCATAATGTGCCGATGATCAAGTGCCAATGATACATAGCCAATTTTCTCTGCTGCAGAAAATACCGGGGTAATGAAGCGGACTATACCTTCAAATCGTTTGCCTTTCGGGTTTTCCTTACCAGCATAACCATGCTGCTCTGGCGCAAATTCGATGCCGAGTTTATCGGCCTTTTCTTTGCTGAAAGTGCCGATAATTTTGCTCGGTATATAAGCACCAATCACATCCGAGACATAGATATCGCCTTGTTTAAGCGCTTGTATCTCTGAAAAATAATGTTCAGCTTTAATATAGGTATTTTTCGCATCGCTAATATTTAGCTTATGGGGATTAATGCTCGAAACTTTAACCTGCTCTTGCCCCGTCAGATCAAAGAAGACAATTTCTTTATAAATTGGGATAAGCTTTTGAGCATGTTTGATCGGATCAATGCGGTGAAACTCGCGGGCATTATCAAGCAAACTGGCCTGTTTTAATTCTTGTTCGACATCCTGAGCAACATCTCGTCGCCATTCATTGCTTGTTTCATCGAATGAATAAAATGAACTTTCATCCGCCATCACAGCGCGATGCTTGTTGGCCATAAAAGTGCGAAATGTCGCTTCACTTTGAGGAAACGATGCCAAAAGTAGTAGGTCTTCATCGCGTTGATAAAGAAAGTCTGCCACGGAACGAGCAATCTGGCCGCCGAGCCTTTCCATGGATTCTTGCGATTTACGATCGAGTGAGAGAATACTGTCGGCAACGGCAATTTCGCCGGTAGACGCCACTACTTTTTCAGCGGTCTTCTCCAACTGGCGAGTGTTTTCGGTAAAAAAGTCATAAAGAGAATAGATACCCAGCAAAGTGATCAGCGCCAGAATAATCAACGGGATCACTTTTATAGCGGTAAACAAGATAATGAGCTTAGCCCGAATATTTAAGTTAGATAAAAATTGTTTTATTGCCATCCGCAAACCCATAGTTTTGATACCACCGGCTATCAAAACCAACACCGAACCTTCATGTATGAGAAATTAATTAACTTGATTTAACATGTCGATTGCTTCTGGCGGATTTGAGGCTTGCAATGAGTAATTCAGCGAATTCCTAACAGCCCTTTCCTTTATTCTCAGAATTAATGAGCCGTCATCCTTCAATGACTTTGTTTGACCAATTGTTGGTCTAGGTAAACGATCAGATCCACCGAACTCATAGGTTTGGCAAACATATATCCTTGCACGGTATGGCAACCTATATGATTAAGAAACTGCAGTTGTTCCGGCGTTTCAACCCCTTCAGCAATCACATCCATAGTAAAGTTCTCCGCCCAAGAACAGACTGAGGTAGTGATCGCCTTATCTCCTACCTCATCGGGTAGACCTTGAATAAAACTCTTATCGATTTTTATCGTATCGATCGGCAGGCGTTTTAAATAACTCAGCGAAGAATAACCGGTACCAAAATCATCAAGGAAGATCTTAAATCCTAGCGTTTTTAATGTTTGTAATTTTTCACAGACAACCGCGACATCATGAACAAAAACCGTTTCCGTAACTTCTAGGCAGATGTTCGACGCCATTAGCCCAGATTGATCGACAAATTTAACTAATCGCTCACAAAAATCCTCAAGCACAAAATGCAGTGCAGAAATATTGATCGAAACATAAATCGGCGAGCTGTAGCGCTGATTAAGCCTAGCGATAAAAGCAAATGTCTCAACCAAAACACTTTCGGTTGCATTGATAATTAATTTGCTACTTTCTAAGGTTCCCATAAACGCATTCGGATAAATAATCAAATTATCCCTTTGCCAACGCATCAGGGCTTCAACCCCTATCACGGTATTATTTTCCGTATCCACAACCGGTTGATAATGCATAAAAAATTCACGATTAATAACAGCTTCTTTCAACGATTGTTCCAGTAATACCGCCTCTTGAACTTGTTGCGCTAACTGTTGAGTAAAGATCTCATAAGTTCCCTGCCCTCTGGCTTTGGCGCGATACATAGCGATATCAGAATTTCGTAGCAAATCAGGAACGGTAACCGCATCATCAGGATAAAAAGTCACCCCCACGCTGGTCGAAGAATGGATCAATTGATCTTTGACCGTAAAAGGCTGAAGCAACACATCAATAATCGCTTCCACCTGTTGCACGACGGCTTCGTAACAGTTTACGTTTTCGAGAATAATCAGGAATTCATCGCCACCTAAACGGCTCACGGTATCCGACTCATGACACACACTACTCAAACGACGAGCAACGTTACACAAGAGAATATCACCCGCTTCATGTCCCAAGACATCATTGACTTGCTTAAATTTGTCTAAATCAAGAAACAACACCGCAATGCGGCTTTGATTGAGTCTGGCGCTTTCGATCGCACTTTCAAGGCGCTCATAGGCTAACGAACGGTTGGCAAGCCCGGTGAGTTGATCATAATTGGCTTGCTGATAGAGCATTTTCTCATGTTGTTTGCGCTCGGAGATATCGTGCTGAATCCCGGCAAAATTAACAATGTTACCGTCCATATCGAGAATAGGGATAATAATGACAAAAGAAGGAAATAGTGAACCATCCCGTTTCGCCGTCCAAATTTCGCCCTTCCAACTCTCTTTGGCTAAAATCTGTTGGCGAATAGCCTGATAGAATGACTCGTTATGCAATGAAGTTTGCATGAGTTGATAACTTTGCCCAACAATATCATCAGCAAAATAACCCATTAGCTCAGTAAACGCTTCGTTTACATGCTCGATATTGCCTCTGATATCGGTGATCACGATAGCTTCGGTGTTATTATTGAAAATCTTAGCGTAAATCTTCAGTTTTTGCTCTTGAGCCACCTTTTCCTGTAATTGTTGCTCAATTTGCAGATTCAGGCTGATCAGTTGCTTCGTGCGTTCGGCAATACGTGACTCCAGTGATTCGCTATACTGTTTTTCTTTCCAAATATGGTGCTGCAAAGCCGCTGCCATATCATTAAACGAAACCGATAGCATACCGATTTCATCTTTCGAATCGATAGGAATACGGTAATCGAAATGATTGAGCGCATACTGATTAGCACCAGTGATCAGTTTTTGGATCCGCTGCCGCAGTGCATTGGAAATCCATACCGCGATGCTGATCATCAGTACAATCATCAGAGCTGTTGCTACAACTAACTGATTGATTAAGCTATCCGTTTCCTGTTTCGTCCGCTGCTCAGTGTTATTCACAATTCGCTTGATATGCGTCAATTGATCATTGAGCAAAACATCCAGATTATCCCGAGTCTTCAATGCGGCTCGGTGAAACTCTTCGGTATTGGCACCTAAGGTGACAAAACCAAACCCCCTTGGAGAATTAGCGTATTGCCCCGTGTAATAGGGGATTGTCGAGGCCGTGGTTAACTTCCAGATGTTACTCCAGTGGATAATAAAAGATCCTAACCCACCATTCTCCGTTAGCTGCATCCATCCTTGGCAGTGAGGAGCGAAGTTAAGGTAGCGGCAATCGACACCGATTTGCCCCTGTTTAACGCTTTCTAACGAAGGTTTTTTACTCAATGCCTGCGCATCAAAAGTGGGATAAGTAGCAAGAAATTGCCGGATATCTGTAGCACCAGAAAGCTTGAATGCCTGATCAATTTCCGAGGCCAGCCAAGGGATGGCGCGCTCCCCGGTTTCCGGGTCAAAACCTGCGATATGATAGTCTCGGGCATGAGAAATCGATCGCCCCATATAATCAAACATAAAAGTATAATTACCAGCACTGGCATCAGAAGATTCCAGTGATGAATAACCTAACGGATCAAAGGTATCGGTAAATTCCATCAGATGACGATGGTCAAGCGCCAGGGATAGATAACCGATTTTTTCTCCCGCCGAAAATATCGGTGTGATAAAACGCACTATGCCTTCAAATCGTTTGCCTTTCGGGTTTTCTTTTCCGGCATAACCATGTTGCTCTGGCGCAAATTCAATACCGAGTTTTTCCGCTTTCTGTTTGGTAAAGGTGCCGATCACCTTGCTCGGCACATATGCGCCAATCACCTCTGACACATAGATATCACCCTGTTTAAGATCTTGTATCACATCGAAATAACGCTCAGCTTTAATATAGGTATTGTTATGATTGCTGATATTTACTTTATGCGGATTAAGGTCCGATATCTTAACTTGTTCTTGCCCAGTCAGATCAAAAAACACCACTTCTTTATAAATTGGAATAAAGTGCTGTTGATATTTTATCTTATCAACACGATGAAACTCTCTGGCATTATCCGCTAAATTGGCTTGCTGTAATTCTGTTTCCGGGGTAAGTGCGCTATCACGTTGCCACTCATTGGTTGTGTCATCATAGGAATAGAAACTGCTTTCGTCTGGCATCACCGACCGACGATGAGTCAGCATAAAAGAATTAAATGTCTCCTCAGTTTGAGGTAACGAAGATAAAAACAGCAGATCAGTATCTCTTTGATAAAGAAAATCAGCGACGGAATCGGCAATTTTATCCGTGATCCTTTCTAGCGATTCTTGCGATTTACGGTCAAGCGCCAAAATACTATCGGCAATAGCAATTTCCCCGGTAGAGGTCACCACACGCTCCGCCGTTTGTTCCAGTTGACGAGTATTTTCGGTAAAAAAATCATAGAGAGAATAAATACCGATCAAGGTGACCACGGCCAATATTATCAGTGGGATCACTTTGATAGCGGTAAATAACACGATGAGTTTGGTACGAATATTGAGGTTGGATAAAAGTCGCTTCAGCGTAAACGTTGGCATAATACACAACCCTCATACAGCATACAGATCAGGCTTAACATCGAGAGAACAACATAACGGCATGACAAAACGAAGAAGCTAATTAATTTGCGGGGATATGTCGATTAGCTAAGTATGTAGTGGTCAATAAAAATTGGCCACAGTTTTAGAGTTCTCCCAATATAATCGTTCTGATTCATTGGGTGTTAACCCGCCATTATATTGATGGGGCCTAAGTTGGCTGTAATAACCAACTATATATCTCGTGATTTGTTGCTGAGCTTCTGAAAAGCTCCGATATCCTGCCGTTGATACCCACTCGGTCTTTAAGCTGCGGAAAAAGCGTTCCATCGGTGCGTTGTCCCAGCAATTTCCGC
>NZ_JBKEBW010000005.1:0-3146 GCF_047973365.1 Vibrio sp. | reverse complement strand
TTTCAGCGAGCTCTCGAGGAGTGGAGCCATCAAGATACTTTTTAGCTACTTTGAACTTTAACTCGCGACTGTATTTGGACATAAATAAAAGACCCCCAATAATTGGTTGTCCAACTATTGGGGGTCACTTCAGAGCATGGGAACGAGGATTCTCTTAACTGATTGGCATTAGACATAACAGCCGCCCTTTTGTCGCTTAATACAGTATGTCAGTCTTATAGCATTCTGGAAAACTTTCTGATCAGTGAATGGGTGTCGATAAGCAAACCCTCCGAGCCATGGATGGCTCGGCGGAGCCCCATGGAAGGCCGCTCTTATAAAAATAAGGGCGTGTTTGCATTTGATAGCCATTTGCTGCTCCAACGATGTCCAATCTGATCATATTTTTATTCAGGATGGTATTAGCGCTTATTACGCAGATAACGTTTACGGCGCTCTTCTTTGTTTTTTGCTTTCTCTTCCGCTTTACGCGCTTCTTCGACTTCGACTTCAATCAGCTCTTGAGTAATCATTTCAGGGTGCTCAAGAGTAATTTGCCCGATAATGCCCTGGCGTAGTTCATGCAACAGAATTTCAGAGGCTTTGTGTAGATCAACACGACCACCAGCACGCAGTGCACCACGTTTACGACCAATCTCTTCCATCCATTCAAGATCAGATTCTGGTGATTCGTCTATGTTGTAACGTGCTTTCAATAGATCTTGGTAACGCTCAGCAAGGTATTCTACGGTGTAGAACGCCACTTCTTCATATTCCATCGCGGTATCTTTGATTGCGCCTGTTGCCGCTAAACGGAAACCACTGTGTGGATTTTCCACTTTCGGCCATAAGATCCCCGGCGTATCGGAAAGCACAATACCGTTTTGCAGATTAATACGTTGCTGACGGCGAGTAACCGCCGGCTGGTTACCCGTTTGCGCAATCGCACGCCCCGCTAAACAGTTGATAATGGTTGATTTACCCACGTTTGGAATACCCATAATCATGGTACGCACGTTCTTGCCTAATGTTTCACGGTTTGGCGCTAACTTGCGGCACAGTTCCATGATCTGCATTACTTCTTGTTGGTTCGAAGTGGTAATCGCAATCGCTTTAACGCCTTGCTCTTTTTCCAAGTGCTCAATCCAAAGCTGAGTCATTTCAGGATCAGCCAAATCGCGCTTGTTCAGCACTTTTACACAAGGCTTTTCTTTGCGAAGTTTCGAAATAATCGGGTTTTCGCTACTGAAAGGAATCCGCGCATCCAACACCTCGATAATTACATCAACTTGTGGGATGACTTCTTCGATCTCCTTGCGCGCTTTATGCATATGGCCTGGAAACCATTGGATGTTATTGTTAACCATTTGAATTTATTGCCTTAGTCTTCATCTGAAATGTACGTTGCTGTATGGCAAATCTAAGAAGTCAGATGATCATCGGTTAATTTGAATGGCGGCTATTGTACGCGAGAATGCTATGTGTATCCAATTCATCCGTTATTGTGATTCACTCACTTGTCGTCAACCTGCAACTTCAAGTAGTTTGAGTATAAACCACGGGTAAACAGTGGTTTTGTTTTGATACTTGAGTAGAATCAAATCCAGTAGCGATTAAATTAGATGTTTAACGGATCAAACAATGTCTTATTCCCCTCCATTTCAATTGACACATAATATGATGAAGTTGGTTTCTGAGATCTCTGAATCTATTGGTAATTGGACGGCGGTAAACAGTAATAGTCTAATGCCACAATTGCGCAGGGAAAACCGTATTCGAACCATTCAGGCATCACTTGCCATTGAGCAAAACACGTTAACCTTAGAGCAGGTAACGGCGGTTATTGAAGGTAAGTCAGTGCTAGGTCATCCCAAAGAGATTCAGGAAGTACATAATGCATTAGCTACATACGCTAAAATGCCGAACTGGTCAAAGACAAAAGTTAATGACTTGCTTTTAGCTCATCGCTTACTAATGCAAGGGCTGCTCAATGATGCTGGTCAATGGCGTTCTGGTGGCGCAGGTATATACCGAGGTGAACAACTTGTTCATATGGCTCCACCTGCGAATCAAATTCCTCGTTTGATGAAGCAACTATTTGAATGGTTAGAGTCAACAGATGCTCATCCGTTGATTGCTTCGGCGGCGTTTCACTATGAGTTTGAATTTATTCATCCATTTAGTGATGGTAATGGGCGAATGGGACGTCTATGGCAAACATTGATATTGAGCGAATGGCAGCCTCTATTAGCATATTTGCCAGTAGAAACGGTGATTAAAGCTCTTCAAAATGAGTACTATCAAGCCTTTCGTCAAGCTGATCAGCAAACGGATTGTTCACAGTTTATTGAGTTTTTATTGCAAGCGTTAGTTACGTCACTGAAAGAAGCTGTTGATACCAATTCGGGAAAAATGCGGGTAGAAATGAAGGTAGAAACGCGGGTAAAAACGCCAGATAAAATACTGGCACTATTATCTGAAAATTCTTCATTAACACTTGCCGAGGTTGCTAATCATCTTGGACTCTCACCAAGCACTGTAGAACGTGCGGTAGCAAAGTTAAAACAGCAAAGTAAATTAACTTATATGGGGCCTAAGAAAGGTGGGTATTGGCAGTTAATTAAAGGACCATATTGTGACTGAAACGCTGTACCATATGCACGGCATGGTATAAAGTCGAACGTTGTTTTTGTTGGCTTAGGAATCTACATGGCTGCGTCAAATTTTGAATTTTTACAAGATGTAAATGAATACACTTGGTGCTAACGATGACGCACAAAAACAACTACTGGAAGAAGCGTTCGGTTTAGATGAAAAGCCGGAGGTTGCGTAATGAGTCAAAAAAGGAACAAATGCCTTTTAGTTGAAGGTTCATATACTAATAAATTACAAATGATTAAGCACGCCGTAGAGCGTGCTTTTTTGTTTGCCCAGCAAAGCTGGCAAACCCGTCCACTTGAAAGAAAGTGGAGTCACCCTGACTAAGGGGAAGACAATCCGAATGGCAAGGGCGTCACGGGCTAACGGTGGGGTCTGAAGGAAGCCATAGGAAGTTAGATGTACACAACTAACCGTAATCTGTTTCGGCGGTACTGGTGGGTAAGCGTCCAAAATAGCGCAAAGCCCAATACTTAGTCAGACCAATACTGTGATTGAGGGTGGGATAT
>NZ_JBKEBW010000072.1:0-2159 GCF_047973365.1 Vibrio sp. | reverse complement strand
TGGATATAAGCCGCCGTTTAGATTTATCCGAATGAGTAGTTGGAGAAATGCGCAAAGTCCTCTAGCCAGTTATGCGATGCCAAACCAATGGTTCAACGAACTGGGGTTGGTAAATCTTGAGCAAGTAGGAACAGGGTATGTGTTTAGCAATTATGCTGAATGGAAGTATGCATGAGCCGTATACGAGGTCCGTACGTACGGTTCTGTGAGAGGGATGAGGCGGTAACGCCTCACCCTACTCGATTACATCTTGAGTTGCAACTTCAATGCGCATCTATTGATAAATGCAAAGCATATCCATGTAGCTATTGGCTAATTTGTTAATACTTTCTTTGTCTGCCACTCGGTTTGCTTGCACAAACAGTGAGTAGCACAGACCGTGGAATAGCATAGTCAACGCTTCTGGGTCGTGCTTGTCACACACCTCCCCACGTTCAATCGCTTTGCTGAAGACGTTTTTCACCAGTATCCGATTGGTTCGGTTGGTTGACATAAATAGCGGCCACACTTCATCGCGGGTTGAGGCACTCCATTCGAACCATACTTTCAACCAGTGACAATCCTGATAGCTAATTTCCACTAACTCGTTGGTGATGTTGTTGAGGTTATTTTTGGCCGGTAAGTCTAAATCAATGTTGTCGGTTAAGAAGTTAGAGAACTGACGAACGACGTAATTAAGTACTTCATCGACCAAATCTTCGCGGGTAGGGAAGTAGTTGAAAACAGTGGCTACCGACACTTGAGCAATTTCAGCGATATCCGCGTGACCACCTCGGCCAATGCCGCGTCTGGCGAAAACTTCTAGTGCGATTTCCATCAGTTGTTGTTTACGTTTCTGGGGGGATAGCCTCGTTCTTGGCCGTTTCTCGATAGATGCGTCCATAATAGTGAATCCTTGCCGTTTGAGTTGTTCGTTGAGTGTTTGCCACTCTAATGATTATTTTATTATTTGTTTTAAAACTTTATGAGTGTACTGGTGCATATTCTGAATATCAACGTTTCAATTAATACATTCATCTCAATTATTAAAATTGAGTTTTATCAACAGTTTCATTTTCTATAGCCAGATAGTCGGGCCTCTAGATAGGAGAAATGATTAACTCTACTGCCTGGCGGTGGTACTATACGCGGCGAAGAATTTCAGTGGCACTATGATTCGATTATTGAATCATCGTTCCCCAATCAAACGAGAATGGTATGAAGCATACAGTTGAAGTAATGATTTCTGAGCAAGAAGTTCAGGAACGTATCCGTGAGCTAGGTAAGCAAATCACGCAACACTACCAAGGTAGCCAAGACTTGGTACTGGTTGGCTTGTTGCGTGGTTCTTTTGTTTTCATGGCTGACTTGGCGCGAGCAATTGAATTGACTCACCAAGTCGATTTCATGACAGCATCTAGCTACGGTAACTCTATGACGAGCTCTCGTGATGTGCGCATCCTGAAAGATCTGGATGATGACATCAAAGGTAAAGATGTACTGCTTGTCGAAGACATCATTGATACAGGTAACACGCTAAACAAAGTGAAAGAAATTCTTTCGCTACGTGAGCCTAAATCAATTCAGATTTGTACCTTGCTTGATAAACCGTCTCGTCGTGAAGTCAATGTTGAAGTTTCGTGGATTGGTTTTGAAATTCCGGATGAATTTGTTGTCGGTGTCGGCATCGATTATGCACAAAAATACCGTCACTTACCCTTCATTGGTAAAGTTATTCCACAAGAGTAATTGCTAGCTCCACAAGCGTAATCGCGGGTTGATAAAAAAGATAAAAGCCCACTTAGTGGGTAATGCCAATCAGTTAAGAGAATCCTCGTTCCCATGCTCTGAAGTGACCCCCAATAGTTGGACAACCAATTATTGGGGGTCTTTTATTTATGTCCACAGACAGTCGCGAGTTAAAGTTCACAGTAGCTAAAAAGTATCTTGATGGCTCCACTCCTCGAGAGCTCGCTGAAAAATATTCTGTCCCAACAAAACATGTTCGTTATTGGGCTCATGTTTTCACTATGCATGGTTCAAATTCATTTTTAATTGATGGCCATTCTCTTAGTGCGGAAGCTAAGCTGGAAGCGTTGCAATTATTGTGGACAAAGGGCTGGTCTGTCAGACACACTAGCGCGGTGTTAAACCTCTCTTTCCCTACGACGTTAACGAGT
>NZ_JBKEBW010000174.1:0-11257 GCF_047973365.1 Vibrio sp. | reverse complement strand
TGCGTACTATTCACCAGATAATCCACACCATCAGCGACACGAACATAGCGCCCGAGAATGTCAGCTAGGTTTATTTTTCCATCGGCAACCAGTGACGGATACGCTTTTGCAATACGATGATAGAACCCTGCATCGATGTCTGTATCCATGATTTGCAGCGCATTTTCTGGAATGTCATCGCTTAACCAATAAACTGGCGTGCCCGGCTCGACGGCGTGGTGTTTTATCCACCAACACGGCGTTGGGAAATTTGGCCATTCATCATGTCGGTTCGCTGGGTCTTGCGGGTCGTTGCCTGTGTTGTCGGCTGGGGCGTATGATGTCCAGATTTCTAGCTCGCCTGTATTTGCATTGAATGTGGTGCATGTTTCGTTTTGTTTGTAGGTGCGGTCAGAGCGCCAAGGTGCCATTTGACTACCATTAGCACTGAACACACGCGCCAAATGATCAAACCTATCTGGATCGAACTCCACACCCGACGCACTGAGCGCATTCATGAACTCTTTAATATTGGCGTTAAACCAGGCTGCACCAGGGTAGCTTGGTGCGCCGCTGTCGTTGGATTCAGAGAAGTAACCAGGCGTACCAATTCGAGGTTTGGGGGCTGGCGCTTCCGTGACTTGTGAGCTGTTATTTAACGGATGCATTAAACGCTTTCCTCATCATAGTAGTAAACAAATTCGTAGTATTTACCGCCTAGCTTGATGGTGTTTAACGTACACTCAAGAATAGCGGCGGTTTGTAATACCAACGGGGTTAAACAGTTATCTAAACAGGTGGCATACGCTTGGGTGATGCCATAGACGTTAATACGAAGAACGTGGCGATAACGCTCTTCATAAAGTGGATATGTGCAGCCGCGTAAGCAGTGGTGTGGAAAGATTTCTTGCACCTCAATTTCAAAGCCTAAATCAGCAGCAAGCTTTTCAATGTTCCACGATTGAAGGCCACCTTTGCGGTGATACTTTTCAATCACAGCGTCACGGCGTGATTCAAAGCCTTGGTTAGCAACATTACATTCTGGCAAGCCTAAATAGGCTTCCCATTCTGGCAAGCCTAAATAGGCTTCCCATTCTGGCAGTGTTTGTACGCAGGTTTCAGGTCGCATCTCATCAAGCAGTAAGTCCGCATTTGTTTCTACGGCTTCTAGGCGTGGCGCATAACCCGCAACGTACTTATACAGCGTGCTGTTTGGCTCGTAGTTCCAAATCAAACCACGAGGCATTTGCAGTATTAAAGAGTTAGTCCATGCTGCTACGCTGTGGCCCATGTGATAACCCCTAAATCATGTAATTGGTTTGCGGCAGCTGGTACATCAACATCGAGATCAAGCGTGTAGTCTGTTACACCTTCCGTGCCACCAATCGCAGTACGAACGGCACTAAGCAGTAAGGTTTGACCAGGTGATAAAGTCTTGAAGTAAGAATTCAAACTGGTCTGAACCGATTTACGAAGCTCGGAAGAGTCTGGTGTTAATCCAATCTCCAAGTCAGTTGTTAACAATTGAAGATTGATATTGATAGGTTCTATGCCCGCAGGTCGACCAACATCCGCGCCCGTGGCTGGGTCAGAATGTCGATAAATATAAGCATCCATGGTGGCAATATCGGTGCTGTTTGGAATGATGTCTTCACGTCCATCAAACACAAACGCATAACCAACCGTCGAGCCACCTTGATAACGGTCATACGCCCATGCACGAGTCACGCCAGCCACTTCACGACACCACGCTACATAATCATGTACAGCACCGCCCATTGGAGGGTTACGCTTACGGAACAACAAACGATCTAATACTTCATTAACTGGCTCTAAATCGGCACCGCCGGAAATCTCGCCCGTTGTACCGTTAGGTTGAATGCCTGGCACAGTTGAAACCAGCGTTAAAGTTTCACCATCATCGATATTACCGTCAGCACCTGGCTCATTAGCCTCAACTGTTACCAGCACTTCACCATCAATAGGCGCGTTAGACAGCACCACGGTATATAAACGGCCATCACTATGGATCAATTGCGTATCCAGTGGCACAGGCACATCACCAATTAACGTAACAGGCCCAGTTGCTGCCGTGGCAAGCTTTTGGATCACGCCTTCCGTTCGTGCCGTATCAAGAATGGTTTGGTCTTCAGATTCAGAGGTCGGAATAATTTGGCGAACAATCCAAGACTGGTAATCGTACACATCACGTAACGAACCACTGACCGCACTATTTAGTGCAAGCTCAATACCAAACTTAGGCAACACCTGATCAAGTGATGCCTCAATATCCAGCTTGCCAGATTCAATCAGTTGTCGAAGAGTAGGAACGTTAAACGGCATAGATAAACTCCTGAGTAGCAGACCAAGCACGAGACACAGTTAAGGTGATTTCCTTACCGTCAGGCTTTGAAATCACAATGGTTAACGCAAGGGTTTGAAAGCGAGGAATGGAACCCGTCACAGAGACTTTGCGAGCCATGCGGCCATTGCCATCATCAACAAGCATCCATGCCAGTGCATCTTCCGCATATTTCACCGCGCGGTTACGCACATCAGTGGTCAGTTTTTCACGGTAGAGTAGCCAGAGCTTAGAACTCCAAGGTTTATCTGAGAAAGTATCACCCGGCCAACCACGTAAATCGGTTGTACCATCAGGAATATTGTCAGAAGAATTAGCGCGAGCATCAGTAAACAAAGAAATCAGCACAAGGTTTGAAATCGTACTATCGACATCACCTTCAATGATGACATTGGATAGCTGAGTCATACTTTGTGCGATGTTCATCATAAAAACCTTTAGCCAATAGGCGGTGTCGTGTTCGAGCTTCCTGCTTTGTGATAGTGACCAAGGTAAGAAAAACTGCCAGCCGTTAAGTCGCTACCGCTAACCAAACTGGCTGACGTAATACCGCCAGAAGCAAAAATACCTAAATCTGTCGAGATGCCACCCGTCACATGCAAGGGGCCTTGAATTAATGTTTCTGGTGAGATGATAGTGAAAGAAGACGCCGCGTTATAAATCACCTCAGTTGCTGTGATGATTAGCTTGCCGTCTTTAGTGAGGCGGATGTTGTGACCTTCTTGATGGTATAAAAAAACATCGCCACTTTCACCTGTTGGGCGACAATTTTTATCTTCCACGGCCACGGCAACCAAATTGGCTAAGTCACCGCCAAGCGCAACCAATACCGCTTCTGAATTCTTCGGTGGGTTTGAACTCATGCCATAATTTTGAAAGCGCTCGATGTTATCGGCAGACTCATCCGCATGGATCTGAACTTGAATGTTTTGGCGCTGCAAATCCTCAATAACCCCCGTCACTAACGCACGGCCAATGCTGCCCATAATCTTACGGCGAATCGGGGCCAGCAGCTTTTGAATGTAGCGTTCAGTTACCATTTGGTTGCCACCTTTGCTTTCTTTTCCACTTGAGCTGGAATATCCATTGCTTCTTTAGGAACAACACTGATCACAGCTAACCGCCCAGACTCATCTTCGCTAAACATCACTGCCTTGATCAGTAGCTCTTTATCAATACCAAATATTTGGTCTGTTACTTGAATCAACTGGTTAAAGTTCCACAACTTGCCCGTATCAGGAATGCGCCAACCTGTTACTGTGTATTCCGCACTGTTCGAGCGTGCAATGCTGCGCTGGCGTTCCCACTGACCGCGCTTACTCGCACCATCAGCAGTAGCGATTTCTTCATTGATGATGATCATTGGTCGATAACGAGTGATTTCCTCATCCGTGATTTCCGCTTTTATTCCACCAACGGAGGACAAGCCAGCGCCGTCCCATTTTTCACCGAAACTTGGGCCAGTGGATTTCACTGTGAATTGACTAAAGCGATCACGCCATGAGAAACGCCCACGTGCGGCAAGAATGTTCTGGCCGAGAATTAAAGCGGTGCCTGCTTTTTCTTTGCTAGTACGCGTGATCACCAAATTACCGAACGTGTCAGAAGTTAGTAGAACACCACGCTGTTTTGCTAAACGTGCAAGCAGTTCATGGGCAGTTTCACCTTGCTCAAGTTGTACACGTTGGAATGCTGCGCCCACATCCGTATTCACGATCACATCAATATCAAATGGCTTACACACCGTTCTAGCAATTTGCGTTAACGTCTGGTTGTTGAATTGGCCGCTTGAATGCACCACAGAGCAATCAACAAGGTCAGCGGTTTTATCGCGGCCACTGACTGAAATAGTGATTTGTTCATCATCGTAACTTGGGATCCAGTCATCAATGTAACCGGTGATCACACGCTCACCACCAATCTCAACAACACAAGCTTCACCTTGTTGAATCGGGGCCGTCTGTGCTTGGTATCGCTCATCCATCCATTTCCAAGTCAAAGACAGCTCAAATGAGCCCGCCATGCTATCCATAGCACGAGTGACTTGTACCTTAGTCCAGCCCTCATAAACACGGCCATCAACTTTCAAGGTGATTTTATCCATTGTTATTCTCCCCAATAATCTCAACCGATTGAGACGGAGTAACAAAGGCAGGATGTGAAAGCCCATTACGGCGAATAATCGACTGGCGGTTTTCCGTATCACCAGTTTGAGCCCACGCCACATAAGACACAGGCATGGTTTGATTCGGGGTATAAACAGAAAGTTGGGGCAGCTGCTCTGCGCGAGCACGAGTGTCAGACAACACAGACTGGCGCAACGCACGCAAAGAACGCCAGAGTGATGAATCACCACGTTCGACAGCTTGCTCAGCAAATACGGCCAGTTCACTTGCTACACCATTACCCATCGCTTTCAGCTGTGGGCCAGTCAAAATGGCAGAACGCTCCGCACCCGTTAACGAGGCAATCACATTGTCATCGGCTTCCGTATCCTGGTTAAGATCCGAAGCGCCAAGGGCAGCCGCTTTAGAAATGGTGGCAGAGTTTAAAATCAGCTGTTTATACACTTCACTGTTTTGGGTAATCGCCGCTTTCTTTTTTGAGTTAGCCGTAAATGGCACAGAACTAGCAATACCATCAGAGCTTGAAATACCACTACTTAAACCTCCAGTTACTGCCAATTCTGCGCGCATACCATCCCAACGATTTTGCACTTGGGTATACACATCAAGGGCACGAATTGGGTCAGTGACTACAGATTTCACATCTTCAAGCAAGCCCATGGTTTCAACCGCCAAATCACCAGGGTAAGCCAGTAAGTTACCAATCGAGTCTTTGGTACGAATCAAGCGGTTTGTCCATTCACGCAATTCACTTGGCAATGATGGTAAGCCACGAGTGAACTCGTCTAAATCATCTAAGAACTGATCCACCATGCCGCCAATGCCTTCCACATTATCGACATCAAAATAGCCCTCAAAGGTAGAGTTGGCAGCATCTTGAGATTGTTCTGCTTTGGCTTGCAAGTCGCTGGCGGTGTCTGATTGGGCTGAAGGAAAGAGGTTTTCACCCACCTCAAACACTTCAAAACTAATGCTCGCGGTACGGTCTTTATTGATAAGCAGCTTATGGCTCACCTTACCAATTTGAACTTGTCGCACGCCAAACCAAGGATGAATGAGTTCGCCAGGCCCTGGCTGATTCAGTGCATCGAGAATATTTTGCAGTTGGGTGACGTAATCATCACCAAGAACGCGACCAGTGACTTTTTCCGATTGCAGCACCTTGCCGTTGTCTTCCGCCCAGCCGCTTTCCTTTTTAGGGTAAGCATGAGGAATGGCACGGCGGCCACTTTCACCATCCGCACCTTCAAGTAGGAATTCAACCCCACGAAAAGAGGCCGTTAAACGTTCTTCAAATGCCATTTAAAGCTCCTTTATGGTGGGTTAATTTATGCCAGAATCTGGGTTGAGGCTGATGCCTGGAATGTTGCCAGTGACTTTCTTAGTAATGCGGTCATCGCTGACACCAATATCGACTTTAATATTGCCGCCAATACCTAGTGGTTGCGGGGCCATCATCCAAGGTAAGGTGGTAGGTGTTGAGCCATCATTGGTTTGATAATTTTTGACGGCTTGAGTGACAGATTTTGATTCTTTATCATCACTAGAAAATAGATCACCTAATGTTGTGTTTTGCGCCCACTTGCCAAATGCAGTATCACCAATTAATGCATCCATAGTAGACTCGACAACAGGGTATAGAATCGTAGCTGCAAGCGCTTTACCTGCGGCAGACTTCACTTTGCTTCCTTTGGTTCCTTTATTACTCCCACCGCCCAATGTGCCAGAATTATTCATACCACCCGCTGGCATGTTCACGACATAAACAGGGGTTGCACCTAAGTCTGCAAAACCTCCTTTGCCACCGACGCCACCCGAACCAGGTATGCCACCTTTACCGAATACACCTTTAACCGATGCGGCAATATCTAAGCCTTTTTTCGCAACGACTAAACCGCCTAATGCCCACGCAGCAGCTTCGCCCCAATCTAGCCAGTTTTGAATGGTGTCATCATCAACACTATTAATGGCATCCGCTAAATCTTGGATCGGCTCAGCGAGTCGCATGTTAGCGAACTTTTCAAAAGAGTTATTTAGGGAGGTGAGCGCACTATCAAAAGTAGCTGCATTGGTGGCCGCTGCTTTCTGGGTTGCTCCCACATCTGTAGTATCAGAAACCATCTCTTTCAATAGCGCTTTGTTGTCTGAACTATATAGAGATGCCAGACCTTGCAATGATGTTTGGTCGAATACATCACCTAATTTCAATGGGTCATTTTTTGCTTTATCTAAAATTTCCAGTAATAACTCGGCAGGTTCTCGCAACTCTTTGGTGCCTTTCTTAAACACCTCAATGCCTTGCTGATCTAAAAACTCAACTTTCTTTTTATCTGAAAAGGTAGCGAATACCGCTTGGATAGAGGTTAACGATTCATTGGCATTGCCTTTAGCTTTCGCAAACAACTGAACGAGCGCGCCCATTTGTTGAATTGCTTCAGGGCCTTTACCTTGATAAGTGGCAAAGAGCTGCTCAGAAATACCCGCAAGATCTTTGACACTGACACTACCAATTGCAAACTGACCGTACAGTTTGTCGATGGTATCCATCACGGCTTCAGACTCGGTAATACCTTTTTCTCTAAACTGGGCAAATAATGCGCCTGTTGATTGAGCATCCGCACCGAATGCCTGCATAAACAAGCCCATATTTTCTAAGTTATCTGTGACAAATTTCAGATCACCGGTTTTGCCAAGCAGCACATCGACACCAGACGCCAATTGTCCCGCATCGACACGAATGTTTTTATTATTTGAGATGTCTTGAACCGATTGCTTTAACCCGTCAACTTCATCTGCACTTAACTTAGCGTTAGTACCAATGCGCGTCATTTGGCTATCAAAGGCAGCGACGTTGCGAACGGTTGCACCTGTCGCGAACGCGGTTGCCATCCCCACATAGCGATTACCTAAACGGTCAATACCACGGCCAGCTGCCGCAGTAGTGGTTTTAACTAACGTCATGGCGCGTTGGTTTTTCTGCGCAAACTGAGTCATGGAGTTACCATACTGCTTGGCTTTGTTGGCTAAGTTACCTGCGAGGTTAAGAACAATGTCAGTTTCAAGACGTTTCGCCATGGCTCATATCTCTTATTTTGTGGTAGATGCGTATCAAATTGCGCAGAGGCATAGAAGTGGTGGTACTGAATGGCACTTTAGAAGCAATGGCGAGTTGAAAAAACTCGCCCATGTCAGCCAGTACCTTAAGATCGCCCCCGAGCTTCTAACTCCTTAATCAGAAGTTGGTCTAACTCACTGGCTTTTTGCTGTAGTAAGTTGAAATCATCCGCATGCAGCTTGCGCAGTTCCTTGATAGAAAGCGGGCCTTGTACACTGCCAATGAATTCAACTTGTCGCATCAAAAGCTCTAAGCCATACATCACATCTGAGGTATAAGCGACAGCGACACCATTTTGCATCACGACTTTTTCCGCCGCTAGCTGTGCATCGATGTAGTCGCCACTGGATAACTCACGCAATCCAACTTCAAGGTGGGTGGTTTCACCCGCCTTGTAGCCATGCGTTAAATTAAACGTCATGATCGCCATCAGATTCGCTCCACCTTATTACCGCGGAAGGTGCCAGTAATTTCACCCGAGTCGGTCAATTGAAACGGCGCTTGAGGTGAACAGTTTGTCATCATGTAATCTATGTCGTTGTCGCCCTCCCAAGTTAGCGTACCTGCCTCAATGGCATTGACTTCAGCAACATCCACATCTTCAGCGGCAGCAATCGTTACTTGCATAGTCGGGGCGGTATATTCACGCGAGGCTCCCCAGCTAACACCAGGCCCAATATGATCGGTATAGGTATAACCACCCGGATTAAGCGTTGAGCCTTTTTTCGTTTTTAGTTGGTTGCCATTACTACGAACAACCACTTCACCAAGAATTCGCATTTGCGTTCTCCTTTTGATTAATCGGGGTTACAGCTTGTATTGCATCAATGCGGCAAACACACGCAACTGATTCACAAGGTCTGGTTTAAACACACAGTTCAAGCGGTTCACATCGCTGTCATCACGATAAACGCTTAACGTTTCTTTGAAGCCTTCAAAATCTTCCACCAACCCATTGGGCACCCAATCGGTATCGGCCAGTTCCAAAATAGCATTGCACATCAGCTTAGGTGTCACCACTGGCTGACCCGGGTTAAGTTTTGGCAACACGTCATCACCAGCTAATTTATGGCGTGGGTAACGGTTAGTGACCATCACACGCAATGAATAGCGCAGGTAGCCCAACGTGGCTGGCGTGGTAATGTCCAAGTAACTTGGGTCTGGGTCGCCATAGGTGTTGACCTTGTACATAGTCACTTCACGCTCAATCGCACATTCACCACCTGGTGTGCGGGTATAGGTCGCAATGCCATCATGCAGCAGTAAGTTGCGCTCGGTTTGGTCCCATACGTCTTCTTTATTCGGCGGCAAAATACCCGGAAGCACTAAGGTTTGCAGTGGGCGAGCTGGGTCGATACCCAATTGATACGCCGCAATACCACAGTAAGAGGCGGCCCATTCCCACGTTGGGTGTGGTGAACTATTGGTGCCCATACAAGTAAAGAGGTAATCGTTACGGCCATCACCATAAGTACCTGTGGCGGCAAACGTGCCACGGAACGCGGTATAGGCAATGCCTTCAATCATTTTGAGTGGGCCATAGCGAGACACCAGTTCATCACGCAGCGCGTTCATGCTTTGTGTGTCATTAAATGGCATCGCAATATGGTTGTACCATTCGTCGGGAATAGCAGCGATCACTTCGCTCATATCCGGCGTACCTGCACCAGCAGTGAAAGAAGTTAATGTTAAGCTCACGCCAGCTGGCAGAACTTCACCGTCGTAATAGTTGTAACGCATATCAATGTCGTTACCCGTCACCCCCGTCCATTTACAAGTCACTTCAATAACAGAAGTTTCACCGTCTTGAAGTGCGGCCGTGACAGGCAAGGATTCATTTTCATTGATAGCAGCGATAATCGCGGTAGTGATAGCGTCTGCGGTGTCATCTTCTTTTACTGTTACTTGTACAGAAGTACCGGCAATCAGTAAGGCGATAACCCCAGCTTTTACCGTGGTGGTCGATACAGTCACACTCGCTTTTGCTGAACTGGCGGCTAAATCTGCCACGTTCAGTGCATACACATCGGTGTAGCTATTGGCTTTACGCAAGCGTTTCAGCATGGCCGAAATCATTGAACCTTTACCGTACAAAGCATCAGCTTCACTTTCACTGGTGCCGATGCGGGTGATCTTGAGAGGAGTAGATAATGCCGTTGGTAACTGCTGACCAATCACTAAAATCTTTTGCGCAAGTGCAGGCGTACCCGAAAGCGCTTGGCTGTTATCGATATCGATATATACCAAAGGCGGCAAAATATCGTTTGGAATATTACCCAATGCCATGGTTATTCTCCTTTCTTAGCAGCAGCGTCTACAGCCGCGGCTTTCTTTGGTTTTGTGGTTGGGGTTGGCTCACTAGCAACAACATCACCATCATTAATACGACGTACCCAGAAAGCAGACTTCGTGACTTCTTCGCCTTGCTCGGCTAGGTACTTACCGTCAGGTTTACGCACCTTGACGCTCGCGTTAGTTGGTTTTACATGGATCTTCATGGTGGTTCCTTTCGGTTGTAATACGTATTCAGGGGTTAAGGTTCATCTTGTGGAAGCGTCACTTCACCTTCAATAAGTGGGCTACCGTCGCCCATGTCGCCTTTAAGACCAAAGGTGATGAAATCGTCTAAAGTCTCTGGGTCTAGAGGTACATCAAGTTGCCACCACTGCGACCAGGTGACAGACCAAATAGCAATGCCCAGTTCGTCTATGCTGCCACTGTATAAGTTGTCACTGCGCACCGATTCCACGCTACCATTGGCTGTAGGCAAAGCACCAAATTGCATAATGGCTTGCACTAATTGGCCTGCGACCACTTCGCAACGTTGGTCTTTTTCATAGCCGTATTGGTCAGTGGTGAACACATAGGCCACAAAATTGACCTTGCCAGATAAACTGCCAGCGGTGTTTTCATATTCAGTGACTCGCAACGCGGTAATACGCACGCTACCATCACGGTTACTTAGCCAACGCTTTACATCTTCCGGTTTATCAAAGCGGCCAATGTGGCGTTCTACAGTTTGTATCTTGTCGATCTGACGTTCTGTACCTTCAAGCTTGGGTTTCAGGTACTTCACAATTTCTTGCACAGCCCAAACGGTGGAGCCTTCTACGTAAAAATCAGGGCGACTCATTTCATTAGCTCCTGCCAGAAGTCACCAAGGACTTGATAAATTTCGTTTTGGTTTTCACGGCTTAATCCTAAAAACTCTCGCTGTGGGATGTCCATTTGGCGGCTAAAGCTACTTACTGATTGCCATACTGGGTGTTTCAGTGCCTTACCAAATGCTTGAGTAATTAGCCTATTGTAGGCCGATACCTGCACTGCACCCGAAAATCCATCTTGGTGTACGGCGGCATAGGCAAGCGGCGAGCCGATTCGTACCGAGTTCTTTTGTACGATGTACTGAATGGAATCGAGCAAATGTAATGAGTAACTATAAATAAAAAAGAGTGAGATTTTCAGGGATTATCAGAGATTTTGTGAGAATGGATTAAAGCCAACAAGGATGGGCGCTCTCGGCAGGTTTCTATTCTACTGCGAAAAGCACCCTGTCAAATGAAGTTAAAAATTTAGAAACACAGGCAAGTAAAAAGGAAAAATACCGCATTAGCCGTAGTGGTATTTTGAAAGTCCAGGAGGGACAACATCATGTAATCATTTCTACGGCTGTCT
>NZ_JBKEBW010000046.1:0-1558 GCF_047973365.1 Vibrio sp. | reverse complement strand
CTGTTGCTTCTTTTATATCTATTCCCTAAACAAGCTCACATCTGCCCCCCCTTCTGTCCTGCGTTTAACCTTATTCCTTATCTTATCAAATCAATGTGCGAAGCTGTCCCTGCCCTGTTGTATCCTATTGTACCTCTTACGTACCCTCTTGCTCTACCTTACATGCAACAGAATTTCTCTCTTTATCTTTCTTATATGTAAAGCCGTCCCCGTCCTCTATTCTCTCAACTTTATCATTTTTGCCCTTCTCTATTCCCTCAACCCTCTTATATACCCCGTTCCCGCCCTTTTTTATACTCTTGAACCTCTTACTTAACCCCTTCTCTAGATACAACAATATATCTTTCTTTATCTTATGTGTGAGCCGCTCCTGTCCTTCTCGATACTCTCAAGCCTCTTACTTACCCCCTTCTCTATCCTGTATACCATATTCCTGCCTGTATCATATCTATCGAACGTGCAACACCGTCCCTCTCCTTCTTGATTCGATACGCATCCTCTTCCTTGCCCCTTGTCTATCCTGCATGCAACAAACCTCTTACCTCTTTTATAAATCTCACGCATTAAGACTTTTTGCTCCTGTCCATTTTCTAAGCTAACTCTTATACTTGCCTCCAGCTCTGTCTTAGATGCAGCCTTGTTCATTATCTCATTGTATCTGGTGTGTAGTCTTTCCTGCCCCTGCCTACCTCACCTGTACCTTCCTCTATGCCCTTGTCTGTGTTCGGTAATGGGATGTTCCTGCACGGACTTATCCTACAATGAATAAAGATTTTCCTTGTCCCGTGTCTGTACTAAATAACACTTCAAATCCGTTCTTAATTAATTACGACCCTCCTCTTCTTTCTTTCCTCTTCTACTTCAACTTTTCTTTTTTTTGTTCTTCTTTGTCTTGTCAGCTTTAACCTATCTTTGTAACAGTATGGTCGCAGTTTTGAGGTTTTGGCTTGAGGGTTTAAGATCAGATGCTCTTCCTGGCGTTACGCGGCAGCACCGGGGACTTTATTAACGCTCCATGACGCCACATCCCGGCTTGTGCTCATTCCCGCCTCACCACTCTATGCACTGTATCCACCACTTGCCGCTGATCTTACGTGTAGCTTCATTTTTTACGTCATTTACACTACATGAAGCCATATTCAAGCTTGTACTACCGTCTAACGCAGTCCCTCTTTTCTTCCTTGTGTTTAGAGTTTACCATTTGCTAAGTATCCTACATTAATTTGTTTTTTTTGTCATTATTAATGGTCCGTGATGCCATATTCCTGCTCTTACTCCCCCAAAAGCAGCCTCCAGCAGCACTGACGTTATTTATCTTTCTATTTAAGGTCCATGGTGCCATATTTCTATCCCCACCCTTACCCAATGCTGCCAATCCCATCTCCCTTGCCTAACCTACGTATCCACTGTTTGCTATCTATCTGTGCTGCATTAACTTAATTTCTGTTCTTAAATTTTGTGGTCCATGGTGCCGGATTCCTGCCCTTACCCTCACCAGATGCTGCCAACCCCTCCCCTTCTATCTACCTAACCTATATATCCACCGTTTGCTATCTAT
>NZ_JBKEBW010000095.1:0-3321 GCF_047973365.1 Vibrio sp. | reverse complement strand
TGTCGAGAAAAGGAAACTGTTTAGATAATGCAGTGGCTGAAAACTTCTTCGCTTTACTCAAAACAGAGATGTATCACGGTCAAAGCTTCACTGATGCTGATGAACTGATTGCAAATATCGAAGAATATATAGAGTATTACAATACAAAACGGATTAAGGTGAAATTTAAAGGCCTGACTCCGATAGAATATCGAAATCAGGCCTTGCAAGCCGCTTAACAGAAATGTCCAACTTTATGGGGTCACTTCAGACCCGTGGGAACGTAAACGGAAAAATAATGCGTTTTACTAGTTGTAAATGAAAGAAAAATATCTTATCTGGAAAACCAGTAGTGTTGCTCTGGCAAGCCTACTGGTTTTACCCATTCTAGCCATATTCTATACCGCTGTTGGTCATAGCGATGACGTGTTTACTCATCTGATGGCCACGGTAATGCCAACTTACGCGCAAAATACCGTCGTTCTTACTGCTAGTGTTATGGCTTTGTCCCTTTTGTTTGGCATACCAAGCGCATGGATTATGGCAATGTGTAAGCTTCCCGGAGAAAAAATTCTTCAATGGGCTTTGGTGCTCCCTTTAGCGATTCCCGGTTATATCGTGGGTTATATTTTTACTGGCTGGTTTGACTATGCTGGCCCAGTACAAGTGTGGTTAAGAGAGTTAACCGGTTGGCAAGCCGGAGAGTATTGGTTTCCTGACATTCGAAGTTTAACCGGAGCCAGTATTGTGCTGGCTTTAGTGCTTTATCCTTACGTTTATTTATTGTGCCGGGCAACGTTTATGGAGCAGAACGTATCGCTATTACAGTCAGCTCGACTACTAAAATGTTCACCATGGGAAAGTTTTAGACGTATCTCGTTGCCGTTGGCTCGTCCAGCTATTGCTGTGGCGTTATCGCTGGTGGCGATGGAAACTATTGGCGATTTCGGTACCGTTAAATACTTTGCCATCAGTACCTTAACTACCGCTGTCTATGATACCTGGCTTAACTACTCCAACCTCAATGCCGCTGCTAAAATTTCCGCTATTATGCTGCTCATTGTGCTGTTGTTGCTAAGTGCAGAACGTTACAGTCGTCGCAAGCAAAAGTTGTATCAGACTCAATTCAATAGCCATGAAGATTTTCGCTATCAACTAAGCGGTTGGAAACAGTGGTTTGCTCTGCTCTGGTGCTGGGGATTAGTGGCGGCTGCGTTTATCTTTCCTCTGCTGCAACTTCTCAGTTACGCCTACATTTATTTCGAACAGAGTTGGACGGCAGAGTACCGAGATTATGCGATTAACAGTGTTAAAGTGTCGCTAACCGCTGCGATTGTGGCAGTTAGTGTGGCGATAATTGTCAACTTCTATACTCGCTTAAAACCAAATCGCTTTAGCGTCGCTTTGATGCGTCTATCTTCGATGGGATATGCGGTTCCGGGAACCGTATTGGCTATCGGTGTTATGGTGCCCGTTCTCACCATGGATCACACTGTCAACGACATAGCAAAAGCGATGCAGTGGGGAAGACCAGGGTTGATTTTCTCTGGCACTATGTTCGCCATCATTTTTGCCATGTTGGTGCGTTTTTCTGCCATTGCTATCGGCAGCATCGAGAGCAGTCTCAATAAAATTTCGCCTTCACTGGATATGGCGGCCCGAACAATGGGGTACAAGGCTAACAGCATGTTGTGGCGAGTGCATTTACCTTTAGTACGACGTGGGGCTTTAATCGCAGGTTTGTTGGTGTTTATTGAATCGATGAAAGAGCTCAATGCTTCATTGTTGCTACGTCCATTTAATTTTGAAACGCTGGCAACGTATGTTTATAACTATGCTTCGGACGAGCATTTAGAGCTCGCCGCCTTGCCTGCTGTATTGTTGGTATTGGTTGGTTTACTACCCCTAGTCATTGTTAACCGTTCTTTGGAGCAAAACCACTAATGAGCTGTGCACTTTCCATTCAAGATCTGACTTGTCAGTACGATACGCAAACTGTGTTGCAATCTCTTTCGCTTGAAGTCGCGCAAGGGGAAATTGTTTGTCTGCTTGGCGCAAGTGGCTGCGGTAAGACAACATTATTAAAAGCCATTGCCGGACTGCTACCTTTAACGTCGGGTCATATGAGTCTTAACGGTGTGACTATTGATGATGGGGCGAACTGGTTAGCACCGGAAAAACGTAATATAGGAATGATTTTTCAGGATTATGCGCTTTTTCCCCATTTAACGGTGGAAGAAAACGTAGGCTTTGGGTTGCGTGATTTGCCTTTCGGTGAGCGTCAAATCAAGGTTCAGGCGATGTTGGATCTGGTTCATCTGAGTGAACTGGGTGATCGTTATCCGCATCAGTTGTCTGGTGGTCAGCAACAGCGCGTTGCCATTGCGCGTTCGCTGGCGTATAAACCGGATCTTCTTTTACTTGATGAACCGTTTTCCAATATCGATACCCAAGTTCGCCACGATTTGATTGCAGAGATTCGTAAAATCTTCAAAAAGCAGGGTGTGACAGCGATTTTCGTCACTCACTCTCGAGAAGAAGCTTTTGCCTTTGCCGATAAAATGGCGGTGATGAATCACGGTGTTATTGAACAGTTTGGCACTGCCTCAGAGCTCTACTATCAGCCCTCAAGCAAGTTCGTTGCGGATTTTCTTGGTGGTGGTAGCTATCTACCTGCGACTCGTAATACTGAAGGGCTGTTTGTGACCTCTTTAGGGACACTGGAAGCACAAATACAGGCGAATATTTCATGTGGTCAACGTTGTGATTTATTGCTGCGTCCTCAACAGGTCTTGATTCAAACATCCGATGAAGGCGAAGTGACGGTGTTAGAGCAGCAGTTTATGGGTGACCACTGTCGCTATGTGATTGATGTTCATGGAACTAAGCTGCTAGCGACGTCTTCGCAGCCAATATCTGTAGGACAAAAAGTTGTTGTGGAGATTGACGAGCAGGGGATTTTGGCGTTTTGATTTATCGCTAATATCTATTCATTATCCCAGAAACTAATAACTATTAGTCATCCCAGAAAATGCGTAGCATTTATCTGGGATCTAGTTAAAGCGTCGGTGGAAAGTAGATTCCAGCTTTCGCTCAATGCTGTTCGTTTAAGAGTTCTCTTTCTTTTTTCGTGAGCTCTTCAACGGGAATTTGATAGGTTTTATCTTGACCGCCCGTTCATAATTTGGGCGGTCTTGCTTTGGCATAATAAACTCCCGTAATGACTCGGTTAAATCTTTTAAACGCGCGGGGAGTGACTGAAGATTTTTAGTTCGACAGATGGCCGTGTAATCATAAAGAACGACTTTAAATCCAAGTTTAAAGCTGATTCTAAGCGGACTG
>NZ_JBKEBW010000160.1:0-4945 GCF_047973365.1 Vibrio sp. | reverse complement strand
TGGGACAGAATATTTTTCAGCGAGCTCTCGAGGAGTGGAGCCATCAAGATACTTTTTAGCTACTTTGAACTTTAACTCGCGACTGTATTTGGACATAAATAAAAGACCCCCAATAATTGGTTGTCCAACTATTGGGGGTCACTTCACTCTGCGTGGGAATGCATATTTAACTCACGAAAAGTCAAATTCACTGCCTATTTAGGCTCCGGAATGCATTCCCACGGGGGACCGTGGGAACGAGGATTCTGTCTTTTTGAGCTAAACTGACAGGCATTACTCTTTTACAAGGCTTTATTTAATATAGGAAATAGAATTATCACAATCGAAATGGGTTAATTTTGTGCTTCAGGCTCCGCTTTCACTGTTGAGGCATCTTTAACTTGTGACTGAAAGTAAATCTACTTTCACAAACAGAGCCAATACCCCCATCAACGCCATACCCCAGAACACGCCCGCGCCCCAGCTTTCATAACCCCAGCCGCTTAGCGTCGTCATCATCGCAATCACAGCGCCAAGCGGAATGGCATTGTACAGCGACTGCAGAGCAACCATTTTGTGTTGCGGTGCATGCTGAATGTATTTAATGGTCGCAATATGCGCCAAAGCAAAAGTCACACCATGCAGAGACTGAATCGCCACCAAGGCCACTAATGCCGTGGTGGACGCAGTTAAGCCCCAACGAGCAATCACTCCAAGCGCGGCAATAATAAACAGCGTACGGATATTCCACTTGGAAAACACGCGCTTACTGATCGCAAATATCAGTATTTCCGAGACGACGCCTAAACTCCACAAATAACCTATGATGTCTTCCGAGTGACCAGCGGCTCGCCAGTGAATAGAGCCAAAACTGTAGTATGCCGCATGACTGCCCTGAATAAGCGCAACCAGCAGGAGGAATTTAATCACTGGCCACTCCCGAAGTAATTCCGTGAGCTTAGGGCGAATTTTATGCTGATGATTTTCGGTCACTGGCATAACAGAAGGGTTACGCAGGCTGAGCAACAAAGTGACCAATACTCCGAACAATGCGGTATATACGATCATATCGGAACCATAAAGTACCGTCAGATAGCCCACAGCGGTCGAACCGACAATAAAAGCCACCGACCCCCACAAACGAGAACGTCCATAATCCAGCATATTACGTTTGGCATAGTGGTTGGCTACCGAGTCAGACAGAGGCAGAACCGGTCCACACACCATATTGAACAGAACGGTCGCCAGAGCGAGTAACCAAAAGCTGCCACCGGTAAAAAAGTGGAACGCGATAAACAGCATCAGTGCTAACGTCACCCAACGCAGTGCAGGCAGCAAATGTTCTACTTTATGGATACGTGGCGTGATCACTAAGTTCGCCACACAACGGGTTGCAAAACCAATCCCCACTAAAATACCAATATCACTGGCAGACACACCCTGCCCTTCAAACCACAACGCCCAAAACGGTAGATAGACGCCATAAGCAAAGAAAAAACCGAAAAAGTATTGAGAGATCCATCCATAAGGTGAGGGCTTAAGCATTCGTGATCCTAAACAGCGTGAGAGAAATAAACGCCGCCATTATGCAATGAGTCGCGCGTAGGAAAAAGGGAACTTTGTTCAACGTTCTGTTTCCCCTATCACAACTTTCATCGCACCAAAAGCACGCCCATTAGACCAAAGTCGTCTGGAGGGCAGGAAGAAATTTGTCACACTTAAGCTAGATAATTCTCACTGGTGAACCTCTGTCGTCGCAACCAACGTTAGCGGCACCGACAAATAGGAAGGGTATATGCCGGATAAATTCAACATGCAATCTCCACCCTTTGATCGTTTGAGCCCGGATCAACAAAAAAAACTGCGCGCTTCCTTAGATGTCGCTTATTACCGATTGGGTGCAACCTTACTCAAAAGCGGACAAACCAGCACCCACCTGCATGTGCTGATTAAAGGTACGGTTGAAGAACGCTCGGCAAGCGGCAAGGAAATCTTCGCTCATTACGCCAATGACGACATGTTTGATGTCCGCGCTCTATTTGAACAACATACTCGCCACCAGTATTTGGCACTGGAAGATACGCTCTGCTACCTCATCCCAAAAGAGGTGTTTCTTGCTCTTTATGCTGAAAACGGGCAGTTTGCTGCCTACTTCGATAACAACTTAGCCAAAAGACAAGAGCTGATAGAAGCGGCACAGCAGCAGAAAAACATCGCCGAATTTATCCTGACTAAGGTGGATAACTCCATCTACTCTCCGCCAATGATTGTTACCCCTGAGCAATCATTAAAAGCGGTGACAATGCAGATGAAAGAAAACGGTGTGGATGCCGCGCTGGTGGAGCTGGCCGATTCGGATATTCGTCTGATTGACTCTCCCCATCATCCCTATGCCATTGTGACCCGAACCAATATGCTGCATGCGGTGATGTTGGATGAACATCCGCTTGATACCCCCGTCGGCAACATTGCCACTTTCCCCGTTATGCACGTCGATGAAGGCGATTTCCTGTTTAATGCCATGGTGATGATGACCCGTAACCGTGTTAAACGCGTGATGGTGTGCGATGACAACAGTGCGGTAGGTGTGCTCGATATGACGCAGATCCTCAGCACCTTCTCCACCCACTCGCATGTACTGACACTGGCGATTGCACGCGCCTCCAGCGTGGAAGAGCTTGCCTTAGCCTCCAATAAACAGATAGAGCTGATTGAAAGCTTACTGAGCCGAGGCGTTCGCACCCGTTTCATCATGGAACTGATTGCGGCGGTGAACGAGCAAATCATCGAAAAAGCCTTCGAATTGGTTGTGCCACCCGCGCTGCATGACCACTGCTGTTTTATCGTATTGGGCTCGGAAGGCCGCGGTGAACAGATCCTCAAAACCGACCAAGACAACGCGTTAATCATCAAGGACGGATTAGAGTGGCATCAGTGTGAAAACGTGATGCACGAACTGACCCATACCCTGCTACAGCTTGGTTATCCATTGTGTCCGGGCAAAGTGATGGTCAACAACCCTAAGTGGGTGAAAAGCCAGTCGCAATGGAAAAAAATGCTCAGCAGTTGGGTCAATAGCGCCAAGCCCGAGCAAGTGATGGATATTGCCATCATGGCAGATGCGCACGCGATTGCCGGCAATAAATCGTTGCTGGCGCCCATCAAAGCGCACTTAACTCACTTAATGGCCGATCAAGAACTGATCCTGACCGAATTCACCCGCCCTGCGCTGAACTTCTCTGTGCCTCTGACCCTGTTTGGCAATGTGAAGAATTCAAAAACAGGTTTAGACATCAAACAAGGTGGCATTTTCCCAATTGTGCATGGCATTCGGGCGTTGAGCTTAGAGCACATGATCGAGCCGAATAATACTTTCGACCGTATCAGCGAACTGGTAAAACGCCACGTGTTGGAAAAGCAGACCGGAGATAACCTCAGCGAAGCACTCAAGCAATTTTTCAAACTGCGCCTTGCTCAACAACTCGGGCACCAGCTCAGCGGTGACCCGAAAAACAGTAACAATATCGACATTAACCAACTGGATCGCACCGAGCGAGATCTGCTCAGACACAGCCTGCATGTGGTGAAAAAATTCAAGCAGTGGCTTGGATATCACTATCAGATCCGAGATTAGGCAGATCCGAGATTAGGCAGATCAAAAACGAGGGCAGATAAGAGTGATGTTATGAATTGGATACGGCGACGCTATTGGCACCACAAGCTGAAACACTCTCACTATCAGAAACTGTTTGAAGCAAACGGGGGCAATGAGTATGTCTCACTGGATTGTGAAACCACCAGCCTAGACCCAAATCGGGCAGAGTTGGTGACCATCGCCGCCACCAAGATCATTGATAATCGCATTATCACCAGTCAGCCTTTTGAAGTTCGGCTAAGAGCCCCGCAGTCGCTCGACTCCAATTCAGTGCGAATTCACCGTATGCGTCACCAAGACTTAATCGACGGCATTTCAGAGAAAGAAGCACTGAAGCAACTGCTTGATTTTATCGGTAATCGCCCGCTGGTTGGCTATCACATTCGCTATGACAAAAAAATCTTAGACATCGCTTGCCGCAAACAACTTGGTTTTCCACTGCCCAATTCGCTGGTGGAAGTCAGCCAGATCTACCACGACAAACTCGAACGCCACCTGCCCAATGCCTATATTGATTTGAGTCTGGATTCGATATGCCGTCATCTCGATCTGCCAATACAAGACAAACACGACGCCCTGCAAGATGCCATTTCCGCCGCCTTGGTTTTTGTGCGCTTAACTCAGGGGGACTTACCAACATTTACCACCCCACAGTAAAACAACCCCACCCTGCCTCCTAATGTCTGTCAGTTAAGCTCAAAAAGACAGAGTTATCGTTCCCACGGTCCCCCGTGGGAATGCATACCAAAGCCAAAATAGACAGTTAATCTGACTTTCTGTTAGTCAAATATGCATTCCCACGCAGAGCATGGGAACGAGGATTCTCTTAACTGACAGACATTACACCCTGCCTCCCCTTCTCTTTATCCTAAAGTCTAATGGTGAAACTTGCCTTTGTGACTAAAAGTTATAGGCATTACGAATTTCATTGTTGGACGTTTTAAACGCCTTCAATGTGATTGCATTATTCACATGGATAATTTGTAATGAGTGAAGCTCACATTTATCCGTTAAAAGTAAATATTAAAACTCATACCCATGCGGATAATGACACTTACCTAGCCATGTACCAGCAGTCTGTCACCGATCCAGAAGGGTTCTGGAGCGAACACGGTAAGATTGTTGATTGGATTAAGCCATTCACTAAAGTAAAACAGACCTCTTTCGACACCGGACATGTCGACATTCGCTGGTTTGAAGACGGCACGCTGAACGTTTCGGCGAACTGTATTGACCGCCATCTTGCACAGCATGGTGACGACGTGGCAATTATCTGGGAAGGCGACAACCCAGCAGAAGACAAAACGCTGA
>NZ_JBKEBW010000003.1:0-63779 GCF_047973365.1 Vibrio sp. | reverse complement strand
TTGGATATAAGCCGCCGTTTAGATTTATCCGAATGAGTAGTTGGAGAAATGCGCAAAGTCCTCTAGCCAGTTATGCGATGCCAAACCAATGGTTCAACGAACTGGGGTTGGTAAATCTTGAGCAAGTAGGAACAGGGTATGTGTTTAGCAATTATGCTGAATGGAAGTATGCATGAGCCGTATACGAGGTCCGTACGTACGGTTCTGTGAGAGGGATGAGGCGGTAACGCCTCACCCTACTCGATTTCGTCATCAAAATGACAACACATAGGTGTGTTGGTTGTTA
The DNA here is from genome assembly GCF_047973365.1 of Vibrio sp. GTDB lineage: Bacteria > Pseudomonadota > Gammaproteobacteria > Enterobacterales > Vibrionaceae > Vibrio. The sequence goes on along the minus strand of NZ_JBKEBW010000003.1, from coordinate 63,493 downwards.
TATGAAGCATTACTATTTTTCGCTTAATATTTCTTATCAAGCGTATTTGTCACATTACTCGGGAGCGGCAAGTTCTGTTTTAGTGATTACAGAGCAGGGATTGCGTTTGCAACTGCCAGCATCAAGGTTTCGACCATTTCTCAGCCAAATTGGCGTAAAAGGTCGATTTAGATTGGTAACTGACCAAAATAACAAGTTTATTAAGTTGGAAATGCTGTAAAGAAAGAAAATAGCAGCTGTTTAAATAGGTATCTTAGTCACATTCTCAAACATTTGCCTAAGCGATAATGTTAAATGTGTTAGCGTTTTGTTTTTTAAATTTTACAATAAAGCACGCATTACTAGCAGTAGGCTATATTCTTACTGCATCCCCCTACAAAACATAATTCTAATCTGGAGTCGCCTATGACCGCGCGTGAGACTTTGATGCCGGTTCTACTTGAAAAAGTCTTTCAACTTATTCAAGACAAACTTGAGCAAAAACAACAACCTCTGGTTACTCAACTCGCTCAACATCTATTTAGCAATGTATCGCAAGATGATTTAGCTGAACGAAATGAGTCGGATTTATATGGTGCGGTAGTCAGCCTTTGGCATCATATCAGTGAGAAAAAAGGTGATGATTACTCTGTACGCGTTTTCAATCCAACGGTAAGCCGTCATGGTTGGGAATCTACTCATACGATTGTTGAGATTGTTGTCCCGGATGGTCCTTTTCACGTTGACTCGATTAAGATGGCACTTAGCCGGTTAGATTTAACTTCCCACTTAATGCTCAACGGTCCAACGCAAATTGATCGTGATGACAATGGCTTAATTAAGTGCATCAATAATGGAGAAGGACCACTTCAGTCGCTTTTTCACATAGAAGTTGATCGCTTGAGTAACAAAGAAGAGATGAAGACTCTTCAAGAACAATTGCTTGATATTCTGCTGGATACCGCGTTGGTGGTGAAAGATTGGCAACCTATGGTAAGTAAATTGGATCAAGTTATTAGCCAGCTTGAAGCCAATGCAGATCAACTGCCTGAATCTGATCGTTTTCAGGAAACCATGGCGTTCTTACGTTGGTTAGGAAACCACAATTTCACTTTCATGGGTTATAAAGAATATGATCTTGTTGATGTTGATGGCGACACAACACTAAAACCGACTGATGAGGTTGGTTTAGGTCTGTTCTCGCAAAGTGCACGTGTTCGTTCGGTAAAACTGTCTGAATTCTCTGATTCTGCACGCCTAGAAGCAAAAAAAGCCTACTTACTTATTCTAACTAAAGGCAATAAACAATCTCGTATTCATCGCCCAGCCTATACTGACTATATCGGTATCAAAAAATTTGACGAAAACGGAAAGGTGATTGGTGAGCATCGTTTTAGTGGTTTGTACACTTCTGCGGTGTATAACCAAGTTGTACAAAGTATTCCGCTAATTCGTGAGAAAGTAGAACGAATTCTGGCTGCGAGCCGTTACCGTGTTGGCTCATATGCCTATAAAGCTCTGCACAATATTCTTGAAAACTACCCACGCGATGAGCTGCTTCAAGCAACAGAAGAAGAACTGTTAGAAGTTGGTATGGGTGTTGTACAAATGCAAGACCGAGATCTGCTACGCCTGTTTGTTCGCAAAGACCCGTTCGGTCGTTTCTTCAGTTGTATGGTGTACGTAACGAAAGAGCGTTACAACACTGAGCTGCGCCGCCAAACACAGCGAATTTTTAAACAGTATTTTGGTTGTGAACAAGAAGTCGAGTTCACAACATATTTCTCTGAAAGCCCACTGGCAAGAACTCATTACATCGTTCGTGTTGATAATAACAACATGGATGTGAATGTGAAGAAAATAGAGCAAAACTTAATGGAAGCATCAACCACTTGGGATGATCGTTTAGCAGAAGCGATCGTGGCAAACCGAGGCGAAAGCAAAGGTTTGCCTCTTGCAAAAGAATATTTACATGCATTTCCTCGTTCATACAAAGGCGATGTCATGCCGGTTTCTGCGATGGCTGACATTGAACGCTTAGAAGCTCTCAACGAAGAAAACAAGCTAGGCATGTTGTTCTATCGCCCGCAAGAAGAGTCAACAGATTCAAAAGCGGTTCGCCTGAAATTGTACCACTGTGACGAGCCAATCCATCTTTCTGATGTGATGCCAATGCTCGAAAACCTGGGCTTGCGCGTTATCGGTGAATCACCATACGAAGTAGTGAAGTCAAATGGCCAAGTGTATTGGATCCTTGATTTCTCAATGCTGCATAAGAGCGAGAACAAGGTTGATCTTCGCGAAGCACGTGATCGTTTCCAACAAGCATTTGCGGCTATCTGGAATGGTGACTTAGAAAGCGACGGCTTCAACCGTTTGGTGTTGGGCGCGTCATTAACTGGCAGAGAAGTCTCCATTCTTCGTGCTTATGCTCGTTACATGCGTCAAATTGGCTTCCCATTCAGCCAACAATATATTGAAGACACACTAAGCCATTATCCAGATGTTGCTAAAGGCTTGGTCGATCTATTTGTGCGTCGTTTTGATCCAAAACATAAAGGGGCGCAGAAAGGTCAAACTGATCTGATAAACAAGATCACAGAACAATTAGATCACGTAGAAAGCTTAGATGATGATCGTATTATTCGTCGTTACATGGAGATGATCCTTGCGACTTACCGTACCAACTATTATCAATTAAACGAAGATCAGCAGCCTAAGCCTTGGTTGGCATTGAAGATGAAACCAAGCGAAATTCCAGAGATTCCGGCACCAGTACCGGCGTTTGAAATCTTTGTTTATGCGCCTGATATCGAGGGTGTACACCTTCGTGGCGGTAAGGTTGCACGTGGCGGTTTACGCTGGTCAGACCGTCAAGAAGATTTCCGTACCGAGATCCTTGGTTTAGTAAAAGCACAACAAGTTAAGAACACTGTCATTGTCCCTGTGGGGGCTAAAGGTGGTTTCGTTTGTAGAAAACAGTACCTTTACAATACGCGAGATGAAATTTTTGCTGAAGGTCAACGTTGTTACAAACGCTTCATCCGCGCGCTATTAGATGTGACAGACAATATCGTAGAAGGTGATCTCGTTGCCCCGGTAAATGTGGTTCGTCACGATGAAGATGATCCGTATTTGGTTGTCGCGGCAGACAAGGGCACGGCAACATTTTCAGATCTTGCTAACTCAGTATCAGCAGAATACAACTTCTGGCTGGGTGATGCTTTCGCCTCTGGTGGTTCGAATGGTTATGATCACAAAGCGATGGGGATTACTGCGAAAGGTGGTTGGGAGTCTGTTAAGCGTCATTTCCGTGAAATTGGCATTGATTGCCAAACCACCGATTTCACTGTGGTGGGTATTGGCGATATGGCTGGTGACGTATTTGGTAACGGCATGTTGCTATCGAAACACATTCGTCTACAGTGTGCATTTAACCACTTACATATCTTTATCGATCCAACGCCGGATGCTGCAAGCAGTTGGCAAGAGCGTAATCGCTTATTCAACCTGCCTCGTTCTAGCTGGGAAGATTACAGCGTTAAACTGATTTCGAAGGGCGGTGGCATATTCTCTCGTAAGGCAAAATCGATTACTTTGACACCTGAAATTCAAAAGCTGTTAGGCTCGAAGAAAGGATCTATTGCTCCAAATGAGCTGATTAAGATGATCTTATCTATGGAAGTTGATCTGTTATGGAATGGTGGGATCGGTACATATGTTAAGTCGTCACGTGAAACACATACTGATGTGGGGGATCGCGCAAATGACTCACTGCGTATCGATGGCCGCGATCTAAACGCTAAAATCATTGGCGAAGGCGGAAACTTAGGCATGACTCAGCTTGGTCGTGTGGAATACGCTCTGAAAGGTGGTCGTGTTAACACTGACTTTGTTGATAACGTTGGTGGTGTCGATTGCTCAGACAACGAAGTAAACATTAAGATCTTCCTAAACGGTCTGGTTGCAAATGGCGACATGACTCTCAAACAACGTAACCAAGTGCTTGAGTCAATGGAAGATGAAGTTGGAGCGATTGTTATCGAAGATGCTTATGTTCAGTCTGAATCGATTTCAGTCACCGAGCAACAGAGCATTGTGCTTGTAAAAGAGCAGATTCGCTTTATTCACCAGTTGGAGAAAGCGGGGCATTTGGACCGAGCGCTTGAGAATCTTCCTGATGACGAAGCGTTACTGGAACGTGAAAAACAAGGGCACGGTTTGACTAGACCAGAGCTTTCTGTACTTGTTGCCTACGGCAAGATGGTGTTGAAAGACGAATTGGCTTGTGAAGAGATTGCGAATGATGAGTTTCATGCTCAACAGTTGATCAATTACTTCCCAACTGAGTTACGTCGTAACTATTTGCAACATATGCAAAATCATCCGCTACGTTCTGAAATCATTGCCACATCATTGGCAAATCAGATGGTGAACGAGATGGGATGTAACTTCGTTACTCGTTTGCAGGAAGAGACGGGGTCGACGGCCGTTGACGTAACTAATGCTTATGCAGCTGCGCGTGAAATCTATAAATTAGGTTCAGTACTAGAGGAATTACGTAAGCTTGATAACCAAGCAGATGCATTGACTCAGTATGAGGTGATGTTCCACGTTCGCCGTTCACTACGTCGCTTATCTCGTTGGTTGTTACGTAATCACCCAGGTAAACAGTCTGTTCGTGATCTTATCGAACTTTATCAAGCAGATGTTGAAGCGATTAAACACATCCTTGACGATGTGCTAGTTGTGAGTGAAGTAGAAGAGCACAATGCTATGTCGCAAGCTTGGATCGAAAAAGGAATCGAACCTAAGTTAGCCAATTATGTGGCTCGTTTGTCTAGCTTGCACTCAGTGTTGGATATATCTTCAGTTGCAAAAGAAAAGCAAAGATCAGTAGAGCAAACAGCGAAATTGTACTTTAACTTGGGTGATCGTTTGTCTTTGCACTGGTTCCTAAAACAGATCAATAATCAAGCGACAGAAAATAATTGGCAAGTATTGGCTCGTGCTGCATTCAGAGAAGATCTCGATTGGCAGCAACGCCAATTAACCGCTCAAGTTCTCAACTGTAAATGTGAAAATGAAAAGCTGGATGTGATCAAAGCTCTGGAACAGTGGATGCAAACAAATTCAGTTTCACTGCATCGTTGGGAAAATATCCTGAACGAGTTCAAAGTGGGTAGCGTTCATGAGTTTGCTAAATTTTCTGTCGCATTGAGAGAATTGATGTTGCTCAATTTAAACTGCCAAGCGGTTGAATAAAGTTTGAATTGTTAGCTGAATAAGACAATAATAACGCCCCGTTTAATCGGGGCTTTTTTCTATCGGAGGCACAATGCTCTACCGCTTAGCCAGAACTGGCTTTTTCAAATTGGATGCTGAAAAGGCGCATGATCTTGCCATCCAAAACTTCAAACGTTTCACCGGCACTCCTCTTGATCTTTTCTATCGTCAACATCTTCCAAATCGACCAGTTGAATGTATGGGATTAACATTCAAAAACCCTGTTGGTCTTGCTGCGGGTCTTGATAAAAATGGCGAATGTATTGATGCATTTGGTGCTATGGGATTTGGATTTGTTGAAGTAGGGACGGTAACTCCTCGTCCTCAATCGGGAAATGACAAACCTCGTCTTTTCCGGATCATCCCAGCAGAAGGGATCATCAACCGTATGGGTTTTAATAACCTAGGTGTTGATAACTTAGTTGAGAACGTTAAAAAAGCCAATTATGACGGAATTATCGGTATCAATATCGGTAAAAACAAAGATACACCTATTGAAAAAGGTGCTGATGACTACCTAATTTGTATGGAAAAAGTCTATCAGCATGCCGGCTATATCGCTGTAAATATTTCATCACCAAATACTCCGGGGCTACGCTCATTACAATACGGTGAAGCACTTGATGAGTTATTAGCAGCATTAAAGCAAAAGCAGGCTGAACTGGCGAATAAGTATGATAAATACGTTCCTTTAGCTCTTAAAATTGCGCCAGATCTGAGTGACGACGAAATTAAGCAAATTTGTCTATCGTTACTGAAAAACCAAATTGATGGTGTTATTGCAACTAACACTACTTTGGACCGTTCTTTGGTTGAAGGTATGAAACACGGCAATGAAGCGGGTGGGTTAAGTGGTAAACCACTTCAATCTCGAAGCACAGAAGTGATCAAATGCTTGTATCGTGAGTTGGGAGATCAAATTCCAATTATTGGGGTTGGTGGTATTGACTCATATGTCGCCGCGAAAGAAAAATTACTTGCTGGGGCAAAACTGGTTCAAGTGTACAGTGGTTTCATTTACCAAGGTCCAGGTTTAGTGGCTGACATCGTAAAAAATATCTAATTTAGGCTTCTGTTGCTGAAATAGAACAAAAGTGACAAGGTCATGTAGAGAGGGAATGAGAAAATCATTTCCTCTTTTTTTTTGTTTTTCCTCTCTTAGAATTAACAGCAGTTAGTTGGCAAGGGTAATTAAGCGTTTTACCTAATAGTCTGATAATAAATAAATAGTGAGTCAGGACAATGCTTAAACCGAGTGACAGATGGAATTGGTACTACTCAGATAGCGAAGGCTATTTGATGTTAGAACTGGGTGAGGATATGGTGTTTCGCACCAATCTAAGCAGCAATCTTTTGGTTGATTGCGCTTTTTCATCTAATCAATTTACTGTCGATGACGCTTCCGACTATCAAACTTATAAAGAGCGCATTGATTGCTTAAATCTCAACGAGCCACGCAAAGTAGAGCTAGTTCTGTATTGCGTAGCCGCTAAGCGCTTCCATAAGCCAGTCCAACCCAGGAGCTGGTTCTTTGACTACCAAAGCAGTGGTTTTTCTCCTGAAGAGGGCGAAATAGTAAGCTTGGTCAATAGCCATGGTCGAGGATATTTCATCGTCCTAGAAGTCGGTGACAACGCTAGCTTATGCGCGTTAGTTGACCTGAACGATTTTTCTTTAAATGCTTCAAAACAATTACGCTTTGGGCAGGTTATTAAAGTCATGCATGACAGAATGGCATCGGCTAACCAAATTTTACTACCACAGCTCATGGCGATGGTAGGTTAAGTTTCTTCCCTAGTATTTTCGTTCCCTTGTTTCACTTCCCATCGGCGTAAGCCGATTTTTTTTGCCTTCAATTTGCATCAAACGAGTAGTTTCCATCACGGATTTTTATTCTTATTTTCAATTCTTACAAAAAATTTGTATTTAATTTCCCCCAAATGTGACGGTACAACCGTACTTATTCGCTATCAAAAGCGCTTAAAACTTCCCGTTTTAACTAAAAATGTAATTAATTTACAGTGTAAAAACATATCTGGTATAGTCCAATTTTACTGTGAATAAATACTCACTATCGCTATGAGGCAATAAATTAAAGCGATGTGAATTGATTCCTACATTTGCTAACTAACGAATGAAGAGACGAGCGAATAAACAGTAAGTTTTGTGTTTTTATGCTTTTGGGTTGTTTAGATTTGGGCAAGTTGTTCAATGTCAGGTATAATCTGACACCATTTTTATTAGCTAAAGAACACTATGAATCAGTATCTAGCGGTAACCTCAAACGGTCTTGAGAACCTATTAGTAGAAGAATTAACAAAATTAGGGATTTCAGACGCCAAACCTGTGCAAGCAGGGGTGAAATTCAGAGCGTCAAATGAGCAAATTTACCGTTGTTGTTTATGGAGCCGCCTTGCTTCACGATTTGTACGTGTTATTACCGAATTCAATTGTCAAAATGATATGGACCTTTACTTGTCTGCAACGTCAGTAAACTGGGTTAATCATTTTCATAGCTCTAAAAAGTTTGTGGTTGATTTCAACGGCACAAACAGAGAGATCCGCAACAGCCAATATGGCGCAATGAAAGTTAAAGATGCGGTCGTTGATTGTTTTGAAAAGAAAAGCCTTCCTAGACCTTCGATCAGTAAAGATCATGCGGATCTTCGCATTCACGTTCGATTACATAATGATAAGGCGCTACTGGGTATCGATATGGTCGGCAGTGGCTTACATGTGCGAGGCTACAGAACGGAAGCCGGCCGCGCTCCGCTCAGAGAAACACTAGCCGCAGCTATCATCTTACGCAGTGGCTGGGATGGGTCGAAACAATTACTAGACCCTATGTGTGGCTCTGGTACTTTGTTGATTGAAGCGGCGATGATGGCTGCAAATATAGCCCCTGGACTTAAGCGCGAAAAATGGGGGTTTGAGTCGTTACAAGACTTCGAATCTGAACTTTGGGCGCAAGTGAAATCTGAAGCGAGTGTTCAAGCAAGAAGAGGTGTCAATAAAACTGACACCAAGTTTTTTGGCTTAGATAATGACAGTCGTGTCCTTAAAACTGCGAAAGACAACGCTCGCCGTGCAGGCGTAGAAAGTTTAATCCAGTTTGAGCTTGGAGATGCATCATTACTTAAAAAGCCTCAGGGCTTTGAAAGTGGTGTTATCGTGTGTAACCCACCTTATGGTGAGCGTTTAGGTACACATCCAGGACTTATTGCACTCTACACTGCATTTGGTGCGCAACTTAAATCTGAATTTGGTGGTTGTCAGGCATCTATTTTCTCAAGTTCTGATGAATTGCTCAGTTGCTTGCGTATGCGTGCTGATAAACAGTACAAGTTGAATAATGGTGCGTTACCTTGTCACCAAAAAAACTACTCAATTTCAGCTCGTGAACGTTCTGAAGAAGAGCAGCAGTCACAATCAACACAAATTGCTCCTGATTTCTCAAATCGATTGAAGAAGAACATTGGCAAGATTGGTAAATGGGCGAAACGAGAAGGTTTAGACTGTTACCGTATCTATGACGCCGATCTTCCTGAATACAACGTTGCGATTGACGTTTATCAAGACCAGTTAGTTATCCAAGAGTATGCAGCGCCTAAGAATATTCCAGAAGAGAAGGCGAAACGTCGTCTTACTGACATTATTCGAGCGGCGATTCAGGTGACGGGAACAAACGCAAACAATGTGGTTCTAAAAGTTCGCGAGAAACAAAAAGGTACGTCCCAGTATCAGAAGTTCGGTCAGCAGTCTCAAACGATGGAAGTCAGCGAGTATGGTGTAAAACTTATCGTTAACTTACACGACTACTTGGATACAGGTCTTTTCTTGGATCACAAGATCACTCGTCGTAAACTCGGTGAAATGGCGAACGATAAGGATTTCTTAAATCTATTCGCATATACCGGCTCTGGTACCGTACACGCAGCGTGTGGTGGGGCGAAATCGACGACAACAGTCGATATGTCAAATACCTACCTAGAATGGGCAAAAGATAACATGAAGCTAAATGGTCAAGTAGGGCGTCAGCATCAGTTTATCCAAGCGGATTGCCTTCAGTGGCTTGAACAAGCTTCGGCTAGCTATGATCTTATCTTCATTGATCCGCCAACCTTTTCAAATTCAAAGCGTATGGAACAATCTTTTGATGTGCAGAGAGATCATATTCAATTAATGAAGAATTTGAAGCGCATTCTTCGTCAGGATGGCACTATTGTGTTCTCAAACAACAAGCGTCATTTCAAAATGGATATGGCTGAGTTAGATAACCTAGGCTTAGAGGCCAGAAATATCTCTGCTCAAACGCTACCGCTGGACTTTGAGCGTAATAAGCATATCCACAACTGCTGGATAGTCACTCATAAGTCAGTATAGTGAACATATAATAGGGAAAGTTGATTGATCACGTTATACAGTACCGAAGGTTGCCACTTGTGTGAGATGGCATTTTCACTGCTGATACAGGCAAATGTAGCTTCACAAGTTGATGTAATCGACATTGTGTTCGATGAAAAACTGTTTTCTCGTTACGGGGTCACTATTCCCGTGCTCTCATATCAAGGTTCAGAGCTAAACTGGCCTTTTGATTTTTCAGAATTAACTCAATGGTTAGAAAATAATGGCATTAATCACCATTCATAACGGTTTACTCGCATTTGGCGACCACCCTTTACTTGATCACGCTGATTTCGCGTTGCAAGAAAATGAGCGTGTTTGTTTGGTTGGGCGAAACGGCGCTGGTAAGTCAACGCTAATGAAAATCATCGCAGGAGAAATGCTGTTAGATGATGGCAAGATGCAAGTGATGCAGGATGTCGTTGTGTCGCGTTTAGAGCAAGATCCACCGCGCAACCAAGAAGGTACGGTATTTGATTATGTTGCTGGTGGGCTACAAGAAGTTGGTGAGCAACTTAAGATCTACAACGATCTACTTGATCTTGTCGCGATTGACCCATCGGAATCCAATATTAAGAAGCTTGCTAATGTTCAAGAGCAGTTAGAACATGCTGGTGCTTGGCGCTTTGAAGACCGAATACAAAATGTTTTAGCTTCGTTGAAGCTTGATGGTCATACTAAGCTAACGGATCTCTCCGGTGGTTGGCAGCGTAAAGCCGCTCTTGCGCGTGCATTAGTGTGTGATCCGGATGTATTGCTACTCGATGAGCCTACCAACCACCTAGATGTGACAACTATTGAATGGTTAGAAGGTTTTTTAAAGGATTTCCGCGGTTCTATTATCTTCATCTCACACGACCGTTCGTTCATTAAATCAATGGCGACTCGAATCGTTGACTTGGATCGCGGTCAACTGAACTCTTTCCCTGGAGACTACGAAAACTATCTCACAGAAAAAGAAGAGTTATTACGAGTTGAAGAGTTACAACACGCTGAATTTGATAAGAAACTAGCTCAAGAAGAAGTCTGGATTCGTCAAGGTATCAAAGCGCGTAGAACACGTAATGAAGGCCGAGTTCGTGCGCTCAAAAAGCTCCGTCAGGAACGTAGTGAAAGGCGTGAAGTGCAGGGCAAAGTGAACTTACAAATAGATGATGCGGCTCGCTCGGGCAAAATCGTATTTGAGGCGGAAAATCTTAATTACGCTATTGACGATAAGTGTTTGGTTGATAATTTCAGCTTTAACATTATGCGTGGTGATCGTATTGCTCTTATCGGCCCGAATGGCTGTGGCAAAAGTACACTGTTGAAGCTTCTTTTGGGACAACTGACTGCCGATAGCGGTCGTTTGCATTGTGGTACAAAACTAGAAGTTGCCTACTTTGATCAGTACCGCGAAATGTTGGATCCAGAAAAAACGGTGATTGATAATCTTGCTGATGGTAAGCAGGAAGTAACAGTTGGAGGGCGTCAACGGCACGCGCTGAGCTATCTTCAAGACTTCTTATTTGCACCAAAACGGGCAAGAACGCCGGTGAAAGCGCTTTCTGGTGGAGAGAAAAATAGACTTCTGCTTGCTCGTCTGTTCCTAAGATCCAACAATTTATTGGTGTTAGATGAACCAACCAATGATTTAGATATCGAAACATTGGAACTTTTAGAGGATTTGCTTGCCAATTATCAGGGTACTTTATTATTAGTCAGTCATGACCGTGAATTTGTTGATAATACAGTGACCACGAGTTGGATTTTTGAAGGTAACGGAAAAATAGAAGAGTTTGTCGGTGGCTACCATGACGCTCAACAGCAGCGCGCTCAGGTTATGCAATTGCGTAGTGTCGAAAACACCGTCAAACAAGATAAACCGGTTGAGCCAGCTCCCAAATCGGAGCCTGCGAAACCTAAGTCTAAGAAGTTATCTTATAAACTGCAGCGTGAATTAGAAACTCTGCCGCAAAAACTCGAACAATTAGAAGCAGAGATTGAATCACTGCAAGAGCAAGTTAACGATGCTGACTTTTTTAGTCGAACTGTTGATGTGACACAACCCATTTTAGATAAGTTATCTGCCAAAGAGCAGGAACTTGAAATTGCATTTGAGCGTTGGGAACAGCTTGAAGCAATGCAACAGGATAGTTAATGGATTTTATGAATAGAAAATTGTTTAGGCTGAGCGTAGTGAGCTCAGCTATTCTTGCTACCACACAAGTATCAGCAGCGCTTTATAACGTCGTTGAAGTGACGCCTAGTACTACCTATAACTATAAAAGTGCTTATGGTGTTGCTATTGAGCCTGCAATAACTACTGCTGCGAGCGATAACTGTTTTGAAAGTAATACTGCTGGTTCCAAGTCATGTGAATCATTCATACTAGCAGGTGAAACCCGCTCAACTGTCATGAACGCCGGGGAAGCCGTGGATGGCTTAAGTTTTCGCGAAGAAGCCCCTTTTGGTATGAACCGCCAGTTTAGCTATATCCAAAATTACGATGACTTTGAAAATTACTGTGATGCACAATTAGGCTATTCCACTTGTGAATATTGGGCAGACGCACGTTGGAATGTTTGGTCTGCTGAAATGGATGGGAATACTACTCCGATTTCAATTGGTTTTATTGGATCTTCAACTACTAGTGATGATGTTTACGATTCCGCAAACGTTGTTATTAATAGTATTTCTGATAATGGTGCAGCCATTGGTATTCAATCTCAACCAGGTAACGTGACAAAGTATCGACGTAACAATCTTAAGGCTTTAGTTGAAGATGGTGCTTATTCTCCTAATGACGATTATCTGCAAACACGTGCCTGGAAAACTGACGGTACTTATACCGTAGGTAGTGTTTCTGAAAGCTATGAAACGAGTGATTACGGTACCTATTATGTTTCACATCCTGCAATTTGGGACAACAGTACTGGTGCAGCCGTTGAAATACCTTGGCATAGCGGTACAGCCAAAGCATCGTCTAACTATCTAGCGCAGGGCAGTATTCGTGATTTTGTTGTTGTTGATGATATGATTTATGGCGTTGGATTCAATGCTTATGATTCTTCATACAACTATATGAATGCAACGGTGTTTAGCGTTAATGTAGCGAATTACGGAACCGCATCAAGTTGGACAAGCAAGGTTGTGAATGGTGCAACGGTAAAAATCGATGGCGATACGATACATACCAATTCAGTGATTACTTCGGTAAACAAAAATAAGGTTGCTATAGGCAGTGCTAAGCGTACGGGTAGCACTCCGTATAATGGCGCTGCTTCAAATCGCTTGTTTTTAGTCAAAGACGTTTCTGCTTCATCTCTAACTGCGGTATTCCCATCGGTTGGTATTCTGTTTGCTGGCGCTGGCGGTAAAGCTGGTGCAATAAATGATTACAACGAAATTGTTGGTCAGGTTGATTTTGACGATACTCGTGAAATCGATGGCAAACCCCGCGTGAAGAGAGGTTTTATCTATCCATATAGCGCTACCAACAGTGATACTACACGCATGGCTAGATTTGCTAATCAACCATGGTATCTAGACGACTTAACAAACGATGATGATGTCGATAGTACCAATAACCAGTACCGTGTCGTCGATGCCACTGATATCAATAACGCAGGGGTTATCTCTGGTACGGCATTCAAATGTGCTGGTGGATATAGCACCACCGCTCATAACTCAACATGCAGTGGGACCGAAACTGTTGTTGCCGTGAAACTGGTACCCATTGCTGGTGCAACTTCAGCGAATATTAGTCAAAGAAGCACGGAGACATCAAGTTCGAATAGATCGGGTGCTAGTTTAGGATTATGGGGATTGATTCTGTTAGGTTTAGGTTGGTTCCGTAGAAAATAGTCATTTTTTGTCAAGAAAAGCACAAGCTCACAAAAATAAGCTTGTGCTTTTTTTTGACTTGAGAAAGAGGGGATTTTGCGCAATTCTTAAAAATGTGGTCATAAAAGATCCACACTAATGTAATAGTTGTAAGTAAGACACAAGTTACTGTATGAGGACTGCACTATGAAGAGACAAAAGCGTGATCGCCTTGAAAGAGCACAATCTCAAGGTTACAAAGCTGGTTTGAATGGACGATCCCAAGAAGAATGTCCATACCAACAAAGCGATGCTCGTTCATATTGGCTAGGCGGTTGGCGTGACGCAAGAGATGACAAACACTCTGGTCTCTATAAATAACCCCCACATACGAAAGGATCTTAAGCCCCGAAAGGGGCTTTTTAATATCTATAATATTTTAATGCACTATAACTCATTGTTTAGGGAAAAATTAAAACAGCCTGATAGCTGTTTTAATTTTTGACCAATCTAAGTTTAAAACGCAGAGGTGTCTTGGAAGAGGCCGACTTTTAAATCTTTTGCAACGTAGATTTCTTTTCCGTCTACAAGTACGCGTCCATCGGCAAGACCCATGACTAACTTACGGTTAACGACACGTTTCATATTGATTTCGTAAGTTACTTTCTTAGCGGTAGGCAGAATTTGACCTGTAAATTTAACTTCGCCAACACCTAAAGCGCGGCCTTTACCTTTACCGCCGACCCAACCTAAGAAGAAGCCAACAAGTTGCCACATAGCATCCAAACCTAAGCAACCAGGCATTACAGGGTCACCAGGGAAGTGGCAATCAAAGAACCATAAATCTGGAGTGATATCTAACTCAGCAATAATAAGACCTTTGCCAAATTCGCCTTCAGTTTCAGACATTTTACTAATACGATCCATCATCAGCATGTTTGGTGCTGGTAACTGAGGGTAACCTGGACCAAATAGCTCACCACGGCTAGAAGCTAAAAGATCATCACGATTGTATGAGTCACGTTTGTTTTGCATTATCAATTACTCCAATTTCTGATAGGGTGCATGTTAGTGAACACGTGTACGCTAGACAAGTCCGATCAGTACTAAACAAACCAGTTTTTTATACGGTCCACAAACCCATTAGGCTGTATATGTTTTTCAAAGTTTTCAATGCGCTCTGCAATTTTACTTATCACGCTTTCTTCATCTTCACCTCTGAATGGTTTACCCATGACAAGAGGGACGACTTCGTCGACATGTGAAACCGGCCAAATGTTAAATTCACCATTCTTAATACTTTCTACCACAGATTTATGAAGAGCTAAGTGTTTCAAATTACTCTGTGGAAGAATCACGCCTTGCTCACCGGTAAAGCCTTGATGTTGGCAAACGTGGTAAAAACCCTCAATTTTTTCGTTTAATCCACCTACGGCTTGTACTCGACCAAACTGATCAACTGCACCGGTTACTGCAATTTGTTGATTGATGGGGTATTCCGACAGAGCACTAACTAATGAGCATAGTTCTGCTAGTGACGCACTGTCTCCGTCCACTTCACAATAGGATTGTTCAAACACAACCGATGCGGAATAAGGAAGAGGAACGTCTAGATCCAATTCACTGCTAACAAAAGCCTGCATGATCATCATACCTTTGGCATGCAAGTTTCCGCCTAACTCGACTTTACGTTCAACATCAGCAATATCGCCATCGCCAAAATGGATGACACAAGAAATTCGAGCAGGTTCACCATAGGAAACCGGATGGCCTGCAATATCAACAACAGTGAGACCGTTGACTTGGCCAACTTGCTCTCCTTGAGTTTCAATAAATACCTGTCCATCCAGAATATCGTCAAGCGCACGCTCCGGCAGATATGATTCTCTAAAATAGCGTTCATCTATGGCTTTATCTAAATGTATCGCTTCAATGTAATTGCTGTGTGATTCTAAAGCCGCTTCTTCTAGCAATGCTCTATGCCACATAACACAAAGAGGAGCGTAGTGCTGATCTTCTGTATAGCGAGCTCCTGCGGTCATCAAACGTTCTAATGCATCGGCACTTAGCTCTGGTAAATCATAGTACTGACATAACCATTTTACGAAAGATAGATATTGCGTAATTGAATCTTGATTAATTTTAATATCTAACTCTAATTCGCTGTAAACACAGAGACCTGAGTGAATATCTGTATCTAAAAAGTCAACGTCACCCAATTGGTTTCTATCACCTACGATGATTAATTTCACATCATATTTGTCGTAAGCAGCATCTTCTATAAGACACTTAGGATCGCAATTGAATGGTGTGACAGGCGCCCCTAGAACCGCAGACTTAAGTATTGGCCAATGACGTGGGTTTGCTAAAAGCAAATTTGCCGAAACAATCAGGTAGCCACCGTGCGCTTGTGATAGTAAACCTTTAGACTGAGAAACAACTTGGCCGTTTTCGGCTTTAACTTGCCCTAAAATCAATTCCATATCCAAAGATTCAGTAGATACAACAGGTAAACCGTTTACCATGCTTGCTACTTTTTCTTTTAACAGTGAACGATAGATTGAGTTGTCAGGAGCATTCACAACCAAGACACGACTAAATCCTTTAATGTTAAGAAATCTGTCGATTGCTTTTGTTAACCTAGTTTGTGTGTCGATCAGTGAAATCGGCGTTAGGTTAGGGTACTGATTAAGCTGAACTTGAAATTCATCGTACTGGGGAGTAGCAAGGCGCCAAATATCTTGAGTCATTGAAATACTGAATTGTTTATTAAGAGACAACGAATTATATAGAAAAACCAACAGCTCGAATAGCTCACAAGATAAATGATCTCGCTCTAGTTTTTGTTAGGATTCGTTTGAACATCAATATCGATTGGGTTACGCTGTCACCCTGAATTTTAATGGATTGCCTAAAATGAAATATCAGCAGCTTGAAAACTTAGAATGTGGTTGGAAATGGCAGTATTTGATTAATAAGTGGAAAGATGGAGAATCAATTACTTGCCACATTGATCGTAGTGAAGCGGAAACTGCCATTCAAAAATTGAAATCTATTGAGCACGAACCAATATTAGTACTCGAGTGGATTGAGAAAAATCTGGCTCCTGAGCTTGATAATAAGTTGAAGCAAGCTATTCGTGCTAAGCGCAAACGACATTTCAACGCTGAGCAAATTCATACTCGCAAAAAATCAATTGATCTCGATTATCAAGTCTGGGAAAAATTATCTACTAGAGCCAATGAGCTTGGTTGTACTTTATCAGATGCTATTGAATATTTATTAAGTGAAGCATCTCGTAGTGAGAAAGCCAGTAAAGCGGTATCTAATTTAAAAGAAGATTTGAGTAAGTTGCTATCTAATTAGGAGTTAACTCATGTTGTACGTGATTATAATTGCCGCTGTAGTCATTTTCTGGCTAGTTGCCGTTGATAGGCCTGTGCTGAAAGTGAGCTTCAAAGAAGGAACAATCCATAAAGTTAAAGGGCATTTTCCGCCTACATTTAAACATAACGTTACTGAAATCGCTGAAGTGACACCGTTTAGTGGTGAATTTAAGGTATATCAGCAACGAACAGGCATGAAACTCGTCTTTACCAATCAAGTACCGAAAAAAGTTCAGCAAAGAATTCGGAATGTCTTCCCACATCAAGGGTTCAAACGTTCCGGTAACGGAACTAAAAAGAATCATTAACGAATTCAGTTAGATAAGGCATCAATCAGGTGCCTTCTTTTTACCATATAAAGGTTCGCATTATATGGGTTATGTTAAATAAGATTTTCAATTAACATGTAATATAAATACCGTTTAACCCACCGCTACACTAATAGACTTGTTTTACATAATTAGCATTTACCATAAAATACCTAATAACTACATTTATCATCGCTGATTAAAAATGCAGTTATTAGGATGTGAATCTTTCTATCACCGACGAGATTTCATTTATTCGCATTGGTTTTAGTAGGAAATCGTCCATTCCTGCGTTTAGACATTCTTCCTTGTCGTCTTCCATGGTATGCGCTGTCAGCGCAACAATTGGTACCGTTAGATTTTTGCCCCGAATCTGTTTTGTTGCTTCGATGCCATCCATGACGGGCATCGAGATATCCATAAAGATTAAATCAAACTGGTCATCATTATTGAGTAACTCTACTGCCTGCATACCATTTTCAGCTAATGTCACGTTGTAACCTAAACGGTTTAACATCAACTGTATTACTACTTGGTTTGTTTTCGTGTCTTCAACAACCAAAATATTACGCTTTTGTCTTTCATGCTTTTTAGTTGCTGAGTGTATCGTTGCATTCTCGAAATGCTCCGCACTGCAGTCTTTTAAAGGAATCGTAATTTCAAAGCAACTCCCTACATGGAGTGTACTTCTTACCGAAATGGTTCCTTTCATCAGGTCCACTAAGTGTTTTGTAATGGTTAATCCTAGGCCTGCACCGCCGAAATTCCTCGTATTTGAACTATCGGCTTGTATAAATGGTGAAAACAACAGCTCAACTTTGTCACTTTCAATACCTATACCTGTGTCGTTCACTTGAATATGCAGTTTGCCATTATGATCGTACAGCGACACTGTTACTGTGCCTCTTTCTGTAAACTTAACGGCATTACCAACAACATTAAATAATATCTGTGTTAAGCGAATTGAATCGACAAAGTATTCTTCTTTTGGGCAAAGTTTTACGTCTACGTAAAATGTAAGCCCTTTTTCCTCGGCTTGTTGTCGATAATGTTCGAGCGCATGATTAAGTTTATGGAATAGATTTATTTTGTGACACTGTAGCTTAAAGTGCCCCGATTCAATACGACTAAGATCGAGAACATCATTGATGATCACTAGCAGTAGTTCTGCAGAGTTTTCCATCTGTTCAAGCATATCCAATTGATGGACATTGGATGTGTCTCTCAAGACGTCAATTAACCCTAGAACAGCATTAAGTGGGGTTCTTAGTTCGTGGCTCATCATGGCAAGAAACTGAGACTTAGATTTGTTCGCCTGTTCAGCTAATTGCTGAGCAACGAATAACTCTTTGGTTTTTAAATCAACTAAACGTTGTAACTCTTCTTTATGTTCAATATCACTAATCGCTCGTTCTAATAAAGGTCTAAATCTCAACAAAGTTGATTTCATTTCAAGGTTAAACTGCCCTTTTTCCCTACCAAGTAGCAATAAAACAGAGTCAGAGGTTAGCGTTCTCACTCCAGTAATCAGTGCGCAGTTTATGTGATCTTTAAGAAAAGGATTGAGTCCCTTAAATTCTTCAAGGTTAATGGGCTCGAACAAAATAATGCTTTCGCCGTTCAGTACACGTTGGAACTTATCCCCATTGCTCCATTCCTTACCTGTGAACGAAATATTTGAGGTTAGGAATGTAGAGTACCGGTTGACCTGTTTTCCTTTAGATATCACCACGAAATCACTGAATTTTATATATCGGTTCAGTACTTTCTTTAATTCATCAAATATTTGGTACTTGTTTTCTGCTTTACTTAACGCTGATAATGCCGCCAAAATGACACGGTTTTCTTCAGATATTAACCGTTCTCGCTCGCGACTGCGCTCTAGCTCAAACAAGCTTTCATTAACATGTTCTACGTATTGTTGCTTCATAGATAATGCTCTGAGTCATAAAAGATGGCTGATGAAATCATTAAATTGCCATGGGCATTCTCACCACCCACCAATTTACCTTGCTCACCAAATGTAAATGGGCAGATAAATGGTCGTCCATTCATCTGTTTTACAATCTTTTCATATACCTCGTTCATTTGCCCACCAAGATGTAACATAGAACCGGCACAAAAAATAAGTATGCCGCCAATCATTTCTGACTGACGGTAGTTATTGGTATTTGCATCCCTTATTACTCGAGAAGCCCTTTCTACAAGATGTTTCTTCGAGCTTGTCATTAAAGTAATGGTCTCTCCTACTCTGCTTTCCGAGAACATTTCTAATGCATCATCGTCCGTGATACGTATTGGATGCGATAATTTAAAATAGGGCTGGTCACCAATGTGACCAACTGCGTTACCAATAGGAAACTCAGAAACATAATCAAATAAATATTCGTCTAAGATAGTCAGCCCAGAATGCTCTCGTAACCATTCCTGATAAACCTGCTTTGCTGGTTTTTGATTAATTGAATAGATAAAGCGTCCATCAGCTTTTGTTACCAGACCAAAATGTTGCGTCGGTGAATAACCGACGCTTAACCTCGTTGTTACGGGAATTGATACGAAACCAACTAGCAGAGTTAAAGCCGATTTTGACTCTTCATTTTCGTTAAAAACAGACCAATTACCTTCGATGTTATTGTCTGCCGCACTTCCACCGATAATGGGCACTCGTGTTCCGAACTGCGCATCAATCGCTTCTATAATTCGCTCTTCACTACCAGGTGTTGCATGTAGAATTATGAAGTCAGGCACTTCACCAGTTCTGTTTGCTTTTAAAAGCGCTTCATTAATTACTGTGTTAACGGCTTGCTTGTAATCACTGCTTCGAGTGAGATTGGTATGTGCTGTTCCGTAGGCACTCGATGACGAATCATCATAGATAGACATTATTCCGACGACAGGACCTTTGTGATAGCCTTCATCCGTCATCAAACCATAGCATGATGAACAGCCAATAAGAGGGGTATTCGGAAAGTGCTGCGCAAGAACAGCATAGAGATGCTGATTACAATACGATTCCGTGTAATAACAGATTATGGCTTTAATGCCTTCCATACGAACCGTTGACTTGATGTGTTCGATCGCAGCGTTAGCATCTAGTTCATGTGATATAGCTGTTTCAAGTCGCATTCGCGTAGTACTTATATAGACAATCTGAATTAATTTATACCGCATATTAATTCAGATAGGTATGACACGCTCTCTTCTTTGTCACATAAGTCTTATAAATTGAATAAAGGGAACTAATTTCCAATTTCTATCTTTACAGAATTATTAATAAGCAAGGAAGTTCTTGTTTCAACATTGTTAGCATTAGTTAACAAGGCTAAAGTTTGTTCAGTTCTTATTACATCGCCATCATATTGAATTGTCCACTCTAGTGGTATTGGATAGACATTAAACGCGACCGTCTGTTTATCATCTTTTGTAACAGTTATTTTTTGATCATTTACAAATACAGAACAATTTGGTTGTGGATTACAAATAACCGTCGTGACCTCTGTATATGTGAACGTTCTCCAAAAGAAGGCGGTAAGAAGCACGATTAATGTGACGGCAATTTGAGCAAGTCTGTGTTTTGTAAGCTTTTCAGCTGCCATTAGAACGGGTTCCTCGTGTAACAAAGTTCAAAGTTTTGAAATAAAAGAGCAAAACCTGATAAAGGGTAAGGTTACTACACTGTCATTGAATTGTTAATTGTAGTACGATTCCTACTTGAAAATACTACTTTTCTTAAAATCAATAAAAGCTATCAATAGTTCTTCTAAGGAATTGCTATTGAAGAGATTTGGGTAGTATTACGACATCTGTCGTGTTGGAAGAAAAGTGTAGTTAATTAGACATTGGAAGCATGCATAATGAGCCAAGAAAAGCAGCTTGAACAAAACTATAACTATACAGTCGTTCGTCAATTTACCTTAGTGACTATTCTCTGGGGTATTGTCGGAATGAGTGTAGGTGTTTTGATTGCCGCTCAATTAGTGTGGCCACAGTTAAACTTTGATACGCCGTGGCTAACGTATAGTCGTCTCCGACCGCTTCATACTAATGCGGTGATATTCGCGTTTGGTACCAGTGCCCTCTTTGCAACATCTTATTATGTTGTACAGCGTACTTGTCAAACTCGTTTATTTGGCGGAGCTCTTGTTCCCTTCACCTTCTGGGGTTGGCAAGCCATTATTTTGTCTGCCGCTATCTCTTTACCACTTGGTTATACCACCAGTAAAGAATATGCAGAATTAGAATGGCCGATTGATATTGCGATCGCATTGGTATGGGTTGCTTATGCTGTGGTATTCTTTGGTACCATAGTAAAAAGAAAAACCTCCCATATTTATGTTGCTAACTGGTTCTTTGGAGCCTTTATTCTCACTGTAGCTGTGTTACACATTGTAAACAGCATGGCAATCCCCGTTTCTTTGACTAAATCATATTCGATTTATTCTGGGGCTGTCGATGCCATGGTTCAATGGTGGTATGGTCACAACGCAGTGGGTTTCTTACTGACCGCTGGTTTCCTAGGTATGATGTACTACTTCGTACCTAAGCAAGCAGAGCGCCCTGTTTACTCTTACCGTTTATCAATTGTTCACTTTTGGGCTTTGATTTCACTTTATATCTGGGCTGGTCCTCACCACTTACACTATACAGCACTGCCTGACTGGACTCAGTCATTGGGCATGGTGATGTCTTTGGTTCTATTCGCTCCTTCTTGGGGTGGTATGATCAACGGTATCATGACGTTGTCTGGTGCATGGCATAAGCTACGTTATGACCCTATCTTGCGCTTCCTAATCGTATCTCTGTCTTTCTACGGTATGTCTACCTTCGAAGGCCCAATGATGTCGATTAAGACAGTAAACGCACTTTCTCACTACACTGACTGGACGATTGGTCACGTTCACTCTGGTGCATTGGGTTGGGTTGCAATGGTATCGATTGGTTCTGTATATCACTTGATCCCTCGCCTGTTTAGCCAAGAACGTATGTATTCAGTTAGCTTGATTAATGCTCACTTCTGGTTAGCAACAATCGGTACTGTTCTGTACATCGTGGCGATGTGGATTTCGGGTGTAATGCAAGGTTTGATGTGGCGTGCAGTTAACTCTGACGGTACGTTAACTTACAGCTTTGTTGAGTCTGTACAGGCGTCGTACCCGTTCTATACCGTACGTTTTATCGGTGGTTTTATTTTCTTATCTGGTATGTTCCTAATGGCATACAACACATATAAGACAATTTCGGCACCGAATCACAGCTTAAAAGCTATCCAACAACCAGCGTAAGGAGATTTAAAGAATGAGTTCAGATTCTAATAATCGCCATGGCATTATCGAACGTAACGTCGGTTTGTTGGCAATTATGATTGTATTCGCCATCAGTTGGGGTGCTTTAGTTGAAATCACACCGTTGATTTTCCAAAAGCAAACGACTGAACCAGTAGAAAACCTGAAACCATACACTGCATTGCAGATGGAAGGTCGTGACATTTACATTCGTGAAGGTTGTAACGTGTGTCATAGCCAAATGGTTCGCCCTTTCCGTTCTGAAACAGAACGATATGGGCACTACTCTGTTGCTGGTGAAAGTGTATGGGAACATCCATTCTTATGGGGTTCTAAGCGTACTGGTCCTGATCTTGCCCGTGTCGGCGGTCGTTATTCAGATGAATGGCATCGTGTTCACCTGACGAACCCTCGTGAGCTAGTTCCAGAATCAAATATGCCTGCTTTCCCGTGGTTGGCTGAAAACGTACTCGATGGAAAAGACACTCAGAAGAAACTTGAGCTTTTCCGTAATCAGTTCGGCGTACCATACACAGATGATCAAATAGCGAATGCGGCAAAAGATGTTGAAGGAAAAACAGAGATGGATGCCATCATTGCTTACCTTCAGTCTATTGGTCACGCAATGAAATAAACAGAGGTATTTATGGATATCGGTACTATTCACAGTATTTGGACCATAACGTTGTTTGTCTGCTTTATCGGCGTAGTTTGGTGGGCGTTTGGCAAAAAGCGTAAGGCGCGTTTTGACGAAGCCGCAAACCTTATCTTTGCCGACGAACAAAAAGAAACACCCTCTAATAAAAACAAGGAGTGACTGAGTAATGACTACATTTTGGAGTCTCTGGATCATCGTAATTACGGTTGGTACCCTGCTTGGATGCGCAATTCTTCTCGTTTGGTGTCTTAAAGACAAAATGGGTGTAGAAGAAGGTGCGGACATGGGCCACGAGTACGATGGTATTCGCGAAATAAACAACCCGCTGCCTAAATGGTGGACTTATCTATTTGTTAGTACGTTCATCTTCGCTGCTGTCTATTTAACCCTTTACCCTGGTTTGGGTAACTT
Source organism: Vibrio sp. (assembly GCF_047973365.1). Classification (GTDB taxonomy): domain Bacteria; phylum Pseudomonadota; class Gammaproteobacteria; order Enterobacterales; family Vibrionaceae; genus Vibrio. The sequence goes on along the minus strand of NZ_JBKEBW010000003.1, from coordinate 39,975 downwards.
CAAGGGTGTTCTAGGTTGGCAAAGTTCAGATCAAAAAGTACGTTCACTAGACGAATCAAAAGCTTCCATCGCCAATGCACAAGAGACCAAAACTCTTGTTCAGTATGCAAAAGAGCTTGATGACGCTGATGCGTATTTTGGCGAAGCTTTCAAGCGTTTAGCCTATAAAGACGGTGGTTCAGAACTACGTCCTGTTACTGAAATTGCAGCAGATTCTGATGCATTGAAAGTTGGACAACGTTTGTTCCTGCAAAACTGTTCTCAGTGCCACGGTTCAGATGCACGTGGTCAAAAAGGTTTCCCTAACCTCACTGATAACGCGTGGTTATATGGCGGTGAACCTGATGCAATCGTGACGACCATTCGTCACGGTCGTATTGGTCAAATGCCAGCATGGAAAGATGCTTTAGGTGAGCAAGGCGTAGCTGAAGTCGTTAGCTATGCACTAAGCTTAAGTGGTCGTTCCGTCAACGCTCGTGAAGCTGAAGCCGGTAAGGCTCGCTTTGTCGTATGTGCTGCTTGCCACGGTACAGATGGCAAAGGTAACCCAGCAGTAGGTGCGCCTGACTTAACGGACCAAGATTGGCTATTCGGTGATTCGCGTGCTGCGGTAACCGAAACAGTAATGTTTGGTCGTTCAGGCGTAATGCCAGCATGGATTGATATTCTAGGCGAAGACAAAGTACAGCTTGTTGCTTCTTATGTCTGGAGTCTAAGCAATTCAGATAAATAGTAAAAATCTAATAACAGCCCCTTTTTTAGGGGCTGCATTTTTCTTAAATTTAAGCCTTCTAAGTTTAATCCCTTCTTTTTTGTTGTAGAGAACTTTTTTATGGTAAAGCCTTGGTATAAACAATTTTGGCCGTGGTTCCTGATTATCCTTCCATTGACTGTGGTGGTTTGGACAATTGCTACGGTTATCGTGTTTTCGAATAACTCAGTTTCTTTAGTCACTGAGGATTACTATAAAAAAGGCAAAGGTATTAATGTTGATTTGTCTAAAATCCATGTGGCAAAAGATTTAGCTCTCAACGCGGTCGTTTATTCTCAAGGTAACGATATCGTGATTGAATTTGACAAAGGTAAGTTGGAGCACTATCCGGCTATCCAAGCAATGTTTGCCCACAGAACACTTCCTGATAGAGATTTCATACAACTAATCACCGCCGATGCTAAAGGTCATTACAAAATTAGTCGTGATAGTGAAATGCAAGGCCCTTGGTTTATTGAACTGACTCCACACAATGGTGAATGGTTAGTTCAAGGTCGGGTCACATTTCCTTCAGCTACGCCAACATTACTGATGAATTAGAAGTATGAAGAAAACGTGTTACCACTGTGGTGAAGATGTACCAGAAAACACCGATTTCAAAGTCACGATTCTCGATAAAGAGCGCGATATGTGTTGTCCCGGTTGTAAAACGGTGGCTGAAACCATTATCGACAGTGGTCTGGTGTCCTATTACCAGTACCGCACAACAACGGCAGAAAAAGTAGAACTGCTTCCTGAACAGCTCAAAGCATTAATTCATTACGATAACTCAGATGTTCAGGCTGAGTTCGTGAGAAATTTTGAACAATACGCAGAGGTGACATTGTCACTTGAGGGGGTATCCTGTGCAGCATGTGCTTGGTTAATCGAAAAGCAGCTAGTAAAAGAACCTGGGGTTATTGGTATTCGCGTCAATACCACGACAAATCGTGCGTTGCTGAGTTGGGATAACTCCTCAGCTAAACTGAGTGATATTCTTTCACGCATTCATCGCTTAGGTTATAGAGCTGCGCCATTTGAGGCTGATAAACACGAGGCACAGTACCATCAATCAATGAAGCAGTATCTCTATCGTTTAGGTATTGCTGGTTTAGCAACGATGCAAGTTATGATGCTTGCCGTTGCCTTGTATCTGGAAGCATTTGGCGATCTCGATAGTGAATTTAAAAACTACTTCCGTTGGGTAAGTCTGTTATTTGCTACACCAGTACTTCTCTACTCCGCTTTTCCATTCTATGTTAACGCTTGGCGTAGCATTAAAGGTCGTACGCTTGGCATGGATGTTCCTGTGTCTATTGCGTTGATTTTTGCTTATGTGGCTAGCTTGTTTGCGACTGTGACCCAAAAAGGTGAAGTCTTTTTTGAATCGATTTCAATGTTCACTTTCTTTTTATTGCTTGGTCGATTTCTGGAGATGCGAGCACGACGTAAAGCGGCAGCGGCCAGTGGCAATTTATTAAAATTAATTCCTGCTATAGCAACTCGTGTTGATGGCACTCAAACTCCGGTGAAAACACTTCAGATTGGAGAAAGAATTCGAGTCTTACCTGGAGAGCATATTCCCGCTGACGGCGCTGTTATCTCTAATAGAATTCATGTTGACGAATCAATGTTAACCGGGGAATCGCTACCGGTTGTGAAAAACGTAGGTGATGCTGTTTATGCTGGGACGCTTAATGGTGATGAATCATTTGATTTAGAGGTGACAGCAACAAAAGCTGATTCTGTCATTTCAAATATTGTTCGCCTACAAGACGATGCTCAATCATCTAAACCAAAAATCGCTGAAATTGCAGATATTGTGGCTAGGTATTTCGTCGCTATTATTTTGTTGATAGCGCTTGGAACCTGGTTGTTCTGGCACGGTTCTCGTCCAGAAGATGCCTTCTGGATTATGCTTTCCGTGCTTGTCGCTACCTGCCCTTGTGCGCTTTCTCTTGCCACCCCTACAGCGATTACTTGTGCGACCTCTCGTCTTGGTGGTTACGGGATTTTGCTGCGCAAAAACCATGTGTTTGAAACACTTTGTAATGTTAACCATCTGGTATTAGATAAAACCGGTACACTTACTCACGGTAACATTGAAATTTGTGATGTAGTAACCCACTCGCAACAGTGGACGAAAGAACAATGTTTATCCATGGCTGCGCAGCTAGAGCAGTACGCAAACCATCCCATCGCCCGTGCGTATAAACCATATCTTCAAGACCTGGCGGTATCTGATGTAAAAAACATCATAGGTTCTGGTATCGAAGGAGTTTACCAAGCCCATAAAATTTGTGTTGGTAACGCAAGTTACGTGTTCAACGGTAATAAAGATATCCAGGAACACAATGCTATCTATATGGCAGTCGATTCTGTTCACGTTGCAACTTTTTATTATCAAGACCCGATTCGAGCAGAAGCGAAGAGCTTTATTGACAAGTTTCACCAAGCTGGAATTCGCATAACATTGTTGACGGGTGATTCTCAAGTTAATGCTCAGTCCGTCGCTAGTGAACTTGGTGTCGACAATGTGGTCGCGCAAGCCAAACCCGAAGACAAACTACATTATTTACGTTCACTGAATGATAAAGAGATAACTCTAATGGTTGGTGACGGAATTAACGATGCTCCTACGCTTGCCGGTGCCCATTTATCCGTTGCCATGGGAGGAGGTACTGATGTTGCAAAGGCTTCCGCTGATATGGTTTTGCTTGGGGACAAATTAGACCGACTTCTCGATGCCAGAGAACTGGCCTTGAAAACTCGTCGTATTATCAGACAGAACTTAGTTTGGTCTCTTGGATACAACCTCGTTATTCTACCGCTCGCTGTTGCTGGCTTTGTTGCACCTTATATTGCCGTAGTTGGAATGTCAGCAAGTTCGATTATAGTAGTATCTAACTCGCTTCGATTATTGAAGGACAAGAATAACTAAATGGAAAGCCTATATATTTTGATCCCAATGGCCATCGTGATCGTTGCTGTCGCTGTGACGATATTTTTGTGGGCGGTGAAAAGCGATCAATTCGAAGATTTAGAACGTCAGGGTCACAACATATTGTTCGATGAAGACGATCATCTAACACCTGACAATAACGACTCACAAGACAAAAAGTAACTATGAGTGCGGATTTTATCGGAGCTTTCATTGTTGGCCTGCTAGGTACAGGGCATTGCGTTGGTATGTGTGGTGGATTAGGCTCTTTACTGAGTATCGGTAATGCGGCTTCTAAGCACCACTTCTCTATTATTTTCTACAATGTCGGTCGAATTCTCAGTTACAGTCTATTCGGGGCGCTAGCGGGAGGTTTAGCGACTACACTTAGCCAACTCTCAACACTCAACCATTCTCTTGTGTGGCTAAGAATATTATCTGCAATCATGATGATTGTTCTCGGCTTGTATGTGGGCCGTTGGTGGTTTGGTTTATTGAAGCTAGAAAAACTGGGAAGTGGGATCTGGAAATTCATTTCTCCGCTAGGTCGAAAATTGCTGCCAATAAAAAAAAGCTGGCACGCTCTACCTTTTGGAATAATCTGGGGGTGGCTACCTTGCGGTTTAGTCTACTCTGCGTTAACGTGGGCGGCTGTTTCAGGGAGTACTATCGACGGGGCTCTCATTATGGCGGCATTTGGGATGGGAACCTTGCCAGCAATGCTCTTGGTTGGATTAGGAGCAACACAGATTAAGCAATTGCAGCAGTCACCAATATTTAGGACTATTGCTGCAATTTCAATTATTTGTTATGGCATATATACCGGATACAATGCAATGAATATGCTAATCAATCTTAGCTAGATATTTGATTAGAAACATGATTTTTTTAACTATCCTTTAGTGTTAAGGGATGCTAAAATATTGATGTAAATCAATTAGTGAAAGGTCGTTATGATTTCGGAAAAGCCTGCTGCGAAGCGAATTCAATCTGGTGGATGTGCGATTCACTGCCAAGACTGTAGTATTAGCCAACTGTGTATTCCGTTCACTCTTAATGAGTCGGAACTGGATCAACTTGATCAAATTATTGAGCGTAAAAAGCCAATCCAAAAAGGTCAGGAACTATTTAAAGCTGGTGATGAACTGAAGTCTCTATACGCAATCCGTTCAGGAACTATCAAGAGCTACACTATTACAGAACAAGGTGATGAGCAGATTACTGCCTTCCATCTTGCGGGTGATTTAGTTGGCTTTGATGCAATCACTGGCGATGCACACCCTAGTTTTGCTCAAGCACTAGAAACCTCTATGGTTTGTGAAATTCCATACGAAATTCTAGATGACCTTTCAGGAAAGATGCCTAAGCTTCGTCAGCAAATCATGCGTTTGATGAGTAACGAAATTAAGGGTGACCAAGAGATGATTCTCTTGCTTTCTAAAAAGAATGCTGAAGAACGTTTAGCGGCGTTCCTATTCAACTTATCAACTCGTTTTTCCCAGCGTGGTTTTAGTCCAAGAGAGTTCCGTTTAACCATGACTCGTGGTGATATTGGCAACTACTTAGGTTTAACCGTTGAAACCATTAGCCGCCTACTTGGTCGCTTCCAAAAATCAGAAATTCTGAGTGTGAAAGGCAAATATATTACTATTATCGATCACGATGCTTTGATGGAATTGGCTGGCGTGTCAAAAGAAAGTAAATAAACATCAATGACGTAGCTCAATAATGAGCTACGTCATACTTCTTCTATAATCCCTCTCTTTTTGCTAAACCTCTCGCAATATCTAAGCTAAAGTTACATAAGAAATCTCCAAAACGAAAAAGGAGTTTGTTATGAGTATTTATAACAAAATCTTGGTTGTTGCTGATATTAATCACGATGAACAACCTGCTTTAGCCCGAGCTATTCAACTAGCGAAGAAAAGCCGCTCTACAAGCCACATTACATTCTTTTTGTCTATTTATGACTTCTCTTATGACATGACATCCATGTTGTCTGGAGATGAGCGAGATGCGATGAGAAGAGGTGTTATTCATCAGCGCGAGCAGTGGATGAAGAAAGTGGCAGAGCCTTACATTAAAGAGTCAATTGTGTTCGACGTTAAAGTCGTTTGGCATAACCGACCTTATGAAGCGATCATTGGTGAAGTGTTTGCCGGTGAACACGACATTTTGATTAAAGGAACACGTAAGCATGATGTTTTGGAGTCGGTAATCTTCACTCCTACTGATTGGCACTTACTCCGTAAATGCCCTATTCCAGTCTTGCTAGTCAAAAATTCAGATTGGCCGGAAAATGCGAATATTCTTGCATCTGTACATGTGGGTTCTGAAGTTGAAACACATCTCGATCTTAACGATCGCATGGTTGATCAACTTCTAAACCTGTCTGAACGTTTAGACACAACACCTTATCTAGTCAATGCTTATCCAGTTACCCCTGCGAACATAACCATTGAACTACCTGAATTTGACCCAACGACCTATACCGATGCGGTTCGAGGTCACCATCTAACGGCAATGAAAGCATTACGCCAAAAACATGGTATTGATGAAGAACATACCGTAGTTCAGCAAGGGCTACCTGAAGATGTGATACCGCAAGCTGCTGAAAAACTCAATGCTGCTATGGTCATCTTAGGGACTACTGGTAGAACGGGCCTATCAGCGGTATTTATTGGTAATACGGCAGAGCAAGTCATTGATAAAATCAATTGTGACGTTATGGCGTTAAAACCTAAAGGCTATGTGAGCCCTTTAGACCCGACAATTGCATCTTAGCATTTTAACTGACACGCTAAGTCCCCTGACGAAAGTTTGGGGACTTTTTTTCGTGTCTGAACGCTTAACTCTGGCATATCGAAAATTTATCCGTATCATACGCACTTCATTTTGTTTCTAAGATTAAGACTGCAACCTGATGACTGAGCAAACTCAAGAGCTGACCAAGGCTCAACAATATAATTTCAACAAATTGCAAAAGCGTATTCGTCGCAATACCGGCCAAGCAATCGCTGATTTCAACATGATTGAAGATGGCGACCGAATCATGGTTTGCTTATCGGGTGGCAAAGATAGCTTTACTATGCTTGAAATATTGATGAGCTTACAAAAAAGCGCGCCTGTTTCATTTGAATTGATTGCAGTTAACCTTGATCAAAAACAACCAGGTTTTCCAGCGGATATTTTGCCGGCTTACTTAGAGCAGTTAGGTATTACGTACAAAATAATAGAAGAAGACACCTATTCCATTGTTCAGGATAAAATTCCTGAAGGTAAGACAACATGCTCGCTATGCTCTCGTTTGCGCCGCGGTATTTTGTACCGCACCGCTAAAGAGCTGGGCGCAACAAAAATTGCTTTAGGTCACCACAGAGACGATATCATTGAAACTTTGTTCCTGAATATGTTCTATGGCGGCAAAATGAAAGGTATGCCACCTAAGTTGGTCTCTGATAACGGCGAGCATGTGGTTATTCGCCCTCTAGCTTACTGTCGTGAAAAAGACATTATTAAGTACGCCGGTATGCGCGATTATCCAATTATTCCATGTAACTTATGTGGCTCGCAACCTAACTTACAACGTCAAAACATTAAGCAGATGTTAAACACTTGGGATAAGCAATTTCCGGGTCGAATTGAATCAATGTTCCGCGCAATGCAAAACGTAGTACCAAGCCACCTAGCAGACTTCGAATTGTTCGATTTTAAATCAATTAACAGAGAATCTGGTGTCATTAACGGCGGAGACATTGGCTTCGATAAAGAAGATATTCCTGTTCTGCCTTTGCAAGATGAAGACAGCGTGATGGAATTTGATCCAAGCTTGAAATTAGACGTGGCTAACGTTTGATTCCCAACACGTGAATCCTAAGAGAAAGGCTGCATTAATCGCAGCCTTTTTTAGGTCATTTTTTCACAGTTGGTAAATATGGAAGAACTCTGGTGGTTTCTTCGGGGAGTTTCATCCAACCATCTTTTCCAATTTGCTCTAAAGAAACCTGAGCTTTACCATTTACTATTTCAACGTCTGATCCATTACTTAACTGGATGAAGTCATTCAAGTTGTTGGCAAACTCCAATGTCACACCAGATACTTCCGGTGTAAACCAACTAGAGAACATGCCACCTAAAGATTCAAGAATTTCTTGCATCTGCGGAAGTAATTTTTCAACGTCACCATACGGAACTTGCCCTGATAAAGCGGCTTTTGTCATCACGACAAGTGAAAAGTCGCAACGTGTATCCTGTGGAGTATCAACAAACACTAGTGGATTAGCTTGTTTAAGGTTTTCATCAATAGGTAGCAGAAGCTCATGGATGTCGCTGCTCGCAACCAGTTCGTAATGCTCTTCTTTTTCCATCCAAGCTTTTTCAATCGTACATGGCTTTTTGGTATCAGCATTGACGAAAAACACACCGACTTTTACATCTGGGTATTCTGGTTTGTTGTTGTTCTTAAGCGATGAATACAGTTTGCTATAGGTGAACATGTATTCTTGCGCCGCAGCATTGATAGAAAAACTGGTACAAATTAGACCTAAGGCTAACGCTGTCATTCTTTTCATTAATTTGTCCAAAATTGTTCGTTGTGACGCATCATGGTCTGTAAATCCTGAATGTACTCTTCACCACGTTCTGAATATTTTGTTAAGCCATTACTCATTTCCATAGCGCTATTCATGCTAAGTAAATCTGCTCCATCCTCTCTGAGTTGGAAGCGAATTTCTCGTAAATCAAAATATGCGGCATTTCGGTTAACATTCATAAAGTAACGATGAATAGATTCCTGAACTGAAGAAAATTTTGCTACTTCGTGAGTCATGCCTTCGCTACGTTGTAACGGAACGACACCACAACCTTTGCTATAGCACCATTGACCAAAATAGTTTTTAGCTGTGCGAGCAAATCGAGAAGTTCCCCACGCTGATTCATTAGCGGCTTGAGTTAACACTAACGCTTCTGGGATGAGATCAACACGACGCAACATGTCATCAAGCCAATCGTTTGTCAGTTCATCGTTATGCAACTCAACCTGATACAAACGCGACAGTCTTTTGGCATCATCAATATCTGAATCTGCTATGGTTCCAGTGTCTAACTGTTCTCTGAGGCGAGTTAGCTTGGTTCTTTCTTTTTCTATTCTTTGGTTTTCTAAAGCAATTCCGGGCTTCAAAAATGAGAAGAAAGCCTGCTTCTTTTCATTTACATCGGCATAAGCCGAGAAGTCGGGTGCTTTGGATACGAACTTTCCTTTTAGAGAAGAGTTAACCATATCTGCTGATTGCTGCTGTTGGCTTTCGAAATTGTAATAGCCATAACCAGCAACTGCGATAATTCCGCTCAAAGCGGCAACCTGAAAAAACTTATGCATCAAATACCTGAGAGTTATTATCCTGATTGTCATCGCTGCCTTTATTGCTAGTGATGATCTTTAAACGAACCCCAAACATGTTGCGGTAGATAATTCCTTTTAAGTGAAAGAAAAACGGAACAACAAAAATTAGACCTATTCCGTACATGAGTGCTGCCGTCACAAACATAATCAGCACGATTAAGTAAAGTGATGCTAAAGGCAATAATTTTTTGTTTGCAGCACGCAGTGACAAAAACAGCGATTGCATCGGTGGAACTCTTTTCTCGCAAATTAACAAGATTGAGTTACTAAAAGCAATAGAAAGATACATCGACAGTAATGGAAATATCATTCCGGCTATTCCCTGAAACACAAGACCAACTAAAGTTGCAAGTATGACAGGTACGGTAAATTGTAACCCTTTGCTTATGTGCCTTGTTTGGGTTTGCAGCCCGGCGGCGTGACTCATTGCCATTAAGCTCACACCAGCAAAAATCGGAGCGCTGACAACTTCATAGCTAAAGTTTGCAACAAAAATAGCTTCTATCATGCCTTCAGGAAATCCAGTCCCCTGCTCTAATGAGGCGAGAATTGCAGCAGGATCACCAAGCTGTAGTTTTAATGCAATGAAAAATATCGCAATTTGAATAGTTATCATGACGATAATTGCTGGAGTAAAAGAGACAAAATGCTTCAGTGTTGTCTGCCAAGACTCTTTCAAGACGTCACCAACGTTTAGTTGATATTGACCTGATAGCGCTTGTTCAACAGTACCACCTACGTTGAAATCTCTCTCTATATCCTTGTTCATAAAATGCCCTAAGTTGGCGAGTCATATTTGGATTTTGAATATGACAAGATAAAATTTTGATTGATTATACTGAAATGCACTTAAGTCTAAAATCCGATCTCATTTGCATCTTGCTTTCTGATTAATATGGTTGATAATTAACCAGTTGAAAGCATTGATAGTTATCGCAATACAGATGTTAATGAAAGTTTGCTTTTAACTACAAAACTTTTTATGTTTCAAGATAAGAAAACGCTTTGAGATCGCCTTTATCGTGATTATTATGCGCCCCTGATTGTAATTATTTGACAGGTCCAACAAGTAGATAATATCGAGTAATTGTTAATTATCTGCGGATCAAGGTGGAGAAAGACAGACGTTGAACAAAACAAATTCAGTAGGAAAACCAGTTGTTAGACTTTCTGGTATCAGTAAAAGCTTCGATGGCAAACAAATCATCGGCAACTTACAACTAGATGTTAATCATGGTGAATTCCTAACCATTCTTGGCCCGTCAGGGTGTGGTAAAACGACCGTTTTAAGAATGATTGCAGGTTTTGAAACTGCAGATAGCGGTCAGATTCTACTGGATAGTCAAGACGTTACTCAAGTTCCTGCTGAACAGCGACACGTCAATACCGTATTCCAAAGTTATGCATTGTTCCCTCACATGACCGTTTTTGAAAACGTCGCGTTTGGTCTGCGTATGCAAAAAGTGCCAGCAAATGATATTGAGCCGCGTGTAATGGAAGCATTACGTATGGTTCGTCTAGAAGATATGGCACAACGAAAACCTCATCAACTTTCCGGTGGTCAACAACAGCGTATCGCGATTGCTCGTGCGGTTGTTAACAAACCGAAAGTACTGCTATTAGACGAATCTTTGTCCGCACTGGATTACAAACTGCGTAAGCAAATGCAAATCGAGCTTAAGCAGTTACAGCGCCAACTCGGCATTACTTTCATCTTTGTCACTCACGATCAAGAAGAAGCGTTATCAATGTCTGACCGCATTATTGTTATGCGCAACGGTAACATTGAACAAGATGGCTCTCCTCGTGAAATTTACGAAGATCCTAAGAATCTATTCGTTGCTCGTTTTATCGGTGAGATTAACGTGTTCTCGGCTAATACGATTAAGCGTCTTGATGAAAAACGCATTTTGGTTGAAACCGAAGGTGTTGAATCTATTGTTTATTACGACAAACCAATAAACGAAGGCGATAAACTCCAAGTTCTTCTTCGCCCAGAAGATTTACGCATTGAAGAGATCAAAGAGTCCGAGACCAGAGGTATTGTTGGTCACGTGACCGATCGCACCTACAAAGGCATGACTTTAGAATCGGTTGTAGAGCTTGATTCGGGCATGAGTGTTACCGTTAGTGAATTCTTCAACGAAGATGATCCAGACGTTGACCACTCTATCGGTCAAAAAGTCACTATCACTTGGGTAGAAAGCTGGGAGGTAGTCCTCAATGATGAGCAAGAAGTTTAATCTTCAAACGTCAATCATCAGTTTAATTGTTGGGTGGTTAGTTCTCTTTGTTCTGATCCCTAACATGATGATTATCGCTACGAGCTTTTTAACTCGTGACGAAGCAAATCTGATTGAGCTGACGTTTACCTTTGATAACTACTTAAGATTGTTGGATCCGCTTTATGCGAAAGTTATGCTTCATTCTTTCTATATGGCGATTGTAGCGACAATTTTATGTTTAATTATCGGTTACCCGTTTGCTTACATTGTTGCAAAGATGCCTGAAAAATGGCGTCCTATCATGCTGTTTTTGATTATTGTTCCATTTTGGACTAATTCGCTCATTCGTACTTATGGCTTAAAAATTGTGCTTGGTACTCAAGGCATTCTGAACAAAGCACTATTAGGTCTTGGACTCATTGACGCGCCGTTACGCCTTATGTACACAGAAACCGCTGTGATGATTGGCTTAGTGTACATCTTATTACCATTTATGATTCTTCCGCTTTATTCTGCGATTGAAAAACTGGACGATACTTATATCGAAGCAGCTCGCGACCTCGGTGCAAACAAGATCCAAACGTTAACCAAAGTTATTTTGCCTCTGACTATGCCTGGCATTATCGGTGGTTGTTTGCTTGTTCTTCTCCCTGCCCTCGGAATGTTCTACATTTCAGACTTACTAGGTGGAGCGAAAAACTTGTTGATTGGTAACGTGATTAAGAGCCAGGTTTTGAACGCACGTGACTGGCCATTTGGCGCTGCAACCAGTATTGCACTGACTATTGCAATGGCGATCATGCTTTACGCATATTACCGTGCTGGCAAATTGTTGAATAAGAAAGTGGAGCTAGACTAATGGGAAGAGTGGTTAGATTTAGCTTTATGAGCGTAGTGTACCTATTTTTGTACCTACCAATCATTGTATTAATTGCAAACTCATTCAATGCCAATAAATTCGGTATTAAATGGGGTGGATTCACCACCAAGTGGTACCACGCATTAATGAACAACGACAGTTTAATGCAGGCAGCATGGCACTCGATCAGTGTTGCTGTGTTTTCAGCCACAGCAGCGACTATTATTGGTAGTTTGACGGCTGTAGCCCTATTCCGTTACCAGTTCCGTGGTAAGAATATGGTTAACACTATGTTGTTTGTGGTGATGATGTCACCAGACATCGTTATGGCAATTTCTCTGCTTGCACTATTCTTAGTGTTAGGTGCGAAATTAGGCTTTATTACGCTACTGATTGCTCATATTACATTTTGTTTGCCATTTGTTGTTGTCACTGTGTTCAGTCGACTCAATGGCTTTGACGTAAAAATGTTGGAAGCGGCGAAAGATTTGGGTGCAAGCGAATGGGTAATTTTGAAGAAGATCATTTTACCTCTTGCTAAGCCTGCTGTTGCCGCTGGCTGGCTATTAAGCTTTACTCTATCTCTTGATGACGTAATTATCAGTTCGTTTGTGACCGGTCCGACGTACGAAATTTTGCCACTGAAGATTTATTCAATGGTTAAAGTTGGTATTTCGCCCGAAGTGAACGCACTGGCAACCGTCATGTTGGTTGTTTCACTGGCTCTTGTTGTCACGTCACAATTGCTGGCAAAAGAGAAAGTGAAGTAATATTCAGTTAATTGACTAACTGAAAGTCGAAACGGAATAACACCAGTTATTCCGTTATCCTTTAAAATGCCCTTGAGGGCAACGTTTAGTTTGGAGCTAACGTCAATGAAAAAATGGGCTACTTTACTAGCTGGTAGTGCATGTGCGCTTTCACTGTTATCTGCGCAAGCAGTTGCAGAGGATAAAGAACTGGTATTCATGAACTGGGGACCGTACATTAACAGTGGTATCCTAGAGCAGTTTACTGCGGAAACCGGTATCAAAGTAATCTATTCAACTTACGAGTCGAATGAAACTTTATATGCGAAGCTGAAGACTCACAACGAAGGCTATGACCTTGTTGTTCCTTCAACTTACTTCGTATCTAAAATGCGTGACGAAGGTATGATTCAGAAGATTGATAAGTTTAAACTTACCAATTTTAAGAATTTGGATTCTAACTATCTAAACAAACCTTTCGATCCAAATAACGACTACTCTATTCCACACGTTGTCGCTATTACTGGTCTTGCGGTGAATACAGACATGTACGATCCAAACGACTTCCAAAGCTGGGGTGACCTATGGAAGCCTGAGCTTAAAGGCCAACTAATGCTGATGGATGATACTCGTGAAGTATTCCATATAGCACTTCGTAAACTAGGTTACTCAGGTAACACTACCGACGAAAAACAAATTGATGAAGCATACGCTGAGCTACAAAAACTAATGCCAAACGTATTGGTGTTTAACTCAGACAACCCTGCTGACCCTTACCTAGCTGGTGAAGTTGGTCTAGGTATGCTGTGGAACGGTTCGGCAGCTGCAGCACAAAAAGAAGGTCTACCTCTTAAACTTGTATTCCCTAAAGAAGGTGGTATTGGTTGGGTTGACAACTTTGCTATCGTATCTGGTGCAAAACACATCGATGCAGCACATAAGATGATCGACTTCTTACTACGTCCAGAAATCGCAGAGCAAATCTCTAACGACACTGGTTACCTAACTGCTGTTGCTCAGTCTAACGAAAAATTCAAAGACGTAGCTCCACTATTCCCTTCTCAAGAAGATCTTGATCGTGTGGAATGGCAAGCAGCTGTTGGCGACAAAACAGTGCAGTACGAAGACTACTTCATGAAGCTTAAAGCGGGTCAATAACCCAACAGAAAGAACTAAATAGGCGGCTTTGACTGCCTATTTTTTTTTGAGCTGTTATACTGTTTGCTCTTTTGAAAACACGTTTGCCTAAGCAGGCTCTTGCACAAAACATGGAAAAGTAATGAAAAGCAAACTGTATGTTGGCGCTCTTTGTGCTGCGACTCTATTCACTACCAATGCAATGGCTAATGACCAAGAACTCTATTTCTATAACTGGTCAGAATATATTCCAAGCGAAGTTCTAGAAGGCTTTACCAAGGAAACCGGTATAAAGGTCATCTACTCTACATACGAATCGAACGAGAGCATGTATGCCAAGCTCAAGACACAAGGTTCGGGTTACGACTTAGTGGTTCCTTCTACGTATTTTGTATCTAAAATGCGTAAAGAAGGCATGTTACAAGAGATCGATAAATCACAACTGACTCATTTTGCTGATTTGGACTCTAACTATTTAAATAAACCTTTTGATCCAGGTAACAACTACTCTATTCCTTACATTTGGGGCGCGACTGGTATCGGTATTAACACTGATATGCTAGATAAATCGAATATCCACAGTTGGGGCGATTTGTGGGACGCTAAGTGGGAAGGTCAGTTGATGATGATGGATGACTCACGTGAAGTTTTCCACATTGCTTTAGTTAAACTGGGTTACTCGCCAAATACGACTGATGCTAAAGAGATCGAAGCGGCATACGAAGAACTGAAAAAGCTAATGCCAAACGTATTGGTATTTAACTCAGATTTCCCTGCAAATCCTTATTTAGCCGGTGAGGTTTCACTAGGTATGCTTTGGAACGGCTCTGCATACATGGCTCGTGAAGAAGGCGCAAAAATCGATATTATTTGGCCAGAGAAAGGTACGATTTTTTGGATGGACAGTCTCGCTATCCCTTCCGGTGCTAAGAATATTGAAGCGGCACATAAGATGATCGATTTTCTTTTACGTCCGGACAACGCAGCTAAAATTGCAGTAGAAATTGGTTACCCAACACCGGTTAAATCAGCATACAAACTTCTACCTGAAGAATTTGCCAACGACCCAAGCGTATTCCCTCCACAAGCAATTATGGACAGTGGTGTGTGGCAAGACGAAGTTGGTGACGCAAGCGTTCTGTACGAAGAATACTTCCAGAAACTTAAAGTCGATAAGTAATCGAACAAAGCCAGTGGAACAAAAAAACGGCATTCAGCCGTTTTTTTGTTTATTTTTTAATGGTTACTCACTTTGCAATTATAACGCTGAAGTTCCAATATCTCTTCCACTAGTCGCGGTACCTCAATACTCGCTTTACCATAGCGTTTTTCGGCAAATTCACTTTCAACCGCACTGGGTTCCAAATTAATCTCTATCGTATGTGCGCCATGCATTTTTGCATCATGCACAAAACCGGCGGCTGGGTAAACTACACCAGACGTACCGATAGAAACAAACAGGTCTGCTTCTTCTAACGCAGAATAAATATCACCCATTCTCAACGGCATTTCACCAAACCAAACAATGTGTGGTCGCATTTGCGCCGGGATTTGGCAACAATGGCATAAGTCACCCGTTAGAAGATCTTCTTTTTGCTCTATGGTTTGATTAGAGACACTACAACGGGCTTTAAGCAATTCACCATGCATATGAATGATATTTTGGCTTCCACCACGCTCGTGAAGATTATCAATGTTTTGCGTAATGATGGTCACTTTGCCATCGAGTTCTTTCTCTAGTTGACCTAAAGCTAGATGAGCAAGGTTCGGTTGAATTGCATCTGATTGCAATTTACGCCTGCGCTGATTGTAAAAGTCCTGTACTAAGTCTGGATCTTTGGCAAAACCTTCTGGCGTAGCCACATCTTCAATTCGGTGATTTTCCCAAAGACCATCTTGAGCACGAAAAGTCTGAATTCCAGATTCCGCAGAGATTCCTGCACCGGTTAGCACAACAACATTTCGATAGGGAAATTTCATACTACGTCCTTATACTGATTGGCTTGTCGCTAGATTAGCACTGAAGTCAAATCAACTGTAGTTTTCAGCGTTAGACAATAGTCTTAATTTTAGTACCAATTGTTAGTTCTGTGATTCAAAAAAGCCAAAAGCAGGTTCTCACCTGCTCTTGTTATAAGTTTCTATACTCTTCCTACTTGAAGCTGCCGCGGTGTTGTCTACGTTCGTTCACCCCAATCACATAGCTTATCTATGCTCATGGATATTCACTCACTTGCCGCCTACCTGCAACTTCAAGTAGTTTGAGTATAATTGCTTGGTGCCTGGTTGTTACTCTTCATTTATCGATGAAATCTTATGAATTGCTAAGTCAGCACCAATAAACTCATCTTCTTCCGATAAACGTAGACCAGTGAGAATATTGAGCGCACCATAGACAATAAATGCACCGACTAACGCAACGACGATACCCATTACAGTACCAACAAGTTGCACAACGAAACTCACACCACCTAAACCACCAAGCGCCGTTTGACCAAATATGCCAGCGGCGATACCACCCCATGCGCCACAAATACCATGTAATGGCCATACACCGAGTACATCATCAATTTTGGTTTTGTTCTGAAGTTGCGTGAACAACCAAACAAATAACGCTCCAGCAACGATGCCTGTGACTAATGCGCCTAATGGATGCATTAAGTCTGAGCCAGCACAAACCGCAACAAGACCGGCTAACGGTCCGTTATGAATAAATCCGGGGTCGTCCTTGCCAACCACGAGCGCTGCCAAGATGCCACCAACCATTGCCATAAGAGAGTTCATTGCAACAAGCCCACTGATACCGTCAAGAGCTTGTGCTGGCATCACATTAAAGCCAAACCAACCCACGCACAGGATCCATGCGCCCAATGCTAAAAATGGAATATTTGACGGTGCAAAGCTGGTATGTTTGCCAGCGCGGATGCGACCTTTACGCATACCAAGAAAGTAAACGGCAACCAGAGCAATCCAACCACCTACACTATGTACCACTACAGAACCGGCAAAATCGTGAAAACCTGTTCCGAAACGGCTTTCTAGTGCTTCCTGAATACCGTAGTTGCCGTTCCATACAATGCCTTCAAAGAACGGGTAAATAAGGCCGACCGTGAAAAATGTTGCGATGAGCACAGGGTAAAAGCGCGCTCTTTCTGCAATACCACCCGATATAATCGCAGGAATGGCAGCAGCAAACGTCAACAGGAAAAAAAACTTAACCAGTTGATAGCCATTTCCTTGAGCTAAAGTCTCTGCATCAGCGAAAAAATTAGCGCCGTAAGCAATCCAATAACCAATAAAGAAATAAGCAATCGTTGATACCCCAAAGTCCGCTAGAATTTTTACTAACGCGTTTACCTGATTTTTCTTACGAACCGTCCCGACTTCCAAAAATGCAAATCCTGAATGCATTAAAAACACCATGATGGCGCCAAGCAGTAAAAACAAAGTATCTGAACTCTGAGTCAGGACTTGTACAGCCCCATAAACCTGACTTTCGGTTTGAGTCATTCTCTTACACTCCATGCAGAATAAAAATCGCACCAACTGGGTGCTCAATGTGTTGCAATTCACAATATTGGTGAATTAATTATGTTTGTGCCCTGCATGAGCAAAATATATTCCACACTAAAACAGTGGTTTAATATTTGAGAGTTATCTATTTGATAGCTATATGTTTATATTTAATTTCAAAGAGTAATGATAAAAAAATAGTAGAGTTTTCCACAAATAAAAGCACCATATTGGTTCTTGTGAGCCAACATGGTGTGAACAGTTATTGCACAAAAATCACCCAACCAGAGTGTGGCTGAATAAATTTTTACAAGTTTGGACCCTTAGATGGTGCATGTGGAATGTTACTCTTTAGCTGTTGCATGCCTTTAAACATCCTCACTAACCAAATTGAAACAGCAATCAGAGCCAACAATGCTCCTGCATAGGGAATGGCACGACCAACTGTTGTTAGCCAAGAATGAGCATACCAGTAGCGGTTAACGCCCATAATCAGCCCGTTGGTTGTCGCTACGCTGACAATGAGCACCACAAAGAAGGTCAAAAATAAGAAGAAGGTTCGAATCAAACCGTAATAGTGCGAGTTCGCCACTTCACCATCTTCGTTTTTATCTAGACGATATCCAGCGTAAATGATGCCAATCACACCGGATATTAGACAAGTGAACGGAGTTAATAAATTGGCGATATAAACAAACCACACAGACTTATTATTCGCCGCATTTTTTGGATTAGCGCTTGTCATGCATTGGCTCCCCTATTGTTGAAGCTTGCGCTTCACTCGCAACAGCATCTGCTTCTTCAATTTCCCCGTTAGCTTTTACTTCCGCATACCACAAATCGTGATGCTCTTTCGCCCACGTTTCATCAACCTTACCCGTTACCATACCTTCTAACGCCCCTTCCATGCCGAATAAGCCAATATAGATATGGAAAATAAAACCACAGATCAAAATAAGTGCCGAGAACATATGTACAAGATTGGACATTTCCATATCACGGCGTGTTTGACCAAAGATCGGGAAATCGAGGAACAATCCGCTCAACGCAGCAAACGCTCCGAATACAATAAGCAACCAATAAATGGCTTTTTCACCCGCATTAGAAAAACCCGCAGATGGATGGGTACCTTTATGCTTGCCAACCATCCCACCAAGTTTCAATGCCCATTGGATATCCACTTTAGTGAACAGAGATTTTCTCCACCATTTGAGCAGAATAAACACCAGTAACACAAAGAAAAGTGGCCCTACATAGTTGTGATACTGTTTCGCTGCAAAAACAATGTATCCCCATAATTCGGTTGGAATATACGGTTTTAAGAAATGTTTACCATAAACGAGCATTAATCCGCTAAACGCTAAGGTGAGAAATGTAAAAGCCATAGACCAGTGCAATGCTCTGTCTAATCTTGACCAACGATTGAGCTTTCTTCCTGTTCTGGGTTTGCTCAACATCAGAGGGCCCACAATCACGTACGCCAATATCACTAAAGCAATACTGCCAAAAATCGCTATAGCGCCAGCCGAAGACATCCATTTTTCTTTCAGAATGAACCATGTTTCCCCCGGCTTGCTGATCAAAACGCCATGTTCTGGTGAACGTGAGGTGGTATATCCTGATACACCTTGACGAACTTGTCGCCAGTATTCAGCACCAGCCAGTTGGCTCATCTCACTTTGCGCCACATCAGCCTTGTCAACGGCGTTGCTACTCTCCTCTGCAAAAGCAGGCGGAAATGCTAAGCATAGCAGTGCTGCCAATAGTGGCAGCACCCGACCAGCAGCGCGAACAATTAGATTTCGCATAACCTACTAGCTCCTAGTTGCGTCATAGGAAAGATCTTCACCATTTGTCCAGCCTGCTCCTTTTGCACCACGCTCAACAACACGTTGACGGAAGATATCTGAAACTGTTTCAGCATCACCAGCCATAAGCGCTTTGGTCGAACACAAAGACGCACACATTGGTAGTTTGCCCTCTGCAATACGGTTTGCTCCGTATTTTTTGCGTTCTTCTTCCGAACCCGCTTCTGTTTCCGGCCCTCCGGCACAGAAGGTGCATTTGTCCATTTTCCCGCGTTCACCAAATGCAGTTTGCTTAGGAAATTGCGGAGCTCCAAACGGACAAGCAAACAGACAATATCCACAACCGATGCAAAGATCTTTATTATGTAGAACAATGCCGTCTTCTGTGTGTACGAAACAATCCGCAGGGCAAACCGCCATACATGGCGCATCCGTGCAGTGCATACAAGCAACAGAAATCGAGTTTTCCCCCGGTTCACCGTCATTAAGGGTAACGACGCGACGGCGTTGGATGCCCCACTCTAATGCATCGTCGTTTTCGTTTTTACATGCGGTCACACAGCCGTTGCATTCGATGCAGCGTTTAGTGTCACAAAGGAATTTCATTCTAGCCATCGTGCTGCTCCTTACGCTTTACGGATGTTACATAGTGTGACTTTTGTTTCTTGCATCTGAGTCGTTGGATCGTAACCATATGTGGTTGCAATATTCGCCGATTCACCGACAACATAGGGCTGTGAACCTTCTGGGTACTTACCTGTTAGGTCTTCACCCTGGAACTTACCGCCAAAATGGAAAGGAATGAACGCCATTCCCGG
The DNA here is from genome assembly GCF_047973365.1 of Vibrio sp. Taxonomy (GTDB): domain Bacteria; phylum Pseudomonadota; class Gammaproteobacteria; order Enterobacterales; family Vibrionaceae; genus Vibrio. The sequence goes on along the minus strand of NZ_JBKEBW010000003.1, from coordinate 19,773 downwards.
ACGAACACGACGAGTGACCATAGCTTTAACGTGGATACGGCCTTTCTCTGCACCTTCAACCCAAACCATGTCACCATCTTTAAAGCCTAAGTCATTGGCATCTTTCGGATTGACTTCTACAAACATCTCTTGTTGAAGCTCAGCTAGCCAAGGATTTGAACGTGTTTCATCACCACCACCTTCATACTCAACCAAGCGACCGGATGTCAAAATAATGGGGTACTCTTTAGACATATCTTGCGCCTGAATGGATTTGTACAGCGTTGGTAAACGATAAATCGACTCTGCGTCATCCCAGGTTGGGTAATCGGCAATCAAATCTCGCCGTGGTGTATATAATGGTTCACGGTGTAACGGAACACGGTCTGGGAATTCCCATACAATGGTACGTGCTTTTGCATTTCCAAATGGGATACAACCATGTTTAATCGCCACACGTTGAATACCACCAGACAGATCGGTTTTCCAGTTTTTACCTTCGGCTGCTACTTTCTCTTCAGCGGTAAGATCATCCCACCAACCAAGATGCTGCAATAGCTTAGCGCTAAACTCTGGGTATCCGTCTTCAATTTCACTTCCTTTAGAAAAGCTATCTTCTGCAAGCAGACTTTTACCTTCAAATTCCACACCGTAACGAGCACGGAAATTGCCGCCACCTTCTGCCACGGTTTTCGAAGTGTCATAAAGAATGTGCGTACCCGGATGTTTCATCTCTGGCGTGCCCCAACATGGCCAAGGCAAGCCATAGGTTTCACCGTTCACTGGCCCACCCTCTGCTGCAAGTGTTGTTTTATGGAAGGTATGCCAGTTTTGTTGATGCGCTTTCAAGCGTTCTGGGCTTTGTCCTGTGTAACCCACGGTCCACATACCTTTGTTAAACTCACGAGTGATATCTTCAATCACAGGTTGGTTATTCTCAACTCGGATATGTTTGAACAACTGATCAGCAAACCCTAGTTTTGTCGTCAGCAAATACATGATTTCGTGGTCTGGTTTTGAATCAAATAGTGGCTCGATGACTTGGTCACGCCACTGAATAGATCGGTTTGATGCTGTCACACTGCCGTAAGTCTCAAACTGTGTCGTTGCTGGCAGCAAATAAACACCATCAGTACGATCGTTCATCACTGCGGCAACGGTTGGGTATGGGTCAACGATGACCATCATGTCCAACTTCTGCATCGCTTTTTTCATCTCAACGCCGCGAGTTTGCGAGTTTACTGCGTGTCCCCAATAAAACATCGCTCGGATATTGTCGTTCTGCTCTATGTTCGCTTTGTCTTCAAGGACACCATCGATCCAACGAGAAACAGGAATACCCATGTTATTCATTGGCTTATTACCGCGGTACTCTTTTTGGTCAAAGCGATTTTTAATCCATTGGTAATCGACATCCCATACACGCGCCCAGTGTTTCCATGAGCCATCAAGCAAACCGTAATAGCCCGGCAGTGTGTGTGAAAGAACACCTAAGTCGGTGGCACCTTGCACGTTATCGTGACCACGGAAGATATTTGCACCGCCTCCAGATTTACCTAAGTTACCTAAAGCAAGCTCAAGTACACAGTAAGCACGCGTATTGTTGTTACCTGTAGTATGTTGAGTCCCCCCCATACACCAAACGACACAACCTGGACGGTTTTCAGACAGAAGTTTTGCCGTATGATAAACGTCTTCTTCACTTACACCAGTTACACGTTCAACCTCTTTCGGGTTCCATTTGGCAACTTCGGTTCGAATTTCGTCCATACCAAATACACGTTGGCGAATGAACTCTTTGTCTTCCCATTGGTTATTAAATACATGCCATAGCAGACCCCAGATAAACGCAACGTCAGTGCCCGGGCGCAAAGATACAAAGTGGTCTGCTTTTGCTGCTGTACGTGTACGTCGAGGATCCGCCACCACAATTTTGCAGTTGTTTTTCTCTTTTGCGATCAAGATGTGTTGCATCGCAACGGGATGTGCTTCAGCAGGGTTTGAACCAATAAATAAAATCGATTTGCAATTATGCATATCGTTAAAAGAGTTGGTCATGGCCCCATAACCCCAAGTGTTTGCAACACCTGCTACCGTGGTTGAGTGGCAAATACGTGCTTGGTGGTCAACGTTGTTGGTCCCCCAAAGGGACGCCATTTTTCTAAACAGATAGGCTTGTTCGTTATTGTGTTTCGCACTTCCAAGCCAGTAAACTGAGTCTGGACCTGACTCTTCACGAATTTTCAGAACATTGTCGCCAATTTCGTTAATGGCTTGATCCCATGAGATCTTCTTCCATTTTCCGCCTTCAAGCTTCATCGGATATTTCAGACGGCGCTCACCATGCCCATGTTCACGCAGAGCTGCGCCTTTGGCACAGTGTCCACCAGCATTGAATGGATGATCAAATGCAGGCTCTTGCCCTGTCCATACACCATTTTGCACTTCCGCGTAAATACCACAGCCAACGGAACAATGTGAACAAATGGTACGTTTCACTTCTGTTTTTGCATTACGGTCAACTTCTTCTGCTTGCGCTTTTTTAATCATTCCTGGAGTAAACAGCCCTGCGCCTACAACTGCACCACCAGCAGCTAAAGAGCTGTTTTTCATGAAAGCACGACGGCTAACCCCAAGCTGATTCTTTTCTTTTGTTACGTTATCCGAACGTTTAGTTAGTCTCATCTGCGAGCTCCTATAGCGTGTCGTAGTAATCACGAATGTGTTGAGTTTCGTGATAACCGTCTTTCTTTGTCGTAGGTACAGTTGCTGATGGCTCTTGTGCACTGACACTTTGAGAAACGGTTGCTCCTATAGCACCCGCTACAACGGCAGTTCCAAGTCCTTTGAGCAGATCACGTCTGCTTGTGTCGATGTCTTGTTGTTTCTTCATCATTGCTTCCTTATCTCGTCCCTGCTGTTGTCAACAAGGTAAGTCTGAATGTGTGCGGGCATCTATTCAGTTAAGTTCTTTACTTCTATTTTATGAGTATTGCGTTTACTTACCTTCGCCTCAGCAAAAGACACTTTTTCTAAAGACAAAAATGCATCCATTAATTTGGCGACAGCATGGTAATAACGGGTGTGTTGCGCATCCTTGATTTGAGCGACAAGGCGTTCATACCAAGGAGCAACATGTTTGTTGAAAAACGATTTTTGCAGTACATCAGGCTGCTCACATAAATACGCCATGGTTTCACAAAGCGCCGCTATGTGATCTTCCGGCTCTTTTACATTTTCATTACGCTCAAGACCGAGATGACTAAGAGCTAAACGAATATCTGCAAGCGGCTTTTCCATCAATGAACCGGTTAAGTGCCAGGATGCAAATGGCACAACTTCTCCGCGGCCGATACCAATGAATAATTCCTGGTATTCATCCTCAAGTTCTTCAACGTTGGCATTCGCCGATGCAGATGATAGTTCAGACCATGCTTGTGCCATTGACGTGCCATTATCTTCAAACTCTAAATTAGCAAGAAAATCTATCAAATCTTTTGTTGGTGCTTCTCTGAACAAAGTAGCCAGTAATAAATAGATATCTGAGCGCATTGATTGTTGCTGTTCCATTTTCTACTCCTAATATCTCAACTGCTGTTCAGGGTCATTCGCCATTGACTCAAACACGTCGATCACGCGGCAGTCTTCACACATTGCAATACGGTTCAGCGCTTCAGTTGTCGCGAAATGAGAGTGACCTTGTAACTTGGTTTGTAACATAGTGATCATTGACTGTGGTGCAAACGGTTTGTGACAGCGCAGGCACTTTGCCGGCTCTTCTTGATGAAGCGTAATCACAGCTTGGCGCTCAGCCTTGTTCCAGTTCATCTGCTGGACACGAGTAAGAGCATTTTCAGGACAAGCCTTGACGCATAAACCACATTGCACGCAGTCTTGCTCAACAAATTTAATGCTAGGGATTTCTCCCTCATGATGAAGGGCACGAGTTGGACATACAGCCACGCACCCCATGCATAAGGTGCATTCCTTAGTTGAACACTTTATCGTCCCGTAAACGGATGAGGCTTCTAACGGTTGCGCTACCTGTTCAATATGGAATTGTTGTGCCAGAGCATCAAGTGAGGTAAACAAACGGGTACGTTTATTCCCTTCTAATTCACCCAAACGAAGTTGCAGATCTTCAGTGACTAAATTTGGTGCGCCTTCTCGCAGCGTTTCCAAATAAAGTATGTTGATGGTTTCTTTAGCTAATCCCAATTGCGACAGTAACGTTTGAGCGGTAGCAACTTCTTGTTCCAGAACACGTTGAATCGTTTTTGGCATATGACGACTCGCCGCAAATAGCACCTGTGTTGCACCATTGGTTAATGCCGCAAACCAAGTATCAATACCCACCGACGGCAGCTCTTCTACGGTTACTGGAATAACGTTCTCTGGCAGAACTTTCAGTGCCATTAAATTATAAGTTTCATGTTCCGAGCTACAGATAAGAACAATCGGTTTTTCGCCGCCTGCCTGAAAATAGTTGCTCAACAAACGTTCAATAAACTTTTGTGTCTCTTTCGGTGTCGGTAAAGCGTAGTGAATAGCTTCAGTAGGACAAGCTGTCGCACATGTCCCAATGCCTTGGCATAGATAAGGATTTATCTCGATTCTATGACCTGTTTTATCCGAACCTTCACTGGATAACGCGCCAGCAGGACAAGCATCCACACAACGTTCACACCCTTTCACACCTCGCGAACTATGCGCGCACAAATCTGTATTCAGTCTGAAAAACTTTGGCTTATCAAATGTACCGATCAAGTTTGGGATTTGCTCTAATGCATCAGCCAACTTGGGATAGCCACGACCGACGGGGAAATATCCGGGAACAGGTACCTCTTCAGTCATCACGCCGTTCAATGACATATCGAGTATGATATCGAACGACTCTTTTCCAATGGCAACCTTAGACAAACTGGTTGTGACATTATGATTCTGAACTTGAACATCAAACGCACCGAGATATCCACTCACTTGGATACTGTCTGCGAAATAGATATTGGCATTTTTGCCTTTCTCTCCATCAACGGAGAGTAAAGTAATTGATTGAACTTGTGGTAATTGCTCAGCGATACGTTCGATTATACGAGTAGGTCCAATAATTAATGTATCACCAGAGGTTTCATAACTCACAGTTGGAGGTATTAGATTGGCTAATTCAACGGTATTTTCAATGGCAAAATACCGTGCGATTCCATTTTGCGAAGTCGATTGTTGTAAGTATTGTTTTATCATTTGCTCGCTTCCAGTGCTTATCCACACACTTTTTATCTGGATATGTACTTATATTAGCAAATAGTGTTCCAATAAATTTATTGTAATAATTACAACAAGATACAGCGATAACGTTAAACCTAGTGGCGACTCAATGATAACGTGAGACAAATTGTCTCATCTGGTCATTTATCGTTTAGTCAAAATGTACCTATGATTTATATGGTATTTTTTGTCTCACTATCATGATGATTATGCACTGTGACAGATTCTAGTTCGTTTTCTATCGTTTGGTTGTTCTCTGACAAAACTAAATCTGTTTCTGAAACTTCTTCTACAACAACCTCTTCCATGGATGATTGGCTTTCACCCAACAGTTGCTCTTGTTGCTCTGAGTTTGAAGTCGACGCATTCAACCATCCTCTCAATGTTTGCGCTACTTCAGCAGAGAGCGGTTTAATTGAACTGAAGTCTTGTGCGTAATCATTCATTCGGCACACCTCACTGAATTCTCCACTTAAGAACAGATCGCGAAGTGCCGCATTTTTGATCTCTTTGTTTGCTTCTGAAGACAGCAGCGATGCGAGTGATGAGGGCTTTTCAGATTCATTATCTCCAACAGTCTCACTGGTGATCTCTGGTGGCGAAGTTTCATTACCAGGATTGTCGCAAGACAATGGCGAATCGTTATCAATAGAGCCGTCCTCAACAGCTTGGTTATCAGATAATTGCGTCGAGCGCTCTTCTTGGTCGATCTCCAGTTTACGCTTCGACCAACGAGATAAGAATGAATCATTGACCACTAGACCTCCCCGCGCCCTTACGCTTCTTACCACGAATTTCTAATAGTTCACCATGCCTGCCGATAAATGCTTCCATCCAAGCTTGAACTGGCAATGGCATATCATTAGATAACACCAAATATTCTCCATCCATGTACTGACCAGCGACACTTTGTGAGGCAATCAAACGGATAATTTTCGGCTTTTCGCTGTCTTCTGGTTGTTCCAAAATCAAAAACAGCTTTGGGTTTTGAGAACTGAGATTAAATCGGTAGTCTGTACGCTCATCCCGATAGAGTTCTAAGGTTGCGACATGTTGTGAGTTGTCATCGACCACCAAGTCAAATCCGAGCAGTTGCCATTGGGTGGTAACCCACATTCCGGCTGTGATTTCCTGTTCGTTAAGGCGACAATTTATCGGCCAACTGTTTTCTGTTTTTGTCATAGGTTGCTTCGCCAATTGTTGTTTTGGTTTATCTCGTTGTTTTTTGATTGACATAAAGCAAATATTGAGCCATTGAATTAAGCCTAGCCGTATTTTGTTAGTGTTATGCGTTAAATATCGTATTTATACAAGGTGAATGCTTTAATCGATGTCACTTATAAAAACGGAATAGAATTTGCTATTTCTGTCTGTTTATTAAAATCTGTGGATCAAACGCTCTGTTTATCAAGCACCCTGTTTATAACAAACGATTATTTACCAATTGATCAGGAATATCACGTGGCGCAACTTAAAATCATAAAAACCAGTGAAAACCCATTACAAACATTAGATGTTGAAGTATTTGACGAATATGGAGAGCGATTAACCAAATCTATTGCTTGCGAGCGACCATTAACGGTGGTGCTTAACTGGAAAGAGATCGTGACTTTAATGACGTTAGGCTCTCGGCCGGAAGCCTTGGTGTTGGGGTATTTGAAGAACCAAAGTTTTCTTAGCGATCCTAATGCACTTGAATCTGTGATTATTGATTGGCAAACCAACAGTGCAGCTATTATTACCAGAGAATCACTTGAGCATTTAGAACCAGCGCTGAAGAAAAAAACCGTTACTTCAGGATGTGGTCAGGGAACCATGTATGGCAATGTGATGAAACAACTAGAAGGTTATAAGGTGCCACAAACCGCCCTTAAGCAGTCAGCAGTTTATGACGCTCTCGAAGCTCTTACCCATCATAATGACACTTATAAAGCGGCAGGTGCGGTACATGGTTGTGCGGTTTGCCAAGGAAACAAAGTGCTATCCTTTGTTGAAGATGTTGGGCGCCATAATGCAGTCGATACCTTGGCGGGCGAAATGTGGCTTAACGGTGAAACCGGAGATGATAAAATTTTCTACACTACAGGTCGTTTAACCTCCGAAATGGTTATTAAAGTCGCACAAATGGGGATTCCTGTTTTGCTATCGCGTTCCGGTGTAACCCAAATGGGTTTAGAGCTTGCACACCAGTTTGGTATTACGACCATTGCTCGCGCCAAAGGACATCGTTTTCAAGTTTACAGCGGTGTAGAAAAAATAGAGTTCGATATTAAAGGACATTTAGCTGATGAATTGAAGTGAATGATTAAATGAGTCAGTAAAATCACCCCCAAACAAAAGTAACAATTCTTGATACATTCTTATATACAAGGGTGTATCAGATTTGATACTGCGTTATTTTGATTGTATTTATTGCTCTGTTATCCGGTATCTAATTAGCGATATCCGATCTACACTGTTATATGAAATCAATGGCTTACTTTAACGATAATGCATATGCAAATCTTGTTACGTCTTTTTTTGGTCTTTTGGCTATTGGCTGGTCAACTGGCCTACGCAGAGTGGGATGTCGATGACATTGACATCGCGCCCAAAGCAAGCAAAAGCGCTATAGAACTGGAACAGCAGATCAAACAACTGCCTAATTCGCTTTTTATGAGTGAACGAGAGAGGTTTGAAATTTCCACGCTATTAGATTTAACGCTTTCACTACAAACCCAAAATATTGATGATTTCTCACAATCATTAATGAACTACCACAATCAAAGTGATGATCTGAACTGGTTTAATCTTGAACAAAGTTACTTAACTCAAGTTAGTATCACTCAATCAAAACAGACATTGCTTGGTTCAGTCAACGAGCAAACTCGCGAGGAATTAACGGGATTTGGTCCAACTGGAGTCACCCAATTTAAGCAAGAGTGGCGCCTTGCCCAGCTAAATATTGAATATTTAGCCTATTTCCAGTTACGCAGTTTCCAATCTCTATTTGAAGATTTGATGATCTCCCCTGTACCATTTATATGGTCTGTTTGTAAGGTGATATTCATCTATTTCTTGCTCATTTGGTGGTTAAGACACAGCAAGCGCTTAATCGAGCTATTTCGCACCACTTACTTAAAAGATAGAGCTGATCCTCCGCTATGGGCTAGGATCGTGTGGTACATCAGCACAGCAAATAAGGCTATTGCTTGGCTTATCGCAATCAATATTTCTCTGCAAGTTCTTGCGGAAATTGAGAGCTTGCAACACTTAGTATTCCTTGAAATTTTCATTTGGTGGATTTGGGGTGGTTCAATTGCGGTTAGCTTAATTTTGGAGTTAACCTATCATACAAGCCATACATCGAATAAAGCACTGATAGCGTTAAGATTAAGTACCATCCGTCGTATTGTATGGACAGTGATAGTCACAGGCGTGATCGTGCAACTATCTATGCGTACTTTAGGTAAAGGAACCATTTATTACTGGATTCTAAATACCATGTATGCATGGTTCTTTGTCATGATTGTTTCTGTTCTCAACCTATGGCGTGAACGTATTTTTGCCTACGCAGAAAAAGCATCTGATAGACCTTTGTGGGTGAATTGGACCATCAGTAAGAAAGATGCGTTTGCGGTAAGAGTCTTCGCTACCACCATCACTCTTGCGTGGTTGTTGATGCATACTTTGCAATACCGGCTTATTGCAGCATTGTCTAATTATACCTTCTTTAGCCAGGCATTAGCTTATTTGTTTAGAATCGAAGTAGCTAAGCAGAATGAAAATATTGCCTCAGACCACAATCATGTCCGTATCAAAGGTGATGAAGCGTTTAACTACATTTTGCCCGGTACTATCGATAGCGAACTGATTGATTACGCTGCCGATGAAATAAAACAGTTGTCCCGTTACCTGATGACAGATAGCCCTGCTATTTGTATCGTGACGGGTGAGCGAGGAATTGGCACCACTACGTTACTCTACACCTTGTTAAACAAAGTTAAGAACGCTGAACCTTTGTATCTCAACTGCCCATATTCGGGATATCCAGAGCTGCTTCAATTGCTTGCTTTGAGTCTCGGAATGGATGAAGACGCGACAGAAATTCAAATCCTTGCCCACTTACGCAAAAGTGAGCAAAGCTATCTGATTGCTATTGATAATGCTCAACGCCTTGTAAAACCTATGGTCGGTGGCTTAAACAGTTTAATCAAGCTCACTAACCTACTACGACGCTCGAAGAAAAATCATCGAGTTATTATGGCGATTGAAAAATCGAACTGGCGCTTTGTCGATAGAGCTCGTGGTGAAAGACTGCTGTTTGACTGGGTAACGCTGCTTCCGCGTTGGAACGAAAAGCAAATGCATAAGTTGCTTGATAGTCGCATTAACCGTGATATTGAATCGCCAGTCTGTTTTGAAGGTCTCGTGGTTCCGCGCCAGTGGGATCAAGATGAGTCCAGCGACGATGAACGAGCAAAGCAAGGTTTTTACCGCATTCTTTGGCATTATTCAGATGGCAACCCAACTGTGGCTTTACGTTTCTTTCGTCGTTCGTTAAATCGGCATAAAGAAACCGGGGTGGTGAAAGTAAGTTTATTCCATGTTCCTGATTCACAAGATTTGGAGCAAATGCCTAAACCTATGCTCGCCGTTCTTCGCTCTATTGTTCAGCTTGAAGTCGCTTCCAGTGAAGAGCTGTCTAAATGTACTCAGCTAAGCATCGCTGAAGTAATTGGTATTGTGCGTTACTTCCAAAGTCGTGGATACCTCGAATGGGCAGAAGATAAAACTCGTGTTTCAGATCATTGGTATCGAACCATTACTAATGTTCTTGATCGTCAACATCTACTGGTGAAATAACTGATGAAGACAAGTACAAAAAATCTAGTTCAATTTTTTATTCTAGTCGCACCGATGCTATTAACTTTGCCCGTTTACGCCAGTGAAGAGGCTGTAAACGCAGAAAGTTTTCAACAAATCGCAAGTCTAGTTCGTTGGAGCGGTGTGTTCTTTTCTGTTCTGATCATCATAGGAACCTGGCTGTTATTGAAGTTTATGAGTTCACTGGTCGATACTATCGGTGGTCAATTTGCTCAATATCGAATGATGCTGCAGAAACTACAATCATTTCTGCAGTTCTTTATCTACATGACAGCCGGTGTTGTCGTGTTTGTATTGAGCTTTAGGATTAATGATCAGATCCTTGCATTGATCGGTGGTACGTTAGCTGTATCGATAGGTTTTGCACTTAAAGACCTGGCAGCCTCGTTTATTGCTGGTATGACTGTGATGATTGACCGCCCATTCCAGGTAGGTGACCGTGTCACATTTGAAGGGCATTATGGCGATATTATTACGATAGGTTTGCGCTCAGTACGTATGCGTACCCTATCCGATGACATCATCACCATTCCAAATAACAAGTTCTTAAACGAAGTTGCTGTTTCAGGTAACTATGGCGCGCTTGATATGCAGGTAGTGATTCCATTCTATGTGGGAATGGATGAAGACATCGTTTTGGCTCGTAACCTTATTCAGGAAGCGGCATCGTCTAGTCGTTATATTCATCTTCCTAAACCTGTTGCGGTACTTGTAAAACAGACCATCACAGATAACTATCTTGCGGTACAGTTAACCTGTAAAGCATATGTAGTGGATACGGCCTATGAGAAGCTCTTCGAAACAGACATCACTTTGCGCGTAATGGATGAGTTTAAACAACATGGTATTAAGCCGCCTAAGATTGCCGTTCAAACTTTACAATAGGCTACAGCTGTAAAACGCTGGCGATAAAGACCTCCATTTGGAGGTCTTTACGCTTAACATCGAGGAATATTAAGACACCGATTTAGTGGTGATAAGATTGGTTTCAGCTTTTACTGGTAAGAAGATACTAAACACACTCCCTTTTCCTAGTTCTGATTGTACTCTGATTTCCCCGCCCGTTTGACTAAGCATACTTTGAGCCACTGATAGTCCCAAACCAGTGCCATCGCGTTTGGTGGTGTAAAACGGATCAAAAATACGGTTGAGATTTTCGGCTTTGATACCGCACCCTTGATCTTCGATCGATATGATAGCGCCTGCACAACGGTCTTCCTCGTACCAATCTTTGCTTTGTATCGTCAATTTGCCCTTGCCATTCATGGCGTGGACAGCGTTCATTTGTAAATTAACTAATATTTGCAACAACAGATGGCGATTCACTTCAACCGATGTGCGAGCTTTTAAATTAACGACAAATTCGATATCACGTTTTTTAGCTCCGGTTTTTACTAGGGTGATACTTTCTTCAACAATGGGGTTAACGTGCTGCCAGGTAATTTCATCTTGTACACCACCTTGCCGGCTGTATTGCAGCAAACTACGCGTGATATTTCGAATTCTGTCGACCTGTTGCAAAATCGCTTGGATCTCTTCTTCAATTTTTGCACCATCTTCACCCAATTCAAATTGAATCAGTTCAGTATTACCGAGGATCACGGCGGTCGGATTATTTATTTCGTGTGCTATGCCTGCGGTTAATTCACCCAGAGCAGCCAGTTTTTCATGTACGATAAGTTTATCTCGCGTGGTATGCAGCAGCTCGATATGGTGTTCCAATTGCTCGGTCTTTTCCCTCAGCTTGGTTGTTCTCGAATGTACTTTTTCTTCAAGCTGATTGGCAGCCGTTTGAATCTCCTCATTTCTTTGCTGAAGAAGGTCAAGCATGTTGTCAAACTGCTTAGCTAACTGAGCCAACTCATGCTTTTCGTCCAACCCTAAATGACCGATACGTTGATTTTTCCCTAACTGAACCAGTTTGACCACGCGATGTATACGCTCTATCGGACGGAACAAATCTCGAGAACCACGGTAAACAAACAAGCTAGAAATAGCGAGCAGCACTAAGGTCGTGACTGCAATTTCAAAAATGTTGGTGAGGTAAGTTTTTACAAATGGCCACATCAAATAGCCGGTGTAAAGCATGCCAATAACCTGTTGATTATGATTGCGAATTGGTTGATAGGCAGTGATATACCAAGCATTGTAGACATAGGCTTTGTCTACCCAATTATCCCCCTGTTCAAGCACTTGCTTTCGCACCTCAGAGGATACCCGAGTACCAATTGCACGACCTTGGTTATCATCATTGTTTAGAGGCACGTTGGTGCTGACACGGAGATCGTCTAAGAAAAAAGTTAAAGTACCAATAGGTCGCAGTTTGTCGTGACTAAGCGGATAAACGATGTCTCTTATCTCATCAACTAATCCAGAACTATTGTTTAATAATAAACCGCCATCAAGGAAGCCGATGAGTTGATTTCTGTTGTCTTTCACTGCGACAACCGTTCTGCTAACTAATCCTCTACTTTCCACTAAACCTTTATCACGTTCATGCACGATTGCTTTTTGTGCTAATGCAGCATCTAGCGTTGCAAGCTCTTCGTCTTCTAACACATCAAAAAATGTTTGCTTGTCACTCAATTGGAATAATTGTGACTCTTTCTCTGGAAGAGTGGGTATAAAGTTCAGAAAATCAAATTGATAACGATCCTTTTGCTGTTTTACCCATAATTCAAGATCAGAACGAGATTGGCTTTGAAGATTAACTTTTAATTGATAAGAGTCGGCAATCGCTTCAAGTCTATTTGTTTGATTTTCTTGCTGCATGGCAATAGAGCGCTCTGCAATACCTAATCTCTCGGCCACATCGACCAAGGTGCTTTGCCAGGTGTAATGGATGGACCAGTAAACTGAGATAGCAATCAACGCTACCAATGTAAAACCTATAGGTACAGACGTTAGAATTAATAAACGGTAACGAACCATGGTTTGAAAGCGATGTTTCCATTTGCGCCACAGCGGAAAATCATTCCACATTGCCAACCTCTTCATTTTCCCATTCTTTATATTTGCGCTCTAACGTCTTTCTAGCCACGCCTAAGTCTCGGGCAGCCGCTGATTTATTACCATCGTGGAAGTCTACCAACTGTTCTATATGTGCACGTTCTACATCTTTAAGTGTCCAAGTATTTGGGTAACCAGTCGCTGAGTCGTGGCTTTCTTGCTCAATATATTCGGTAACATCTGTTGCTTTTGACATCGTCACAGAAATATTATCCGGATGAGGAATCCCATTCATCTCTCGCCAATAGTGAGCTGGCGGTTTACCTAATAGAATGCAACGTTCAATCAGATTCTTTAGTTCGCGAATATTGCCAGGCCAGGTGTAGCCATTGATGGCACTCACATCTTCATGAGCCCACTTAGGAAGCGGTATTGTAAGCTCTTTACAAAGTTTTTGCGTGAAGAACGGCACAAGCTCACGCAAGTCACTTTTGCGGTCTCTAAGCGGAGCGACATCGATTTTTAGAACGTTTAAACGATAATAGAGATCGCTTCTAAAACGCCCTTGTTCTACCTCTTTTTTTAGATTGCGGTTTGTCGCCGCGACGATACGCACGTCTACACTGATCTCTTTCTCAGAGCCTACAGGACGAATTGCTCGCTGTTCTAAAACCCGCAATAGAGAAGATTGCATGGTCAACGGCATTTCTCCTATTTCATCCAAAAACAGTGTGCCGCCGTTTGCTACGCGAAACAAACCTTCGCGACTTTTCTTGGCACCAGTAAAAGCCCCCGAAGTATGACCAAATAGCTCACTTTCTAAAAGCTCAGGGGCGATAGCACCACAGTTAACAGGTACGAATGGTCCCTTTCTGCCACTGGCTTCATGAATGCCTCGCGCGACCAATTCTTTGCCAGTTCCTGACTCGCCTTCAATCAATACAGATGCTCTAGAGGGTGAGAACTGGAGGATAAGTTGTTTAAGTTGATTGGTTTTTTCGGATTGGCCGATAATTTGACTGATGGTATGTCGCTCAAAATCATGCTTGAGCGCATATTGCATTCGGTCATTTAAACACTTATCCATACATCGTTTAACCGCTTGCATCATCTGTTGCAGGTTAAACGGCTTAAGAATAAAGTCAGAAGCCCCTAATTTTAACGCGCTGATTGCAGTTTCCAAATCCGCATAGCCCGTCATAAAGATCACTTCAGCTTTATGGTATTCGTCAGTAAAAGCTTCTTCCCATTCAATACCTGAACGCCCTGGCAAATTGATATCGAGAATAATCAAATCGTAATGATTTTCTGTGCGTAAGGTTTCGGCTTCATCTACCGAACTTGCGCAATCTACTTTTGAGAACCATTTGCTTAGCGCTTTCTTTAAAATGGTCTGCATACCAAGCTCGTCATCGACGACAAGGACTGAAAATGCTTGGTATAGTGGTAGTTGTTTAGAGTCAATTGTATCGCTCATGATTTTCTCGAACATAATTCATTAGGACAGAACGTCTCACATAACAATACTACCAATGAGTTTATAGTGAGACATTTTGTCCCTACAAATGTGCGCTATAGCCTAAATTTCTAATCAAAATCATGATATTGTCAATTTCCCGGACAACAAACCTTGCTTTAACTCTGGCATCTAATTTGCTATATCGAGTTTGCAAAAAAATCAGCTTTGCTAAGCTTAGTGATACAACTTAGTTGGAAACCAAGCTTAGCCTTCAATAAACGAGCCCAACCCTAAACAAGAATGGAATTCATAATGAACAAAAAGATCTCTCTTACTCTTACAGCGGCGTCATTAATTCTCGTTAGTTACTCAGCATCAAGTGCTGAGGATGTTTCCCGCATTCGCTTAGCGACCACGACAAGTACTTATCATTCAGGTTTACTTGACTACCTTCTGCCGATTTTTGAGAAAGAAGCCGGTTATAAAGTCGATGTGATTGCCACTGGCACTGGCAAAGCGCTAAAAATGGGTGAAAACGGTGACGTTGATTTGGTAATGACCCACGCCCCAAAATCTGAAGCAGACTTTGTTGATGGTGGCTTTGGTGTATTACCTCGCAAACTGATGTACAACGACTTCGTCTTGGTTGGTCCAAACAGCGATCCCGCTAAAGTAACCGAACAAAAAAATGTTCTGGATGCCTTCAGTCACATCGCAAAAGATGGTGTAACCTTTATTTCACGCGGTGATGATTCAGGCACTCATAAGAAAGAATTGGGTATTTGGGCTCAAGCGAAAATGGAACCAAACTTTGGCGGTTATAAATCGGTCGGTCAAGGTATGGGGCCAACACTGAACATGGCTTCTGAACTTCAAGCTTA
Organism: Vibrio sp.; assembly: GCF_047973365.1. GTDB lineage: Bacteria > Pseudomonadota > Gammaproteobacteria > Enterobacterales > Vibrionaceae > Vibrio. The sequence goes on along the minus strand of NZ_JBKEBW010000003.1, from coordinate 4,374 downwards.
TACGCTTACTGACCGCGGTACGTGGCTGGCATATCAAAATAAACTAGACCTTAAAATCGTGTACCAAGGTGACGATAAGTTGTTTAACCCGTACCAAGTCATTCTGATTAACCCAGAGCGTTACCCAACAACAAACTATAAAGGCGCGAAGGCGTTCAGTGATTGGTTGGTGTCTGAAGAAGGTCAACAGAAGATCAACAGCTTCACTCTTAACGGACAACAGCTTTTTGTCGCAAACGCTGACAAATAACGGTCTTGTATGAGCCTTTGGCAAACGACGCAAGAAGCACTGACATTACTGATAAGCTTTGATGCAGAACTATGGGAGATCGTAGCGGTCTCCTTTAGTGTTTCGTTAAGCGCAATCTGCGTAGTGTTGATACCGGCAATGTTATTTTCTTTTTTGCTGGCTTATAGCAACTTTTACGGCAAATGGCTGTTGTTGTCTGTTATCAATACACTTCAAGCTGTACCCACAGTCGTGATTGGTTTGCTGTTGTATATGCTTCTTTCTCGATCGGGTCCTCTCGGCAATTGGTCTATGCTTTTTACCCAAAAAGCGATGATCCTAGGTCAGATGATGATCTGTTTTCCTATTTTAGTTTCCATGATGCATGGAACACTGCAATCCAGCGACCGCCGTTCTGTAGAGACGGCGATGACGCTCGGCGCTTCAATATCTAGGATTGCAGCCACTGTCATCTGGGAAACTCGGTTTCCATTATTGGCCGCTGTGATTGCCAGTTTTTCAAGAATCGTGACAGAAGTGGGCTGTTCTATGATGGTTGGCGGTAACATTATGGGGTTAACCCGAAATATCCCAACCGCTATTGCGATGGAAAGTCACAAAGGCGCTTTTGCGCAAGGTGTTGCGTTAGGAATGGTGCTACTATGCTTGGCTCTAGCCTTGAATTTTGCCCTTTCTGCTATGCGAGGCAAAGGTTTTCTGCGAACGTAAGGATAAGAATGACGATAACACTTAACGCTCAACAGTTATCAATGCGTTTCAAAGATCGAGTATTATTTCATATCGATCATCTTACCATTGGGCCCAATGACGCTATTTATCTCAAAGGAGATAACGGGGTTGGCAAAACAACCTTGCTTAAAATTTTGGCTGGACTCCTGAAGCCGACCAAAGGTAGTGTGTCTAACGCTTTACCTTGGTGGCAACGCTTTATGCAACCATCGGCTCACCAACAAATTATCTATTTGCACCAGACACCCTATCTGTTTGATGCATCTGTGTATCAAAACGTGCTCTATGGGATTAAATTTTCAGCGCTCAGTGCCAAGGAAAAGCGTTCTACCGTGATTAATGCACTGCGCATGGTTGGTTTGGAAACTTTGGCGGATGAGCATATCTCCGTTCTGTCGGGTGGAGAAAAACAACGTGTGGCGATGGCGCGAGCTTGGATATTAAACCCGTCTATTCTGCTGATGGACGAACCAAGCGCCTCACTTGATCAAGAATCCATAGACCGACTGGTAGTCATGGCGAAAGATTTGTTAGCCAGAGGCACAAGTCTTGTCATTACTAGTCATCAAGCTAACGCTTTAACTGCAATTTGTAAAAAGCAGTGGTGGATAAATAACTGCACTCTTATCGAAACACCATTGTTACACATAGTTAAACCAGAAAAAGAGAAAAACAATGTTACTTCCCTCTCAAACTAGTTGGGTGATACTTGCCGGAGGGCAAGCAACTCGCATGGGTGGAAATGATAAAGGGCTTATTAAGCTTAATAACAAACCGCTAATCGAGCATGTTATTGAACGTTTACAGCCGCAAACGCCTCGAATACTAATCAATGCAAATCGTAATTTAGAACAATACAGCCGCTACGGAACAGTTATCTGCGACAACTTTACTGGTTATCCAGGACCTTTGGGTGGTATTCACAGCGGTTTAATCAATGCAACAACAGATTGGGTTGGATTTGTTCCTTGTGACAGCCCATTGATTTCTGCAGATCTGGTTAAGCGTTTTTGTCAGGTTGTGACCAATCATAGCGATATCATCGTCGCCCATGATGGAGAACATTCTCAGCCAGTTTTCACACTTTACCATAAACGTGTATTACCTAAATTAACGGCGTTTTTAGAACGTGGCGACAGAAAGATTATCTTACTTTACAACGACTGCCATACTGAATATGTCGATTTTAGCGACTCGCCGCAGTGCTTTGTCAATTTAAATACCCCAGATGAACTGACGGAATTCGGAGCATTACAAATATGAACTCACCGCGCCCTCACCTGCCCCTACTAGGTTTTGCTGCTTATTCAGGTACAGGAAAAACAACATTACTTGAAGCTCTTATCCCTATGCTAACCGAAGCCGGGCTGCGCTTAGGCGTACTAAAGCATGCTCATCATGACTTTGATGTCGATATTCCGGGTAAAGACAGCTATCGTTTGCGTAAAGCAGGCGCTAGCCAGATGTTGATTGCTTCGCGTAATCGTCATGTGTTAATGACAGAGACCCCTGATGCAGAAGCAGAATTCAACTATCTTCTCAGCCGCTTTGACAGCGAAAAACTCGACATCATCTTAGTGGAAGGTTGTAAAAACATTACCTTTCCTAAAGTTGAATTGCACAGGAAGGAGCTCAACAAGCCTTGGCTCTATCCAAACGATAACAACATCATAGCCATAGCGGCAGATGAATCCGTAGAGTCTGCGCTTCCTCAACTCAACATTAACGATTTAGCCACCATCGCTAAGTTTGTCATTAATTATGCAAATACCTTTGGTCAGGAAAAGCCTACCTCTGCCTGCTGTGATACGTTATCTCCTGCTCTGCTATCAGTAGAACAAGGGCGACAAGCTATTCTCGCGAGTGTTTCCGCTCTCTCCGAGATTGAATATCTAGCCTTGCCGAAGATATACAACCGAGTGTTAGGCAAAGATCTTTCATCACCCGTCAATGTGCCAAGTTATAGAAATTCAGCGATGGATGGTTTCGCTATACGAAGTGATGACCTAAACCGTGAACAATATCAGATAGTTGCTGAGGTTTTGGCAGGAGACTGTTATTCAGGCGTTGTCGGACCCGGTCAAACAGTAAAAATAATGACTGGTGCAGCAGTTCCGCAAGGTGCTGACACCGTTATCATGCGAGAACAAGCGCTCATCTGTGGTGAAAGCGTGACGTTTGGCGATACCAAAATAAAAGCTGGGCAAAATGTGCGCCAAGCTGGAGAAGATCTAGCGCAAGGTCAAAAGGTATTTTCACAGGGTCAACGCTTGAACTCGCCAGAGATGGGAATGATAGCCTCGTTAGGCATGGACACTGTGCCTGTATATCGAAAGTTGAAAGTTGCGATATTTTCCACAGGCGATGAAGTGCAAGCTCCCGGTACCCTTGTTAATGATTCTCGTATCTTTGATTCAAATCGATACACGCTTATGGGACTTCTGGCTCAGTTAGGTTGTGAAACCATAGACCTTGGTATTATCGCAGATAACGAACAAGCGATGATTGATGCATTACGCAGAGCATCATCAACGGCGGATGTCGTGCTCACATCGGGCGGAGTCTCTGTCGGTGACGCGGATTTTATTAAATCAGCGCTAAAATCCTTAGGGTCAATTGAATTTTGGCGGATTAATATGCGCCCCGGACGTCCACTGGCATTCGGCAACATTAACCATAAGCCTGTCTTTGGCTTACCGGGAAATCCAGTAGCCGTAATGGTCTCATTCATCAATTTTGTCGAACCCGCACTGCGCAAAATGCAAGGTGAAGAGAATTGGCAGCCATTGAAAGTTAATGCTATCGCAACCGAAGAGCTTCGCTCCCGTCAAGGAAGAACAGAGTTTACCCGTGGCATATATAGCATCAATCAATATGGTCAGTTGATGGTACAATCGACCGGAAAACAAGGTTCTGGGATATTGCGATCTATGAGTGAAGCCAACTGCTTAATCGAAATCTCACCAGCAGTAGATACAGTTAAGTCCGGTGAAAGCGTGACAATTATTCCACTTCAAGGCAGAATCTAGCGTTTTATAATTGCTGCTAATGAGAGAAACTATGGCTCGCACTATTATTTATACCTACAAAAATGAAGAGAAAACGCTGACTTTCTCTTATCAACAGCACAGAAACATCCATGAAGCGGTCGCGGAAGCTGAAGGTATAGACATTACTGAATACTTGAAAATGGAACAGCAGCTAGAGCATATTTCTGATACTAAGGCTGTACGTAACTATCTCGATAACCATTTCAAGAAATTAGGTTTTTGCGTTTTCACTCTAAAACCTAAAGAGAATTTAGGCGTCGGACATAATCCAAAACATCAATTAGTAACGTCCTAGCTAAAACATGATCAAATTGAGCATTGGTGGAAGAGCGTAGAGGGCTTGAT
>NZ_JBKEBW010000087.1:0-32444 GCF_047973365.1 Vibrio sp. | reverse complement strand
TTTCGGTGCAATGCCTCGTTGCTCTTGCTTGAGTTGCCGTACCCAGCGATCCATTGCTGATTGACTTACATTCATTGCTTTAGCGGCTTCGATAACCGAATAGCCATGCTCTGTTACTAATTGTGCTGCTTCAAGTTTGAATTCCGCACTAAAAGTGCGTCTTGTACGATTTGTCATAAAATCACCTGTTTGTCTCTGAGGTGTATCTTAACACCTCTATTCAGGTGGCCAAATTCACTGTACCACTACAATCTTCCAGTTGCGTATCAAAGAGCTCTTGAGTATCTAGGTTTTACTTCTCATATTGTGCCCGACAATACCGTTATTTTTGGGACCCTTCGAGTATTTAATGATTATAAAAGGAACCGTAATGAAGAGTGAATTTGAAGGTTATTTGAAACAGTGTCCAATCATTGCAATTTTAAGAGGTTTGACTCCTGATAACTGTATTGAGATAGGCGAAGTGTTGTATGAAAATGGTGTAAGGATAATGGAAGTTCCTTTAAATTCTCCGTCGCCTTTTGAAAGTATTAGAAAAATGGTGAAACATTTTCAAGGAAAAGCATTGATTGGCGCGGGTACTGTTCTTGTTCCTGAGGATGTCGAAAAACTGAGTCAGGTGGGGGGAAGAATTGTCATATCTCCAAACTTTAATCCAGACGTCGGTATGAAAGCGAAGCAACTTAATATGCTTTGGTTACCGGGTGTCATGACGCCAACAGAAGGCTTTACGGCACTTTCTAAAGGTGCTGATGGGCTAAAACTGTTCCCTTCAGAAATGATCACTCCAACAGTCCTTAAAGCTTGGATAAGTGTTTTCTCAGCAAGGACAAATTTAATTCCTGTTGGTGGGGTTGGGGCCGACAATGCGAAAATGTACATGGAAATAGGGGCTTGCGGATTAGGTATTGGAGGCTCGATATATAAACCTGCGGATACTGTAAGTACCGTGCATGCAAAAGTTTCCAATATTATTAAAAGTTTGGATTAGAAATGTGTGGTGGTACGTCGTCTATACCCTTTCTACTTGGAGCTACAGCGGTGTTGGCTACGTTCGTTCACCCCAATCACATAGTTTATCTATGCTCATGGGGATTCACTCACTTGCCGCCTACCTGTAACTCCAAGTAGCTTGGGTATATACAAACTATTGAACAATAGGGTTACGGACAATTGGAAACCTTGTTCCTAATTTGCTCACCACTTACACATTTTATGAGCGATAAAACATATAGCCTCTTTTTCAAATATGGAAAGAGGCTAATATTTTTTACTGATGTGGTGTTCATCAGAATAAATCATACTATTTTGCTGCTTCGATGATTTCACAAAAACTATTCATTACAGCAGTTGCTGGAGAATAAACACCAGCGGATGTTGTGAACGTAATAGCTGTTTTAACGTCAGAGTTTATTTGTTCAACAGTAATGTTTAATGGCGCTGTTTTTCCTTCGCCAAAAGAAATGGTTTGGCTTGCACTAAGTAAACCTAATTGACTGTCTGAGTTAGTAATATGCCACCCATCAGCAGTGATGTGACGAGTGATTTTTTCAAAAGTCGATTTTTGCTTGGCATTTTCGATGATCTCAAACGTTTTGTATTGCTTTCCTGTTAGCAAACTCCCTGATTGAGTGAAATTTTGTGCACAGACTCGGGCATCATTGGACGCCGATTGCTCGTTTGATGTGGATGCACAGCCGGTTAATATAGCGAATCCCATTGTTGAAATAATTTTTTCATTATTTTGTTATCTAACTATTTGATAATTAATCTGAAATCTATGCCAATCTTTTATTGGGAACATTCATTAACACTGCGTAGTGTTGTTTGTTGTAAAAGCTGAATATATAACCGAGACTGTAAGTTTAATATCAGAGTTGGGGTAGTTTATAGTAGAACAATGATGCTTGATCTTACATTCGTCGGCTTTGTTGATGATGGCGAACATTACAAAAGACAGAGCGTGCCCAAGCCCAATTCTCGTTTTGAGAGCCGGTGATAGCATGGGATTGGGCTTTTTTCCAAAGCGCTCTAGCTTCATCCCATTCTCGTTGTTTTTCTTTTTCGCAAGCTTGCTGTGCCCAGGATAAGTAATCTGCTTTACTCATAGGATATCTACTCTCTTTGGTTGATTGGAAGCATATCGAGGTTTAGTTACCATCGTTTCTATACTCTTCCAACTTGAAGCAGCAGCGGTGTTGACTGTATTCGTTCACCCTAATCACATAGCTTATCTATGTTCATGGGGATTCACTTACTTGTCGCCTACCTGCAACTCCAAGTAGTTTTAGTATATATACTTTTGCAATTAATGGACGTTAAAGGGAATTCTGTTCGTCATCTTTTGTTCTATTAATTTGTTTAATGGTAGCAAGGTTGCATTGTGTTAGGGTTAGCATGATGTTGTTTTGGTCTATATATGTGCCTAATATCAAATTATGCCTAAACAATTCCTATATTTGGGATGCTCAATTAATTATCTTTTATATCCTAAAATACAGCGTGTTACTAAATAATTCATGTTTTTTATAATGTATTATTCCATTATATAAGTGGTTATCTAGCGAAGAAACACTTACATATTATGAATAACTTTATTGTATGAATAATCTCAGCATTCTTCATTTTCGCAAAGTTTTAGGACATTTTATTATATAGCCAGTGATTTAGGTCTAAAAGTGGTGTATTCGTGATATTGATAGCGTTGATTGAGAAATCTATCTTCAAATGCTAAACACTAAGATCTGTGAAAACTTAATGTACAGTTTTCTAATATTTTGAGACCTATATGAAAGTTATTGTATTAATTAAAGCTGTAGTTGCGATGTCAGCTATCGCTATGTCACTAAGTGGTTGTCAATCAAATAGCTTGACATCGTCTAACAGTAGTAACCAATTGGCAACAGTACCCACAGTAACCCAAACACAGCAACTGCTGTCATTGGTTAATAATACCAGTTCAGCTTTAGGTATTACCCAAGATCAAGCTGTTGGAAGTGTTACATCATTATTGTCATTTGCTCAGAGCAACTTGAACCAATCAAGTAGTTCTGAATTGACGTCTTTGATTGGTGGCGTAGACCTTACATCGTTGAGTGGTTCTAGTAGTTCCGTTTTGGATGTGACTAATTCATTGAGTAATCTTGGCTTAAATGCATCAACGTTAATGCAGCTTGCTCCGTTAATGCTGAACTATTTAAAAAACCAAGGTGCTTCAACATCGTTGCTATCTGAATTCGCTACATTGTTTGCTTTCTAATTTTAAATTAATGATTATTATAACAGGAATGATTAAAGGTTAAATTTATGACTGAAGATATCTTGGCAGTTAATTTCCCAGACGGGGTTAATAGTGTAAGTAGTTGGTTTGGCGATAACTCAGATCTTATTATTCAATACAGTGTTAATATTATTTCTGCAATCTTAATATTGTTTATTGGTAATATTGTCGTAAAACTAATAACCGCAAGTGTTAAAAAATTACTAAACAAGAAAAAAATGGATGCAGCGGTTGTCGATTTTATTTTGGGTTTAGTCCGCTACGTACTATTTACGATTGTTTTAATCGCGGCACTTGGGAAGTTAGGTGTTGAAACTACTTCTGTAGTCGCAGTGATTGGTGCCGCTGGCTTAGCTGTAGGTTTAGCTCTACAAGGTTCATTGTCAAACTTCGCTGCTGGTGTTCTTATTGTTAGCTTCCGCCCTTTTAAGTCTGGTGATTATATAGAAGTGTCCGGTGTTGCTGGTTTAGTTGAGTCAATTCAAATTTTTCAAACAGTACTGAAAACGGTAGATAATAAAATGGTAGTAGTACCCAATGGTGCAATTACTTCAGGGTCGATCATTAATTACTCTCGTCATGCTAAACGCCGTGTTGACTTAACTATCGGCGTTTCATATAAGGCAGATATAAAGAAAACCAAACAGGTTATTCAAGATGTTTTATTAAAAGATGAGCGTATTCTGACAGAACCCGCTATTTATATTGGAGTGTGTGCTTTAAATGATTCATCGGTTGATTTTGTCGTACGCCCTTGGTGTAAAACAGAAGACTACTGGGATGTGTACTTTGATTCTTTAGGTTCAATTAAAGAAGCGTTGGATCAAAATGGTATTGAGATACCTTATCCACAAATGGATGTTCATCTGAATCGAATAGATTGATTGTAGTATCACTTATGTACAAATCCACCGCTGATCCGGTGGATTTGAATTTTCTTATAAGTCGGTAGTCTCTTATGCAAAAAACGGATTTTTGAGCTAACCAGTGATATTCGTTGTTTCTCAGATAATGTTCTACACCCATATTTATGTATTTGCTAGAAGATTCGCAGTCAGCAACTTTTAAGGCTAGGTTAAATGGATAAAGTTGTTAGGAGGGATGTCGGCATTTTGTGAGTAGAAGAGAAATAGCGTCATTTGTAATGGTGGAACGTTTGGATATTAATGATTGGGTATGTACCGAAAGTGATGAATCGGATTATGTAATTGAACGTTTTGAAATTCGTATAACTGGTAAAAAGCCCCTGATACTGAATAAGCCGTCCTATTCTCGACTGGTGTTTGTTACTCAGCAATATTTGAATTTACCGCTCAGTACCACCAAGGCGATTATAAAAAAATGTGTAATAGATAGCCCAGACCCTTTGTTGTTAGGTGATTATCTTCGTTTAATTGAATATTTGCAGTCTTCTGAGCTCTGACTGAATGGATTTTTAGCATTGCGTTTAATTATCGAATGGACGATGCCATTTTATTATACGAAGTTTATGTTATATGTATTGTGCTTAAATAAGGAATGCTTAAGCGGCTCATTGTGACCCCCAACACAACCAAACCTTCACTTTTTACATTCTTTAGTGAGGGTTTGGTTGTTTTAAAGGAACAGTAAATGCAGGACAACGAAAACTTAACTTAAGCTTGCGGCAAATCTAGTTACTGTTATAAAACCTACCACATTAGCCATGGGCAAGCCGTGATAACGTGAGTTCTCCATTGACCTTCTCATTGCTAATCTTACAGATAGTTTTTTAAGTTACATAACTGACAATCATGGTTGCATTGTTCTAAGCATTTTAGCCGTTTTTGTATTAATGGCAGTACAATAGGGTTTGCGATTATCTTTAAAATGTCTATTTTGACTAAATGGACTCCTAAACGTGAGTTCTTTTCTTGAGGCGGATAATATTTTACATCTTCCGCATCGAAAACTAATTTTGTAACTTCGTACACTGAGTATCCAGAGATAAAAATATAGGCAATTCGTTTGTTTTTAAATTTTGGCGAAAGTAAATAGTAGCAAAGCGCAAGGCTAATCAAGTAGAAAAAGTGTTTTGAGTCATGGAAAAAAGATACGTTAAGGAGATAGCCTTCATCCTGCTCTTCAGGTTTTAACGACGGGAAAGACGGTAAGTTATGTACTTTCTCTAATGGTTCAATTCCCACCCAGTGGCCTATCATCTCATCATGTTCATTCAGTAAGCGAATGGTGGGATAGGAAATCTCATTGGTCAGTTCATACAGTTCTTCAGTGAACTGGTTTATTGGTCGTATGTTTTTGTAAAAATCCCCTAAAGTTTCCTGATGTTGGTGGTAACTAAAAATATCGACATGAATTTTAGTGGTGGCATCGGCTTTTTTATAAGAAAGCGTCGGATTGATATAGTCGAGCAATTTAATGAATTCAGAAATCAATTTTGTTTTTTTGCTTGGACATTTTACATTTTTTGCGTTAATTTTTTTTACAAAGTCAATCAGATCGGCATCAATGCTTTTGCAGATCAGTAGTTGCTTATGGGCTGATGGCACAGTTTTACCGGTTAACCAACGACTTAAAGTGATGGAATCTAGCCCTTTAAAATCTTCGTAATTATTAAGTTGCAAATGGGCAATAAGCTCGTTTCTTGTTATAGATTTAGCGGACATCCATTCGGTCAATATGGTTTTAAATGGTTTATTCATAGTGTTGTTAATTAATACAAAGAGTGTTTACTATTTAGCTATGTTTTTCTTCAGCTATAGATGAGAGCTAATCCATCAAGCAAGACCCATCAAGTGATTAGCTCCAATTTGCTATATTTATTTCAGTGTAAAAAAGCGCATCAATTCAGCTAGAGTGACAGACATTTTGGCAAGTTCCTGCGAGGCGTGATTGCTGTCAGAAACCATATTAACGGTTTGCTCAACTTTATCTCGAACAACTGTGATACTTTGACTGATTACTTCGGCGGTGGTGCTCTGTTCTTCTGTCGCTGTAGCAATTTGTGTATTTAAGCTATTCGTCTGAGCAACTTTTTCTGTGATCATCATAAATGCACGGTTCGCTGATTCAGACTGTTTCACGGTTCCTTCAAGCGTAGTTTGACTAGCATTGATCGATGTGACTACCAGAGCCGTGCTTTGCTGTAAGGTTGTGATTTGATCTTCAATTTTCTCAACGGCTTTTTGTGTCTGTTGGGCAAGTTGGCGTACTTCATCAGCAACAACGGCAAAACCGCGGCCATGATCACCTGCTCGGGCTGCCTCAATGGCAGCGTTAAGTGCCAGAAGATTCGTTTGTTCAGCGATTGTTTGAATCACATCCATCACATCACCCACTTCTTCTGTGCCTGTGTGAAGCATGGAAATATCTTTACTTAACCCGCTCATTTGTGATGCAAGTGAGCCTATCTGTTCCATAGAAGAAGACATAACATTTATTCCTTTGTTCGCTTCTTCTGTAGCAAATTCGGCTTCTACTGAGGCTGTGTTTGCGTTATGAGCAACCTCATTAATGGCAGCAGACATTTCATTCATTGCCGTTGCCACTTGATCGGTTTCTTGTCGCTGAATCGTTGAGCTATGGAGTACTTCCTGGTTAATGGCGGAAAGTTGTTCTGATGCTGAAGCCAACATTTCACAATTTTGAGTAATTTCTTGCACTGTTGTGTAGAATTTTTGTTCCATTTTCCCTAAAGAGCGGCGCATTTGAGCAATTTCATCGGCACCTTCAGCGGAGCAATGTGTTTGAAGCTCTCCCTCGGCCATTCTTTCAATGATAGCCTTAGTTGCGTTGATTGGTCCTGTAATACTACGTATCACCAACTGGCAAAGAATTAATACAATTGGAGTTGAAACTAATAATGCAATAGCCACAGCTATTATTGCATTCTTGCTTAACTCGGCCACTTGTTCGGATAACGAGGTTTGATCATTAAATGATGAATCCTTAATGGCCTCCAAATTGTCAGTAATATCATTACCTAAATCAGTAAGAGTGATATTCCACAAATTATTACGTTGTTCAATCACTTTGAAAGTTTCATTGATATTATTATTAAATGTAGCAACACCTTGTTTTATCTCATCGCTACGAAAATTTGGATTATTTATATCAAATTTAATGATATCTTGTTCAAGTTGCGCAATGGATATTTTATATAGTTCAAGTTCGCTCTTTTCATTATCAAGCATAAAGTTGGTGGCATGCTGTACTGCCAGTGTGAAATGCGATTCTGCCTCAACCAAATACTCGAATACATTTGAATCAGAGTTCAAGGTTAAGCTTCGCATATCTTTGATTTGTTGTTGTAGACTTTTTATAACTACCTGATTGTTAGTGGTTAGTTTATTTAGTTGCAACATTTGTTGTTTTACTTGGTTTAGCCCATTTTGATATTGCTGTATATTGTGTTGAACGACAGAAAGCATTTCTCTTTCTTGTTGACTGGTCGCTGTCGCGATTTCTTTTTTGAGAATAATTTCTGAGTTTTCTGTTTCTTTAATTGCAGCTGTAAATTGCTCATCTTTTCCATTTTGGCGATAGGACAGCGCTCGAATTCGTGCTGTGAGCATGCTCTCTTGGACATTGCTTGCTTGAATGGCATTCTGGTTTACCAACCTGAAAACATCAAAATCATATTGAATATTTTTGATTGCAAAACAAGCTACTCCAGTTATGAATAGTGAAGATATTATTGATAAAATAATTGTTAAATATATCTTATACGATACTTTTGTGATTTTATTAAGCATTTGTCATTCTTTGGTGGTGAATAATGTTATTCACACCTTATAGGAATTCATATCTTCCGACAAATATTGCTGAATAAATTTAAAATTGTAACATCATGAAATTATTAGCATTAATTTTTATTTTCTCAAATTCGACGATTGAAAAAGGAATAAACCTACACGAAAAGTAAGTTATTTTTATAATAAAGTAAGTCAACTGTTCTGGTGGTCGGAAGACTATCATGTAGGATGATTAGATCGGTTAGGCAAATGGTGTGTGATGAAATAGTGGCTGAAGTAATCTGCGAACACAATGAGTGACAAAAAGGACAACACCCGCTAGAGGTGAGCCTTGGCTTGGCATTGTCCATTACAACTATCTTCCCTCCAATTGGGGCTATAATCAGGCTATTTAGGTTTCTTTATTCAACTTTTTTGATGTTAGTCTTACGATGTTAATCGCAATGATGATGAGGATTGAGGTTGTTATAGCACCCAGAATATAGGCTGATTTTTAAATTTTATTCTTAATTTTAATTTGGTTATTGTGTGGTAATTGTATATTACAATACATGGCTCTTGCCCAAGACCAATTTCTGTTTGGATGACCAATACTTGCTTTGGTATTCGCTTGTAACCAAAGTTCTCTTGCTTCGTACCATTCTTTTATTTTCCCTGACACAACCAGAATAATTTTGCAAAAAATACAAAATTTGCAAGAACGTCTGATACTATTTAGCGGGTTATTTTTATTTGTTAACGTAGAGAGAAGTCATTTATGTGATAAGTTTTTACTCTGCGATATTGTTTCTTTTCAGCAAAAATTAAAGCAATATGATGTTCATTTAGTCATTGAAATAACGGAAAAAATCATTGTTGTGATTGTATTTTAATCCGTGATGGTCTGCAGTTTTTAAGGTCATCAAATGTTATTCTTGCTGCTGATGATGTGAATGCATCACCTTGTGAACCAGATTTTAGAATTAGTGAAATCCAGTCTGATATCTATAGTTTTATAAAAGTGAATTTCACTGATAAAATAGAAATATTCAATATCTTAAAAGTATTCTGAATAATAAATATTACAATATTATCGTCGAACGAATTGATTCAGATGAGAAGATGAAGGCACTACATGAACTAGGTGCTGATTACTGGGGATTGCAAGGCTTCTTGTTTAAAGACTAAGTATTACTGTTAATTCAGCTATTTCTATGCACGAGTGAGGGATTAAAAATGGCATTGCTAATGTAACTGGTTTGGTATGGTGTCATAATGCCTAATCAATATCTCAAATAAACCATTGGATGCAAGCTTTTGGTCTTTGTTTATTGGCTATCAATTGGGAATAACAACAGGATACTGGTTGTCATGCCTGTTAGTTGGCAGTTTCAATGAGTGGCTTTAGCAAGCATCTCGCTTACTACCACTTGGTAATGGTGGCGATGCTAACTGAAAATGATGCTTATCGCCAGTTTAGTCAAAAAGGAAAACAATTAGTTGGTAAAACCTCTTTAGTTGAGCAGCAGATAGTCTTTTCTTCAGGTCAGAGGCTTCCAATTTTGCAACAGAACTAGTTGTTTCTCTATTAGTCATCATTTGGAGTAGTATGACTTATATTATTTTTGTCGCTTTATTGTTTTTAGCCATTGTGAGTGGTGTCGTTTATCTTATGGTTCGCTATTTAGGAAATAATTCTGAACAACCTTCGACAAACTTAAATGAAATGTCTGAAACTCGCACTGTGAAAAAAGCTAAATACACTCATCTGACGAAGGCGGTTATTATTGCTATTATCTGTGTCGGTGCTTTATTACCATTAAGTATGGTGATGGATATGACCTCCGATCGCGAACGTATATATCATCGAGTCGTGAAAGACATTGGTCATTCTTGGGGAGAAAAACTCATTCTATCGGGGCCTGTATTAGTTGTTCCTTACAGTTATTATGTACTGCGAGAGGAATTAAGTCCTGATGGTAAAACTGTTAATAAAACAAAAGATATTCGTCAAAATGAGTTGGTAATTTTACCGAAAAAGCTTGAACAAAATCTGGTGCTTAATCACGACTTTAGAAACCGAGGTATCTATCAATCCCTAGTTTACAACACTACTTTATTGGGTAAGGTTGACTTCAATCCACCTCAAATAGAAATAGACAATGTTATCGGCTATGACATGAAACGAGCTAGATTGGTGTTTGGTGTATCTTCTAATAAGGCGATAGATAAAGTCCACAATATCAAACTAAATGGTTCGTCGGTTAAACTTGCGGGTTCATTAATGTCAGGTACCAAGTTAAACGTTGATAATCTTAACCAAGGATTTTAACAAGGATTGGAAATCCTCGATTGGAATAATGGATTTAGTATTGATTTTTCTATGATATTACGTGGTTCTGAGGCGATTGATATTCTCCCCTTAGGTGAACAGACTCTGATTAATATCCAAAGCGATTGGCCACATCCAAGTTTTAAAGGCATCTTGCCGGCCAAGCGAAATATCTCTGAGCAAGGGTTTGATGCTTTTTGGAATATCAGCCATTTAACCAGAAATTACCCTCAAGAATTCATTCAAGGAGATATGGTCAGACTAGGAGAAATATCGGCGACCACCGTCCTTTTTGAGCCTGTGACGCATTACGGTAAGACTGAACGTTCAGTAAAATATGGACTGTTGTTCATCGTGCTGACCTTCATTATGTTGTTTATTTTTGAACTGGGTCAGAAAACTAGTTTGAGCATCATTCAATATATGTTGGTCGGAGGGGCAATGGCGATGTTTTACTTATTGCTGTTATCGTTGTTAGAGCACTTGGTATTTTTCTATGCTTACCTTATCGCTGCCACTATTCCAGTATTGTCTATATCCTCCTATGTAGGAAGCGCCTCGGCGAGCTATAAGCGAGGTTTCTTTGTCGGTGTAATGCAGGCGGGGCTTTATACAGTTCTTTATTCCATACTTCAACTTGAAGACTATGCGCTGCTAATGGGAACGGGATTATTGTTGTTGGCGTTACTCATTTTGATGTATATCACTCGACATTATAATCATGATTCAATTATTACATCTCGGGAATAACGGATGATAAGCTGGAGTGCGTTAATATTTAACAACGTTATATGGTTTTAGTCTTCTTCATTAAGTTTGGGTTTGCTTGACTCTTTTCTATAAGGCATAAGGGTTGGAAAAATAATGTAAGGGATATGTTTTTTACAAGCCTGTGTTTATGTGTTTAATTTCATTGTGTGGTACACACAAATGAAGGACGTAAGGAGCATTTATGCGTCGTAATTGGTTAGGATTTAGCAATAAAATGCTGGTAATTTTTGCCTTTGTATTCATCGCTATAACTTTATTTATGACTGAAGCGTTAGCTGATCCCGACAAAGGTAAAGTGCTTGAGCCCAGTGTCAGCTTTGTTGGGCGAGGACCGGTTGTTCCGCTATCAAGTGATCAATCAATTCCTATTTCTGCTGTCAATGTGAATGAAATCGATGTCGATATTCTACAAGCCAACAATCCAGCTTCTTTTCTCAATCAATACTATTTCAACCAAGAAATCAAAGCCTGGGATCTTAGTAGTATAGAGCGCTCTTTCACTTCACTACATATTGACCGTTACACTTTACCGAAAGCGCGTACTAATGAAGAGCAGACTGTTCGTATCCGTATTCCTCAATCAATTAAACCAGGCTGGTATCTGGTGGTTGTCCGTAAAGCGGGAAGTTACGACAACTTGCAAGTTCGTCATGTATTGTTAACCGATATTGGTGTTCAGGCGAAAGTATTCCACAACAGTATTACCGTACGAACTGCTTCTTTAAGCTCCGGTTATGCTTTTACTTCGGGAGTGGTAAAACTCTACCGTAAAGATGGCAACTTGTTTGAAAGCGCGGCGATAGATAATGAAGGCAAAGCCGTTCTTAATGTCACACCAGAGAATAACGATGTCATTGTTGTTGAATCTGGAAAAAGCTATTCAATTCTGCCTCTGCGTGAAATCCCACTTGATCTCTCTGAATACAGTATCGGCGGTCGTGTAGCGCAAGCTGAAAGTGCGTTTGTATACAGTAACCGGGACCTAATTCGTCCGGGAAACTCTATTCCAATCAATATCTTATTGCGTGATGCGCAAGGCGATAGAATGTTAAACATTCCGCTTACTTTGACTCTATTTGATTCAAAGAATAAGCAAATACTTTCAAAACTTGTTAACGCCAGCGAAAGTGGTTATTACCGCTATGATATTGAGTCACAGCCGTTTTGGAATGTAGGCCGCTATACTCTGGAAGTGAGAACCGATTCAACCTCAAAAAATCCCGTCAATGTTTTTCGTTTTCAAGTTGAAGAATTCACACCAGAACGAATGGAATTAACGGTGACACCAAAACAAGAAACCGTTTATGCCGATGACGAGGTTCAATATGATTTGAGTGGTCGTTATCTGTTTGGCTCACCTGCGAATAATAACCAGTTGAAAACGTTCGTAAGTTACGGCCCGGTTTACTCTTTCAGTGGTAAATACAAAGACTTTTTGGTCGGTAAAAAGCACAACTTAGAAGATCGTTACAAAAGACTTGACGACACTCGATTATCTGAAAAAGGAAAGGCGACGGTTCTAGTAACCACACCAGCTTCAAATAAAATTTACTCGCCAATCAAAGTTGAAAGCGAATTTAGTTTGCTTGAGTCAGGCGGTGCTGCGGTTCAACGCAAGCATTCTGTTGTTGTTTGGAAGAAGTCCGCCATTCCGGCAGTTCGTCCACATAAAAAGGTGTTTGATTATCGATCTCAGGCTGAGTTTGATATTGCACTGCTTAATGATTCAGGCTCACAAATGCTGGATGGCTCTTTACAGATTCAGTTGGATTACGATCAGGGTAAACACTATTGGATTTATGAAGAAGGCAGAGGTTGGCGGAAAAAAACGCAAGACAAATGGAAAACCATTGTTGAAAAACCGCTGTCCGTGAAAAAAGGTCAATCAACCTTATTGTCTGTACCTGTTACCTGGGGTAATTATCGTTTAACGGTGACAGACAAAAAATCAGGTAATGTCACTGAATATGAATTTTATGCAGGCTGGAATGAGAGTCGTCAGCAGATTCAGGCAAAACCAGATCACCTAGCTGTCACACTGGATAAAACGCATTATAAGGTTGGTGAGCTAATCAAAGTGAATGTTCGGGCTCCCGTGCGAGGAGATCTTACGGTAACGGTAGAGAGTGATAAAGAACTCTATTCAAAAACGATCACGGTGGAGAAAGGTCAACAAAGCCTAGACATTCCAATGGAAAATGATTGGAACCGCCATGATATGTATGTCAGTGCAGTGTTGACTTCCAATGTAAATGGTCAGCCAATTCGATATATGGGGGTTGAAGCTTTAAAACTGAATCGTACTGAGCGTGAATTGCAGGTAGATGTAGAATTGCCAGAGGTGATTAAAGCGGAAAAAACGGTCATCATTCCTGTGAAAGTAGCGGGCGGTAAAAGTGATAAACAAAAAACTTGGGTTACGCTCTCTCTTGTCGATAAAGGTATTCTAAACCTAAGTCGCTTTAAGCCAAGTGACCCTTATCATTACTTCTATGCACAGCAACGCTATAACCCAGACGTGATTGATCTTTACTCTCGTCTGTACGATTTAAGACCCGACCCATTTGCGACTTCTCGTTTTGGTAGTGACATGATGTCTTCAGAAACCGAGGAAGCAGCAATGGCAGCGTTAAATAAAAATGAGTCGCTTGTGGAGGTCAAAACGTTAACGTTAATGTCAAAACCTGTTGAGGTGAAGAATGGTGTTGCCAATGTTACTTTGGACATTCCTGACTATAACGGTGAAGTTCAGGTTATTGCCACGGCATTTAATGATAACGAATTTGGTCAACAGGTCGTTGACAACAAAGTGACACACAAGGTTGTTGCTGAATTATCCATACCAAAGTTTTTTGCTCCAGGTGATAACAGCTCAATGACTGTTGAACTGTTTAATGTGAGTGGTGTGAAACAGCAGTTTAACGTTTCATTAAGCACCAGTAATGACGCTTTGAAGTTTGTTGAACCATTTAATGAAGTTATCACTCTGGAAGATAAGCAGCGTTATTATGCGACGCTTCCAGTGACAGCGGCTGAGCACTTCAAATTTCGGTCAAGTACAGTCAGTCTTGCACTGAGCAGTGTTGAATCTAGTGATAGTGAAGCGGTCAATATTCAGCGTCAATGGTATGTGCCAATTCGTCCGAGTGTTCCATATGTTACCAGAACGATGTCAGCAACGATTCAGCCAGGGCAAACCTTTGAGGTTCCACAGTCAATGTGGAAGGGCCTTACTTGGCTGGATGGTTCGGCAGGGACTATGACGGTTTCGTATTCGCCGCAAGTTGATATCCAAAAACAAGCTAACGCATTGTTTGGTTATCCGTATGGATGTACAGAGCAAACCATTAGTAAAGCGATGCCTTATCTTTATGATTTGCCTAAGCTAGAAGAGATTAAACAAGAGCAGTTAGAAAAAGCAGAGAAGACAGAAGAGCAATTACTGGAACAAGTTGTTCAGAGGTTATTGGTTCGTCAGCTTAGCTATGGTGCGTTTAGCTTATGGGACAATGGAAGAGAAGATGCATGGATAACCGTTTATGCGACTGACTTTTTAATTAAAGTTAATAATAAGTACCCTGATATCGTGCCTAAGCAAGCGATTGAGAGTGCGTTGAAACGTGTGAGATATTACGTAACTCGTAAAGTTTCAACGGTTGAACATGTTAGCGCTTTCACTTATGCATCTTATGTTTTGGCTCAAAATGGCCAGTTAAACTGGAGTGACCTGAATAAAGTATGGCAGCAGAACCGTCATAATTTTTATACGTCTAAACATGAGTTTATGCAGTTAGCAGCGGCTTATGCGCTGGTTGGTAACTCTTCTCATGCTGAAGAAATGCTAAATCAGTGGGAAACCGTTGAATTTAATGCTTCCCGAGTATCAAGGGGGAACTTCAGAAGATACGCCTCTCCAATGAGAGACAATGCATTATCTGCAGCTATTCTTGATGATCTAATCGAACATTCAAAAGTGAATGCTCGTTATACTTCTATCAGAAATAAGCTGCTGTTTTCGGCGATTACTGAGTCTTACAAGAAGCGTTGGTTCTCAACTCAAGAGAATAACGCACTGTTAATGGCAGCGATGGTTTCTTCCCGAGAGGATAGAAAAACGCTAGTTGGCGATATTGATGGGCAAGAGTTTACGGCAATCGGCAGTTATTTCGATAAAGTATCACCGCAAACCGTCGTCAAGAACACGAGCAGAGAGCCGATTATGGTATTCGTCAATGCTCAAGGTTATCCGGATCAAGGTTCACTAACTTCAGGGTATATCCACAGTGACTCGAATGTATTAGCGAAAACGGTAAGGTATATGGATGGTCGAGCCTATAACGGTGAGCCCGTTAAAGTGGGTGATAGATTGGTTGTTGATATTGCCATTCAGTTGAGTAAAGCGTTGAGAGATGATGACGGAGAGACAATCTATCTTACCGATGTGCTGTTGGAAGATCTGACGCCATCAGGGTTTGCTGTTGAAAACCCAGCACTAAACCAAGGTCCTGATGTGAAGACGGTTTTAGGTAGCTCTTTGAAAGATTATCCATTAACAGAAGCGAATCATCAGGAGTTCCGTAACGACCGCTACGTAGCCGCTTTTGACGGCGTGTTCCTGCGCCGTAAACTCCGTTTTGCCTACGTTGTTCGAGCAGAGGTATCTGGTGATTACATTTGGCCAGCAACGAAAGTTGAAGCTATGTACAACCCAGCTCAACGTATTATGCTTAAACCAAATGTGGGTAAGGTGACGGTTAGCACTCAAGCGAAAGCTGACCAATAATGGCTAAATGAAGTTACTGACAAAAGGTCTGATACTGGTATTGAGTAGCCTGATGATAGGGCTGCTCTTACTTTTTTGTTATTTTGATAAACAGTATCCGTTACCAGAACCATTTCCTGACGGTGTTTCAGTGAATGTTGTCGCTGAGAATGGAGAAGTACTGCGTCGTTTCTCTGATTCAAAAGGTGTATTTCGTTATTACATTGAGTTAGACGAAGTATCACCATTTTATCTGCAAAGTTTGCTCAACTATGAAGACCGTTGGTTTTACTACCATTTCGGGGTTAACCCTTTGGCTCTAGTTAGAGCTGGGTTTCAGTGGCTAACGTCAAGCAGAGTCATTTCAGGTGGTTCGACGATAACGATGCAGGTGGCTCGTTTGATTGACCCACACCAGCGCAGTATTGCTGGAAAGCTTAAGCAGATGTTCCGCGCTATTCAGCTAGAACTGAACTATAGCAAAGATGATATCCTCACTTTGTATATCAATTTGGCACCGTTTGGTGGAAATATTTCTGGTGTTGAAAGTGCTGCACAAAAATACTTTTCTAAACGCGCCTCTGAGTTAAATATGAGTGAAGCAACCACCTTGGTTGTGTTACCACAAAAACCTTCCTCCTATCGTCCTGACCGCCATCCTGAGCTTGCTTTGGCTATGCGGAATAAAGTATTAAATCGTAGTTTGGAAGCCGGCCTTATTGAACAAAACGCTTATCAAATGTTGATTAAGGAACCATTGGGGGTGCATTTCAATCAAACCGAGGCTCAAGCTCCGCTATTAAGCCGTTATTTGAGAGAGCAACACGCAAGCAGCTCTGCTATTCATACAACCATCGATTATGATTTGCAGACGAAAATCAAAACGATTCTACAACGGCACGCCGCTCAATTACCGACTAAAAGTTCGTTAGCGGTTGTCATTTTGCGAAATAAAGATGGTGCAGTATTGGGTTATCAGGGAATGGCTGATTTCACTGATGCGACACGTTTTAATTACGTAGATATGGTGCGTGCGGTTCGATCTCCCGGTTCAACGATAAAACCGTTTATTTACGGTTTAGCTATTGAGAATGGCTATATTCATAGTGAGAGCTTACTCAGTGATATTCCCACTTCATACTTTGGTTATAAACCTGCGAATTTAAGCCAGATATATTATGGCGGCGTGAGTGTGAGTGAAGCGTTGAAAATGTCATTGAATGTGCCCGTGGTGCAGGTTCTTAATAAGATTACGCCGAAGTTACTGATCGACAAAATGTCTGCTTCATGTGATGTATTTGAACAAAATGATGCAGGGCTTACTTTGGCATTAGGAGGTATGGGGACTAATTTATGGTCGTTAACCTCTCTGTATCGCTCGCTAGCTTATAAAGGTGAAGTCGTGCAACCCTATGTTTTAAAAGGGCAAGGTAAGCAAGAGGTGCAGAAGTTACTTTCAGAAGAGAGTAGCTGGATTATCTTTAAAACCTTAAGCTCCATGAGTGCTCCGGATAGAATTGTTCCGGCGATTCGTCGTGAAATTGCTTGGAAAACTGGTACAAGTTACGGTTATCGTGATTTTTGGTCTGTGGGTGCGAGTAAAGATTATACTGTGGGTGTTTGGGTTGGACGTCCCGATTCTACACCTATGGTTAGTTATTTGGGGGCAACTCAAGCATCGCCAATTATGTTTGATGTGTTTGATCAGTTACCTGAGGACTCGTCGCGGGTAGAGCAACCACAGACCGTAAAGCAGGTAGAAATCTGTTGGCCCGGAGGTCAGCAAAAACAGTACACCACTCCGGAGCAGTGTATTTCGTCGCGCCTTGCATACACAGTGAATGGTATCACTCCTTCTACAATGGACAGTTATGGAATGTTTGTTATTAATTCTGCAATGCCTACTCAGTTAGCTGTATGGGAAACAGAGCAGAATAAACGACAAACTGAAGCTGGACAACCAATTAAAATTAGTAACTTTCGTTCAGGGCAGCATTTCTTTATTCAGGAAATTGGAGCTTTACCGCTTATCTCAAATAAGCCAAAACAAAAGGTACTTTGGTATATCAATAGTAGATTTCAACAACAGTCTGAGATTAAACTTAACCAGTATAAAGGGAAAACCAAAATTACCGCTTGTTTAGGGATGTCTTGTGATAGTGTGGAAATCACGATTCATTAGATACCCAATCTATCTAAACGGCCGATTCCGTTGCAAATTTTTAGTGGCTCCAATTGTTCTTGGGTGAATTATGGGCTAGGATACAAATCGCCTTTCCATGGTGTGACTCTACTCGATTATTTAAGTATTTTACTTGCCGATGGACATTGTTCGCAGGGCTAACCCCTTCATATTTAAGGACTCGTGTCGCTGGAATGTAAGCCTGTATTCAAGGTGGAAGGATGGTTACATTATTTGATATTCTACGCAAGGCTTCGCTAACGATTAGCGGTTTTCACATTATAAGTGGCGGATAAATAGAAATCCACTGGGAATCGGTGATAGCTCGAGAAAGATATATCCAACGCCCTTTTATTCGGATATAGGTTTCATCAATTTACCATGAAGAAGTCCATCGTTTCTGGCTTCCTGTACCAACGTACGGCCCAAAGAATGACTTGGCCAGAAAAGTGGCGACCTTTTAAATCAGCCACCTTATTCATTCCATTCGGATTTTCGGTCTAGGGTGCCTGAATGGTCAAAATTTGCAACGGAGCCTTTTGGCTTATTAAATTATGCTTATGCACGAATGAGGAATTAAGAACTGCATTGCTAATTCAACTGGTTTGGTATGTGTGATAATTGTAGTATTGACATTAAGGAATGTTATGTATGTTAGATACTGCGAATGATATCAAAGAGAATAAGCCTCAGAAGATTGGAGGGTGGCTTATCTTATTGGCGATTGGTTTAGTTCTTAACCCCATTCGACTTATTGTTTTTTTATCGTCAGCAGTCTTTCCCAAAGTGGTATATTGGAACGATGTTCTTTTTTCTTGTTTTTATTACAATAGATTCTCTTACAGCGTCAATCATTATTCCGAATACCTCTTTTTTAGATAAAGACACCATTGTGTCAATTTTTAGTTGTGTTTTTGCATTATCTATTTGGGGAACTTACCTCATCAAATCTCAACGTTCAAAAACCCCTTTTATTATGCAAACGGGAGAAGTTGCTCTTGATGTTTTTCTGGACGGTAAGAATCAAGAAAACAGTACACCTGAACCTAAAAAAAGGCAAACAAGAATTGGCAAGGGATGCTTGGTCTAGTTCTAGGTTTACTATTAGCGGCGTTAGTCAAAGTGCTTTGGGCAGTAATGAACTAGAACGTGTTGAACTTTGTTGTACATATATTAGTCAATTCACATAGGTAGCCACATAAGAGAAAATGCTAGGGCGACTACACTCGCAAAATATTCGTTTACCTAATCTGTATTTAGATGTCGATACATCTATAGGGAAGTCTTTATGATCATTGGTATTGATTTAGGTACGACTCATAGCCTTGTCTCTGTGTGGCAAGGTGGCTCGGTGAAGCTGATCCCGAATATATTAGAGTCTTACCTCACACCGTCTTGCGTTGGTGTTGATGAAGACGCATCCATTCTCGTTGGTAAAGTGGCACAAAATCGGTTGCAGACTCATCCCGATAAAACAGCTGCACTTTTTAAACGTCGAATGGGAAGTCGAACTCCCTCACGCCTTGGTGATAAAGAATATCTACCTGAAGAACTGTCATCACTGGTGCTAAGAGCGTTAAAAGAAGACGCAGAGAGTTACTTAGGTCAAGCGGTTGAAGAGGCAATTATCACAGTTCCAGCTTATTTTTCCGATGGTCAGCGTAAAGCAACAAAAACGGCGGGACGATTGGCTGGTTTAAGAGTCGACCGAATCATTAGTGAGCCTACTGCTGCTGCATTAGCGTATGGCTTACATGAAGCACCTGATGAATCAACCTTTCTTATCTTTGACCTAGGAGGCGGCACCTTTGACGTCTCAATCATTGAAAAGTTTGAAGGTGTTATGGAAGTCAGGGCAACCGCTGGAGACAATTATCTAGGCGGTGAAGATTTTACTACCGTTATTGTTGACCATTTTTATGCTCATAGTGGAATCAGCGCTAAAGCAAAGAACGATGCCGCGTTTCAACAACAACTTATTGCAAAAGCGGAAGCGGTGAAAATTGCACTAGAACCTTATAATGAACAAGAGCTTGCCCTTGTATGGCAGAGCGAAACTTACAGTTTAATCATCAATGAAGAAACATTTGTTCAATTAAGCCAAGAACTCCTTGATCGCCTAAGGGCGCCCGTTGAGCGTGCATTACGAGATGCTCGCATTCGTGTTTCTGACATCAATGACGTTGTTCTCGCTGGCGGAGCATCTCGAATGCCTATGGTTAGGCAGCTAGTCGCGCGAATGTTTGGGCGTTTCCCCAATACACAGGTTAATCCAGATGAAGTAGTCGCTGTCGGAGCTGGTGTCATGGCAGGTCTAAAAATGAAGGACGCTACATTAGACGAAGTGGTGATGACAGACGTTTGTCCTTATACCTTAAGTATTGCTACTTCAACGCATTTGCCTGATGGGTCGATAATTCATGGCGTTAGCTCGCCAATTATTGAACGCAATACCGTGATCCCCGCCAGTCGTGTTGAGACTTATTGGCCTGAAAATGAAAATCAGCGCCAAGTTACCGTTAGGGTATTCCAAGGTGAAGGTCGCTATGTCAAAGATAATATTGCGTTAGGTGAGCTAGAAATTCTGCTGCCTAAGAAAGCCCCTTACCAAGAATTGGCTTTTGATGTTCGTTTTACCTATGACGTGAACGGATTACTAGAGGTCGAAACTCGTCTGCACAAAACCAATGAAATTCAGCGCTTAGTAATAAATAGCCAAGATAATGGTTTGTCTGAACAAGAGATTGAACAACGCTTGCTTGCTCTGGCAGCTCTGAAAATACATCCACGGGAAAAAATCGAAAACCGCACATTATTGACAAGAAGTGAACGTTTGTATCAACAATTACTGGGGGAAAACCGTAACCGTTTGAGTATGGAAATTATGCAGTTTGAACAAGTACTTCAGCGGCAGAATGAAAAGGAATGTGCAGCAGCACGAGAACGTTTGACGAAAGTGCTCGATTTCTTTGAATGTGATAACTATTTTTCGCCAGAATTCGAGTAGTGGAAAAGCTTGATGACGAAGTTGTGGTATTTTGCAAGGCTTGGTATCAAGCCGACTAATGATAATAAAGCAATAAAACGTGCTTACGCTGTTGAGCTAAAAAAAATCGATCAGGAGACGCAGCTTCAAGAGTTTGAGAAATTGCGTGAAGCCTATGAGTTAGCTCGCTCTTGGGCAGAGAAAAAGCAGGATAAAAGTCAATTTACTTTTGAACCATCACATTGTGAGCACACTTGGCACAATGAGCACTTTGAACAGAAGCAAGAGTCTAACGAGACGCAACAGTTTGAAGAACTAGAACAAGTCTATTTGGATGAGCAGGCGCAGTTTCGCCCTGTTGCTCCAGTCATTCATGCAAATAGGACTGAAGAGAATGGTAAACAGACTCAGCACAGTGCGCAAAATGAGCAAGTAGATCACAGTCAATCTCCTCCTACAGCTCCCATTTTTCACGCAACGTTAGATAAAGATCTTCCGCCAAAGCCTTTGAGTCCGGCGGCTCAGTTTCAAACCTTTATCGAGCAAGTGATTGCTTATCCTAAACTCGCACATCAATGGTTAACCACAGCCTTGAAACGTGAGGATATGATTGCCCTTGAAGCTCGAATGGAATTTGAAGTTTTGCTCGCAAACTGGTTGTTTAACAATCATGAAGGGCAACCGCAACTCTTTGAAGCAGCCGTTGAATTATTTGAGTGGCAGCAGCACCTGCCGATTACGCAAAATTATCAAGTCGATCACTGGTTAAAGCAGATAGTGACACAATGGTTACAGTGGAAGCAGGAGCCTCCCGCTTTCCGTGCCGACATGTTAAAAGCGATCAATAAACATCGCATGTTAGCAACTCCCAAGGAAACGCAAGCATTAAGCAATGCGTGCGCGCGTTATCCCTTACTGAGTAAGTTATGGCAGACTCAGCAGCAATCTGAGCAGCTTAAATCTTCCGCAGAGAGAAAAATCATTGCCTTGCGGGAGCGAATGGCATCGTCATTGAGAGTCAAATTATTGGTTATTTTCTGTTTGTGGCTGGCCGCAAGTATGACTATCGTTGGCGTGATGTCAGTTTTGAACGATCATTTGGATTTCGATTGGCAATGGAACAAAAGTGAGCCGTCTATACAGCGTCAGCCAGCAAACAGAGACATAGATGAAACAAGAGAGAAAGCTCTCAAGAACCTTCTTGATGAGGAAAAAAGACGCAAAGAAATAAAGAGCCAAAGTTTGCCACCAAGACCTAAACCTGTACCGAAAGTAACAGTGAATAAGCCAGAGCTTGAGCAGAGCACAACGCAAAACAAACCTAAACAGCCCGAAAAGAAAGTGAAACAACCAGAGATTGTTGTTGTGTCATTTAATATGTCACCTGAACTGTGTAAAGCCAGAGCGGAATTGGTCGACCGTTGGGCTGACGTATACAAGCATGACGTAAATTACACCTCATTTAGAAATGAAGTTCAGAAATGCGTTGATAATCGCTGGTGGCCTAAGGGCAAACCAACAGTGCAAGAGTATCTTCAACGTTTGGAAGCTGCGTGGCTTTCACCCTATTATCCAAACAATAAGCTTTTAGAAGGGCTCGAACTAGAAGCGAGACATAGGGCCGAAGACTCAAATAATGATCTGGTGATGCTGTGTGATAAAGACAGCCGTGTTAATCCATTTGTGTTCCCATCCGGTGCGCGATGCGTGTCATTAGCCGCAACTTATAAAGCGCCAAAAATTCGGTCAACGGTGGTAACACCAGAGTTTTGTCAAATGCGAATGAATGCAACGAACTGGCACTTTGACCAAGGTAAAGAGTGGGCAAACTATCTCACTTTCAGACAAGAGATGACGGATTGTTTCACTAAAGGTTGGTGGGACCGACAGACCTTTAAACGAGATTTACAAAAACTGAAAGCATCGTGGCGAGAAGCTGATGCTCGCTAGTGACTAAATAAAGGAGTTTGTATGAACTTAGTTCGATTGTTGGCAGTGTTATTACTGATGATGAACACCGCTTATGCTGGATATGATCAAGTTGAGATTGCGAGTTATCGTTCTTCCTATATCCCGGTTGCCTCTTTCATCAATATTGACGCTGACTATGTGGTTGCCACGGTGACATTTTCGAGTGATAAATCATCACCAGAACAGAGAGCAACAGATCTTAAAACATTTGCTGACTCTCTGAGTGTTTTGGCTGCAGAACAGGGGATGGAACTACAACAGCAAGTCATTTCCATCTCTTCTATAGAGAAGCAGAAATCCATTAACTCTTCGAGAGCGCATGCAAATCTGTTTTTTAAGCTGAATGAAAACAATGACGTATTTGCTGCGACTCGAGCAATGTATGCCTTTATCCAGAAAATTCAGGCACCAAGGGGAGTAAGTTATAGCTTAAGCAATACCAGCCTAGCGGTAAGCAAGCCAGAGAACTACCGACCAAAGCTTCTTAACCTCATAAAAAGTGATATTGAATCAATGAAAGCAGTACTAGGGTCTGAATATAAGATCTCGATTTCTGGCTTAGAAAAGCCTGTGGTTGTTCGTCAGAAGAATGAGCGCGAATTGGCTTTATTTATCGATTATAAGTTGCAGATGATACAGAAGTGAAAACACTAATGACCAGCCCAAGGACCTAAGCCATCATGACATTGTTTATCGTTACGTTGTTGAGTCAGCTTTTGTACATTATGTAAACTTGTCAAGTTTAGGGCGACTTTCTTATTCCATTCAATTTCTCGCTGTAACTTTATTTCAAAAAAAGACGCAATTTTGAGCGTTGTTAACGTCATTCCGTTTCACTCTCATTTTCTGCTGAAATCGTCAAAATGGTCGGTTTTATGATCATGAAGCTATCACGTTAATCTGTTCTATTAATTCAGATCCCTTGCACGGAAGCCAGAGATGCCCGTCTGAAAAAGGGCAAGACAGTGATCGGAGTGCTTCAAAACGTTAAAACCTTGTTAGGTCAACAAAACCTAGATATCAGCGCGGAATTTTACTGTGTACAGAGGAAAAATCCATCGTTTTATTTGTTTCCTCATCAGTTGGCGTATTAGCACGGGAGGGGCGCGCTGTATCTATGTGCTAATTGCTCATCAGTTGATTGATATAAAGTCGCCCTGTTAGCTAGAGATCAGTCATGTGATATAGTTTTTTAAATGAAATATATTCTGTTGGTGGTTTGAGAAAAGCCCTACAAGGATACACGTTGACATTATACTAATATGGTTCGAGTGTTTTTTTACTTTGTCATAAATTAATTGTAGTGTTTTAAAGAAGTTAATGAACATTTTATTCTTGTATTTAAGTCTGAGCAAGAGAATCCAAAAAGAGAGCCAATAAATTTTTTGCTCTTTAATCGGTATTTTATATTTTTCAGCAACTCCAGCATTGGCTATTCATGCGTTGGATGTGGAGTTCTGCTAGGATTTGTAGTGTGTCAGTAATTCGTCCATAGTAAGGTCGGTGCTATCGGTATCATTCGTCGCTAAAATGAACATGCCCACTTTGAGCTTCTCCATTTTTACTTTCTCTAAATCGGGTATACGGCTCAGCTTCGATTTGGTAGTGGTAGCCTGTTGGCTCTGCGGTTTTTTAGGTCTTCCCCGACCGGGAAACGTCGGGACTTTAACGATCGTTGAAAACTCAAAGCCCAAGACTTGGCACTGACTTGCGAATTCATTCATGGCATTCTGAGCATCCGTTTCACAGGCGAATTCTTTTTTTGTTAATTTATTCAGTAGGTTGAGTTCTTTAGTTAAGGTTTTGTCTATATTTTTATAAAAAGTGACGCTTTCTCGTTTTGTGGCCTGTTCACTCTTAACCAGCAACCATCGTTGTTTTACGTCGCCATAATTGGCTTTAATCCAATGACCTGAGTAACCATTTTCAATGGGAAGCAATTGCTCTGGCTCTAATGCTAATAAAGCCTGTTTAGCCGATGCGATGGTCATGGGGACACGAGTAATAAACTTCTGTTTTTGTTCATCAAGAGATTGGATGCCTTCTTCTGTATAAAGAGCGGCATCGGCAATAAAATAGCGACTGTTTTGTGTTGCCTTTAGGCAGTGAATATGACGTTTTGTTACCTCTGAAAACGCTTTTACACCGTTAGCATTCCCGCTAAGAGTTTGCATATAAACAGGCAACCCAGCTTGGTTTTCACAAATGAGTTCAAGTACAACTTGGTTTAGCTCCGGACGGTGATCTCGACTGTAGCCTTTGACCAGTTTAATGGCATTGATGTCCTTTTCCTTCGAATGTTATTTTTTATTGGGGGAAAATCAAGCTGCTTGTGTTTCTTCATCCAATTTTTCAGCTTTCTGGTATTAGCCTTACTGAGTTAATCGGAATATTGATAAGGGTTGAGGTTGTTATAGAATACAGAACATAGACTATTTTTTAAATTTTATTCTTAATTTTAATTTGATTGTTGTGCGGTAATTGTATATTGCAATACATGGCTCTTGTCCAAGACCAATTTCTGTTTGGATGACCAACACTGACTTTTGTATTCGCTTGTAACCAAAGTTCTCTTGCTTCGTACCATTCTTTTAGTTTCTCTTTTTCACAAGCTTTTTCCGCTGAATCAGTATAAGATAATCCGCTCATTCTATTGCCTTATTCATATTGATAAATGAAATAATATACAAGATAAATGGCAGTATTAGGCTAGCAAGTGAACTTTACTTCTGTGTCTCATGCTATGTAAATATACCCTTCCTACTTGAAGCTGCAGCGGTGTTGGCTACGTTCGCTCACCCCAATCACATAGTTTATCTATGCTCATGGGGATTCACTCACTTGCCGCCTACCTGCAACTTCATGTAGTTTGAGTATACAAGTACATATATATGCACTATTTCTACCTCAGTGTAATAAACCTGTTGCCAAATAATAGTCTGACTGATTGAAAAACCAAGTGACCGGTTTGTGAGTTAGCATAGGTTTGTGTTTGGTTTTTGGGGTGCTAATCTATTGTTGTTGTCCTTCGTTATTATTTAACACATAAAGTAGATGAGATATTGTGAGTCGAATATGTGTTTTGTTACTGAATGTTATCTAGCATCCAAAAATAGCAGAATAGAAAATGTTTATAATTTGCCTGTAAAACTGGAAAAAATTGTAGGCGAAAGAAAGGAAATACTAGGATACGAAGTATTAACGAATACACGCCTACTTACGACCGAACAAAAGGAATATTTTTATAAAACAGAAATTCTTTTCCCTGACACAACCAGAAGAATTGTGCAAAAAATAAAAAATTTGCAAGAACGTTTAATACTATTTAGCGGATTATTTTTGTTTGTTAACGTGGAGAGAAGTCATTTATGTGATAAGTTTTTACTCTGCGACATTGTTTCTTTACAGCAAAAATTAAAGCAATATGATGTTCATTTGATTATTGAAATAACGGAAAGAAATCATTGTTGTGATTGTATTTCAGTCCGTGATGGTCTGCAGTTTTTAAGGTCATCAAATGTTATTCTTGCTGCTGATGATGTGAATACATCGTCTTGTGATCCAGATTTTAGAATTAGTGAAATCCAGTCTGATATCTATAGTTTTATAAAAGTGAATTTCACTGATAAAATAGAAAATATTCAATATCTTAAAAGTATTCTGAATAATAAATATTACAATATTATCGTCGAACGAATTGATTCAGATGAGAAGATGAAGGCACTACATGAACTAGGTGTTGATTACTGGGGATTGCAAGGCTTTTTGTTTAAAGACTGAGTGCCTCGTCTCTGCCAATGCTGCAGAAGCGTTAGTCATTGTTCGCACCTAACAGTAATTTGCCCATACGCCACAGCAATTCATTTGCACAATAAAACTTTAATTTACTTTGATAATCAAACTAACTACACTTTGGAAAATTTGATTATCAAAGTAATTACTATGCAAACACCAAGTTGTCCTCAAACGCAGACATTTTCATACACCAATGAGAAGGGTGAAAAACGTACGCTCTATGTGCTGTTACTCACCGTTGTCACTATGGCTGTCGAGATCGTTGCCGGTAGCATTTATGGTTCAATGGCATTACTTGCCGATGGCTGGCACATGGGAACGCACGCGGCTGCGTTTTGTATTACGCTGTTTACCTATCGTTATGCCCGTAAACATCAGAATTCCCGTACTTACACTTTTGGCACTGGCAAAGTAGGGGTGTTGGGCGGATATACTAGTGCGATTGGTTTAGGTTTAGTCGCTTTAGTCATGGCAGGCGAGTCAATCCACCGTCTGTTTAACCCGTTAAGTATTCAGTTTAATGAAGCGATAATGGTGGCGGTTGTTGGTCTTGCAGTGAATCTAGCAAGCATGTTTTTATTACACGACCATCACGACCATCACGACCATCACGACCATCACGACCATCACGACCATCACGACCATCACGACCATCACGACCATGATCATGGGCATGCTCACCATCATGATCACAATCTTACGGCGGCGTACATGCATGTGTTAGCGGATGCATTAACTTCACTATTGGCAATAGCCGCGTTGATTGTTGGCAAATATTTAGGTTGGGTATGGTTAGACCCAATTATGGGTATTGTCGGCGCGCTTGTGATTACTAAGTGGGCGGTAGGCTTGATGAAACAAACCGCACCTATCTTACTGGATGCGCATATCAATCATCAGTATGAGAAAAAAGTGCTCAGCAAACTTGAAGAAGCCGGAGCTAAAGTCATTGATATTCACGTGTGGAAAGTGAGTGCTGACCACTATTCTGCGGCAATTAGAATGTCGGCTGAGCCGAACAAAGATGCACTGTACTTTCGACAGGTGTTAAAAGAATTTGATAGACTGCATCACCTTACGTTGGAAGTAAACCCGCTTTAAAGGCTAAACCATATGCACCATCTGACCGAGCTTAACAATCTGATTACTGAGTTTTACGATAAGATGTCTTCATGGGAGATGTCTGTGGTCAAAGAAACGGGGTATTCATTGGCTCAAATTCACACGCTTGAAGTGTTAGGCTCGCACGGAGCAATGCGTATGAAAGAGTTGGCAAACCGACTTAGTATCACCACAGGCACGCTGACTGTTCAGGTGGAAAAACTGGTCCAAGCGGGGCTGATAGAACGTCAATCTATAGAAGGAGACCGTCGTTCTGTTCTGGTGACCCTTACCCAGCAAGGGAAAGAGGTGTTTCAACAACACAATGCCTTGCACATGTCGCTCACTGAGGAACTCACTCGTCGTTTTAGTGCAGAACAACAAAACAATCTGGCTAAAATGCTGACGTTAATCAATCAAGAGTTCTAGATTCATAATCACGTCGATTTCATTGACAGCAAAAGGCGATGGTGTTGTTCACCATCGCCTTTGTGTCTTATAGCCGCACAACTTTCTGTTTGAGCCGTTTATCTAAACAAAAAAGCGAATATTTCAATTTGTCATGCAGTTTTCAACGAACTGAAACACAACTGTCACATTTCGATTCTAAAGTGAAACCGTTCCAGTAAATCAACGGCAAATAAATTAGCCACTTAAGGAAAGAATGTGATGAAAAAGACAGTAATCGGTGCAATCGCTCTATTAGGCGCACTAGCAATTAACCCTGTTTCAGCAAAAGAAACTATCTCTGCAGTGGGTTCTAGCAGCGTAACACCACTGATGGAAGTTTTCTCAGAAACATACATGAAAACAAACGCGGACGTTTTCATTGAAGTACAAGGTCCAGGTTCTTCTGCAGGTATTAAAGCTGCGAAAAACGGTAGCGCAGATATCGGCATGTCTTCTCGCGGATTGAAAGCTTCTGAGAAAGAAGCGACTCTAGTAGAAGAAGTGATTGCTCGTGACGGTATCGCAGTGGTTGTTCACCCAAGCAACAAAGTGAAAGGTCTAACTGCTGAGCAAGTTTCTGAAATCTACAAAGGCGAAATCACGAACTGGAAACAAGTTGGTGGTGAAGATAAGCCAATCGTAGCCATTACTCGTGACACCGCTTCTGGTACTCGCGGTGCATTCGAAGAAATCATGGAATTGAAGAAAAAAGTTGCTGATAAAGAAGTGTCTGCTATCTCGCAACGTGCTCAAGTAGCGAATGGTAACGGTGGTTTGAAAACTATGGTTGCTTCTAACCCATACTCAATTGGTTACATCTCTCTAGGTACTGTTGACGGTTCAGTTCATGCTCTATCAATCGATGGTACTCCTGCAACTATCGATAACGTTAAATCAGGTTCTTACAAAGTTGCTCGTCCTTTCCTAGTTCTTTACAAGAAAGGTGCGCCATCTGCAGAAACTCAAAAATTCCTAGACTGGATGCTGACTGCTGAAGCTCAAAAAATCGTTGCTTCACACCATTACATCTCAGTTAACTAAGATTTAAATCATAAACTTTGCTCAGCCCGCTTTGGGCTGGGCTTTTGTATTACATACCGACGAACTAATGCTTTTTAGCTTGATCGGTAGGTGAGATTGAGAACATCTATGACCATCGCAAATAGTGACCAGCTTATGGATATCGAAAAAACCCAAGCAAACCGTAAACTGCGCGAGCAGAAACGAGTTGATTGGAAAGAACGTTTCTTCCACGGCTTGTTTTTAACCAGTGCCGTTATCGGTATTGTTTCTCTAGCTGTTATTGCCTACTTCATCGTAAGAGAGAGTATTCCTGCATTTCAAGAAGCAGGCGTTTCAGGAATCGTCCTAGGGCAAGACTGGCTTCCTCCTGCGCTATATGGAGTCGCGACTATGATCGTGGCTTCTGTTGTTTCTACCTTTGGTGCCGTTATTGTTGGTGTGCCGATTGGTGTACTAACCGCAATCTTCATTGCTGAAATTGCGCCGAAAAGTGTGGCTGATGTGATTCGTCCGGCGGTTGAATTGCTGGCGGGTATTCCTTCAGTGGTCTACGGTTTCTTCGGCTTGGTTATCATCGTTCCTCTTATTCAGAACATCTTCCAGGTTCCTGCCGGTAACACCATTCTTGCCGGTATTATCGTTCTGGGTGTGATGATTCTACCGACGGTAATTACCGTTTCTGAAACCTCTACTCGTGCTGTACCTCGCGCCTACAAAGAGGGTTCTTTGGCTCTAGGCGCTTCTAACATTTATACCATTTTCAAACTTCTCGTTCCTGCGGCACGTTCAGGCATTATGACGGGTGTGATCTTAGGTATTGGCCGTGCTTTGGGTGAAACCATGGCAATCATCATGGTGATGGGTAACGCGCCAGCAATGCCAGAAGGTATTCTGGACTCTGCTCGTACCCTAACAGCAAACATTGCGATTGAGATGTCTTATGCAAGTGGTGTTCACGCAAATGCACTGTATGCAACAGGGGTTGTTTTGTTGGTGTTTATCATGATGCTTAACGCCGCTCTTTTATACTTGAACCGTGAGAAAGCGAGGTAATGACAATGGATCACGCAAAATATAATCAGGCGGATCGCGCAAAGCTAAAGCAAGCACGTGAGTTTAAAGATAACGTTTTACGTGTACTTATCTGGTTTGCAGCGGCGTTAACCGTTGGCTTTCTGTTCTGGATCATTTGGTACATACTTTCAAACGGATTAAAGCATGTAGATTGGGCATTTGTTACGGATAACTACACTCGTACCGGTGAAGAACGCGGTATATTCCCGATGATCATCTCAACCATCTATATGGTTATTGCTTCTATTGCCGTGGCTGCGCCAATGGGCATCATGACGGCAATTTACCTTACCGAATACGCCAAAGTAGGGAGTAAATTGGTTAAGGTTATCCGTTTTTGTACCGAATCACTGGCGGGTATCCCATCGATCATCTTTGGTCTGTTTGGTATGACATTTTTCGTTGTGATTCTAGGCTTGGGATTTTCGATATTATCGGGTGCACTAACGCTGAGTATCTTGATTCTTCCGGTCATTATTCGTACCACAGAAGAAGCGTTGATGGCAGTGCCACAAACATATCGCGAAGGCTCATACGGGCTAGGTGCTTCAAAAATTTACACCATCTGGCGTCTTATTTTACCCAGTGCGATTCCAGGTATTTTGACTTCTGTTATTTTGAGTATTGGCCGTGTTATCGGTGAATCTGCTCCTGTGTTTTTAACCGCAGGTATGGTTGCTCGTATTCCTGATTCGCTACTGGATTCAGGACGAACATTGACGGTTCACCTATATAAATTAACCACTGAACTGTTCACTATTGAAGAGTGGAACCAAGCGTACGGAACTGCAACTGTGCTGATTGTTGTCGTGTTGCTCATCAACATGCTAACCAAGTTAATCGCTAAGCGATTCAACACTGCAACATATTAATCCAAGACGACAGACAGAATTTAAGAGATCAAAAATGAACAAATTTAATATTGAAAACCTAGATTTATTCTACGGCGAAAACCAAGCGCTAAAATCGATTAACTTACCCATTCCTACTCGCCAAGTCACAGCACTGATCGGTCCATCGGGTTGTGGTAAATCAACACTATTACGTTGTTTGAACCGTATGAACGACCTTATCGAAGGCGTAACCATCAAAGGCAAACTTGAGATGGACGGTCAGGATATTTATGGCAATGTTGATGTTGCAGATATTCGTATCCGTGTTGGTATGGTTTTCCAAAAGCCAAACCCATTTCCGATGAGTATCTACGAAAACGTTGCTTACGGTCTGCGAGCTCAAGGTGTGAAAGATAAAAAACATATTGATGAAGTGGTAGAACGTTCGTTACGTGGTGCTGCACTATGGGATGAAGTGAAAGATCGTTTGAAATCGCATGCATTTGGTTTATCTGGTGGTCAGCAGCAGCGTCTTTGTATTGCACGCACTATTGCAATGGAACCGGATGTGATTCTAATGGATGAACCAACATCGGCACTTGATCCCATTGCGACACACAAAATCGAAGAACTGATGGAAGAGTTAAAGAAAAACTACACTATCGTTATCGTGACGCACTCAATGCAGCAAGCTCGTCGTATTTCAGACCGTACAGCATTCTTCTTGATGGGGGAATTGGTGGAACATGACGATACGCAAGTGATCTTCAACTCACCAAAAGATGACAGAACAAAAGGCTATGTGAATGGTGACTTCGGTTAATGGCTACAAGATCATCAATAAAAATTATTGCTGGCAACGCATATTGGCTAAACACAATATAACTATAAAGCGATGGTAACTTTGCCCCTCACAATGAGGGGCTTTTTTGTTTGCCCAGCAAAGCTGGCAAACCCGTCCACTTGAAAGAAAGTGGAGTCACCCTGACTAAGGGGAAGACAATCCGAATGGCAAGGGCGTCACGGGCTAACGGTGGGGTCTGAAGGAAGCCATAGGAAGTTAGATGTACACAACTAACCGTAATCTGTTTCGGCGGTACTGGTGGGTAAGCGTCCAAAATAGCGCAAAGCCCAATACTTAGTCAGACCAATACTGTGATTGAGGGTGGGAT
>NZ_JBKEBW010000064.1:0-26702 GCF_047973365.1 Vibrio sp. | reverse complement strand
CCCTCAATCACAGTATTGGTCTGACTAAGTATTGGGCTTTGCGCTATTTTGGACGCTTACCCACCAGTACCGCCGAAACAGATTACGGTTAGTTGTGTACATCTAACTTCCTATGGCTTCCTTCAGACCCCACCGTTAGCCCGTGACGCCCTTGCCATTCGGATTGTCTTCCCCTTAGTCAGGGTGACTCCACTTTCTTTCAAGTGGACGGGTTTGCCAGCTTTGCTGGGCAAACAAAAAAACCTGAGCAGTGCCCAGGTCTTGGTTACAAAAACCGTTAGTCATTTACAGTAAGGAATTGAGCTAACAGCCAGCTATGCGTAACGCCAGAAGGTATGTACCATTCTTAACTGATCAGCGGCCAAACCAAATTGTTAAGTAGATACAAAATGGGCGACCTTACAGCCGCCCTTATCGTTGTTATCCTTTCACACCGCCGGCCGTTAGTCCTCCGACTAGCCAACGCTGCGCAAGCAAGAATACGATAGTAATTGGTAACGCAGATAATACTGCTGCTGCTGCAAAATCGCCCCATAAATAGTTTTGAGGGTACAAATACTGCTGCATACCAACCGCAAGTGTGTATGAGTTTACATCAGAAAGTAACAGAGATGCCACTGGAACCTCACCCACAACACCAATAAATGAGAGAATAAACACAACTGCCAAAATCGGTACTGAAAGCGGTAGCAGTACTAAACGGAATGCTTGCCACGGTGTTGCACCATCTAATGCGGCCGCTTCTTCCAACGAACGGTCAATCGTTTCAAAGTAACCTTTGATGGTCCATACATGCAGAGCAATACCGCCTAAGTAAGAGAAAATCAAACCACCATGCGTGTTCAAACCTAGGAATGGAATGTATTGTCCCAACTTGTCGAACAAGGCATACAACGCAACCAATGCCAATACCGCAGGGAACATCTGGAAGATCATCATCGCTTTTAAGATGGTACTTTTACCTTTGAACTTCATGCGGGCAAACGCGTAAGCAGAAGTCGTTGATAGCGCAACAATCAGTACCGAACTAATAGCCGCCACTTTTACTGAGTTCCATAACCACGTCAATACAGGGAATGGCGGTGGAGTCACTGAACCATCCGCATTTTCAACCGCAATCCCTAATGCCAGCTTCCAGTGCTCAAATGACGGTGATTCTGGGATTAAGCTGCCTGTTGCAAAGTTACCTTCACGGAAAGAAATCGCGACAATCATTAACAGTGGAAATATGATTAACGCTAAGAATGTCCACATTGCAATGTGCGTCGCCAACACTCTATATTTTAAGGATTTACCTTGAACCATTGCCATTGTGCGACTCCTTAATCTTGTTCAAGTTTAGTGAAACGAAGGTTGAGTAGTGCTAATCCACCCACGAGTAGGAATATCAGAGTTGCAATTGCACTCGCCAAACCAAAGTCTTGACCACCAGCACCTTCAAATGCAATACGATAGGTATAACTTACCAAGAGGTCGGTATAACCGGCAGGCTCCGACGTACCAATCATGTTCGGACCACCCTGCGTCAATAGTTGGATCATGACAAAGTTATTGAAGTTAAAAGCGAAACTGGCGATAAGAAGCGGTGTCATTGGCTTGATCATTAAAGGCAATGTAATGCGAGTAAAGTTGCTGACAAAATTTGAACCGTCAATTGCCGATGCTTCATAGAGGTCTTCCGGAATGGCTTTCAAAAGCCCCATACACAGAATCATCATGTAAGGGAAGCCTAGCCATGTGTTGACAATCAACACCATGGTTTTTGCAAGTAGTGGGTCGGAGAACCAAGTTGGGCTAATACCGAAGATGGCATTAAGCACCATATTGATTTCACCAAAGCTCTGGTTGAACAGACCTTTAAAGATCAGAATCGAAATAAAGGCTGGGACGGCGTAAGGTAAAATGAGCAGCACGCGATAAATAGCTCTGCCTTTTAGCGCTTCCCACTGAACAACACTCGCAAGCACCAGACCAATCATTAGTGTGAACACAACGGTCAGCAACGAGAAAATCACTGTCCAGATAAAGATGCTGATAAACGGCTCTTTAATACCATCATCTTTCCACACGCGTTCAAAATTGTGGGTACCAATAGAGACAATAAAACCTGGCGATACGGTTGAACCAACAAATTGACCATTTCCATCGACTGGCTGATAGAAGCCCACATCCATATTTGGGCGTAAGATCTCACCCGTTTCTTGATTAGTTAATGTCTCTCCATCTTCATGCAATTGATAGAGCGGCACGACCGCAGCAAACTTTCTCAACCCACTCATACGAATGTCACTGCCATTCGGGAAATGAAGGTCAAATTCGCTAAGTACAGAACGATTGCTGATAATAGTTTTAATCGGTGCTTTTTCACCCTCAACAGCTTGTTCCGAAGGTGTAAGGTTCAGCTCACGACTTGTGTCACTCAGTGAAAACGCTTGCGTTACATATTGAGTATCACCATCTTGAATCGTGATCTGAAAACCTGAATCGGTTTCATACAAGTCAAAATTGTAACTTTGACCACTTTGGAACGTTCTATCCATTAATACCGATTGAGCGCGTTCTAAAGAGAGTTGGTTCTTAGCGCTATAGTTAGTGAAAGCCAAGTTAACGGTATACGCCAAAGGGAAGAGGATAAACAAAATCATCCCAGCGATACCCGGATAAATATAGCGATGAGCGTATGTTTTCTTACTTCCAAAAATATAAAGTGCTAATGCGGTAAGAAAGAGAGTAAGCAACGCGAAAGCAGACTCGCCGCGTGAATACATAAGAATGGATGCGTAGCCGTTAACAATACCAATAGCACCGAGAGCGGCCCACTTAAGTAATGCGCGCTGATGGGTCGTTAATCGTGCTGACGGTGATGACATCGCTTCTGAACCTTGAACTGACTGCATAGTACAACCTGCTAGCGAAATAAACTGAGAAAGTAAGGAGGAGTTACCCCCTAATACCAATCAGTTAAGAGAATCCTCGTTCCCATGCTCTGCGTGGGAATGCATATTTGACTAACAGAAAGTCAGATTAACTGCCTATTTTGGCTTTGGTATGCATTCCCACGGGGGACCGTGGGAACGAGAACTCTGTCTTTTTGAGCTTAACTGACAGACATTAGGAGTTACCCCCTCCCTAAAAGTACCACTGAAAAATTACTTAACCATTTGCTTTTCTGCATCAGCAAGTGCTGAATCAACAGTTTGACGACCATCAACAATGTTGATGATTGCGTTTTTCGCTGCGCTCCAGAATGCATTCATCTGTGGGATATTTGGCATAATTTCACCGTTCATTGCGTTGTCCATAGTTGCTGCAATGCGTGGATCATTACCCAACTCTTTTTGGAATGAGTTCAGAGCAACGGCGCCAAGTGGTTTGTCGTCATTCATCTTACGTAGACCGTCGTTGGTAAGTAGGTAGTTCTCGATGAACTCTACCGCTAGGTCTTTGTTAGGAGACGCTGTACTAATACCCGCAGTTAGGACACCAACAAACGGCTTAGAAGAGTGACCATTGAACTTAGGTAGAGTGGCTACGCCGTAGTTGATACCTGACTTATCGATGTTGCCCCATGACCAAGGACCATTGATTGTCATTGCCGTATTGCCTTTGTTGAATTCAGCTTCAGATACTGAGTAGTCCATGTCAGAAGAGATCACACCACTATCAACAAGACCTTTAACAAAGCTCATCGCATCTTTAACGCCTTGGTTTGCAATACCAGCATCTTTAACATCATAGCCTTGAGCTGTGTATTTGAATGCGTAACCGCCATCAGCAGCCATTAGTGGCCAAGTAAAGTACGGTTCTTTCAGGTTCCACATGATAGCGGATTTGCCTTGTTTTTTAAGTTGAGCGTTCAGTTCAGCCACTTCTTCCCAAGTTTTTGGTGGGTTTGGAACAAGGTCTTTGTTGTAGATCAGAGATAAAGATTCAACCGCAATTGGGTAGCCGATAAGCTTGCCGTTGTAGTTCACTGCATCCCATGCGAAATCAATGATGCCATCTTTCACTTGTTTCGACGGTTTGACTTCCACTAGCAAGCCGGCTTCTGCATAACCACCAAAACGGTCGTGTGCCCAAAATACGATATCAGGACCGTCGCCAGTTGATGCTGTTTGCGGGAATTTGTCTTGAAGCGCATCTGGGTGCGCAACAGTCACCTTAATACCCGTATCTTGTTCGAATTTTTTACCAACTTCAGCCAGTCCATTGTAGCCTTTGTCACCGTTAATCCAGATAGTTAGCTGACCTTCTTCGATGGCAGCATGAGCTCCAAAAGAACCAAGGGCAACTAATGTACTTAGTGCTACAGTACTTAGGGCATTTTTCATGTTCATATCCTTTTATTATTTATGTTGTAGGGCTAACCCAAGAGGTTTTGCCTTATTTCGTCATATATCATCAGAAAAAACAGGCAATCACTCATCATCCTGTGCACTACGCCCTAGCCGTTATGGGTTATTTTCGTGATCTCCATCGCCACACGTCATCGATACAGATCACAAAAATAGCTTTTGTTGTGAGCGACCTCAACTTCAAACAGATCAATTCTTTGAGCTTGATCTACCTACGCCGGATCCCCCCTCCTTCTGCTCATCCTCTTCTACTCCCCCTACAAAAAAAAGCATTGGGAGGATGTTATCTACTCAGACTTCTTAGAGACTAAACACATCCAAAGCGGATGGTAAGAGTTTTTATTAGCACCAAAATATAGGCCCTAGTTTACATTGCCGATTAAGACACTTTCGCAGTTGTGTTAGCGACACAAGTTCGTGTCGGGGGGGAACACAGGCTTGCTTAAAAGTGCTTAAATTTTTGGCTATGGAGGGTGATGTATACCCAAACTACTTGAAGTTGCAGGTAGGCGGCAAGTGAGTGAATCCCCAATCACATAGTAAACTATGTGATTGGGGAACGAACGCAGACCCCATATTTCAAAACATGAAGCGCTGCAGCTTCAAATAGGAAGGGGATATGATTTCGAGCAGCATATACCCAATTATTATTAAAATACATCACCCTTTCTTTTCTTACCGATTAAGGTTAAAAACAAGTTTAGGTGAAACCGCTAAAATGCAGCTTAAATGATTCATCTCAAAGTCGAGAAATCATAAACTTAAATATATTCCTACTATTATTGCTCACCAGTTATTTCTAAGAG
The DNA here is from genome assembly GCF_047973365.1 of Vibrio sp. Classification (GTDB taxonomy): domain Bacteria; phylum Pseudomonadota; class Gammaproteobacteria; order Enterobacterales; family Vibrionaceae; genus Vibrio. Next base: position 21,541 of record NZ_JBKEBW010000064.1, on the reverse strand, counting down.
CATCGTTTCGTAGAAAAACGACATACAATGATGAGTAATAGTAATTAAAAGTGTTGATCGAGGACGAGCTAGATGTCGAATGTCACGTTAAAAAATGTTTGTAAAGCTTATGGCGATGTAGTGATTTCTAAGAATGTTGATTTAGACATTAAAGAAGGCGAATTCGTGGTATTCGTAGGTCCATCTGGCTGCGGGAAATCGACCTTACTACGCTGTATCGCAGGCTTAGAAGACATCACCTCTGGTGACTTATACATTGGCGACCAACGCATGAATGATGTTGAGCCATCGAAGCGCGGGGTTGGTATGGTATTCCAGTCTTACGCTTTGTACCCGCACTTAAACCTCTATGACAACATGTCGTTTGGTCTAAAGCTGGCGAAAGCGAATAAAGAAGAAATTCACAAACGAGTTGACCACGCAGCCGATATTTTGCAACTCACCCATTTGCTAGATCGCCAACCAAAAGCGTTGTCAGGCGGACAACGTCAGCGTGTCGCTATTGGTCGTACACTGGTCTCTCAGCCCAATGTATTCTTACTTGATGAGCCATTATCTAACCTTGATGCAGCCCTTCGTGTGCAGATGCGCTCTGAAATCACCAAATTGCAACGCAAACTCGGTTGCACAATGATTTATGTCACCCATGACCAGGTTGAAGCAATGACCATGGCGGACAAAATTGTCGTTCTTGATGCTGGTTACGTTTCTCAGGTTGGCCAACCGTTGGAACTGTATCACTACCCGCAGAATCGTTTTGTCGCTGGTTTTATCGGCTCGCCGAAAATGAATTTTATGAGTGTATTCATTGAAGATGTGGAAAAAGAGCGGGTAATGGTACGACTATCCAATGGCACGACCTTCTGGATTCCTGTAGACGGAACAACCGTTAGCCGCGGAGAGCGAATGTCACTCGGCGTTCGTCCTGAGCACTTACTCACCGCAAGTGAAGGGGATGCTGAAATTGAAGGCAAAGTAATGATGGTGGAAAAACTGGGTAACGAAACCCAAGTTTATATGAATCTTAAAGGCTCTGATTCTGATGTTATTTACCGTCAGCCAGATACGCTCGATGTTGAGATCGGCGATACACTGACCATCGGTATACCAGCGCACCGTTGTCACCTATTCCACAGCGATGGTCGAGCTTGCCGTCGTTTGTTTAGAGAGAAAGGTGTTGAGTTGCCGCAAACGTAATACCAGTCTGGAAAACTTTCTGATCAGTGAATGGGCTGTATTTTCGAACAATAAGGCAGCTTAGCTGCCTTATATAACATTAACTTTTAAATGAAAGATATTCCCGCTCGTTAAACTTATTTATTATTGGCTGACTTCTTCAATACCTATATTATTTTTCGCCCAAATTAATGCTTGTAGACGATTTTTAGCATTTATTTTTTTAAACACATTATGTAGGTGAGTTTTAACAGTATTTTCACTAACATATAACTGATCTGCAATTTCAATATTAGATGCTCCATTGCCAAGCAGTTTAATAATTTGTTGTTCTCGCTTAGTTAATTTTGAAAACATCTGAGACGTTACCACTGAGTTGCCGGCACGATAATGCAAAATATAATCTTGAGCCAAACGACGTGTAAGCCACATTTCTCCTGTTAAAATCTTACTCATTCCTTTAACTAACACTTCAATATCATCGTCTGCATAGAATACACCAGCTAAACTCTGCCACTTAAACAAATCTTTGGCTTCAATTTCACTAGGACAATTTAGTACGACCTCACGGGCAGCGGCGCAACAAAGATGTTTGAATGAAGCATAATCAGATAAAGCATGCTCATCTAGGCGGGCATAGTCGATCAATATAAGCTGAGTTTCGTGACACGCAGGGTTGTTCTCCTGCATCCACATATCACAAAACGGCGAGATCTCTATTTTTATTGGAAGCTTAGATTCCAGTGCATCTTTCAATAAACGCGATTGCATACAAACATCAGAAAGTAATCGTACGTTTAGTTTTTTTCCTTCTGTCATTATAAATAACTCCTAACCATAAACCTGACTTATGTAAAACTAACGTTGATAAAAAATAAGTCAATGGTACAAATTCATCCTAATTTAATAATATAAAAAACTTAATAATTAGTTTAACAAATTCATACGGTTAATAAATTGTCTTATTTTTAAGAATGCATCTGAGTTATTTATGGACAACTGTACGGTTAATTAAAAACGAGTAAATTCCTAAACTAGCTGACACTTATGAAAAATTAAATTCCAAATGTTATTAATCTTTCCTATTAGGAAAGATTCATTTTCCCCATCAATCTTATCTAATAAACCATTAATTAAGTTATTATATATGACACAGCGTTCCAATAAATTAAATGCAATAGTTGGGTCATAAGTGACATAAATTTTCGCACTAATGACCACAACAACTATTATTATAAAACCATCTCATAGAGTATTTGAACAATGACCAAGACACTACCTCTCTCTATCCTTAGCTTACTTGTTACTACAACATCATTTGGCGCTTTGGCAGAAGATCAACAAACAGAAGTTCAAGACATGTCTGACCCGCTCGCGGTATTTACTCAGGGCGGCTTTGGTGTCACAGATAAAGGCTTAAACTTAAAAATGGGTCAAACCTATGACTCCGGTAAAGAAAATGTTGCCGCGATGAACGTCTTCGAACTTAAAGGCATTGGCGGTGACCTGATGGGGATTCGCGATAACGATAAACCACTATATGGTAACGTTGACGATAGTATCGACTCTTTCCGTTTACGTAACTTCCAAGCCAATATCAAAAACGGGCAAGGTCGCCAGCTTGATTTAACCTATGATGTTGACAAAGATGAATTAAATGCCTCTTACAGTATTCTTCAAGCACTTCCTAAGATTGGAGGCTTTTTAAACCTTTACCCACTTGCTGGTGCGGGCGTTACTGTGGCAAACGATTACAATAACGATGGTGCTGATAATGGTTATGAAATCCCAGGGACATTCACCGTTGTAGGTATGTACGCGAAAATCGCTCTTACCGACAAAATCTGGATTAACTATAACCCAATGTATATGCACACTTTGTCTGGTTCAGACCAATATAAAGATGGCTATTTCGCTGGTGACAATAATATCTTGAATCACGAATTTGCTATCTCCTATCAGATAACACCTCGTTCAAACGTGCGTTATTTTGCTAACTGGAATGAGAAAGTAGACTTCGCTGATGGCGACCATCGCATTGAGTACAACTACCAATTCTAGTTCTCATCGTACCATCCTGAAAGCGCTCATTTTGAGCGCTTTTAATCGCCAGCCTTTCATCTTCAACGACCTCTATACCCAAACTACTTGGAGTTGCAGGTAGGCGGTAAGTGAGTGAATCCCCATGAGCATAGATAAACTATGTGATTGGGGTGAGCGAACGTAGCCAACACCGCTGCAACTTCAAATAGGAAGGGTATATCGCATTCTGTGACAATTTTCTGAAAAGCCGCTCTGAATATCTAAAGTAAAGCACTGTACAAACAGAAAAAAGCCTCCATAATGCGTTCATTCGAAGCAGGCAAAGGCTTAAAATACAACATGTTAATGCAAAATAAACGAACCATAAGCCTGCATTATAGTGCAGCTAAAAAACTGCTCGTTATGAACCAAAAAGGTGGTGTGGGTAAATCGACATTTGTTGCTGGACTTATCAGTCAATTAATCCAACAGGGTTATAAAGTAGAATTAATCGATTTTGATAAACAAAAATCCAGCCATGACTGGGCTAGCACTGTGATCCCTGAACATTCGCATGCGTATAATCCGTCACTGAGAAGCTTTTCCGACATTGCAAAAACACTTCGAGTTCAAAGAGATACCGACTTTGTCATCCTCGACTCTCCATCGAATTTTACTAATGAAGACATGGCGAGGTATACCTATTTTGTCAATGCTATCATTCTGCCAATGTCACCCTCACCTGTTGATTTACATGCGAGCTTACCGTTTATCAAGACGATTATTGATTCAGGCATTTTAAGCATGAGAAAAATAGCACTTTCTTTCGTGATAAACCGGTGTACCTACAATGATCAACGAGTTGAAAAAGTCTTTCGCCTTCTGCAACATTTTCGCCATTACCCAACACATGGGTTAATGTCTGAAAATATCTGTTACCAGGAAGCGTTCTACTACAAGCAAATTGTGCCAAAGGAAATTGATCAAGAACTGTGGGACAACGTTTTAAACTGGTTAAAACGCATTTAAAAAGGCAATCATTCATAACGGCAACAAAATGATCGCATTTCACTAAGTACGATATAGCACCTTAACAACATGCCAACCGAACTTTGTTTTTACTAGTTGAGGGGTGAGTACTTCACCTTGAAAACAAGCTTTATCAAATTGCGGCACCATTTGTCCTTGGCGAAATTCGCCTAGGTCTCCGCCTTTCTTACCTGACGGGCATAACGAGTGTTTTTTCGCTAACACCTGAAATTTAGCGCCTTTTTTGAGCTGCTGAATGATATCTTCCGCTTGCTCTTTATGCTTAACCAAAATGTGAAGGGCTGCTGCAGTCTTTGCCATTTCATTCTCTGCTCATTTTTAAAGCGCGCAGTCTACCTTATGCGAAGGGGTTATGCATCCCACTTTTTGCAAACTAAAATAGAAAATTCGAGCCTAAATCAATACCAACCGTTGATGATATGCCAATATGCGTTAGTATAGTTCCCAGCAAAATTATTGAAGCAGTAACACTATGGCAAAGACAATAAGCAAGGCAAACCAGTCGCAAGGAATGTTAATGTTCACTTTGAACCTGCAAAAGCAGTTGTTCGCTATTGGGACATTGAAAGTGCGTGAGATTGTACCTTATATGCCTATGACTCAAATCCCTTATTCACACCATCATGTGATAGGAACAGTCACAATTCGTAATTTAACTGTTCCTGTCATTGATATGGCTGCGGCCATCGGTTTTCGACCAATTGCGCCTAGCGAATACCAAAAGAGCTACTTAATCGTTACTGACTGTCTACGCACCGTGGTTGCTTTTATGGTACGTAGCATTGAAAAAATCATCGACTGTAACTGGCGTGCAATTGAACCTTCACCAGCTAGCGCTGGTAAGAATGTATTTGTTACTGGTATTACCCGCTACGAAGATAAAATTGTGCAGCTTCTTGATGTGGAATTACTGCTTTCAAAAATTTACCCACAGTATGAATCGACCAAAGTACCCATGCTGACAGACGTAGAGCGCGAGCGTCTTAAAGCTCTGAATATTTTGCTAGTCGATGACTCGTCAATTGCTCGTAAACAACTATCAGACGCATTAGACCGCATTAACATCTCTTACTATGTCTGCAAAAACGGGCTCGAAGCGGCTGAGTTTATGAAAAAGATGGCAAACGAAGAAAACGCTATCGACCTTCTGGTGAGCGATATAGAAATGCCTGGGCTTGATGGTTATGAACTTGCCTTTGAAGTGCAAAACAATAAAGCACTCAGTCATGCCTACATTATTTTGCATACCTCGCTATCCAGTGAGATTTGTGTAGACAGGGCTCATCAGGTTGGTGCTCACGAAGCTCTTGAGAAATTTAACGCAACCGAGCTTGTCGAAGCAATGTTACGAGGTGCTAAGCAGCTAGAAGCACAGATGGCTTAGTATAGAAAATGCAGTTGATCATCTGCATTTTTATCATTCTGAGAAATAATTCACATCAAGACAATAATCAAGACAAATACTTTTAAAGTATTCTATGCGGAAATTTGTAAATAGGCGTTTTTTTTGGAGCACAAAGAACCGATTTCCGCTACTCTTAGCCTATTATTTTCGAAGCATTCATTAATGCAAAAATGAGCGAAGACAAGTTTAAAAAAGCCACGTCTAATCTAAGAAAAACTGTACCACTGCTGATGAAACATCGTATTGCTGCAACACCATCAAACTACGCATTATGGTACACATACGTTGATAATTCGATTCCGGAATTAAACCAAGAACTCGACTACATCTTAGACAGTTTGGGATTTTGTCCCACAGCTACCGGTGATCAGCTTTATAAAGACTATATCGCTTCGAATGCGGAAACCAATATCGACGAATTTAGGCAAAACGTTGAGCTACTTGTACATCAAATTGAAAGTTCAATGGATGATACGCTGTCCGACACCAATACCTTTTCAAAAGCAATAGATAAGAGCTTTGCTAACATAGAAAAAGTACAAAACGATAACCTCTCCATTGATGAGGTAATGGGTGTTATTCGTCAACTGGTTAGCGAATCTAAAGATATTCGCCATTCCACTCAGTTTCTCAATCAACAGTTAAACAGTGCAAGCCAAGAGATTTGTCAATTGAAGACTCAACTGGCACAAGTACACAAAGCGGCGTTGTTTGATAGCCTTTCAGGCTTATATAACCGAAGAGCTTTTGACGAAGATTTGGCGTCATTGATGCAATCAAAACAAGCCCTTAGTCTGATTTTTTTAGACATTGACCATTTCAAAGTATTCAATGATGAGTACGGTCATTTGTTTGGTGATACCGTCATTCGCGCAATTGCAAAGCGTCTGCAAACTAGCTGTCAGGCAGGTATTACTGCCTATCGCTATGGTGGTGAAGAATTTGCGTTGTTAGTTCCTCATAAGTCGCTGCGAGTTGCTCGTCAATTTGCAGAGATGCTGAGAACTTCAATAGAAAGACTTAACGTAAAAGATCGTCGCACAAGCGAGCAAGTCGGCAGTATCACCGCATCATTTGGTGTCGCGGAAAAAATGGCCAAAGACACGCCAGAAGCACTGGTCGAACGTGCAGATAAAAAGCTGTATGAAGCGAAGAAAATGGGACGAAACCGAGTTATGCCTTTCTAGCAGTCAGCAATTCAACACTAAAAAACCTCCCTAAATCAAACGGGAGGTGCTAGCAGAGCTTAAGATAGGTTAGATGAAATCCATTGAGTCAGTTGGATCAGGCAAGTTAAAAGCTAAAGCTATAACTCAGCAGGTACTCATCACCACACTTAGATACGTACTCTTTATCCTCACTGGATGCATGAGGCTTACCATGCATATCTCCTTTCACCAAACTAATCCAATGGCGCATCGCAACAGTTGGAATAGAAGCCTCATCTGTTTGCATAAACGTAGTACAGGTTTCCAATTGGATATCTTCAATTTCTACTGACTCCACACACCCGGTGCCACGATGACATCCTAGCGAGACTTCCACATGACTACCGCTGCCATCACGCAACAAAATTGAGCATGGCTGCTCTTTGTTGCCAATATAAGCAACAAAGTGTTTAGGAGATGTTAAGCCGCTATGTCGACCATCGTGAAAATAAGCTAACAGGTGGTGGTAATCGATCATGTAGCTTGTCACATCCTGATGCGATCCACTTTCCAAAGGAAACAAATGATCGAGCAATTGTTTCGCTTTCACCTGTTTTTCTCGTGAATGATGAGCATTGACAGTTTCGACGGCGAACACGGCTTCGGCGATAAAGGTTTTTTGTTGTTTCTGTATCTCGGTTTTATCAAATGTCAGCATATTCATCGTCTCTTCCTTATCGTATTAAGCTTATTGTATTAAGCCCCTCCTCTTTAGCTTCGCTAATACTTACAGCGTTCGCTAATTGACTGGGTTACTTTTTGAAAATTGTCTCTGTGATTAAACTTGCTCCAGTTCATGGTTCTCAAACTTGCGTTTAATTTTTATTCAAGTTTGTGACTGGGTTACTTTGTAGACTAGCGCAATTTTGCATACAATTTCACAGCAAAAATTTTACAATGTGTATTTTACAAAATGACCGTATCAAAAAGCTTAGTTAGGCAATCTCACTTTTTAGGTACCAAAGTAAGAAATTTGAGAAAACGCAACCATTTAACAATGGAAGACCTTTCCGCACGTTGTATCCGTATCAATTCGGAATATGCCCCGTCGGTCTCTTACCTTTCAATGATCGAAAGGGGTAAGCGAGTTCCTAGCGTAGAAATGTTGAAGGTTATCGCGCAAGTATTCCAAAAAGAGCCGGCATGGTTTCTCGACGCCGAACCTGAGCAAGCGGATATCACGCCAGAAAAAGGCAATCGCGGTGGTATCAGTGGCATGGCTTTGGAACCTAGCTTTCTGTTTTCTAATGATATTCTGCAAATAGCAATTCCGGAGATGTTGTCTCAAACAGGGGTGACAGGCAGACAATTCGCCCATTTGCTGATTCGCGCCCATCAAGAAAGCTTACAAAACCACTTTCCTGATCTGGAAAGAGCAGCTGAAGAGATAGGTCAAAAGCGGCTTAACCTAGCGATTGAAGATTTACTTGATATCGCCAAAAGCCTTGGGCTCAATATTCGTTGGGTGAAAAGAACACCTTATGATGTTGTTGATGAACTAGGCATAAACACTAAACAACTTATCACTTCCTTTTTTGAGCCGCCAGATACTATTTATCTCAATGAAATTCTACGCCAGTACCCAACCCGGCTCAAATACGATTTAGCGGTATATATTGGTCACAACGTACTGCACAGTAGAGACGGATTAAAAAATGTCCTCTCTGTTGGGCATTCCAATAGTTGGCAAGATCAATCGGATTCTCAATCAGGCTCTGAGCTGAACTCGCAAGATATTCTTCAGGCTTGGCGTGATTTTGAATCCAGCTTCTTTGCCGGTGCACTACTTTGTCCAAAAGTCCCATTTCGTCAGCTTCTCGATAGAAATGGCTACGAAATAGATGTGCATAAGAAAGCAGGCGTATCACCATCTGTCGCGATGCGCCGCATGACCGTCGTATCACCCTACCCTCATTGGCACTATTTTGATGCCTATGGTCCGGGAAAACTTAAGGCTGTATATAGAGGAAATGGAATTCCTCTGCCTTGGGGAAACATGCGTAAGGTGCACGATCCGTGTCAACACTGGGCGGTATTCAGACGCCTTGCTGAACCACAACAAGGAAGTTCTGCACAGATCTCTATACTCAACGTAGCGGATGAACCAAGGATTTACTGCTGCGAATCGATTAATGTATTAGATGCGGCGGGAAATACCCGTGTGCTCTGCGCTGGCGTCGATTTAAACCCAGCCATTGCGGCTCAAGGTGGTGATGCCAATGCCATTGCTGAAGAACTAAAATCGTCTTGTGTTCGTCATGGTGGCAGTACTGTCATTCCGACACACATAAAAAAAGATTTAACAACCATCGCTCGTATCCTCAATATTAATTGGATTGAACGAGGAATTGAGAGCGATGCTCGATTGATCTGCTCCAGAGGTGCTGTGTGTCCGAGAAAACCAAGTTGTTACGTCAAGTGTGAGGATACCAACTTAGAGTTTTTATAAACGGCAATGGCGGAGAAATGATGAAAAAAAGCCAATCACAATATTCGTGATTGGCTATAGATATGTGTGAACAAAATGAATTCACTAACAACGTCAGTTGGCTAGGTGATCCTTGGCTTAAAAGGATCACTTTTAATAATGCAGGTAACGTGCCAATTTTTTATGAGCATAAAACAGTCATTTTGTACATAAAACACGCCGTTTCATTACAACCAATATCATAACGAAATTGCAAAATGCAAATATTATCATTTTGCAACACTGAAACTATCGCAAATTATCGTACGAATTGGATGATTAACTAACAGTGGGCTTGACAACTTAGTCATCTCTCCTACGACCAGCAAATACAAAGATGGCTGAATAAACCTCACTTTCGCCATAGTATCTAGGAATTTACACACAACTAACTCATTGCTCACACAAATAATTCAGTTAACATGGATACTGCTGACATTCATTTTTCAGTGTCATTGTCATCATGTTATTACGCAAGAAATACATCGCGCTAAGCATTGGAGCTTCATTACTTTTACTCTCCACGCTATCTAATCGCACTGAGTCCACTCAGTTGAACACTCAGCAACAAGAAAAAAGTTACCAATACTATGCCGACATCATTCGCGACACCTACGAAAGCCAACTCTACACACTACCAGCCTTTCAAGAAGGTCATTATGCGCTGCGAATGTACCGTCAGACATCAGATGACAAGTATCAGTCAGCCATTTGGAGTGATCTGGCAAGAGTCGCTAGCCGGCTAAATCTCTATGCAGAAGAAATACATACTCCTGAACAAATTTATTTACACAGCCAAAAACGGCTTATTGGCTATGAAGACGATAGCGATGAACGCTCAAAATTGCGTTACTCGGTAACGAAGCACAATCCTGAGTATCTATATCTGGGCATAGGTTTGCTAGGCTCTATGGCTCGCGCAGATGAATACGGCTTAAAACACAAGCATGACGCGAAACTGCGTGAGATTCTACGTCGCTATGACTTTACTGAATACGCGACCGACCCAGATATGATCAAGGCTTGGGCTGCACAGCTTGCCAATCAAGTGTATTGGCTCAAGCAACTGGGTGAACAAGATGTTGTCGAATCTTTTATCGACGCTTTCCGTGAAACTTACCCAGACGTGCAAGATGAGCATCTCACCAATCAGCAATATGGCAATAAAATTTACGGAATGACGCATATTATTTTTGCAGATTCTCAATATTATCAGCACTCTGTAAATGAAACTGAACATCAATGGATTTTTGACTATTTTCGCCGCAATATCGATACCATTTTGCTAAAAGCCAAAGAAGATATCATCGCTGAAGTGGGTATATCGTTCCTGTTAGCCGGGCTTAACAATGATCCTGTTGTGGAAAAAACCAGGCAGCACATCAAAAACACGATCAATCGTGACCATGGCATGATTGCTTCAACTTCCGGTGATTTCGATTTAAGTTCCGGTGAACATCGCAACGTTTTGGCGATCATGTTGTTGGATTGGCAACAAGTGAACTCTATCCCGACCATCGAAAAACAACCAAAAATATTCGCTAGCCTTCCATATGGTTTAGTAGCGAAATAAGCCTCTATTTATCTGATTTTCGACGTAGAATAACGATACTCAAACAACTTGAAGTTGCAGGTAGGCGGCAAGTGAGCGAACGCAGTCCCCATACCAAAAAATAAAGCGTTGCAGCTTCAAGTAGGAAGAGTATATCGACTCTTTGCTGCATATCCTGACTATTTCGCCGCTTTTAATAAACTTTAGCATGATCTAAAACGCTTAAGTTTAGTTAGAAAGGTGAAACCCATCACAAGATTTTTTGTTCTTTCGATTTTGCTTCCACTTTTTTCTCCTAAACTTTAAACGAGTAGTTTACATCGAGGACGATTCGAATAATGAATAAATTGATGGGACATCAGTTGAAGGAGATGGCGGAGCTAAGTTCAGTCAGAAAACGTAAAGTAATATTATTGAGTTCTTTGGTATCCGTTGTGGCGTTCGCCATCTATGGCTATTACCATTTAGCCAACAATAACCTTATTTTTGGTGTCTTATGCGTTGCTAGCTTTATCATCACATCAGCTAATCTGGTTTACTTGCTCGTAGCTAAGAGCCCTAAATATAACGATGTGATCCTGACCCTAGTCATGCTATCACAAGGTTATATGGTTTTCGTCTACGGTACTGAACTGGAAAATCGTCTATTGTGGGTGTATCCGATACTCGCAGCCATTATTTTTATCAACTCTTTTATTACGGGATTGGTTATCAGCTGTACTTATTGTCTATTGGTAGGCATTGCAATATTTGGTCATCACATCTCCGTCAGCAGTGACATCCTTGCCGCAGAACGTTTCTTTATTAGCCTCATTGGTGTGTGTGCAGTATGTAACACTTCATCCTACTTTTATTCCAAAGCAATAAATTACATCAACTCGCTTTACGTGGAAGGTATTGAGAAACTCGCTTATCGAGACCATCTAACCGGTTTAGCAAATCGCTGGAGTTTTGAAAACTGGGCAGCCGCCAAACTAGATGAAATAGCGCAACAACGAGACAGCAAAATTACCACGCTTGTTTTTCTTGATATTGATAACTTCAAACACATTAATGACAGTTACGGGCATGAAATGGGAGACAAAATTCTGCAGAATTTTGCCCATCGGATCAAAAATAATTTACGCACCAGAGATAGAAAGACCAACAAAGCGGACTACTCAATTGCCAGATTCGCCGGCGATGAGTTCGTTTTGCTGCTTTATGATGTGAACTCATTGCAAGATTTAGACAATATCCTGCATAGAATTTGTCATCTGTTCAATAGCAAATACAAAGATAAGCAGCTACTGAGTAACGTCACGATAAGCGTTGGCGCTGCTTTATACCCACAAGATGCGGACAATCTGGCAGAATTAACCCGCTGCGCAGATAAAGCGATGTATGCCGCTAAACATAATGGAAAAAACCAGTTTTGTTATTATCAAAATGTCACCGATCATCAGCCTCACATATCGAACCATTCAAATAGCAAAGTGACATCCATTTATCGTGCTACTGAACAAAATACATAACAGCCAACGCCAGTATTGCAATGAACACCATAAACATAGCGTATTGACGTGAGCTTCTTTTCGTTCCTTTGGGTTTCACTCGCCTTCTGTTGCTAGCAAGCCGCATTCTACGCGCAACTTCAATGATAGAAGGAGCGTCACTGTCTTCGATTGCTTCACGCTTCTTCTGCGCTTTATTTGCTGCCCGCGTATACCGATGCAACTGGTCGGCAGTAAGATCCTCACTAGGGTCATAGTGAGGATTGTTGTCGTTATGTTTGGGAAGAACTGCCATAGCAATCTCCTCGTTCATATCACGTTCTGTATAAGTATATACTCAAACTACTTGAAGTTGCAGGTAGGCGACAAGTGAGTGAATCCCCATGAACATAGATAAACTATGTGATTGGGGTGAACGAACGCAGTCAACACCGCTGCAGCTTCAAGTAGGAAGAGTATAGACCAACAACCCTGTCACTTTGCATAATGCAGCACATAAGCTATCGGTAACTAGAAATAGGCAATGATTAGAAATAGCCAGTCATTCGAAATAATTGAATGACTTCCTCGACTGTTACCTCTCATCCTTTTCCCTTTCGCCTACTACAATTCGAATACAGTCAAATAAGGTCAGCCGACCTTAACTACGATCTAAAAATACGGTATCAAAATTATGAGTACACATCGTGAAATCCGCCAAATTATCCCAGCACAACCGACTTCAGACGGCGATGGCGTAAAAATTCAGCGTGTTGCAGGTTTTAATAATGCGGCATTCTCTCCATTCTTAATGGTAGATGAACTCAAATCAGATAAACGTGCAGACTACGTCGGCGGCTTTCCTCCGCATCCACATCGCGGCATTGAAACACTAACCTATATGCTAAAAGGTCATTTTGAACACAAAGATCACATGGGTAATGTAGGCTCTCTTCGCTCTGGAGGCGCTCAATGGATGGCGGCTGGACAAGGTGTCATTCATAGTGAAATGCCCATCATGCAAGATGGTGATCTGCATGGTTTCCAAATTTGGATAAACCAACCTGCACGCGACAAGATGAAACCAGCGCAATATCATGATTTTCAGCCGGAAACCATCACTGAGTTCAGAGATGAAACTATTGGTTTACTGAGAATATTGGCTGGCGATATCACTGCAAACGATACAGCTTTGCAAGGTCCATTAACAAAAACAGGTGTAGCAGCCACTATTGCAGACTGGCAAGCTGTAGCAGGAAGTGAGGTGGTACTACAAACACCGAAACGACACAACGTTATGTTGTACGCATATAAGGGGAGCATCAAAGTTGATGAGCGAGTGCTGATGCAAGGTGAATTTGCATTACTCTCCGGCGGAGATTTGATTTCTATGCTGGCACACGATACTAGCGGTGTTCTGGTATTTAGCGGCGAACCAATCAATGAACCCGTTGTACACTATGGTCCATTTGTTATGAACTCAATTCAAGAAATCGAACAAGCGATTAAAGATTACAACTCAGGTTTGTTCGAAAGGTACTAATAAGTTGAATTTGAAAGACTATTTTGGTCTTTCCTGTACAAAAAGAGAATAATCCACTGCCCATTCCTTTTTGTTTTGCCACACTAGTGACGCATAATTGCAGTCGCTAGTGTGGTCTTTTACCGTTATAGGTATTCGCACAAGTAAGCAGTTGATGCGGCAACTTTGACTTCAAATGAAGAGTTACCTGCCACTTCAAAAGCATCACCACTCTCAAACGTCATCCAGTCTTTGTCTCCCACTCGCTTGATTGTCAGCGCCCCTTTTACTACTGTCATACACTCTGGATTACCCGTGCTGAAGGTATAGTTGCCTGGGATCATCACACCGACAGTGACATCGCCATCAGCATGGGTAAAACCTAAAGACTTCACTGAGCCTTCAAAATAACTGTTTTCCTTAATCATCGTTCTTCCTTGTAAAATTCAATGGGTTATTAGCTATTTGGTTTATTACCTACTGGTTTATTACCTACTGGTTTATTACCTTTGGCTTATTACCCTATTAACTACTAGTTCATGCTACCGCGTATTGTTTTAACGCATTACATTCTTTGATTCAAGAGCGTTTAGAAAGCAAAAGTTTCTCTTAGGCTTTAAAACTTCATCTATTTGATGATATCTTTAACCAATTGTAAGAAAAAACCCACACAGTTATTCAACAGTCGGAGTTATTAGGGCGGTCGGTTCGGTTACCCTAAAAATGATATGTCAAAAGAAGCAATATTTAAGTCCGTATTTGCAACAACACTGAGTATCGCAGCATTACTATGTGGCGCACTTATTTACTTTGGTTATCAAGACTATACAAACCCGTCACAAGTTTACGGATCTTGGATCGAAATCAATGCGCCAGAATATCGTACTGAAGTTCTCACTTTAAATGATCAAGGGGTATTTCGAAATCATCGTCTAATCAGTACGAGCTTTGAGTACGATGGCAAGAACATTAAGATAGACACCGGGCAAGGTCGTTCTATTTACGCTTTAGCCGGCACCAATAATTCCCCTCAATTGAAAAGAATCCAACCGGCGTCTCCAATTCAACGCTTTATTAAACAAGGTTTTGAAGACACCATAGATTTGCAAAGTAGCTCAGAAACACGTAGAAGCGAAATATCTCATCATTTCGAACCAAACTAACCCGTTAACACGCTATCTTCTGGATATTTCAATAAGGTTGGCTGTGGGCTCGCTAGCATATAAGCCAGTGTTAGCGGTCCTATACGACCAATGATCATCACAACCACCATGATGTACTTACCCGGCTCAGAAAGCTCGGCAGTCAACCCGGTAGACAGCCCAACTGTGGCAAATGCTGAAATCGTTTCAAATAAGATATGATCGAAACTAGCATTTTTTTCAGTAATCATCAGAAGAAACATTGCAATCGTTAGTAATGCGCCACTGACGACGATGATCGCAAGCGCTTTTGTCACCGTAGGCCAGTTAACACTGCGGCGAAACATCACGACATGTTTTTTCTGACGTAAGAACGACCACGTAGCAACAAAAGCGACAGCAAAAGTGGACACTTTTATCCCGCCTCCTGTTGATGTAGAGCCGGCACCAATTAACATCAAAATAATCATCACTAGCAAAGCAGGACGAGTATATTGCGCCAGATCGACACTATTGAAACCCGCAGTTCGAGCGGAAGCTGATTGAAAAAACGCCGCCAGCCATTGCGATTCTATATCCAGATGTTGCATCGTGTTGGGATTGTGTCTTTCCAATAGCCAGAACAGTAACGTACCCACCAGCAAAAGCGTCGGCGTGGCAGTAAGCATAATTTTGCTATGTAGGCTCAAACGTTGAATACCTCTGCGCCAGTTACTCCATACGTCACCAACAACAGTAAAACCTAAACCACCGAAAATAAACAAACAAGACAGTGTAATAATTACCAGAGGGTCGCCCACATAACCCATCATGCTATCTGAAAACAGAGAGAATCCCGCGTTATTAAATGCCGAAATGGCATGGAAAAGTGCATAAAACAGCCCTGTTGACCACCCCAATTCCGGTACCCATCGAAACGACAGAAGAACGATGCCAATGCATTCAGCCACCAGAGCAAACGTAATGATTTTCTTCACCAGTTTGCGCAAATTGATCGCTCGATCTTGCCCTAATGCATCTTTAGCAAGAGCTTGCTGATACAGACTCAAACGAACCCCAAATAAATAAAGAAGAACCGCTGAAAGTGTCATCTGCCCTAGCCCGCCAATTTGCATTAGCATCATCAACAGTATTTTTCCCGCTAATGTAAAATGTTGCCCAGTATCCACCACACCGAGGCCCGTGACACTGATCGCTGACGTCGCAGTGAATAAAGCATCTGAAAAGCTCAAGCCAGAAACAGAAAATACCGGTAGAGTCAGCAAAATTGCCGAAGGAATTAGCACCCAAAGGAAGCTATAGAGAATAATCTTGGGTTCGGAGCTTTTCTTTTCGAGATGCTCTTTTTCTAATGGATAGAAAACCCCACTTCGAAATGGGTTCATAGAGACTTCAACTTAGCCATTAATACATCTTTCACGCCGGCAACGATTAGCATATCCCCTATCTCCATTACTTTATCTAGCTCAGGAGTTTTAATGATTTCAGGACCTCGCTTAAATCCCAATATTTGAATATCTTCATTCTGGCATAAACTCAATTGACCTAATGTTTTTCCCATCAACCGCGAGCCGATCACCACTTCGGTCATGGCCAGATTGCTGCCTAACTCTTGAAACTCAAGCACTCGTTTATCTAACATCTTGCGGGCAACACGAACTCCCATGTCTCGTTCAGGCATAATGATGTGGTCTGCGCCAATTTTCTGCAGGATTTTCGAATGGAATTTATCGCTCGCTTTCACCCATACGGACTTTACTCCCGACTCCTTCATTACCAAAGTGGTAAGAATCGAAGCATTGACGTCTTCGCCAATCGATACCATCACCATGTCGTAATCACTAAGCTTGAGTTCTGCAACCGTATCTTCAAGAGTACAATTGGCAACGATGGCTTGGGTAACGAATTGCGTCGCTGCTTTCACTTTGTCTTCATTCACATCCACTGCGAGCACTTGCGCACCAGCTTCCGCCAACTCCTGGCACACAGATAAACCAAAGCGACCTAAGCCGACAACGGCAAACTGCTTATCACGAATCTTCATTTTATTGCCTTTATGACATCATATGTTTTTTCGAAACCAATGGTTTTTCAGAACAATCTTTTTTAGAACAACATGTTTTAGAACATGTTAGAACAATAGCTATTCAGCTTTTCTGATACTAACCATAGTAATTAAAAGACTTACCAAACTGGTTGAATACATCCATTCCTCTTTCTAAATAGCATATAATGCCTTTAAAAATTCGCAACTTAACTCACATAATCTAGAGAATAAAACGAGTTTCTGTTAATTTACCTAACAAAAATGGCTTCAAGTTCGGATGGATATGAACGAATTATTAACAGAATTTCAAACTTCACAGTACCTCAAGGGCTGGGATAACAGCGTACTTTTCATTACTTTGGCGAGCTTAGTCGCCTGGGTGATTTGGCGCTTCGTTTTTAGCCGTTTATCCAATATCAGTGAGAAAACCAAATTTCACTGGGATGACTTGGTTTTACATGCACTAAAAACCCCAATCAGTACTTTAATTTGGTGTTGGCCTGCAACCATCTCTCTCGGATTACTATTGGATGATAACATTCAAAGCAAATTCAGTTGGTTAGCAACAAGTAAAAAGCTCATGTTGGCGGCTATCTTTATTTGGGTTCTGATTCGCTTAGCCCTCAACGTTGAACACTATCTGCTTCAGGATAAAAGACGCGACGAGACAACCGTTCAAGCCGTTGGCAAAGTGTCACGTTTGATCATCATGACCATCGGTTTACTTTCTGTCATGCAAACATTGGGAGTGAGTCTAAAAGGTTTGTTAACTTTTGGTGGTGTTGGTGGTTTAATCGTTGGTCTTGCCGCTAAAGACTTACTTTCTAACTTTTTTGGCGGGTTAATGATTTATTTCGATCGCCCGTTTAAAGTAGGGGAATGGATTCGTTCACCCGATCGAGAAATAGAAGGAGCGGTTGAGCGAATTGGTTGGCGTATGACCATCATTCGTACATTCGACAAAAGACCTATTTATGTTCCTAACTCAGTGTTCAGCAACATTATTGTAGAAAATCCTTCTCGGATGAAGAACCGCCGTATCTATGAAACGATTGGCTTGCGTTATCAGGATGCCGATAAAATGGCAACCATAGTCACTCAAGTAAGAGAGATGCTTGAAAACCATCAAGAGATTGATGCCCAGCAAACGCTGATAGTGAACTTCAACGCTTTTGGTGCCTCTTCGCTGGATTTCTTTATTTATACCTTTACAGAAACCATCAACTGGGTTCATTTTCATGAAGTGAAGCAAGACGTCATGTTGAAAGTGATAGATATCATTCGTCAAAATGGTGCAGATCTCGCTTTCCCAACGCGCGCGCTTATGATTGAAGCAAAAGAAGCGCCTTTCTTAGACGACGCGCTTTAGCTTGAACCACAATGACAAGCTACAGAATTAAGGATGATTTATGAGTAGTATGGCCTTCTCCGACCGTGCCGTAATATCGAAGCCATTGCTTTTTTGGCAAGGCACCATCGCAATGCTGCCTTTGAGTGTAGCAGTTCTTCCATGGGGGCTGCTGGCAGGTTCTTTTGCCATTGAAGCAGGACTTAATCCGTTTGAGAGCCAAGCATTGTCAGCGATTTTATTTGCAGGCTCGGCACAGTTAGTCGCAACGGGAATGATCAAAGCTGGAGCGGGTTTAATGACCATGTTGATCACCACATTCTTCATTACTTCACGGCATTTTCTTTATAGCGTTTCAATGCGCAGCAAGATTAGTCCGCTGCCAACCCATTGGCGTTTAATATTGGGATTTCTTCTCACTGATGAGCTCTTCGCGCTATGCGGTCAGCAGAGTGACAAGCAGTTTAACCGCTGGTATGCATTAGGCGCTGGTTTTAGTTTTTACCTTATTTGGAACTTAGCTACCTTAGTAGGGATTGTTGCCGGAAGTTATATACCATCGCTCAACTCTATCGGGTTAGATTTCGCAGTCGCTGCGACATTTATCGCCATTGTGATACCTAATATAAAAAGCGTCCCTATTCTGGTCTCAGTCATCACTGCACTGATGCTGTCAGTCGCCCTAACGATTTTCAGCATCAATGGCAGCTTAATGTACGCCAGCATAGGAGCCATGTTAGCGGGCTACTTTACTGAATTGACACTAGCTAGAAAGGCAAAGAGAAATACACAAGTTGGAGGTAAAGTATGATTATTCTCTCCATATTAGCGATGACGTGTTTGGTATTTCTTAGCCGCTACCTTTTTCTTGAACCAAGGCTTCCGCTACGTTTAAGCCCAGGAGTGCAGAAGTTACTTAACTATTCCAGTCCAGCTGTACTCACCGCGATTTGGGCACCGATTGTTTTTACTCATGACAGTGAGTTGAACACTTCTTCGCAAAACCCATACCTTTGGGCTGCAATATTGGCAGGCATAATTGCTTGGAAAACAAAGAATGTTTTACTGACCACGGTTGTAAGCATGGCTGCTTTTTTAGTGCTTAATTTAGTCGTGTGGGGCTAAGAGTTAGATTTACACACAATTAATCAATGGGAACATCCCTTCTTACATTGCTCAACATAGGCAAGTAAGAAGGGAATCAAACAAAGGCTATTCAGCAGCCCATTCAATCTCGATAAGCGTTTTGTCACCGCTTTTTAGGCGGCCTAAGAACACATCGCCACGATGCACTTCTCCGACACCTTGAGGCGTGCCAGTCATAACAATATCACCATCAAAAAGCGTAGTGTAAGATTTCAACTCATTAAGAATCACATCTGGTTTGAACATCATTTGTTCGACACCACCAGCTTGAACTCTGACACAGTTAATCAGTAGCTCCAGATGAAGAGAGGCAACATCAATACCGTTTAGAGAAATAAAACGGCTGAACACAGCCGAGCCGTCAAACGCCTTTGCACGTTCCCAAGGTAAACCTTGTTTTTTTAACACGGCTTGCAGCTCACGCTTAGTGAGATCTAAACCCAAGCCGACTGCGCAATACTGACCATCTTTAATTAAAAAACAGATTTCCGTTTCATAATGCAGCGTTTCTTGATGATAGGAATTCAGCGTGGTCGTTACGCTACTGTTTGGTTTGTTAAACACGACCATCTGATCCGGAATGGCGTTATTTAACTCTTTAATATGCTCAACATAATTACGCCCCACACACACTACTTTCGATGGGTAAATAGGTTGTTCATCTAATCGAACTGAATTCATTTTTCTTCCTTGAACATTGAATGAGCGAAAATTTTATCTTATCCGTTTAATACAACAACTAAATTGATGAATGTGTTACTTAAACTAAGATCTTTGGCTCGCTTTTCTTGATTAAGACAACTTAGTTCGACTTAAGACAACCGAGCAATTACCTTTTCGCAAAGTGTTTTTAACGAAACAAGCTCGTCCAATTCGAGATCAAGCTTGCATAGCATGGCATTCGGAATAGACATCGCTTTCTGCCTAAGCGCAAAACCTTCTTCGGTGAGGAAAAGTTCACGTACACGCTCATCTGACTGCCCACGCTTTCGGATAACAATACCCTTGGTCTCCAGTCGTTTTAAAAGCGGTGTCAGTGTTCCTGAATCAAGATGCAATCTTTCACCAAGTATCTTTACGTTAATTCCGTTGGTTTGCCATAGCACCATCATAACCAGATATTGGGCATAGGTAAGATCGAGGGCATCCAGCAATGGACGATATGCCCGAACAACGGCATTAGCCGCACTATACAAAGGGAAGCAGAGTTGATTATCAAGCAACAACAACTCTTCTTTGGTCTGTGAATCAATATTGTTACCAGTTACACAGTGACTCATATTTCTCTCTCGCAAGATAAGTTGCGCACAATATACTTGCATTCTAGCTAAAAATCGATTTTATGTTGCCAACAATTAGTTAGCACGCAATATAAATTAAGATCAAGAATATGGCGACTATCTATACAACTAAAGCGACAGCACTTGCAGGACGTAACGGTAAAGTGCCTACAGCTTTTTTGCACCAGATCACAGCGCACTGCTCCATGAAGATGCACGTAACTTAATTGTGCAAAAATGCAAAATAACCGCAACCTATTGTAATTAAACAAAAACAATTATTGGCACGCAAAATGCTTTATATAAAATACAAATGCAGGCAGCGTTTGTGCTTCTTTTCAGTGATAAGGCAGAAATCACTGGTCACTTCATGTTCTTTGACCTCCTTATAGGAGGTCTTTTTTTATCCGAGATTTACCTCTAAGATTCGCAATCTCTCGTTCCCATGCCTCCGTGAAGTGACCCCATAAAGTTGGACATTTCTGTTAAGCGGCTTGCAAGGCCTGATTTCGATATTCTATCGGAGTCAGGCCTTTAAATTTCACCTTAATCCGTTTTGTATTGTAATACTCTATATATTCTTCGATATTTGCAATCAGTTCATCAGCATCAGTGAAGCTTTGACCGTGATACATCTCTGTTTTGAGTAAAGCGAAGAAGTTTTCAGCCACTGCATTATCTAAACAGTTTCCTTTTCTCGACAT
>NZ_JBKEBW010000071.1:0-11522 GCF_047973365.1 Vibrio sp. | reverse complement strand
TTTAACCGAGTCATTACGGGAGTTTATTATGCCAAAGCAAGACCGCCCAAATTATGAACGGGCGGTCAAGATAAAACCTATCAAATTCCCGTTGAAGAGCTCACGAAAAAAGAAAGAGAACTCTTAAACGAACAGCATTGTGCGAAGGCAGGAATCTGAATCTCACGATATGCGCAAGAAGAGCGAGATCCCGGATAAATGCTACGCATTTTCCGGGATGACGCGAGTGAGCTGGCGCATTTTCCGGGATGTCAAAATAGCGGAGTTTGTGTATTTCCCGGGATAACGTCATTCACTCCACCGCAATCGACCCAATCCGGCTGGTGTTCACTACTTTTCTGCGTTCGCTCATGATGATCAGCAAGCGTTGCAGAGCGATAAAGCTGAACAGCAAAATACCGACGATGATCTTGGTCCACCAGGAACTCAAGGTGCCATCAAAGGTGATGTAGGTTTGGATAAGGCCTTGGATAAGCACGCCAAATAACGAGCCAAATACCGTGCCGACACCGCCTGATAGCAAGGTGCCACCGATAACCACCGCCGCGATAGCATCCAGCTCAACACCGACAGCAGCGAGCGGATAGCCCGCAGAGGTGTAGATAGAAAACACAATGCCGGCACAGGTGGCTAAGAAAGTGGAAAGCATGTAGATACCAATGGTGATGCGTTTGACTGGGATCCCCATCAGACCCGCAGAAGTCGCATTACCGCCAATCGCGTACACATTGTTACCAAAGCGGGTGCGGTGAGCTACCAGCATGCCGATAACGACGATGAAAAGCATCACCACCGCCAACAAACTTAAGCGACCTCCGCCTATGATGTGCCATGAAAAGCGTGACATCTCACGATAGACAGGGTGCTCAATAGGAATGGATTGCTCAGAGATTAAAAAGCTCACACCACGCAGGAAGAACATACCTGCCAAGGTGACGATGAAGGCAGGGATTTTTAAGGTATCAATAATCCAGCCCATCAAACCGCCAAACAGTGCGCCCATCACCAACACCATGATAATGGCAGTGAAAGGATGAACGCCCCATTCGCCAATCACTGTGGCGAGGAAGATACCGGTAAACGCGACCACTGAGCCTACCGAAAGGTCGATACCGCCTGAAAGGATAACAAAGGTCATACCGACAGCGAGTATGCCTAAGAAGGCATTATCTGTCAGAATGTTACAAATCACCCGCGTACTCATAAACGCAGGGAACTCCACCATACAAAACGCGTAGCCAATCAGGAACACAGTAATGGTGATAAACAGAGGAAAATTACGCTTGATCATGATCTATTTCCTCTTAATCAGTTGAATAACCGTCGGCGATTGCAGTATCAACACGGTTAACACCACCAGTGATTTCACAATGTGGTTCCATTGCGGTTGATAACCTGACAGCAGAATACCTGTGTTGATACTTTGAATGATAAAAGCACCAACCAGAGCCAGCATCAGGTTAAAACGCCCCCCCATTAGCGATGTGCCACCAATAACCACCGCTAAAATGGCATCCATTTCCAACCATAAACCAGCGTTGTTGGCGTCAGCACCTTTGATATCGGCGGCAATGATAATGCCTGCGATAGACGCCATCACCCCACTGATGACGTACACTGACATCACAATCGCCGGGGTGTTAATGCCCGCATTTTTGGCAGCTTTGATGTTGATGCCCACCGACTCGATAAACAGCCCCAAGGCGGTTTTCTTGGTCAGCGCCCAAACAATCAGTAACGCACACAGCAACAACAGGATCGGGGTCGGGAAATAGAACAGTGAACCACTACCAAACCAAGAGAGCGTTTCGTTGTTGAAGGTAATAATTTGCCCTTCAGTGATGAGCTGTGCGACACCGCGTCCGGCGACCATCAGAATCAAGGTGGCGACAATCGGCTGGATTTTACACACCGCGACCAGAAAGCCATTCCATAAGCCACATGCGACCCCCGCGAGCACTGAGCAGAGCAAAATGGTCGTTGGTGGGTAACCTTGCTCTGCCATACTGGCCAGCACGGCACCGCTGATCGCCATGACTGCGCCAACCGAAAGGTCGATACCGCCAGTTGCGATCACCAGTGTCATTCCGATGGTCAGTAGTGCAACAGGAGCACCGCGGTTAAAGATATCGATGACACTACCAAACAAGCGGTCATCCTGAATGTGAATCGAGAAGAAATTATCAGCGATAAGACTGTTAATAATGAACAGCAGGATCAGCGCCGCAAACTGTGGTGTACCTTTGGGTAAGGTAAACTTATTGCGCTGCTCGGGCTTCTTGACTGACTGCAGTGGATTGAGCGAATTCATAATCACCTCAACTCGCAATGGCTTGCATTATGGCTGGCACGGAAAGTTGTTCGGTTGCTATCTCTGCCACGGGTTTTCTGTCACGTAACACCACTACGCGATCGGCATAGCCAACCAACTCTTCCAGCTCAGAAGATATAACCAATAGCGCCAGCCCATTGGCACAAAGACTTTCGATCAAACGAATGATCTCCGCGTGAGCGCCGACGTCGATACCTCGGGTCGGTTCATCAAGAATTAAAAATTTAGGCTTGGTGAGTAGCCAGCGAGCCAGCAGTACCTTCTGTTGATTACCGCCGGACAAAAACTCAACCGGCTGTTCAAGGCCCGGGGTTTTGATCGCCAGTTGCTCAATGTAACGTTGTGCAATGGCTTCTTGTTCTTTGCGCGAAATGGGCTTAAACCAACCGCGTTGTGCCTGCAAAGCGAGAATAATGTTCTCACGAACGGATGCTGCGCCAATAATGCCATCGGTTTTACGGTCTTCAGGGCAGTAACCAAAACCTAAATGAGAAGCCTGGCGAGCAGAGCGAACCTGTATCGGTTTACCGCGTAAAGTACAGCTACCGGAATCGCTCGGTTCGATACCAAAAATCACTTTGGCGGTTTCGGTTCGACCAGAACCGAGTAGACCCGCTAAGCCGACAATTTCACCGGCATGAACTTCAAGGTTGAATGGATAGATGGTGCCTTTTTTGCCGTAGTTGGAAAAAGCCACCATAGGTTCGTTGTGCTTGCGGGTTTTCCCTGCGCGCTTCAGTGCCGTATCTTCCAGCTCACGGCCAAGCATCATTTTCACCAGCTCAATTTGTGGCAGCTCGCGGGTCTCTTTGGTGCCAACCAACTGACCGTTGCGTAGCACGGTAATGCGATCGCTGACTTGATAAACTTGATCAAGAAAATGAGTGATAAAAATCAGGCTCACGCCTTTTTCTTTTAAACCGAGCATGATGTTAAATAACATCTTCACTTCGTTACTGTCGAGACTGGCGGTAGGTTCATCGAGAATCAGTATTTTGGCTGAAAGCGAGATGGCTCTGGCGATAGCAATCACTTGTTGGATAGCAACCGAAAAGTGGTTGAGCGGTTCAGTGACATCGATATCCAGACCATAACTGGTCACGATTTTAGCTGCTTTCTCCGCCATGGTTTTGCGGTCAATCAAGCCCCATTTTTTAGGTTCGTTGCCAATAAAAAGGTTGTCCATGACAGACATGTTCGGCAGTAGGTTTACCTCTTGGTAAACCGTCCCAATGCCGAGGCTTTGGGCGTGGGCGGTATTTTGCGGTGAGATAGACTGGCCATCGAGCGTGATTTCACCACCATCGCGTTGATACACGCCAGTTAACGTTTTGACTAACGTCGATTTGCCCGCGCCATTTTCACCCAATAGCGCCATGATTTCGCCTTTTCTTAGGCTAAAAGCGACATTCTCCAGCGCTTTAACACCGGGGAAATATTTGCACATTCCTTTGGCGTCTAACACTATATTTTGTTGAGCGCTATTTTGTTGATTGGTCGCTTGCTGATTGATATCTTGCGGATTGTTTAACGGCATAATAACTCCAACAATCTAAACCACCCCTCCCGTTAGGAAAGGGTGGCGACAATAAAATTAGTAACCTAAGTCTTTTTTCATATCTAACTGAGCTTGTGCATCAGCGGGTAAATATAAATTAGACTCGGTAACAATTTTCTTCGGTGGAGTGGTGCCTTTATCTTTATAAGCAATCAGTGCATCGAGAGCAGGGCCGGCCATATTTGGAGTAAGCTCAACCGTCGCATTTGCTTCGCCTGCCATCATGGCTTTAAATATATCTGGAACCGCATCGATAGAGACAATTAAAATATCGCTGCCAGGTTTTAAACCGGCTTCTTTAATCGCTTGAATAGCACCGATGGCCATATCGTCGTTATGGGCAAAGACCGCACAAATATTTTTGCCGTTATTTTCCGCTTTAATAAAGCTTTCCATAACTTCTTTACCTTTACTGCGGGTAAATTCGCCTGACTGAGTACGGACAATTTTAATATTGTCGACTTTGTCTACCGCATCGCTAAAGCCTTTTTTACGGTCGATAGCCACACTGGCACCAACGGTTCCTTGCAGTTCAACAACATTACATGACTTGCCTTTGACTGTGTCGATCAGCCATTTACCCGCTACCGCACCTTCCAGAACGTTATCCGCCGTTACCGCCGTCATATAAAGTGAGTCGTCTTCGACTGTGATACCACGGTCAAGCAAGAAGACAGGGATGCCGTAGTCTTTGGCTTCTTCAAGCACAGGCCCCCAGCCAGTTTGTACCACAGGCGCGATGAAAATGGCATCGACGCCCTGAGCGATAAAGGAGCGTACCGCTTTGATTTGGTTCTCTTGTTTTTGTTGTGCATCAGAAATTTTCAGTGTCACACCGCGTTTTTCTGCTTCAACTTTGGATACCGCTGTTTCAGCGGCGCGCCAGCCGGACTCAGATCCAATTTGAGAAAAGCCAACGGTGAGTGACGCTGCCATTAATGAACCTGACATTAAAATGGTGCTGACCGCAGTTGCTAAAGTAAGTTTTTTTAACATGATCAAATCCCTATCTTGTTTTAAACCGTTTTGTTTCACGTTTCATATAGCCAAGCAACATCCTAATACTTAGGTATATTTTTTACTGAAGTGCTTATTATTAAAATGTAGTTAAATAGTCATGATCTATTGGTTGTAATAGAACGATAAAAAGAATAAAACTCAGATTTAACTTACGGTTAGATTTTAATCACATAAAAAATTTACTAGCTAAATCGTCCATTTTATTAGCAAGTTACTCCTACGAAATTTATACCTAAGTGTAATGATTTTCTCGTTCCTACGGTCTGAAGTGACCCCCAAGAGTTGGACAACCAATTATTGGGGGTCACTTCACCTCACTACATATACAAGAACTAGATCCCGGATAAATGCTACGCATTTTCCGGGATGACGAGGAATTCACTTTCCGAAATAACTAGGAATCAATTGTCCGGATGACGTAGAGTGGAGTTTCCGTAATGACGGCAAATCGAATTCTCTGGAATATGAAGAACAAAATAACTCATTCAAACTTCTTTTTCCGATCATGGCGGTAGTTTTTAGTTGAATAGCTTGATGTCATCACCTTCGACACCGATTGTTCAATCGAACGACGTAGCCCTTCAAATAAGAGGATTTCATCTGATTTCAACAGATAATTAAGTATATTTTCACTCATAGCTTCAATAATTTCTTGAGCCTCACGAATCCTGAAATTTTTACCTTCCGCTAATTTCAATAGATGATTCTTATCAGGAAACTCTTTACTGCTTGCCAACTTCAATGCCATTTTATTATCGATTGAGTCGTAAATGATCGTATGAGTGATGTCAAAAGGTGGTGAAACATAGATATGGCTCATGTCCGGTGAATACTGCAGTGCGAAATTCTTAAGATGAGCATCGCCATTGCCAATAAGGCAATTAAATACAATATATCGGTACATTTTTTCAGTTTCACTCTGGCTATGAGTATACAGATATGTCGCATTGAGCAGCGTTTCATAACTACCGGCATATTTGGCATCAGGATCGTTCGGTTTTTTCAGAAGCGTTGTAAAATCTTCATACCCCAACTTTGTACCATCAGCATGCTTATCAAACCGTTCTACAACAAAAGTTTCAAGACTATCTGACAAGTATGTTTTCGGCGGTTCTAGCCCACAGTATCTAGCCGTTTCCATACAAACGAATTCATTCACGGTCAATAACGGAAACTCAGAATCAAAAGCTTTAACTATGATATCTTTCTGTTCAACAGTTCGGTCAGTTTTAAGAGCATTTGTTGCCTTAGCGATACTTACCTTAGGTTGGACACCTGCCAATGAATTCTGTAGGTAGTAGGTCTCTAATAATTGAGGGAAAAGTGGCTCATTTCCTTTGTAAGTCAGAATATCTTGTAAAGAGACAGATTCTGTTTGCGGCAAATCTAACTCACTCTGATACGAGAGCATACCAATGCCATGATCTTGCTGCAAAGCAAGCAGATACATATCGTTCACTTTGGCATATCGGGCAAGTTTTTCTGCAATAAACCGACGGTTAAATCCTTCCGGTAAATTTTGCGCAAAAATAGGATGCAAAGAACCGGAAGAATACCCATCCATACTGTTTTTGGTCATGGTCAACGACACATGCTGCTTTTCTTGTGTCGGCTGAAAATTGTGCACCGAGCCATGAGTCAATATGCCTAGCTCATGACTATTCGCACTGACGTTAATTTTAGTAATTTTCTCTGGTAAGTTGGACGATATTGACACCGCTAATCCTCCGCAAACAGATCTTCAATTTCATCCCACGCTGGCAATGTGTGTTTTTTCTCGCCAATTTCAAATTGCAAACCCACACCATCAATCACCCGTTCAAAGATATCAAAAGAACCAGTAAAACGGCCATTCTCTATCTCTGAAATGGTCGTTTTATTAATCCGAATAATCTCTGACAGCGCCTTTTGCGTTAACCCCATTGCTTTTCGGCTCGCACAAACACGCTTACCAATTTCTTCACGGCTCGCCATAACACACCAAAATATTAACCATATAGCTAACATTGTAGGTGATATTTAGAAAGATAGCCATATAGCTATCAATTTTCAGCGTTTCCTAAAAGCCTCGCTACATGTGCAAAAACCAGAACCCAGATAAATGCTACGCATTTTCCGGGATGACAGGTAAATCAACTCTCCCCATCAATACTGTGCATTTGTCTTTTGAACCTGCGTGCAAACTAACGGGTCTAGCCTCTGCAACTTGACCAAATCGTTCGATTCGTCTATTTTTCATGCTAATCGTGAAATTGAGTAAAACTTATGCAGACTTTAAACGCCAATGAAGCAAAAACCAAATTCGGAACAATGCTGATTAACATTCAAAGCGAACCTGTTGAAATTCTGAAAAACGGAACACCTGTCGCTATCGTCATGTCTTGCAAAGACTATCAAGCGATGGAAGAACTAAAAATGGAGCTTGTTAAGCTTCGCTTTTCCAATATCGATGACGATGATTTGGTTGATGGCGATACCTTTTTTGAAGAGCTAGAATCTGGTCAGTATGATTAATGAAAAATGTGAAATACTACCTTAAAGGGCATGCTCGTACTGACATCGCTAAAATTAGGCAGTACACACTCAAACAATGGGGACATGAGCAGTGGGATAAATACAAGTTCGCCTTATTTAAAAAGCTTCAGGCATTGGCTAACAATCCACATATGGGAGCTAACATCGAAGATATTTCCAGTAACGCATTTCGATTCCCCATCAAAAATTACGTTATCTATTATGTAAAAAGAGAGGATTCCGTTGTTTTCGTAGGCATTTTGTCATCCGATATGTCGCCTCAAAAACACCTGATTCGAGTGCAAGATATCTCCAGTGAACTCAAAATGTAATGGCTTACGCTGAAAGCAAATCCTAACTCATTCAAAGTGACCTCTCATTCTAGCGTGATATAATCCAGCCATTATTGGGTATCCCCATCAAAGCATTAACGCTAAAAGGAAAAATTATGATCATCGTAACTGGCGGTGCCGGCATGATAGGCAGCAATATTGTTAAGGCACTAAACGAGCAAGGCATTAACGATATCTTAGTGGTCGATCACCTAAAAAACGGACGTAAATTTCAAAATTTAGTCGATCTTGATATCACCGACTATATGGATCGCGATGACTTCTTAACGCAGATTATGGCTGGCGACGATTTCGGCCCGATAGACGCGATATTCCACGAAGGTGCTTGCTCAGCCACCACAGAGTGGGACGGCAAATACATGATGCTCAATAACTATGAGTATTCAAAAGAGTTGCTGCACTACTGCTTGGATCGCGAAATTCCGTTCCTTTATGCCTCTTCCGCTGCTACTTACGGTGAAACCGATACCTTCATTGAAGAAAAACAGTATGAAGGCGCGCTCAATGTTTATGGTTACTCAAAACAGCAATTTGATAACTACGTACGCCGTCTTTGGGACGACGCTAAAGCGCACGGTGAGAAGCTATCGCAAATCACTGGCTTTCGTTATTTCAATGTTTACGGTCCGCGTGAACAACACAAAGGCTCAATGGCTTCGGTTGCATTCCATCTAAACAACCAAATGAATGCCGGTGAAAACCCAAAACTGTTTGCAGGTAGCGAACACTTTAAGCGTGATTTCGTCTACGTGGGTGATGTTGCTGCGGTAAACCTCTGGTTTATGCAACACGGTGTATCTGGCATTTTTAACCTAGGTACGGGCAGTGCTGAATCGTTCAATGAAGTGGCTAACGCGGTGATTGCCTTCCACGGCAAAGGCGAAGTGGAAACCATCCCATTCCCTGAGCACTTAAAAGGCGCGTATCAGGAATACACTCAAGCAGATCTAAGCAAACTGCGTGCGACAGGCTGTAACCACACCTTCAAAACCGTGGCACAGGGTGTGGCTGAATATATGGCGATTATTAATAAATAGAATCCAAATTGTGTCGATCTGGATAAGTGAATGATTCAGATTGGTGACTTTCCCTCGCCCTGCTCGGGCAGGGTTTAAGGTGTGATTGCTAACAGCGTAAAAAAGCCCTAAAATAAGCACTTATTTTAACACTTAATTGGGGGCTTTATGAGGCAAGTTTTGGCTGATTGTTCAGCGAGTATTTCTGAGTTAAAGAAAAATCCAACAGCGCTATTAAATGAAGCTGATGGTTCAGCTATCGCTATTTTAAATCATAATAAACCAGCGGCTTACCTTGTTCCTGCTGAAACCTATGAGTTTCTTATGGATATGCTTGATGATTACGAATTATCAAAGTTAGTGGAAAGCCGTCGTGGTGATTTATCTGAAGCCGTAGAAGTTAATATCGATGACTTATAAGCTTAAATTTTTACCTGCCGCTCAAAAGGAATGGAGTAAGTTAGCGCCTCCAATTCAGAGCCAATTTAAGAAGAAGCTTAAGGAGCGTCTTGAAAACCCACATGTTCCATCGGCAAAGCTCCGTGGTTATGAATCGGTTTATAAAATAAAGTTGCGTACAGCAGGTTATCGTTTAGCTTATGAAGTTATTGATGATGAAATCGTCGTATATGTACTCGCTATTGGTAAACGCGATAAAGATGCCGTGTATAAGAAACTGGCTTCAAGATCATCGTAACCGTAGCAGGAATTATATTGCCAAGGCTGTTACCAATTTTTCGTACTTGAGTACGCATACCTCACCTCTAAAGTGTATACGTTGTTATAACTCCATTAACTTTAATCCATTAACTTTGAGTAGTGCATTTGCTTTTCTAGAGCAAAAATACATACCCCCATTTTTTCTCACTTTAATCCGAACAACCAAAAATTAGTCGAGTGTTATGTTGAAAATATCGAGTTAGTCGACTGTTATGTAGGAATTTTTGAGTTAGTCGTGTGTTATGCTAGACTCAACACCTCAAGGCTGCCCACTGTATATGTACATTGTGAGACTATTAAATGAAAATCGCTGTAGCAGGAACCGGTTATGTTGGTCTGTCCAACGCCATGCTGTTAGCACAAAACCATCAAGTGGTTGCGCTAGACATTGTTCAACAAAAAATAGATATGCTTAATCGTGGCGAATCGCCGATTGTTGATAAAGAAATAGAACAATTCTTAAAACAGCATAAACAAAAAGAGAAGCAACTTAACTTTACTGCGACAGGTGACAAAGAACTGGCTTATCGCGACGCTGAGTTTGTGATTATTGCCACGCCAACCGATTACGACCCAAAAACCAATTACTTCAATACCTCTTCCGTTGAAGCGGTGATCCGTGATGTGATGGCAATTAACCCAAATGCCGTGATGGTGATCAAATCAACCATTCCTGTCGGTTACACGGAAAAGCTCAAACAGGAGTTTGATTGCCAGAACATTATGTTCTCGCCAGAATTTTTACGTGAAGGTAAAGCGCTGTACGACAACTTATACCCTTCGCGCATTATTGTTGGTGAGCAAAGTGAACGTGCGCAAACCTTCGCGAACCTATTGGTTCAGGGCGCAGTAAAACAAAACATTCCGGTGCTGTTTACCAATTCAACTGAAGCGGAAGCGGTCAAGTTGTTCTCGAACACTTATCTGGCACTACGTGTTGCCTACTTTAATGAGCTGGATTCTTACGCTGAAGTGAACGGGCTCGATAGCCGCCAAATTATTGAAGGCGTTGGCTTAGATCCGCGCATCGGCAACCATTACAATAACCCGTCCTTTGGCTACGGTGGTTACTGCCTGCCAAAAGATACCAAACAGCTATTAGCGAACTACGATGAAGTGCCGAACAACATCATCGGCGCCATTGTCGATGCGAACCGCACCCGTAAAGATTTTATTGCTGATTCAATCATTAAGCGCCAACCGAAAGTGGTCGGCATTTACCGCTTAATCATGAAAGCCGGTTCAGACAATTTCCGCGCATCCTCCATCCAAGGCATTATGAAGCGCATTAAAGCCAAAGGCATTGAAGTGATTGTCTATGAGCCAGTGCTCCATGAAGAACACTTCTTTAATTCGCGCGTGATTAATGACTTAGATGCGTTTAAGCAACAAGCCGACGTGATCGTTTCAAACCGCCTGGCAGATGAGCTCAAAGACGTGGCGGATAAAGTGTATACCCGTGATTTGTTTGGTAGTGATTAAGAAGTTCTTGGTTTGCAGTTCTCCCTTCTGTCATACCGGGAAATGCAGAGCCACACGACCTTCCCCGGAAACACACGAGCCCACTGGCGTCATCACGGAAAATGCGCCAGCTCACTCGCGCCATCCCGGAAAATGCGCCAGCTCACTCGCGTCATCCCGGAAAATGCGCCAGCTCACTCGCGTCATCTCGGAAAATGCGCCAGCTCACTCGCGTCATCCCGGAAAATGCGCCAGCTCACTCGCGTCATCCCGGAAAATGTGCCAGCTCACTCGCGTCATCCCGGAAAATGCGCCAGCTCACTCGCGTCATCCCGGAAAATGCGTAGCATTTATCCGGGATCTCGCTCTTCTTGCGCATATCGTGAGATTCAGATTCCTGCCTTCGCACAATGCTGTTCGTTTAAGAGTTCTCTTTCTTTTTTCGTGAGCTCTTCAACGGGAATTTGATAGGTTTTATCTTGACCGCCCGTTCATAATTTGGGCGGTCTTGCTTTGGCATAATAAACTCCCGTAATGACTCGGTTAAA
>NZ_JBKEBW010000055.1:0-49142 GCF_047973365.1 Vibrio sp. | reverse complement strand
TCACCCAGTAAATTCATCATTTTCTTCACAACCGCAGGAGCAAAAGCGATTGGATATAGCGTTGATCTTAAGTAGTTAATTCTTTCTTGAGCCTCGTTAGCCAAACCCTGCTCATCCTGTTTAAAGCCGCGGTAAACTTGGTTAACCAAATCAGGTACTATGTTGGCAATTCCAGAAATACATCCAACGCAGCCCAGTTGATAACCGGTAAGAATTAAAGAATCAGGTCCCGTTAAAACATCGAAATTTTCTGCATCGTTGCTAACAGAAAGAAATCCTTGCAAGCTTTCCAACGATCCCGCACTGTCTTTAATGCCGTATATGTTTGGATGTTTAGCAAGTTCAGCTGCGACTTCAGGCGTAATAGTGTTACCTGTACGCGCTGGAATGTTATAGAGGTAAACAGGTACTGGCACAGCATCAGCAACTTGTTGGAAATAACGAACAAGCTCTTGTGGCCTTAAAGCTGAAAACCAAGGAGTAATCACAGATACGGCTTTAATACCCATTGCTGCAACATCTTTACCATGAGTGATTGTTTGAGCCAAAGTTGTTTCACCAATATGAGTAACAACCAGTTCACTATCTTTGGCTTCATCAAGGCAAATCTCTGTCACTCGGCGTTTTTCAGCGTCATTCAAGACAAAGAACTCACCATTTGTTCCGTTACAAAAAATCTTATTGCCATTAGAAACCTGCCTGCGAACCTGAGCTCTTAGCGCTTGTTCATCAATAGCGCCTGCCTCGTCAAAAGGCGTGACAATGGCTACGTGTGGACCAGTAATTGGGCTAGTCATAATAAGTCCTTAATTTGTGATACTTTGGTAAAGTTTCAGAACATCATCTTCCGTTACTTTTACCGGGGAATGATTCAGCAAACGAGTCACTTGCATAGCACCAGCAGCCAATTCAGGTAACTGGTCTCGTTCAATACCAATTTCGTTTAATGTAGTAGGCAAGCCAAGCTTGCTAACCAGTTGCTCCAGATACTCAACTAAGGCAGCAGCCATATCAGGCTCAGACAGCTCAAGATCAGCGTTTGGAAGAAGACGATAGACGTTAGCAAGCTTCTCTTCACAATGGCGATAAACATGCTTCATAACGGGAACAAGCAATAATGAATTCGCCAAACCATGAGGAATCTTGTATTTGCCACCAAGCGGATAAGAAAGCGCGTGAACAAGGTGGGTTCCCGAATGAGAAATAGAGGCACCACCGTAATAAGACGCCCATAGTAAGTTCAGACGAACGGTGAGATCTGTCGGAGCTTCAATCACCTTTTCGATATTGGCAAAAAACTTCTGCATGCCAATCATCGCGTAATTGTCACCAACAGGATTAGCAACACTCGCGGTATAACACTCAATCAGGTGACACAATGCATCAATGCCTGTTGAAGCTGTAATATGAGAAGGCATCGAAGTCGTTAGTTCAGGTGCTAAAACAACATAGTCAGGTAGCATGACAGGTGAAATAATACCGACTTTAGTTACTTTCTCAGGCAGAGCGATAATTGAGTTTGGCGTCGCTTCTGCACCTGTACCAGCAGTGGTTGGTACAAGCACAAGTGGGATTCTGGATTCTGGCTTTTCACCGTTTAATAGCTGATTGAAACGCTCCAAAGAAGGAGAAGAACCAACATATAACACTGAAATCAACTTAGAGATATCTAAGACGCTACCCCCACCAATACCTAAGACAACATCGACTCTCTGGGGCAATGTATTGATTAAATGTTCGACATCATGATTGGTCGGCTCAGCAGGCAAATCGCTAATCAGCGTGTAGTTATAACCTTGGTTATCCAACGATGATAATAGAGACTGTACTTGATCCAGCTTAATCACATTGTTGTCCGTCATCAGTAATAAATGGTCATCACTTGATAGGACACGCAACATCTGTTCAACGCCGCCACTTACTACTGTTGTAAATATATTCATTCCTTTCCCTTAGCCTAAATGATTGTTTTTAATCATCTCATTCATCAAACAATCATATTTATACATAAAATCAGATTTTAAATGCGGGATTTAGCTCACAAATAATCATAATGATTAAATTTAATCAAAAAAGACTTTATTAAAGTGATTTTTTGATTACAATGAATCCAGTCGATAAATCTTGGAGTACAGAAATCGCATGAAGGAAGAAATAAACAAACCGAGCTATATCATTGCTGATGACTTTACAGGTGCAAATGATATAGGTGTCGCGTTGGCTTCTTCAGGTGTCGCAACAAAAGTTTTGTTAGCAGCAGCGAATACCGAACGCACCTCATCTCATGTTGGTGTTATTTGTACTGATTCCAGAGATCTAGAAATAGCAGACGCAAAATCAGCACTAAAACTTGTTTCCCAGAGCTATCAATTAGCTCAGCAACAACCTCTTCTTATAAAAAAAGTGGACTCAACATTACGCGGGAACATTGGAAGTGAAATAGAAGCATTGCTTGAGGCTGGCTACAAACTAGCAATCGTCGCCATTGCAGCTCCTTTTTCCAAAAGAAAAACCATTAACGGTATTTGCTATATCAATGACATACCACTAGCTGAAACCGAATTTGCGTCTGATCCTAAATCACCAATTCACTCGTCCCGAGTTGAATGCATTATTAAGTCTCAAACTACCTGTGAGACAGCTGAATATCTCTACCCTAAACAAAAAAATTCGTCACATATTCAAAATTTTGTTCAATTTTATGAAGCTGGTACTGAAATTATCGTATGCGATACGCAATCCCATGATGATTTGTATTCACTTTATAGCGCAGCGAGCCAACTGAATGTTCCGGTAGTCTTTGTTACTACTGGAGAACTCACCCACGCGCTTGTGAATAAAAAGTTGAATTTAGAGTTGCCTATAGAAACGACGGACTCTCCCGTTTTAGCAATTATCGGTTCAATGAGTGCAATGACACTCAAGCAGTCTCAATACTTAATTGATAATGAAATAGCTAAAGTCGTTGATTTGGAACTCAATGAGCTCTTGTCCGAAAACTATAAAGCCTACTTGGAAAATATTGCGTTTAAAGCAGCAGCAATTTTGCGGGCAGGAGACAACTGTGTTGTACGCAGTTGTAAAAGCATAGAACTAAGACATGAGTTGAAAGCAATTGCCGCAAAAAACGACTTATCACAAAAGCAATTAGCTGAGCACGTTCGCGAATGTCTGGCTGAACTGGCTTATCAAATCATTGCATCAGACCACCAACAATTAGGTGGAATGATTCTTTGCGGTGGCGACATCGCCATAGCAACTGCTCGGCAGTTAAACGCTTCCTCATACCAAATCGGAGGCATGGTTGCGGACTGTGTCCCTTGGGGATTGCTCGATAGCGAGCTCACTCCGTTTCCAATCTTCACTAAAGCCGGTGGCTTTGGCAATCCCGCTACTTTTTCCCAAGTTATTCAACAATTACATAAAGAGGTCAGACAATGAAAGGTGTCATTGGTATCACAATGGGCGATCCTGCAGGGATAGGGCCTGAAATCATTCTTAAAGCACTCGAGACAAATTCTCTTTCAGGAACCAATTGCGTTGTGATTGGCAGTGCAGAAATTCTTCAGATGGTAATCGATAAAAAATTGGCTAAGCCACAGAAAATCAACATCATCAACAAAGTCAGCGAAGCTCAGTTTGAATCAGGAATCGTGAATGTTCTTGATACGCCTTTGACTGACCTAGAAAATTTTGAGTTCGGTAAAGTACAAGCTCAAGCGGGTGATCTTGCATACCGCTGTATAGAAACAGCGACTACGCTAGCGTTAAATGGCGAAATTAGTGCTATTGCAACTGCGCCATTGAACAAAGAAGCACTGCATCTAGCAGGACATCACTACCCCGGGCATACAGAGCTACTTGCAAAACTTACTGACACCAAAGATTACGCTATGGTGCTTTACACAGATACTTTACGCGTTATCCACGTAACGACTCATATCGCATTACTTAAATTTTTACAGACACTCAACAAGACTCGCGTAAATACGGTGATTAAAATCGCTGACGAGTTCATGAAAAAAGCAGGCTTTGCTCAACCCAAAATCGCGGTTGCAGGCGTGAACCCACATGCTGGCGAAAATGGTCTATTTGGGCAAGAAGAGATTGAAATTCTAACGCCATGTATTGAAACCATGAAACAAGAAGGTCTGGATGTTTATGGTCCTTGCCCGCCAGATACTGTGTTCTTACAAGCTTCACAAGGTCAGTACGATATCGTTGTCGCTATGTATCATGACCAAGGCCACATCCCGTTGAAATTGATGGGCTTTTACGATGGTGTTAACATCACTGCCGGATTACCTTTTTTCCGCACTTCAGCAGATCATGGCACAGCCTTTGATATTGCTTGGTCAGGTAAGGCGAATCCCGAAAGTATGGTTAAATCCGTCGAGCTGGCGGTCAAATTGAGCAATGTATGAAAAATCACCGCGTTGAGCAGATAATTGAATTCCTTAAACACCATAATTTGGTGACAGTCGATGACTTAGTGAAAGTTGTGGCGGCATCTCCCGCCACAATTCGTCGAGATTTAATAAAGCTCGATGAACAAGGAGTCATTACCCGAACCCATGGTGGAGTATCGCTTAACCGTTTTGTGGCAAA
This sequence comes from Vibrio sp., assembly GCF_047973365.1. Classification (GTDB taxonomy): domain Bacteria; phylum Pseudomonadota; class Gammaproteobacteria; order Enterobacterales; family Vibrionaceae; genus Vibrio. The sequence goes on along the minus strand of NZ_JBKEBW010000055.1, from coordinate 44,534 downwards.
CCAGCCTACAACCAATGAAAAGATGCTGCGTAGTATGCGAGAGAAGCAACATATCGCAGAAACTGCAGCAGAACTGGTACAGGCTGGTGATTCTGTAGTGCTGGATGCCGGAACCACTTCAATGGCATTAGTGAAAAATCTTATTCACTTACCCATTAGAGTGATCACGGTTGACTTGCACATCGCGCTTTTCCTCTCTGAGTTTAAACAGATTGAAGTCATTGTGACAGGAGGGACTGTCGACCACAGCAGTCAATCCACGATTGGCGAACACGGTAGACAATTGTTACGCTCAATCAACCCGGACATTGCATTTTTAACCTGCAATAGTTGGAGCCTTGAAAAAGGTATAACAACACCGACAGACGAAAAAGCAGCGTTAAAGCGCGACATTATTATTAATGCTAACAAGAAAGTCCTGATTGCGGACAGCTCTAAATACGGTGCTTATTCGCTGTATAAAGCATGTGATTTGGTTGATACCACTCATATCATCACAGACACCAACCTCGAAGACGAAATTCAGGCAAAAATTCGCGCAAAAAATATCGCGTTAATCACAGTATAAAAAAAGCCGCAATCACTCAAAATTGCGGCTTCTCATTTACTGTTACTGCATATTTTCACCAACAAATGCAGTTGGTTTGGTTAGCAGAGTTTGGAAAGCACTAGTTTGGATAAACAGTTTTCCACTCTTTCGCCATATCCACCACAGCCCAACCTTTTGCTTTTGCTTCGTCTAAACCTTTGTCCAAACGACCAACATGCGACTCGCGATCGTATTTGTATTCGCGTTTCTCATCGGTATGGTGAATGTACATTGGGAAACGCAGACCTTTTCCTGCGTATGTCCATTGCAACATAGCTAAATCACCGTCTGAGTTACCAAATGCAGCAATGGGTTGACGACCAATACGCTCGTAAATTTCTAACGCTTTCATCTCTTTGTCATCGTTAACCAAAACTTCAGGCAAACGTTGGATCTCTGGTATGCCGTTATTCATCACATACTCAGTCTTAAAGGTTGTACCGACCACTTGTTCTGGCGGGATACCGTAAACAGACTCGACCCAAGCACGCATAAAGCCTGTACCGCCACCCGAAACGATGAAGGTTTTGAAGTCGTTTGCGCGTAAGTAATCAAGCAGTTCCAGCATTGGTTGGAACACCATATCAGTATATTTCTTACCTGTGATTGGATGTTTCGCTGTCGCAATCCACTCTTTAACAATTGCGTCAAACTCTTCGGTGTTCATACCAGCATGAGTGGTATACAACACTTTCATCAAATCTTCGGTATGCAGGTTCTTGATATCATCTTTCAACACACTGGCGAATGGCTCTTCCGTCTGCCAATCAGGATGGGAAGGAGCTAAAGCTTTTACTCGATCAAGTGCAAATTGCACCTGGAAATACATTGGTTGCTCAGACCATAGTGTTCCATCGTTATCAAATGTTGCGATACGTTCAGCGACTGGAACAAAATCTGGCGAGTCTGCTTTCGTTACCGCTTCAACAAACTTGATAATCGCCGTTTTTGAAGGACCAGCATTCCAAGACGGAAGAGGATCTGCAGCCGCCCAAGCTAAGTTGAGAGAAGCTAAGCTAAACAAAACCGCCACGGCATATTTTTTAAAATGAACCAGTTTCACGACGTTCTCCTTATTGATAATTATTATGCCACCAACACCTTGGATTAGTGACGGTCACCCTAGCACCGATTGCTATCTTGTATACAATCAACTTGTATACAATAAACTTCTCGATTGCATTTCGTTCTACCCGAAAGGCTACTTATTAATGCTTTCTAATTCAGGTAGTGCTTTAGAAATAAACACTTTGCGTTGAGCTTTACGTTTTATATTTCGCCAAAGCAGCAGCATTAATCGACGGTTCGACTGCCCAGCCTGCATCTGTAATGATCTCTCCTGTAGCTTTTCGTTTTTCAGAGTTTCGCTCATTATCAGTTGCCCTGTCGTTAAGCGAGCTTTTCTGTACAGTAGCGTACGCGCAAGTGACCACTTACCTTTTAGAATAGCTCCGTAATAGCTAACCCATTGAGGAGAAGGATGAGTTCGGTAATAACGACGCACAGCCAGCGTTATGAACACCACCACTAGCAACACTACGAGTGAGCTGAATATTACGTAACGATAGGCTTTTAGCCAAGAGGATAACGTATGCTTCACATGTAAGTTGTAGCCCTCAATCGTTATCTTTTCTATGCTTTGTGTTTTTGTATTCCACCACCAAATTTCAAAACTGGGCCAACTGATGTCTCCCCCTTGCTGCAAAACATAGCTGATACTGTCTTTACGTTTTGAAATGTAACCATCACGGCTTTGTGTGTCGGTTAATTCTGGTGGATTCCTATACCCTTGCCAGGCATCACTGACCGGGTTTGACATCACATTCGGTAATAACACGGATAACGAATCTTGTGCCTCAATCTCTATGACACGGGTGATCACATCCCCAACTTTTGGATCTTCAGACGAAACTTGCCAATCTTGTTTCACCGTCACATCACTAGCAGCAAACCAAGGTTGAGTTCCACCTAATTCTGCATTGGGGATCTCGACTCTAAATTTTTGCGCTTGCGTTTCTAATGTCACCAGTTGCTTTTGACCGTTTTTACCTGCCACCTGCACATCTAAAGAGACAGGAGGTACGATAAAATCTCCGCTTTTCTGTGGATAAAGAACGACTTCCCACAACTGACGGGACCATGTTTGCCCTTTTTCACGAACCGTAGAGTTTACCGCGAACGGGTTACGGCGCTTAACCAGCACATCGGGAATTTCTAGCGCCGAAATCTTGGTTCCAGCCGTGAACCAAGTATTAGTAGACACTTCGATATTGAGAACAACTTGCTCAGTAGGTGCAAACACTTGCACCTTATTTGTTGATTCATCTCCAATCCATGTATGCACTGTAACCTGCGTCGGTTGTGATTCCTCAGCAAACGCCATACCGCTTAAAGCCAATAAGACCATCAAAACCAAGACACGCATAACTTCAGGCAAACGCATTTGAGTTAAGTTATTCATTTTTCGTGTCCTCAACCCTAAGTACTCTAGAACCCGCTTGGTTATATTGAATCTGAAACTTAGATTGAAGGAAGCGACTAGGATCAGCTTCCACTCGTTTTAGCCACACTTCCGCAAGTTTTGGATCGCCCAAGATTTGTTCTGCGCTAAGCTGCTGCTTTTTCATAAGCTCTTCAGTGGTATTCTCATCTGCACCATCAGAGGTTTGTGGTTGATCATCAGGTAATTCAATCGAGACTTCCTGATCCATATCCATACTGTTGGCTTGAGATTTACTCATGGTGTTGATTTCATCAATCAGCGCGGTAATCACTTTGAGGTTATAGGCAATATTCCCTTGCAGAGCTTTATCCAGATCGGGGAGCTCGTTTAGCTGCCTTAACAGCGCACGAGCAGCTACATACTCTCTTTGTCTGGCTAATGCACTGGCAGCATAATAAAAACCTAACGGCGTGTTATCTTGCATAAAAGCAGTGTTAGCCAGTTTGAATTCCCCGGCGTAGTAATAAGCAATACCTTTGTTCAGTGGTTTCTGATAATGCGCGGCGGCTTGCTGGTAATCACCACGATTAAACAATCGCTGCGCTTGTTGATCCGGTGTTAACCATAAATCCATCCACCATTGTTCCGTTTTGTTCCACAAAGTCGTTGGTTGTGTGGCAACTGCAGTTTCGGCTTTGCTCTCGACCATACCCGCTGCTTGGGCAGAATTGGGCATAAGTAAGGGCATACTCACAACCATCACCAAGCTCCATTTGACCAGCCAACCTTTTCTAAACCATAACAACATCAGCAAGACCAATGGATATAACAAACGATACCCTTCATCTTGCCATGGCATTGAAGAATCACTGTTGATCAGCATGAAGCGCTCAATTTGACGATTTAGTTGCGTAACATCTGTATCATCAATGCTCATTTCAATCAGTTTGCCATTGGTTTCTTCAGCCAATGTTCGCAAAGATGCGATATCCAGCGGAGAATCAACAGCAACGTCTGAATTACCCACCGCAAGAATCAGCAACTGATAAGGGCGAGTTGCAAAATAGCGCGTAAAATCGCGAATGGTGTTGGCATCGACACCATCGGTCACTAGGAGAAGAGAATTCCCTTTATTGGCTTCAATCTGCTGTGTTAACAAAGGCAGAGCGGTTTGCGGTGCTTTACCTGCGAGCGGCATAATGTCGGGTTTTAAAGCAGACAGATAAGGAAAAATAACCTGATTATCTTTGGTTAAAGGCATGGCGACATGTGAACTTCCGGCATACACCATCAGTCCGGTTTTACCACCAGCACGAAGTTCCGTTAAATCGGTAATTTTATGTTTAGCACGTTCTAGCCGACTTGGCGCAACATCTTTCTGCTGCATACTTTCGCTATTATCCAGCAAGATCATCAGTGAGGCAGCATCTTCGCCAAACGGAGAGGCTTGCTTTTGCCACGCAGGTCCTGCACAAATCAGTACGGATAAAACAAGTAACAAGCTGAGCATTTTAAGCGGCAACTGATTGCTCCAACCGGAACGTTGCACGGTCAATGCATTACGTAGATGAGCAGGAAAAAATGCAAAGCGATTTTCGTCCGCACTGACCTTCCAGCGCAGATAGAAAATTATCGCTAAAGGTATTAACGTCAACAACCACCAAGGGCGTAAAAAATGAAATTGCGAAACATATTGCCATTCAAGCTGCCAATCACTCATTTGGCACCTCTCGTAATCGTTTAATGGTGAGCGCACCAAATACCAGTAGATGTAATATAACCAAAGCGACAATCAGATAATGGTGGAGGCTGATCTTAGGACGATATGTCGCCATGTTGTAAGTTTGTGGTTCCAGCTCATCAATCAATTTATACGCTTCGCTCAACGCTTGCTGATCGATTGCCGTAAATGAGCGGGCTTTAGTGAGAGCGGACACCCGCTCTATCACGTCCATATCTAGCGGCTGCTCACCGACAGTCTCAGGATCACCCATCGCGATCATGTATATTTTGATGCCTTTAGCAGCCGCAATTTTGGCCGCATCAATAGGTTCAACGAAACTGCCTGTATCGTTGCCATCCGTCAGTACAATCATCACTTTTTGCTGCTCTGGATCTTGATTCTGCTCGAACACTTTGATGCCAAGCCCCATTGCATCACCAAGGTTAGTACTTTGCCCTGCCATCGCAACGTCAGATTCATTGAGCAAATTCAACCACACAGCTCGGTCTGCGGTAAATGGCGTTTGAACAAAGGCTGAATCGCCAAACAAAATCAAACCAAAGCGGTCACCTTCACGGTTCGCTACAAATTCTTCCAACACTTGCTTTGCAGCTTGAAGACGCGTTAAATGTTGTCCGTTAGTCGTAAAATCTTGTTCTGCCATTGAACCGGACAAGTCGACTACGACCATCACATCACGCCCAAACTCTTCTCTGGTTTGTACTTCGCCCAACATGCTTGGATGTGCCAAAGCCGTGACTATCAGTAACCATGAAATAAACAATGTGGTCTTTTGCCACCATTGTGAAGTTAATAACCCTGCGGCTTCTTTCGGTGATTCATTTAACGCTTCAAGAATCTGAGTGAAAAACGGTACTTTGATGGCGCTTTCACGGCTGTGGTATGCAGGGACGAGCCAGTAAACCAGTAATGGCAAAGGCAACAATACAAAGTACCAAGGATGTGCAAATTCAATGCTACTCATGATCACCTTCTAACATCACTTGATGGGTGTTAACCCAAACAATCAGACGGCTACGGGTATAGTCAAAATCTGGGTATGGCGACTTGCAATTCTCGGTACACGCCAACCACTGTTGAGTGGCTTCATCATGGCGGAAATTATATTCGCAGTGATTGAGATGACCTGATTGAGATAAAGAATCCATTTTCGACAACAAGTTAACGCCATACAAAGCCGCATTTTGTTTATCTATATATACCAGTACTGCTTTGATGATCTTGACCATTTTATAAGGCCAGTTAGCATCATCTGGTTGAAGAGATTGCAGCGCAACGATGGCTTCTTTACGATAACGGTTTTTCCACCAATGTTTGCCATAGCGATACCCTCGATAAATTGCATACAAAGCAACGAGAGTGAATACTATCTTCCAACCAATGGTCTGAGGAAACCAACTGAACACTTCGGGTAACTCCACATCACGGAGGTTTTTCAGCATGTAGCTGTCTGGCGGTTTTGGGATCATTTCATCACCTCCAGATACTTAGCGAGTTGAACAAAATGGTCACCCTGAGTACCAATCTCGATGCAAGGCAGTTTCTGTGCCGCCATTAACATTTTCAATTGCTCCCGTTTTTCTTCATGCCGTTGCTGCAACGTTTCGTAAGCCTTTTCACTCTGCTTACCTTGCTGTAAAGCAAACTGATATTCACCATCACCAATCACCCAAGGGGCATTTAAGTGCTGGGTCGGCAAAGCAGATTCCAGCGGATCGGAAACAAAAATGCTGATGACATCGTTGTGTTGATGCAGATACTGAAGTTGACGTAACGTCTGTTCATCAGCATCAATGAAATCACTGATAATGATAAAGGTCGCCGACTTGAGCTTTTTCGCCTGTAACGCTTTAAGCCAGTGACTCATACCCACATGAGCGACGCTTTGCGTTTGCACATTGAGTTTGTGGTTGGCTTGAACCAATTCGTTCAGCCCAAGCAAGTAGGATTTCCCACCACGTTTAGCCGAACGCCAGTGAAATTTTTGGTGATCACAAATAAGAAAACCGACACGGTCGTTTTGTGCTAGCGCCATCCAACCCATTAACGCAGCAGTTTCAGCCGCCACGACCGATTTCATATGACTTACCGAACCAAAGAACATGGCACTGCGTTGATCAACGCATAGAATAATCTGCCGATCTTTCTCTTCGGTATAGCTACGCACATGGGGTTTGCCCGTACGTTGCGTCACTTTCCAGTCCATTTGGCGAATATCATCGCCTTTTTGGTAATGACGCAACTCTTCGAAGTTTAAACCACGTCCGCGAGCATGAGAGTGATAACGTCCAGACATCTGAGCCCGCGAATAACGAGCCCCCAATAAATTGATATTGGATACATGGCTTCGTGTACGGTTAAGTTGTCTGATATCGACGTAAATTCGCGGGTCTAAGCGGTTGTGCTTATCATCCATAGCGATTATCCAATATTGACGACGTCCAACAATTCCATCACAAGATCCTGCTGACTGACGCCATCCGCAAGTGCTTCATACGACAGGCTTAATCTGTGCCCCATCACCATAGGCGCGACAGTTCGTACATCATCAACAATCACATGGGCACGCCCTTCCAACCAAGCCAATGCTCGGGAGCATTTGTCGAGAGCAATTGAAGCGCGTGGGCTAGCACCAATGGCAAGCCAGTTTGCCAGCTTAGAATCTGGGTACTGTTCTGGCTCACGAGTCGCCATGACCAAATTAATGATGTAGGTTTCAACCAATTCAGACAGCTCAATTGCCGTGATTTCTTTTCTCGCTTGAGAGATACAAGCAGGATCGATGGTGACACGTTCATTGTTGGTAGAATGCAACTCACCCGCCTCTTCCTGACGAACTAAACGAATGATATCTCTCTCTGCGCTGTGGGTTGGGTAATCAACACAAACTTTAAGCAGAAATCTGTCCATCTGCGCTTCTGGCAATGGATAGGTACCTTCTTGCTCAATCGGGTTCTGTGTCGCCAATACCATGAATGGTTCTGGCAAATGGTGTGTCTGCCCTGCGACAGTAATCGTTCCTTCCGCCATCGCTTCCAAAAGTGCCGCTTGCACCTTGGCCGGTGCTCGGTTGATTTCATCGGCTAATACAATTTGATTAAATACGGGTCCCGGTTGAAAGTGCAGTGATGACTTCCCCTCAGACTCTTGAAGAACCTCTGTACCGGTGACATCTGATGGAAGCAAATCGGGGGTGAACTGAATACGACCAAAAGAGATGGTTAATGCATTTGCCAAGGCTTTCACCGAACGAGTTTTTGCCGTACCGGGTAAGCCTTCCAGCAGAACATGGCCGCTACTTAACAAGCCAAGCAAAATACCCTTAACCACAGAATGCTGACCCACCACTTGTGAATCCAAGTAGTTTAATAAGTTAACAACATCCTTATGGGCTTGATTATTTGTTTCCATTATTTTGTCCCAGTAATACTGATATGCCAGTTAAGATCGGTAAAGAGTAATCAAAGAAAGCTTTGATTCCCGGGCAAAGATAATTCAAGCCCTCTTCACCGTCCGGTGTTTTTAACAGCCGATTTTTCGGACACTCGCCCCAACACAAGTGCAAATATGGACACTCTTTACAATATTTCGGCAGTGAATCTCGCTTTGCCATGCCAAAGGATTGTTGTCTAATAGAGAATGCCATTTCGTTTAAGGGACGATCTTTTATGTTCGCTAATTTATATTCCGGATAGACATAGTGGTCACAACTAAACACGTCACCATTATGCTCAATGGCCAAGCCTTTGCCGCAGAATTCCGCCGTAATGCATAGCTGCGAAGGTTTTCCCATCACCTGAGCCACCGCAGTTTCAAACAGGTTCACTAATACGTGGCCTAAGTCGTTATTCACCCACTCTTCAAATATGGCAATCAGGAATTGTCCCCAGTCATCGGCATCCACTGACCAATCAGTAACCACTGACATCGGGTGCCCCGGTTTGGCTAACTCACTACCCACAATCGGAGTCATACTTTCATTCCAGAACTGTGGCGCGGTAGTTTTAAAACCGCTCGGTTCAACAACGGGAGCAAATTGAATGTAAGTGACACCGAGCTCCTGAGTCATGAAACGATAAACTTCCAACGGATATTTAACGTTATAATCATTCACGGTCACTAACGCATTGAATCGGACACCATGTTTCTTCATCGTATCGACCGCTTTCATCACTAAATGAAAGGTCGGTTTACCGCTACGAGTAACACGATATTTATTATGGATCTCTTCTGGACCGTCGATTGAAAGGCCGACAAGGAAGTTATTGTGTGCCAGAAACTCACACCATTCATCATTGAGCAAGATGCCATTGGTTTGCAGATCGTTCTCAATGCGAACGCCTACAGGCTGATATTTTTTTTGCAGGGCGACAATTTGGCGGAAATAGTCCAAGCCAAGCAGAGTTGGTTCCCCGCCCTGCCAGGAAAAGACAATCTCTTCACCATCTTGACTCTCAATATAGCTCTTCACAAAGGCTTCTAAAGTTTCATCATCCATTTTGGGTTGTTTGGGCTGATGAAGCAGCTCTTCTTTGTGCAAGTAAAAGCAATATTGGCAGTCAATGTTACATTTGGCGCCACCCGGTTTTGCCATCACGTGAAAACGACGTTGATAGGCAGGTTTATCACTGAGATCTTTATACGCTGACTTTAAGGCAACCACATCCAGCATTGTTGAAGCACGCATTGAAGTTTTGGTCATTAAGGCATCCTTATTTCAAATATGGCGCCCACCAAGAGCGCCAATTTTTCTACCGAATCAAGCTCAGTTTATCTTGGAACGAATGTGCCCGCTTTCATACGTGGAGGAAACTCTTTAAAGGTGTCCATCACTTCTTTAGCTTTAGCAATTGCTGGAGCCGCTAAGTACGAGCGTTGATACATCCAAGTGTCATAACCGATGCCGTATTGACCACGTTCAAATGGGTCGATACTGAGGTCAAAGATCAGAGGAACACGTAGTTTGGTGAACGGATGACGCCATACATCAAAGCCAGTTTCTTGTTCCTGAATTTGGAAATGGAACTTGTATTTGCCCTGACGTAGTGCAAGCAAGTCACCATCATCGCTCCAGTAAACAAACTCATCACGCGCGGATTCATCTGATTTGCCGGTAAAGTAAGGAAGCTGGTTATAACCATCTAGGTGAACCTTGTAAGATTTACCATCGGCTTTTTTACCTTTAAGCAGCTCTTCTTTCACATCGTTGTTGCCTGCGGCAGCCACCAGTGTTGGGAAGAAATCTTCCTGAGAAACAATACCGTTTAGCGTTGTACCCGGTTTGATGTGTCCAGGCCATTTGATCATCATAGGAACGCGGAATGCGCCTTCCCAGCCAGTATTCTTCTCGCTGCGGAATGGCGTCATACCAGCATCCGGCCACAATGCAACCATTGGGCCATTATCTGTAGTGTAGATAATAATGGTGTTGTCATCGACGCCAAGATCTTTAACTTTTTGCAATAGTTGACCGATTTCATCATCGTGCTGTTTCACACCATCGGCATAGAAACCGGCACCGGTCGAGCCATTGTATTTATCCGGCACGTGAGTGAAGTTATGCATACGCGTGGTGTTGAACCAAGTAAAGAACGGTTTATCCGCTTTCACCTGTTTCTCCATAAAGTTTCCAGCCGCTTCTAGGAACTCACCATCCACAGTTTCCATACGTTTACGGTTCAAAGGACCAGTATCTTCGATTTTACCGTCAGCGTATGAGTGGATTACACCACGAGGACCAAATTTTTTCTTAAATTCAGGGTCTTGTGGATAATCAACATTCTCAGGCTCTTCTTCTGCATTCAGGTGATAAAGGTTACCAAAGAATTCATCGAAACCGTGGTTAGTCGGCAAGAACTCATCACGGTCGCCTAAATGGTTTTTACCGAATTGACCTGTCGCATACCCCATATCACGCAAGATATTAGCAATGGTTGGATCTTTTTCACTAATACCTTCAGGAGCGCCTGGCAATCCCACTTTACTTAGACCGGTACGCTTAGGCATCTGCCCTGTAATAAACGCACTACGACCTGCCGTTGAACTCTGTTGACCATAGAAGTTAGTAAATTTAACCCCATCGGCTGCGATACTATCAATATTAGGTGTGTTGTACGCCATCATTCCTTGGTTGTAGGTGCTGAGGTTCCAATAACCGACATCATCACCAAAAATAACTAAGATGTTTGGTTTATCGGCAGCATAAGCTGTCATCGAGGCAGCCCCCATTGCAAGTGTGCATGCATTTAGCAGCAACTTGCTTGAGCGGCTTGGTTTACCAGTACTCATAAATACTCCATTTGGACGTGTTAGTGAAATGAAAGTTCTATTCAAATGTGCACATATCGAAGTAAGACTATTCCTAAAAGGTTGAGGAAACAATCGCCCATTTGTTTTATAATCCATAAATTAAATTTATGAGTTAAGCAATTATGGACTTAAACCTAGTACGTACATTTTTAGTTGTAGCGGAGAACCTCTCTTATACCAAGGCTGCCGAGCAAATGCATTTGACTCAACCAGCTGTGAGTTCAGCAATAAAAAGACTAGAAAAAGAATATGGACAAACACTGTTTGTAAAAAATGGGCGTGGCATCGAATTAACCACCCGAGGACATCAGTTAATCCCTTTTTTCCGTCAGGCAATCAATATTATTGAAAGTACCTTACAGATGCGTGAACACTTTAATGTCTATTGCACAGAAACCATTCTTTACTGCCTGCTGCCGATGAAAAATATTACCCTTATTGAATCCCCCACCGATAAAGATATGCTGTTTGAACATCTGCGACAGCAAAAAGCGGATCTGGTGCTCGATATCATGGTAACCAAAGACAGCTCCTTTATTATAGAAGAAATTCACAGGGAGCCTGCGGTGATGATTTGCCGCAAAGATCACCCCCGAATTCAGGGTGAAATCAGCAAAGAAATGTTCTATCAGGAACAGCATGTTCTCAATTCATCAACTTGGGAAAATTTAAGCGGTTTTGAACAATTAGCCCAAGAACCCATTGAAGAGCGTAAAATCAGCATTATTAGCGGTTCATTAGCAGGGCTCGCTCTCCATACTTTGCAAAGTGACGCTTTGGCATTGATATCGCGCTCATTTGCGAATAAGTGGGCCGATAAACTTGGTTTACAGGTACTACCATGTCCGATCAAAACCAACAGTATTCCGTCTCATCTGGTTTATCATAAAAGAGAGCTGCAAAACCCTGCCCACAAGCTATTACGAGAAAGTATTAAACGACAACTCGCCCATAGCTTAACCATAGATTTTGGATCAGAATAATCTCGATATTGATCAACATTTATTCACGAAACCGGTCAGTTCTTGCGCTAATTCGTGATAATGACGTACTTATATTGACATTTCGGGTAAAATTTCTAGCATTACAGTTTTTCTTATCGAGAATTTTTTCATGTCTGAGACAACTCAAAACGAAGCAATCACAGTGGACTTAGAAGCCATTTCTCCAGAGTTACGCCAAGTCATCGAATTTGACCAAGTGCCAGAAGAGATGTACCACATGGTAACGTCTATTCACGAAGTGTCTGAAGAAGCAGTTCGTGAAGCCTGGGATGAACTTCCAGCAAGTGCGCAAAACATTTTAGACAACTTTGAGCAGTTTCATGCACTTATTTCTGTTAGCCAAGCGTTCGCAGGTATCAATGTGATGGAAGAGTTTCCAACCATTCAACTACCGAAAGATATGACAGAACAAGACAAAGAAGAGTATCGAGCTCAACTGTTGGACAAAGTTCTCTACGACTGCGTGAAGGATATGGCAAAGCAGCTTAAGAAAGCACGCCGTGACCCAATTCTGAAGCGCGATTTTAAAGACGTATTCGAAAAATAAGCCAAGCGTTATGAAGACAAAACCCGCAATATTGCGGGTTTTTCATATGCAGAAATGCTAAATCTACATAGTATTGAATTACATCCTTTCCGTATGCTGTTGCCAAGCAAACCCAAATTCGTTTACCCTGCTATGAATGTGGGAATAGCCTATACGTGTAACGAGAACTCAAGTGTCAAAAAAGCCCGATAGAATTACAGCCATGCAGCAAATCATTGATGAAGTGAAGGAACAGTTCCCTTTATACAATGAAGATACCTTTAAATGTGGTACTGACAATACTTGTATCGGCTGCCCCAAGAAACTCATGGAACTCGTTGATTCCGAATTAAGCTATTGGCAGCACCAAATCAATAGAGGTATTGAACCGGGTTTCGATGACATCCGTCGTTTTGGCAAAATGTGTAAAAACGTGCATCGTTCTTTAGTGAGGAATCATCGTATTCCTTCCTAAATTCACTAAGTTCACTTATTTTCTCCGCCAGAGAAAACCTCTAGAATTCGCTCATATCATTCCACTCTAGGTAAACCTATTGAAACTCAGCAAACGACTCACACAAATCGATAAGATGGTCACTGAAAATTATGACCACATTTGGGATTGCTGTTGTGACCACGGTTTTCTTGGCGCTTCCCTTCTGAACAGACAAGCGGCAGCCAATATCCATTTTGTCGATATCGTGCCAAGACTTATGGCAGAAGTAGAGAGTAAGCTGCAACGCTTTTATGCCAATTCATCGTCTAAATGGCATACCCACTGCTTAGATGTCGCTCAACTTCCTTTAGAGCAATACTCAGGGAAACATTTGGTTATCATTGCCGGGGTAGGTGGTGATTTAATGATGTATTTCATTGAACAAATTCATCAAAATCACCCTACATTAGATATCGAGTTCCTGCTGTGCCCTGTGCATCATCAATTTGCCTTGCGACAAACACTAATTGGCTTGAAATTTGGTTTGCTAGAAGAAATTCTGCTTGAAGAAAACGGCCGCTTCTATGAAGTCATTCTGGTCTCTATCTGCAACGAAAATAGAAAACAAATACAAGTGACCGGTAATGAGCTTTGGCACTGCAACAATGATAAACAAGCCAAGACAGCTTACCAGTATCTGACAACGACATTAGATCATTACCGACGTATTCAAAGTGGCAACACAGCAGATGTGCAGCACATTATCGATGCCTATTCAGAAGTGGTTATCACATCAAAGGTTGTTATAACGTCAGAAGTAGAGAAGTAGCTACCGGGACAAAACAGCCACAGCTCGCTAATAGCGCTAGCTAATCGAGCGTTTTCTCGTAGCAAGCAAGAGTTAATGTTTTGCCATTAAGCACAAAGGCATTCTTCTCTTGACCTACACGGACAAAGTCCGACTTTTCAAGCACACGCATAGATGCTGGGTTATTGGTAGCGGCTTTGGCGGTAATCAAACGAAGATCTAACTCATCACGAGCTATCTCACTCAACTCGTTGACAGCGAAGCTAGCTACACCTTTACCACTCCAGTTCTGGCAAACTCGATAACCGATTTCACACTCATCGTCCGTCACATCAATGATGTTTGCGCGAGCAATGACTTCACCGTCCTGAACAACAACATAAAAGTATCCGGTCCCTTCTTCATGTTGTTCAATCAAGCTATTGGTGATATCACGAAAGCTGGCAAAGCTGTCATAGCTTGAAGGTCTTGGGGGTACAAATTGCTCGAACCAGTCTCGGTTGTTTCTCTCAAACTCAAATAGTGATTGGAAATGTTTTTCTTCTAATAACTCTAATTCCATATCTTATATCCGCGTGGAAATGTATTAATTGTTAGTCGCCTAAAATTTGAATATAACGCCCTGTGCAATCACTCGCAATGCATAAACATCACATCTCCAACAATAAGACGAGCAATCGAAAAGCAGCTACATTCATGTCGTTCATATCAACAGTCACCAATACAAGTGACGCTTTATTTGCAGTGTCTGAGCCGTTAAAATGGCACAAATTTGAGAAACGGGACATATCGATGGCAAAGTTAACACTCCAGGAACAGATGCTAAAAGCTGGCTTGGTTAATGAAAAAAAATTAAAAAAAGCACAAAAAGGCTCGAAGAAATCTCGTGTACAGGCTCGCGAAGTGAAAGCAGCCGTTGAAGAGAACAAACGTGCTCAACAAGAGCGCGACAAAGAACTTAGCCTGCAACAAAATGAGCAGCGCCTAAGCAAAGAGATCAGCGCGCAGATTAAGCAGCTAGTAGCAATGAATAAAATTGATATTGCGGATGGCGATATCAAATACAACTTCACCGATGGAACATTAGTGAAGTCTCTTTACGTGACATCGCTGATACGCGATCAGTTAATCAAAGGTATTGTGGCTATTGCCCGTTATGAAGAAAGTTACGCAGTGATCCCAAGCGGTGTAGCAAACAAAATAACAATGCGCGATGACAAGACAGTGATTGAGCAAAAAGCCCCAGAAGCCGATATTCCAGCAGAAGATGATCCGTACGCAGACTTCGTCGTACCTGATGACCTTATGTGGTAATCAAAAGAAGAAATGAGAAAACGGCGCGAAAGGCGCCGTTGCTATTTCAATTCGATCAAATATTTCAGTTCGATCAAATGCAGCTAGACGTTTAAGTTATCCGAACTGTTGTACGAATACATGGTTATCTCACTGCGCGGACACCACCCCAGTTTGTGGTAAAAACCTTTAGCGCTGTGGTTTTCATTTAGCACAAATAGATGGGTTTTTGAGATCCCGAACTCCGCCAATGCACGCACAGACATATCAACCAGCGTTTGTCCGATCTTCTGACCACGATAACGCTCATCAACAGCTAGGTGCTGCAAATATCCGCGGCGACCATCTGTTCCAACAAGCACAGCCCCAATCACAGTCGCACCATCAAGCGCAACATAGCTCAGCCCGGGATTACGCTTCAAATACACTGAAATGTTTTGCTCAGAATCGGCATCTCTAAGCGATAGGTTATCTGTTTGTCCCCATAATGTAATCACTGCCTGATAATCAGAAATATCCATTTCTCGTATGGTTGTCATCATTTACCTATTTAATTTACGTTGAACTTTTCTTTGTTTACATCGTTCTATTATTTGTATTTTTTCTGCATCCGAAGACGCGTTCCAGTGAATGATTTCGTTTATGGTTCGAAAGCATCCCACACAGATATCTTGCTCATCCAAACAACACTGGCGAATACATGGAGAACCGGAGGGCTTGTTATTACGAGACACTACGCACTCACATATTTCGGCTAATCTACATAAATTTTTTTGTTTGGGTCTAGGTAATGTTCAAACATCAGCTCAATATCGCAAGGCAAAACACGCCCTTCCGATAATTTCGGTAACTCATCCAACGCAAAAAAGCCGATATCGGAAATTTCGATGTTAGTCACCGCTTCGCCAGATTCAAACTCACACAGGAAAAACATTTTATAGATATGATAGGGAAATTTAGGAAAATAAGGATGAACATCTCTGTCTTTTATCGCCACCAAGCGTGGAGAATTAACGACATAACCAGACTCTTCCAAGACTTCTCGCACGATACCTTGCGAAGCTGTTTCACACACATCCGCCCATCCCCCCGGGAGCGACCAACAATCATCTTCTCTTTCACGTACCAGCAAGATTTTGTTGTCTTTAATCACGGCAGCTCGTAAATCCACTTTTGGGGTAGGATAGCCAGCTTCAGGGATGAATAACTCTGCAACTCGCTCTACCGGTGTGTCCGACAGCTCAGCAAACATCTGATGGGAAATATCTGAGATTTGATCGAAACGCTCTAAATCGAACTTATCTTTCGAATACGCTTTACCTGCCTGACCAATCGCTTGGATCTGCTTTGCCCACTCCAGCCACTTACTCATTACTACACTCCGACAACTTGTACATTATTGTTCAGCTAAACCTTCAGACCAAACAGCAAACTCATTACCACTAGGCTCTGTAAAGTGAAAACGGCAGCCGCCAGGAAACTCAAAGATAGGTTGCACTATCTCGCCGCCATTGAGTAATACTTTTTCTAAGGTCTCTTCAATGTTGGCACTATAAAAAATCAGTAACGCACTACCATTCGTACTAACGCTACAAGCGTCAGCTTTGTAAAAGCCGCCATCAATACCTTGATCAGCAAACGCAGTATAATCAGGGCCGTAGTCGATAAACTCCCAACCAAAAACCATGGAGAAAAAAGACTTCGTTGCCACTAAATCTTTTGCCGCGTACTCAACATAATTAATTTTTTCGTGCTGTTTCATTGTTATCCCTTATTCCAATAGATAATGTCGACGACCAATAGATAGTGTCAACTGGGCTCAAAATTTAGTTTAAGCCTAGCACTCTATTAGCTATCAGTGAATGACAAGAAACGAGAAAGGAAAGATACATAGAGCATGTGCCCTATGTATCAGATACAGATAGCGAGTGAAATAATTCGCTAGAGACAAGAGTGAGTTACTTGTAGAAAGCCTCTACTTCACCTTTTAAAGTGATGAGCATTGGGTTGCCCCAACGGTCTTTTGCTTTAGGTGACGGAATTTTTACCCACCCTTCACTGATGCAATACTCTTCAACATCAGTACGCTCTTTACCGTTAAGACGAATACCAATAGGGTGTTCAAAGCACTCAGCAACAAAATGTGGGCTGCGTGGATTGCCTGATAGATGATCGGGTAAAGCTGGTTTTGAGTTATTTTCGCTCATTTTTATGACCTGATATGAAAAAAGTAGGCCATTTTAAACAAAGCGAGCCACTGGCTCAACAATTAACACCCAGCTAGCCTTTGCGGGTAATACCCTTCGATTAAAGACTCGCCCTTAATATCAGTTATAGCGTTGGGACTGCCAGTAACCCATGGATATTTTCTGAACAAATTTAAAGCAAAATTTAAATTTTTGACACAGACTTTACAGTGAATTATTGAGTAATAACTCTAACACTGACTATGCTTTTTATTTCATAAGTCGTGAGAGCTAAATTGATGGTAGAAAAGCTAAGATTTCCGTACATCACAGATACTGTGTTAGTCGATGGCGTTTATCAGGCTGAGCGCAGAATTGATATTGAACGACGACGCAACAAAAAACATTCCGTTCATTATGAACGAAGAAGAACTAGGGATCCGCGTTTACCCGCTGCAAAATCGATTAATGAGCTGATATAACCCAATCGTTGCGATCATCTATGCTCGATCTTATCGTCTTCAAACAGTGATGAATTAACAAAAGGTTTGAATATAAAGCGCTTCTACTTTATCGCGCGCCCATTGGGTACGGCGTAAAAATTTTAGTGAAGACTTGATCGATGGGTTGTTATAAAAACAATTGATTTGAATCTGAGCATCTAAACTTTCCCAGCCGTAATGTTCAACCAAGCGAGTAAGAATTTTCTCTAGGGTAAGACCGTGCAGCGGGTTATTCGGTTGTTCCTGGCTCATTCAGCTCTTCTCTATAGCATAATCGTTGGAAGGTGTAGTGTAACACTAATAGACCAATGGGTTTCACTAATCCCCGCTAAAAAGAAGGAGAGCAAATGCTCTCCTTCTTTAAATTTCAAACTTGACTGCTAATTAAAGAGCAGCTTTCGCTTTTTCAACTAAAACAGTAAATGCTGCTTTGTCGAATACTGCGATGTCCGCAAGGATCTTACGGTCGATCTCGATAGATGCTTTCTTAAGACCGTTGATGAATCGGCTGTAAGATAGACCATTTTGACGAGATGCCGCATTGATACGAGCAATCCATAGTTGACGGAATTGACGTTTCTTAGCGCGACGGTCACGGTATGCGTATTGACCAGCTTTAGTAACAGCTTGGAAAGCTACACGGTAAACACGTGAACGTGCACCATAGTAACCTTTAGCTTGTTTTAGAACTTTCTTATGACGTGCACGAGCTTGTACACCACGTTTTACGCGAGGCATTATGCTTCTCCTAAACTAAACGAATTAAAAACTAAAAACAAATTAAGCGTATGGTAAACAACGTACGATACCCGCAACTTCACATTTAGGAAGAATTGAGTTTGGACGTAGTTGACGCTTGTTCTTAGTAGTACGCTTAGTCAGGATGTGACGTTTTGTAGCGTGTTTGTATTTAAAGCCACCAGCTGTTTTCTTGAAACGCTTAGCAGCACCTTTGTTGTTTTTCATCTTAGGCATGATGAATAACTCCGCATTGTAGTAGTTTAATAAACAACGTAATTAGGGCGAATAAAACCCAGCCATGTGCCTTTACTTGAAAGGGACGCGGCTAGGTTCATTACTTGCAAGCCGTTAATTACTTCTTCTTAGGGGCAAGCACCATGATCATTTGGCGACCTTCGATTCTCGTCGGGAAAGATTCCACTAGAGCGAACTCTTCAGTATCAGCTTTCAAACGATTTAGAACGTCAACACCGATCTCTTGGTGAGCCATTTCTCGGCCACGGAAGCGAATTGTTACCTTCACTTTGTTGCCTTCTTCAAGGAAACTGATCAGGTTGCGTAGTTTTACCTGATAGTCACCGATATCAGTCCCAGGGCGGAATTTTAGTTCCTTAATCTGGATCTGTTTTTGCTTCTTCTTCTGCTCTTTCGCAGCTTTGCTCTTTTCGAAGAGGAACTTGCCATAGTCCATCACACGACAAACTGGTGGCTCGGCGTTAGGGCTGATCTCTACGAGATCCATACCAGCTTCTTCGGCTGCAGCTAATGCTTCTTGGATTGACACAACGCCAACTGATTCACCGTCAGCGCCTGTTAAACGAACTTCACGTACGCCACGAATTTCACCGTTTAAACGATGCTGGTTTTGTTTGGCCGGAACTTGGCCACGTCTTCCGCCTTTAATAGTTTATTCCTCCAGATTAAGCTTACGGCTTTCAACTTCGGCGTGGATGTATGAAATAAAGTCATCCAACTTAAATTTACCTAGGTCTTTGCCCTTACGTGTACGTACTGCAATTTCGCCGGCTTCCATTTCTTGGTCGCCACAAACAAGCATATACGGCACACGCTTCAAAGTGTGTTCGCGGATTTTAAAGCCAATCTTCTCATTTCTCAAGTCCGCTTTTGCTCTAATACCACTTTTTTGTAGCTTTTGTGCGACTTCTCGAGCGTAATCAGCTTGTTTGTCAGTAATATTCATGACAACTGCCTGTTCTGGTGCCAACCAAGTTGGGAAGAAACCAGCATATTCTTCAATAAGAATACCGATGAAGCGTTCAAGAGAGCCCAAAATAGCGCGGTGAATCATTACTGGCACTAAACGTTCATTATTCTCACCTACGTATGTCGCACCAAGGCGAGTTGGTAAGTTAAAATCAAGCTGAACAGTGCCACACTGCCATGCACGATCTAGGCAGTCGTGTAGCGTGAACTCAATTTTCGGTCCGTAGAATGCACCTTCCCCTTCTTGAATTTCATAAGCGATGTCCATAGCTTCAAGAGAAAGTTTTAGTGCTTCTTCAGAGCGATCCCAGATTTCATCACTACCTACACGCTGTTCAGGACGTGTAGAAAGTTTTACGGCAATGTTATCGAAGCCAAAAGTAGTATATGTGTCATATACCATCTTAATGCACGAGGTTACTTCTTGCTGAATTTGATCTTCAGTACAGAAAATATGCGCATCATCCTGAGTGAAGCCACGAACACGCATGATACCGTGTAGAGAACCTGATGGTTCGTTACGGTGACATGAACCGAACTCAGCCATACGTAATGGCAGATCACGGTATGATTTCAAACCTTGGTTGAAGATTTGAATGTGACCCGGACAGTTCATTGGTTTAATTGCGTACTCACGGTTCTCAGAAGAGGTGGTAAACATTGCGTCTGCGTATTTGTCCCAGTGACCAGAGCGTTCCCAAAGAACTCGGTCCATCATTAGCGGACCTTTTACTTCTTGGTAACCATATTCGTTCAGTTTTGAACGAATGAAAACTTCAAGATCACGGAATACTGACCAACCATTGTGGTGCCAGAAAACCATACCAGGCGCTTCTTGCTGCATGTGGAACAGGTCAAGTTGCTTACCCAGTTTACGGTGATCACGCTTGGCAGCTTCTTCAAGGCGAGTGAGGTGCGCATTCAGTGCTTTCTTATCATGGAAAGCTGTACCGTAAATACGTTGTAGCATCTTGTTGTCGCTGTTACCACGCCAGTACGCACCGGCAACGTTCAACAGTTTGAAGTGTTGACAGAAACCCATGTGTGGTACGTGAGGACCACGACACATGTCGATGTATTCTTCATGATGGTAAAGACCTGGACGATCATCGCGAGATACGTTCTCATCTAAGATTGCCATTTTGTATGGTTCTTGACGAGATTCAAATGTATCGCGAGCTTCCTGCCAGCTAACGTTCTTTTTCACAACCTGATATTTGGTTTTCGCCAACTCTAGCATGCGAGCTTCAATCTTCTCTATATCTTCTTGAGATAGAGGTTGCTCAACATCGATGTCGTAGTAGAAGCCGCTATCGATCGTAGGACCAATGGCCATTTTTGCTGCTGGGTATAGCTGTTTAAGCGCATGACCAAGCAAGTGAGCACAAGAGTGACGAACAATTTCTAAACCATCAACTTCGTCTTTAGCCGTGATGATTTCTAGGCTTGCGTCGTTTTCGATCAAATCACAAGCATCAACACGAACACCATCAACACGACCTGCGATCGTTGCTTTCGCAAGACCAGGACCGATAGATAGAGCGACGTCCATTGTAGAAATTGGGTTATCAAATTGACGTTGACTGCCGTCAGGAAGAGTAATAATAGGCATGAATAGTCCTTACAGTGGTGTTGCACACCAAGCAACACATGTTTTAAATATTGTGCTTAAAAATCAGAATGATAAAAAACAAGCACTCGATAAATCATTGTTATCTGCATTAATTCAAAGCGCAAATACGGATGCACTGTCCTTAACACAGGGGAAGCATTCTAGCGGATGTGAGTGAAATCTCAAGCGATCATTACAAGCAAGCCCTATTCGAGCTTATTTTAACCGTTGAGATAAATAGCAAAACCCGTGGTTTTCGCCACGGGTTTCATCAATTAGATAGATGTAGATTCTAATTAAGCTTCTTGGCTGCGACGGTTGTGACCACGTTCACCACGGTAGTTACCACGGTTATCGCCGCCACGGTTGCGGTCGAAGCGACGCTCACCGCCTTCACGGTTACCACGGAAACCACCTTCGCGACGGTTACCACCTTCACGATTACCACGGTAGCCACCATCACGGTTACCACCGTCACGACGTCCGCCTTCACGACGACCACCACGAGACTCGCGGAAATCATCAAAATCACACACCACTGCACCCACTTCTTTTTGACGGATACGTAGTTTACGTAGTTTGCCAGTCACTTCGGCAGACATAGTCTTTGGCAACTGAACAAACGTATGACCTTGAGCCAGTTTGATTGCACCGATAGAACCTTTAGTTAAGCCGAGTTCGTTTGCAAGTGCACCAACGATGTCTTTAACTTGAACGCCTTGGTCACGACCAACCTGAAGTTGGTAAGTTTCCCAATCAGCATTGTCACGGCTACCGAATTCACGACGACCGCCTTCACTGCGCTCACCTCGATCATCACGGCGCTCGCGACGACGTTGTTTGTCACGCTCTACTGCTGCGATCATTGGGTCTTCGCCAGTGTAGAAGAGTGGACGCTTACCTTGTTGGCGTTTTAACAAGATTGCACATAGTGTTGCAGCATCGATTTCTAGAGAAGTTTGTAGCTTCTCTACTAGTTCAGCAAACTTATCAAGAACTGTGTTGTTTTCTTTCTCAGCCGCTAGCTCAGTAGCAAGTAGAGTCAGACGAGCCGCTGCTACTTGATCACGGTGTGGAAGTTGGATTTCTTCCATTGATGAACGAGTAACGCGTTCAATAGTGCGAAGCATACGAAGTTGGTTAGTACGTACCAACAGGATCGCTTTACCTTTACGGCCAGCACGACCTGTACGACCGATACGGTGGATGTACGACTCAACATCGAATGGAATATCGTAGTTAAATACGTGAGTGATTCGTGGCACATCAAGACCACGTGCAACAACGTCAGTTGCAACAAGGATATCAATCACACCTTGTTTGATATGGTCAACAGTACGCTCACGTAGAGACTGAGGAATATCACCGTGCAGTGCAGCCGCTTTAAAGCCACGAGAGCTTAACCAGTCTGCAAGACGCTCAGTATCTTGACGAGTACGAACGAATACGATTGACGCATCAGTTTCTTCAGTTTCAAGCAGACGGCTCATCGCTTCGTCTTTCTCTACGCCTTTTACCACCCAGAATTGTTGTTCTACTTTCGCAACAGTTTGGTTTGAACCAGCAACGTCTACACGTGCAGGGTTACGTAAGAAGCGATCAACAATGGTTTTAACCATTGGAGGCATAGTTGCAGAGAATAGTACGCGTTGCGCAGATTCAGGAGCTTGCTCCATGATCCAAGTAACGTCGTCAACAAAGCCCATCTTCAACATTTCGTCAGCTTCATCAAGAACGAATGTATGACACTCGTCCAGGTGTAAGCGCTCACGAGTGATCAAGTCTTTCACGCGACCAGGAGTACCCACAACAATGTGAGCACCTGAACGT
The DNA here is from genome assembly GCF_047973365.1 of Vibrio sp. Taxonomy (GTDB): domain Bacteria; phylum Pseudomonadota; class Gammaproteobacteria; order Enterobacterales; family Vibrionaceae; genus Vibrio. Next base: position 21,286 of record NZ_JBKEBW010000055.1, on the reverse strand, counting down.
AGAGAACGCATTTGATCAACGATAGATGCACCACCGTAGATTTCGAGAACTTTAAGACCAGAAATATTTTGACCTAAGTTTTTGATCTCAGCAGCAACCTGAATCGCTAACTCACGAGTTGGCGCCATGATGATTGCTTGAGGTTTGTGCTGAGATAGATCGATCTTGTTTAACAGCGGCAAAGAGAATGCAGCTGTTTTACCTGTACCTGTTTGTGCTTTACCTAATGCGTCGCGACCTTCTAATAACAGAGGAATAGCAGCTGCCTGGATAGGCGTTGGAGACACGAAGCCCATTGAATCTAGGGCTGAAAGAACAGCACTGTTAAGTGCTAAGTCACTGAATTGAATTACAGTATCAGACATGGGGATCCCACTAAAATAATGATTAACCAAGGTCCCATGTGCTCCACCATTTCCAACCAATCCTGCGATTGTCTGATTCCGTTCAGATACGGATAAGTTTTGTAACGCATCAAGCCACTAGGGACATATAAGGGAGGCGGATTATTCCCCAAATGCATAAAAAAAGCTAGAAAAAATTGAAATTCATCACAATTTATTCTCTTAAAGGATAAAAAATCATCAATCTTTAATTCCAACCCTTTTATTACTAAGCATTTTGTACCATCAAAGCGACAAATTTCATCTTGCAAAATGCCTGAGAAAGGTTATCGCTGGGTAGTAATAATCGCCTGTAATGATTATAGTGTGCGCAATTAACTACGCTAGAAATAGAAGACATGTTCCAAGATAACCCGCTACTCGCCCAACTTAAGCAACAAATTCAGGAAAACCTGCCAAAAAAAGAAGGTGTTATTAAAGCCACCGATAAAGGTTTTGGATTCTTAGAAGTTGATAGTAAAACCAGTTTCTTTATCCCGCCTCCGTACATGAAGAAATGTATGCACGGAGATAAGGTGATTGCCATTATCCGCACCGAAAAAGAGCGGGAAGTTGCTGAACCACAAGAACTTGTCGAACAATCTCTGACTCGCTTTATTGGCCGAGTAAAGTTATTCAAGGGTAAACTCAACGTTGCACCTGATCATCCGCAACTGAAAAAACTGCCCTTAAAAGCAAAAGTTAAAAAAGGTTTGAATCCGGAACACTTCCAAGACGGTGACTGGGTTGTTGCCCATCTGGTTCGTCACCCTCTAAAAGGTGAAGACAACTTTCTCGCAGAAATCTCAGAAAAAATTACGGATTCTGACGATAAAATCGCACCTTGGTGGGTAACGTTGGCAGAGAATGATCTGCCTAACAGTGAGTCTGCAGGTATCGAGAACTGGCAACTTAAAGATGATGCCGACCTTGAGCGTTGTGACTTAACCCATATCCCGTTCGTGACCATTGATGGCGCATCAACAAAAGATATGGACGATGCGCTCTTCGCGAAAAAATTAGATAACGACAGCTTTGAGTTAACCATTGCGATTGCTGATCCTACCGCCTACATCACCCCTGATGATGAGATGGATAAAGTGGCACGTGAGCGTGGTTTCACTATCTATTTGCCAGGTCGCAATATCCCAATGTTGCCACGAGATTTAGCTGATGACTTATGTTCTCTGATTGAAAATCAAGTGCGCCCTGCCCTTTGTTGTACTGTCATTGTAGGCGCAGATGGTGTTATTGCAGACGACATCCGTTTCTTTGCTGCGAACATCCAGTCACACGCCCGTCTCGTTTACGACCACGTATCTGACTGGCTGGAACATGGATCATCGACTGAATGGCAACCGACCGAAACGATTGCACAAATCGTGCGTACCTTGCATGAGTTTTCTCAAGCACGTGCAAACTGGCGCGAAAACAATGCTGTGGTTTTCCCTGACCGCCCTGATTACCGTTTCGAGCTGAGCGAAGATAACGATGTTGTCGCCATTCATGCTGATATGCGCCGCACAGCAAACCGCCTTGTTGAAGAGGCGATGATCACTGCCAACATTTGTGCAGGTAAAGTGCTGCAATCAACATTCAATACAGGAGTGTTCAATACACATTCAGGCTTTAAAGCTGACAAGATGGCGGATGTAGTTGAACTGATGATTTCGAACGGTGCTCAGTGCGATGCAGAAAGCCTAGCAACACTTGAAGGTTTTGCTGCGCTTCGTCGTTGGTTGTGCGATCAGGAAACTTCTTACTTGGATAACCGCATCCGCAAATGTCAAAGTTACAGTGAAATTGGTAATCAGCCACTTCCTCATTACGCTATGGGCTTAGAGGTTTACGCGACTTGGACATCACCAATTCGTAAGTACGGTGACATGATTAACCACCGCATGCTTAAAGCACACATCTTGAATAAAGAGCCTGTGCAGCAGCCTGATGAAACGGTAGGTGAAGAACTGTCACTGCATCGTAAGCATCACAAAATGGCAGAGCGTAACGTTGCGGACTGGCTGTACGCACGGACTTTGGCAGAAGAGCCTGCAAAACAAACGCTATTTAATGCAGAGATCTTTGATATTAACCGAGCAGGCGCTCGGGTACGCCTACTTGAAAATGGTGCTGCAGCGTTTATTCCTGCGTCATTAATCCTTGCCAATAAAGAACGTTTAGACTGTAACGGTGAGCAAGGCATCATCACTATTGATAAAGAAGTGGTATACCGCTTAGGTGACGTTCTTGAAGTAGTATTGACCGATGTTAGCCAAGAAAACCGCAGTATCGTTGCAAAACCTACGCAGGTTTTCGCAGATGAACCTCAGCCGGACGCTGAAGCGCAAGAAAATGCACAGCAGGCTGAAATAAGTCGAGAAGAAAAAGCTGAATAACGTCTTTCCAGCTTCATACCAGAAAGGCATTCCATTGGAATGCCTTTTATCAGTTGATGACCACTTTACCCGGTATAAACTTCCCCATTCACGACCAGAAATAAGACTTAGGATCTTTTTCTACCTCACGCATCACCGCGGTTAAGTCTGAACTTTTGGAAAGAAATGGGTATGGAAGCCACTGTTCGCTGCCATCTTCACGCGAAGGGATATAAAGCTCCCACAAACGTTTATCCGCATCCCAAATAATACGAACAACTGGGCTCGAATACTCACTGTGAACAGAATCTAATTTATAGTGTTGCAGTATGAACTCAACACCGTTATCTATCGATTCGAAACCTGACTTCCCCATATCCACAGGAAGACTTCGATTACGACTATGGCACACAAGCTCTGCTCTACGTTCAATTTGACGCTGCAGCAAATTAACGACCGTCATGACTTTGGATTCCCCATTATCTTGTGACCGAATTCGACATTAAGAGCCTCTATACCCAAGGTACTTAAGGTTAACTCAGTATAAACCATCAGCCTCAAACTAGAGAGTTTTCAACCATATTTCAATGCGTAGCATCAAACACTTTCATAAAACTGTCATTTAATCGCAATATGATATGTCACTGATCTGTACTTATTTTTGCTTGGAGTTCCATTATGTTTCGAGTTGCGCTAGCCACTCTATGCTCGCTTTGTCTAGTAACCTCTTTCGCGCACGCTAGCGAAATCAACGTTTCTGGTTCTACTTCAGTCGCTCGCATCATGGATGTGATCGCAGAAGAATATAACTCTACCCATAAAGATAGCTACATCGCGGTTCAAGGTATCGGCTCCACAGCAGGCATAACACTGCTCAAGAAAGGCGTTTCGGATGTTGCCATGAGCTCTCGCTATCTAACCGATAATGAAGTTGAAGAGTCGCTACAAACCTTCATCATTGCCTTTGATGGTCTAGCGGTTGTGATTAACCAATCAAACCCAATTAATGACTTATCGCGTGAACAACTTTATGACATCTATAAAGGCAAGATCACTAACTGGAAGCAAGTTGGTGGTAACGATCAAAAAATCGCGGTAGTCACACGCGAAGCTTCATCCGGCTCGCGTTTCAGTTTCGAAAGCTTATTAGGGCTAACCCGAATAGTGAAAGACAGACTGGTTTCTGATATCAGCCCAAATAACCTTGTGGTGAATAGCAATAGCATGGTGAAAACGCTGGTCAATCATAACTCACAAGCCATTGGTTTCATCTCTACTGGCTCAGTTGACCGTTCGGTGAAAGCCATTAAATTTGAAGGCGTAGAAGCGACTCCTGAAACTATCGCGAGTCACGAATATCAACTTTCTCGTCCATTCCTACTTCTTCACTACCCTGAAAAAGATAAACAAGAAACAAAAGAACTATTCCGTTTTATTCAGTCAGATAAAGTTAAAAAGCTTATTGAAGAGTACGGTTATATAGCAACAGCGAAATACAAATAGCAGAGACACAAAAGGAGAGCAAATGCTCTCCTTTTTTATATTAATCAGGCATTAGAAATGCAGTTGAATAACAGAAGTTACTACGCAACCAGGGCGGCGAACACCTTCGATTTCAACTTTAATTTCTCGCTCAATTTCTAAACCTTTTCTAATTGGCGTCACTTTTGATAGCGTACTTACCGCGCGTACGCGGCTATCCACTTTAATTGGATAAGGAAAGCGTACTGAATTTAAGCCAATGTTCACCATCATCTTCGCCGTTGGGAACAACAATTTGTCTTCATCAACACTGTCCGTTAATTTCGGTAACAGTGCTAATGTAAGAAAACCGTGTGCGATTGTCGTTTTAAACGGTGATTCCGCTTGAGCTCTTTCAGGATTCGTATGAATCCATTGCATATCTTCCGTAATTGCGCCAAATTGGTTAATTCTGTTTTGATCAACTAACAACCAATCTCCTGTATGGATCACTTCACCCAATCTCAACTCAAGTTCGTTATACACAACCTGAGCTTCTGGCTTTAATACGATAGGTTCAGCAACAGGAGTATCTTCATTTGCTGGCTGGTGAAAATCCTTCACCCATGAAAAAAGCTGGCGGCTATTGGTTTTATCCAATAACTCCCCCCAGTACTCACGCACTGTCGGAGACATCAATTGTTTAAACTCATTATGCTTAACTAAGTTTTCAGCATGATGTTTAAAAATATCCGCAACTTTCATCAAAACCTCATTCATTCTTAACTAAGAAGAAATACGAATTTGTTAATTTTGAAACACTTCACATTAATCCGCAAACACTTTCGAGCGTACAAGCGTATTCTCAACAACAAATAATCGTTTAAATACAATGCATTATGCAATAAAACATTATTTTATTGGTTATTTTACCTTTAGAATGTTTACTCTAATTATCCACAACGCAATTATTTAAATTCCTTTAATTTTCAATGGTTAATATAAATACCGCCGAAAAGCTTCCTTCCTATAGAGAACTGCATACTTTATATACATCACTCGCTGTATAGCTCCGACATAATGTAATTAAATTACCTTTTCTAGTTCACAAATTTAAAATAATCAGAAAATGATTAAAAAAACCACAAACTTTATTGATCTATGTCATACAACGGAGTAAAGTGTGACCAACATCTCGTTAAATACTTACATAAAAGGTGACATCATGTTTGATAAAAAGAAATCGTTACTAAATAACGTTCGTGAACTTGGCAGCATTTTAGCGCTATTCTCAGTTTCATCACTGACTGTGCTTTTACTAAGCCAAACTTGGGTGAATTTCTAATTCTGAGTCAATCACAGAGACACTGAGAAATATCGAGAAAACGAATCTTTGATTGTTACTGTTCAATGATTGCATTCAATGTTTTCGTAAGCTTTCTTAAGCAAAGCTGGAAACAGAAAAGCATGTCCGAGATACAGTTAAAATAGAGGTTCTATTGGAGAGTTTTGATGGTTTGCTTGAGTTCAGATAACCCAAACAAGGTGTCATTTCACCGCTAGTATTTCACATTGAGTGAAATGACACACTTGCAAAACAGACAATCATTAAATAACTGTCTGTTCCCTTTGTTAAGATTGTTTAGCGTTCTTTTCTACGCTGTCCCAAACACCAAGAATATACATAATGCCTAGCGCACGGTCGTAAAGCCCGTAGCCTGGACGCGCCCACTGTTCTTCGCCCCAAATATGACGACCATGGTCAGGACGCACATAGCCTTGATAACCATGTTTATGCAGAGTCTGTACTACTTTCACCGTATCTACTGAACCATCACATGCGCGGTGTGACGCTTCAATAAAGTCACCGTTATCATAACGTTTTACGTTACGGATGTGCATGAAATGAATACGGTCATGGTAAGCATCAATGATGTCTGGAATATCGTTATTTGCTGAACCTAAAGAACCCGTACACAAGCTCAAGCCGTTGTATGGGCTATCGACTAGGTTGAGGAAACGGCCAATATTCTCTTTATTGATGATCAAACGTGGCAGACCGAAGATTGGGAATGCAGGATCATCCGGGTGAATACCCATCTTTATGCCCACTTCCTCACACACTGGGATCACTTGCTCTAGGAAGTATTCTAGATTCTTCCATAGGTCTTCTGCGGTAAAATTTTCATACAGCTTAAAGGTTTCTTTCAGGCGAGATAAACGCTCTGGTTCCCAGCCTGGCATGGTTACGTCAACATTAGTTGATAACTTTTCAATCAGCTCGATTGGATCGATATTTTCGATTTTGCTCTTTTCGAAGAAAAGCGCATTCGAACCGTCTTCCATCTCTTTGTAAAGTTCGGTACGAGTCCAGTCAAATACTGGCATAAAGTTGTAACACACAACTTTTACGCCCACTTTCGCGAGGCGACGCAGTGTCTCTTTGTAATTTTCGATGTATTTTTCACGGCTTGGCAGACCAAGTTTAATGTCTTCGTGAACGTTAACGCTCTCCACAACATCAATGTGAAAACCCGCGCCTTCGATGATCGCTTTTTCTTTTGCGATACGCTCTTCGCTCCAAAGTTCACCAGCAGCCATATCATGTAGCGACCACACAATGCCTTCTACGCCTGGGATTTGTTTAATGTTACCGAGCGTAACTTTGTCGTTACCTTCTCCGTACCAACGAAATGTCATTTTCATCGATTATTTCCTCTGTGCCACGAAGCTTGCTACTGATGCTTTAGCACCATTGGCAAACAGCTTTTCTAACGCTGATTTCAGCTCTGCTTTGAAAGTTTGATTACCTGCTAGCTCTTGGTCAAAGACGCTGCGCAGTGCTAAAAAGCCGTCAACGACTTTTGCTAAATCGGTACCTGCTTGCTGCCAAACTTGTGCAAGCTGTTGTTTTAAAGGGTCTTGAACGTCGATCTCTTGTCCTTGCTCATTTACACCACTGACATAACGCATCCACGCGGCCAGTGCTAAGCATAAGCCTTCAATCGAAACATCATTGTTTAAAGAGTAGCTAATGGTCTGTAAGAAACGTTGTGGGATCTTCTGCGTGCCGTCCATTGCTATCTGCCATGTGCGGTGTTGCAACGCTTTGTTCTCATAGCGTTCGATCAACTGGTCTTTGTACTGGTTGAGATCGATACCTTCAATATTCAGTGACGGCGTGATTTCCTCATCCATCAGATAACGAACAAAAGTTTTAAAATTTGGGTCTTGGATAGTCGCTGCGACGGTTTCGTAACCTGATAGATAACCCAGGTAAGCCATGGTCGAATGTGTACCGTTCAATAAACGTAGCTTCATCTCTTCAAACGGCACAACATTGTCTGTCACTTGAACGTTAGCGATAGAGGTTTTCTCCCACTGCGGACGATCGTTAACGAATTTATCTTCAATTACCCATTGTAAGAAAGGTTCTGTTACTACGCATGCCTTATCTGGCATACCAAGCGCTTTTTCAACACGCTCGATATCGTTATCCGTAGTACGCGGAACAATACGATCAACCATAGTGCATGGGAACTGGATCTCTTTTTTAATCCATTGGTACAACTCTTCATCTAACAGCTTAGCAAATTGCAGTACCACTTTTTCAAGCACATGACCATTTTCTGGTAAGTTATCGCAGCTCATTGGTGTGAACGGCTGAATACCTTTTTGATAACGATAGGCAAGCGCAGAGACCAAAAAGCCAATCGCGGATTTCGGTGCTTCAATATGTTGTAAATCATGCTGGATAAGAGGGTGTGACAAATCCAAATCACCCGTTGCTGGGTTGTGGCAGTAACCTTTTTCAGTAACCGTCAGTGAGACGATTTTCACTGCTGGGTCACGCATGTAACCAAGAACTTGCTCAGTTTGTGCTGCCATCAATACCGTTTCAATTGAACCAACGATATTGATATCTAATTGATCGTTGTATCCGACACCTACCGAATACAAACTATCTTGCGCGATTAAATCTTTCTGTAAATCAACAGAGCTCCAAGTGACGCCGACAATTTTCCAATCGCCGCCGATTTCTTTGATCACAGCATCAGTAATCAGCGCCTGATGAGCGCGGTGAAAAGCACCAAAGCCCAAATGAACAATCCCAACTTTTGCTTTTTTGTTGTTGTCGTTAGGTTTTACTAGGGCATTAGCCACAGATAAGTGAGCTTGACTTAATCTCATAATCATTCGAACCAAATTCTGTTAATACGCGCAAAGACATTTGCGAGAAAGAGGGACAAATAGCGCAGGGAGAATTCCCCGCGCTATAAATAGACATTTCAAATTACATCGCTTGAACTTTGTCTAGAAGAGGAACTAGATCTGGGTTTTCCTTACGGAATTTTTCATACACAGGCTTAACCGCTTCCTGGAACTTAGGAATGTCACTTTCAACAAAAGTAACATTTTGTTTAATCAGTTCCGCTTTCGCTTTTTCTACGTAATTTGCCCAGTTGGTGTCTTGTTCTTTCACCGTCGCTTTGGCGATTTCACGAATTTTCGCTTGGTCTTCTGCTGATAGGCTATCCCATACTGTAGTCGACACAACAAGCACGTCTGGAACCATAGTGTGTTTGTCGTAAGAGTATGACTTCTTCACTTCGTAGTGACGAGAAGAGTAGTAAGATGGAATGTTGTTTTCCGCACCATCGACCACACCTTGTTGTAGTGCTGAGTATAGCTCACCGTATGGTAGTGGAACTGGTGTTGCACCTAGCGCTTTAATGGTATCGATTGAAAGCGCTGAGTTTTGCACACGAATTTTCAGACCTTTCAAATCTTCTGGAGTGCGAACTGGTTTTTCTGTGTAGAAACTACGTGCACCCGCATCTAAGAATGCTAGGCCGATAAAACCTGATTCTTTAGAAGACGCTAGAATTTGTTCACCAATTGGACCTTGTAGTACTGCATCGTATTGTGCGCGGTCACGATATAGATATGGTAGAGAAAGTAGTTTGTAGTCTGAAGCGAATGCTGTCAGTGGCGCCGCACTTACTTTAGTGAAACCGATAGTGCCACCTTGTACCATTTGCAGCAATTCAGTTTCGTTACCTAGAGTACCGTTATTATACACTTTCACACGCAGGCTTGTTTCTTTAGACACTTGCTTAGCAAACCAGTCTAGGGAAGCGTGAACTGGGTGCTCAGTTGGAAGTTCATGCGCTAGCTTAACGGTTGCTGCATAAACATGTCCTGCCATTAGTGTAGAGAGGGTACAAGCAAGTAAAAGTTTATTTGTTGTTTTCATTTTATAGTCCTATCAATTATTGAGGTTTATAACCAGCTAGTTCCGGTAGCCATAATGAAAGTGAAGGGAACAAGGTCACTATCGTCAACGTGATGATCATGAGAACGAATAGCGGTAACAATTTAGGAACAACAGCGCCCAACTTAGAACCTGTAACACTACAGCCAACAAACAAGGCAGTGCCCACTGGTGGTGTACAAATACCGATACATAAGTTGAATACTAAGATGATCCCAAAGTGAATCGGGTCAATACCAAGTGACATTGCAATTGGTAAGAAAATTGGAGTAAAAATCAGTACAGCTGGCGTCATATCCATAAATGTACCAACGACTAACAAAATCACGTTCATCAATAGAATAACCATGATTGGGTTAGTAGACGTTTCTAGCACAAACTCCGCGATGTAGTTCGGAATATCCGCGTTTGCCATTGCCCAAGACATCGCAGAAGAAGTCGCGACCATTAGCAATACGATAGACGTTGTGATCACACTGTCGACAAGCACTGGGAACATATCGCTTATTTTCAGTTCGCGATAAGCGAAACCGAGAATGAGCGCATAAACAACCGCAATTGCAGACGCTTCTGTAGCAGTAAAGATACCGCCCAAAATACCACCCATGATGATGACGACGAGCGTCATACTAGGAATAGCATCCCAGATAACTTTGCGTTTCTTTTCGGTTGAGATGATTTTCTCACGTGGAATATTGTAGCGTTTACCCAATAAGAAAATACCCACCATAATACTCAGGCCCATCAAGATGCCGGGGATATATCCAGCAATAAATAGATATTGAACAGAAGTACTACTGACCAATGCAAACAGGATAAGAATATTTGATGGTGGAATAAGAAGACCTGACGGACATGAAGCCACGTTAACCGCCGTTGAGAAGTCCATTGGGTACTTACGTTCCTCCTGCAGTGGTTTCATGATGCCACCAACCGCAGCAGCCGCCGCTGTAGCGGAACCCGATAGAGAACCAAACAGCATATTTGCCATCACGTTAACATGTGCTAACGAACCTGGCAGACGACCACCAAAGATCATAACAAAGTTAATCAAACGTGTTGCCAAGCCACCCCGGTTCATCAGGTTACCCGCCACGATAAAGAAAGGCAGAGCAAGCAAACCAAAGTTGTCCAAGCCGTTCGCCAGTTTTTGCGAAACCAGAATGGTCACTTGTTCAATAGGAAAGTCGATGAAAAGAGTAAACAGTGCTGCAATACCGATGGAGAAAGCAATAGGAACACCGATTAACAGAAGAATAGCGAGTACACCAAAAAGAACGCCAACCGGAAAGAAATCGTAAAACGCATCTGGCGCGTTAGCTAAAAATTCTTGAGAAAACAATAAATCTGTCAAAGTCATTTCGAGTACTCCTCTGTAGCAACTCGACCATTTTTATTCACTAGCGATAGCACTGATGAAATAATGTCGACAGCACCGAAGTAAGAAATAATGTAACCCGCCAGCGGGACCACAACGTAAACATAACCAATTAATAAATGCTTACCCGCAATCACGATTCCTGGTGAGATCTGACCGTTTTTGAGTGTGTTTGTTACTAAAGCAGTACCGCCATAGATAAAGGCGATCACAGCAAAGCCAATGATGATTAAGTTAATAATGATACCAAGTATCAGTTGACCATTGTGGCTTAACTTTGGAGCCAGAAGCTCCAACGCCAAGTGGCGTTTGATTGCGTAAGTGTAAGCACCACCTAGCACACCAATCCAAATAAGTAAGTAACGTGAAAGTTCATCTGTAAAAGCAGACGGATCTTTTAAAACAAAACGAGTGAAAACTTGCCAAACAACCGCAACGATCATTACGGTCATAAAAATGCTTAATACAACACGTAAAAAGCTATTAATAAAATCGTTGATAGACTTAATTATCATAGTAATTAATCTCTAATTAGTTTTTTGCTACTCACTGAACACATAATCCGTTATATCCGCATTCAATCAGTAACATTTCCTTGAACAACCTGTGCCGCTTGCAATCATCACATATCGCTGTTCGTAAACTTGATCATCGTAAATACCGAAGATGGAGTGATCCTACATTTGGTATAACAATAAAAAATTGGTCTAGGTCATAAAACAAAACAGGCTTTCATTTTTTTACTCAAAATATGATCACCTTTAAACTTTTGACAAAAATCACTCTTAATACGGCTACATTTTAATCAAAACTATACTTAAATCGTGTTTATTTGGCTTTTTTGAGTTTAATATCTCACACAAATGGTAGAACAACTAAAGGTTACATGTATGACATCTTTTCTTTCAGAGGATTTTTTACTCCACAACGAATTTGCGAAACGTCTTTATCATGAAGTAGCAGCCGATTTACCTATCATCGACTACCACTGCCACCTACCACCACACCAAGTATCAGAAGATTACCGTTTCAAAAACCTCACTGATATTTGGCTTCGCGGTGACCACTACAAATGGCGCGCGATGCGTATTAATGGCGTTGATGAGCGTTTTTGTACTGGCGATGCAACAGATAAAGAGAAGTTCTTAGCGTTTGCACGTACGGTTCCATACACCATTGGTAACCCAATTTATCACTGGGCTCACTTAGAGTTACGCCGTCCATTCGGCATCTCTGGTATGGTGTTAAATGAAGACACCGCCGAGCGCGTATGGAATGAAACCAACGAAATGCTGGCGACGCCTGAATTCTCTGCTCGCTCAATCATGCAGAAAATGAACGTAGAAATGGTGGGTACCACTGATGATCCAATCGATGACCTAGCAGCACACAAATTGGTAGCACAAGACAAGAACTTCCCAGTACAAATGCTACCAAGCTGGCGCCCAGACAAAGCGTTTAACATTCATCTAGAAACCTTCCCTGCTTATATGCAAGCACTATCTAAAGCAGCGGATGTTGAAATCAGTCGTTTCGCTGACCTTTGTTCTGCACTAGACAAACGCCTACAACACTTCGCAGACCACGGCTGCTGTGTTACTGACCACGCTTTGGATACGGTTTGTTATGAAGATTCAACTGAGCAAGAACTGGATGCGATTCTTGCCAAGCGTCTAAGCGGCGGCCAAGTAACTGAATTTGAAACCGCTCAGTTCAAGACAGCGGTATTGGTATACCTAGGCAAAGAATACGCGAAACGAGGTTGGGTACAGCAGTACCACATTGGCGCACTACGCAATAACAATCAACGTATGTTCAAACTGCTTGGTCCAGACACCGGTTTCGATTCGATTAACGACGGATTAGTGGCAATGCCGTTGGCTCGCCTTCTCGATGCCCTCGATCGTGATAACGCACTACCAAAAACTATCCTTTATGGTTTGAACCCACGTGATAACGAAGTTCTGGCAACCATGTGCGGTAACTTCCAAGACGGTAGCATCGAAGGCAAGATCCAATTCGGCTCTGGTTGGTGGTTCAACGACCAAAAAGACGGTATGGAGCGTCAAATGACTCAGCTTGCACAGCTTGGTCTGCTAAGCCGTTTTGTTGGTATGTTAACCGATAGCCGCAGCTTTATGTCTTACACCCGACATGAATATTTCCGTCGTATCCTTTGCCAAATGATTGGTAAGTGGGTTGAAGACGGTGAAGTACCTGCTGACTTTGAACTACTGAGCCGCATGGTTGGTGACATTTGTTACTACAACGCGAAAAACTATTTCGGTATTACCGCTAAATAACCCTCTTTGCTGTTGGTGTCTGTTACTCGTCCCCTCAGGCATCAACGGCAATATTTTTATAGGTACAAACTATGAAACAGCTAAACCGAGATACCTTTCCCGGCCCATCTTACCCAACCAAAATCATTCAATTTGGTGAAGGTAATTTTTTACGCGCATTTTTAGACTGGCAGATTGACCAGCTTAACCAACACACTGATTTCAATTCAGGTGTTAGCGTTATTCGTCCAATCGATACTGATTTCCCGCCAAGCTTAAACACTCAACAAGGTGTTTACACCACGTTAATCCGTGGTCTGGATGAAACCGGTCAAGCAGTATCACAATCACGTGTTATCTATTCTGTGAATGAAGAGTTGTCTGCGTACTATGATTTCCAAGCTCTGCTAGGGCTTGCTCGTAATCCAGAAACTAAGTTTGTGTTCTCAAATACCACTGAAGCGGGTATTGCATTTGTCGAGAACGATCTGCTTGAAGATTTGCCACCGAGCAGCTATCCGGCAAAACTGACACGCATGCTTTGGGAACGTTACAACCACTTCGAAGCAGATGAAGACAAAGGTTGGATCATCGTTCCTTGCGAACTGATTGATTACAACGGCGAGTGCTTGAAAGAAATTATCTATCGCTACATTGAAACCTGGCATCTGCCAATTGAGTTCAAAGAGTGGGTAGAAACGGCAAACACCTTCTGCTCAACACTGGTTGACCGTATTGTTACTGGCTATCCAAAAGATGAAGTCGCTGAGCTAGAAGCAAAACTTGGCTATAAAGATACCTTTATGGTGAGCGCCGAGAACTTCTATCTGTTCGTGATTCAAGGACCGCAATGGCTAAACCAAGCACTGTGTCTGGATCAACTGAGCGCAGAACAATCGCTCAACATTAAGATTGTTGATGACATCAAGCCTTACAAAGAACGTAAAGTCGCGATTCTTAACGGCGCACACACAGCCCTTGTGCCTGTGGCATTCCAATCTGGTATTGATACCGTTGGTGAAAGCATGGCAGATGAGCAAATGGCGGCATACCTGAAAGAAGTGATGTTCTCTGAAATCATTCCTACTCTTTCTCTACCAAAAGATGAACTGCAAGCGTTCGCTCAAGACGTGGAATATCGCTTTAAAAACCCGTACATCAAGCATCTGCTATTGTCGATTTCATTAAATGGTATGACAAAATTCAAGACTCGAATTTTGCCTCAGTTACTGACTTATCAGAAAACTAATAACCAGATCCCTCGCTATTTGAGCTTTGCGCTAGCGGCTCTGATCACTTTCTACCGTGGTGAGCGTGAAGATGGAAGCTACCCTCTAAATGACGACCAGCCATGGCTTGACCTGTTTGCAAGCGAGTGGCCAAAAGTGACATCTGGCGAGCAAAGTTGTGCTGCATTGGTTGAAACTGTGCTGAATGATGCGGCTCATTGGGGTCAAGACCTTAATCAAGTTTCTGGTTTAACAGAAAGTGTCACTGCGCATGTTGAGCGTATCTGCCAACTTGGTATGCGACAAGCACTCGCTGGCTGTTAAGGAGACACTATGAACTCTCTGATCAAAATACATCCAGCAGATAACGTAGCGGTTGCATTGAAAGACTTGAGTGCAGGCACTAGCGTTGTTGTCGATGGACAGCAAGTGACTTTGCAGGAGGACATTCCTCAGGCTCATAAAGTCGCGCTGCAAACCTTTGCGCAAAATGATCTGATCATCAAATACGGCTGCCCTATTGGTCATGCGTTGCAAACCATTGAACTTGGCTATCGTGTCTATCAGGACAACATTCGCACTAACTTGAGCGATCTCAATGAATACCAATACCAGCCTGATTTCCAAAATGTGATTAGCACATTGGAGAACAAGCCTGTCAACATCTACCGTCGTGCTAATGGGGATGTCGGTATTCGTAACGAGCTTTGGATCATTCCAACCGTTGGCTGTGTTAACGCCATGGCTAATATGATGAAGAAGCAGTTTGAGTCTGAAGTCGACATGTCTGCTATCGACGGCGTGCAAGTATTTACTCACCAATATGGCTGTTCACAGCTAGGTGACGATCACAACAACACTAAGATTTTGCTGCAGAACTTAGTGAAGCACCCGAACTCTGGCGGTGTTTTGGTCGTGGGTTTAGGTTGTGAAAACAACCAAGTGAATGCCTTTAAAGATACACTTGGCAAATACGATGAAGAGCGTGTCCAATTCATGATCTGTCAAAAACAGCACGACGAAGTGGAATACGGCGTTGAGCTGATGAAAAAGCTCTATGATGTAATGTCGAAAGACCAGCGTGTTCCGGGGCATCTCAACGAAGTTCGCTTTGGCTTGGAATGTGGTGGCTCTGATGGCTTCTCTGGCATCACAGCCAACCCTCTACTTGGTCGATTCTCCGATTACCTTGTTACTCATGGCGGTACAACCGTACTGACTGAAGTGCCTGAGATGTTTGGTGCAGAACACATTTTGATGAGCCGCTGCGCAGATGAGAGCGTGTTCGACAACACCGTATCAATGATCAATAACTTCAAGCAGTACTTTATCGATCACAAACAGCCGATTTACGAAAACCCATCTCCGGGTAACAAAGCGGGCGGCATTTCGACACTAGAAGAGAAATCTTTGGGTTGTACGCAGAAAGCCGGAACAAGTCAGGTAATGGATGTTTTGAAATACGGTGAACGCTTAACCAAACCTGGTCTAAACCTACTGAGTGCGCCAGGTAACGATGCTATCGCGACCTCAGCTCTAGCGATGGCTGGCTGTCACATGGTGCTGTTCAGTACTGGTCGTGGTACACCTTATGGTGGCCCTGTACCAACGTTGAAACTGGCAACCAACAGTGACTTGGCTCGTCGTAAGCCGCACTGGATCGACTTTAACGCTGGCACTTTGGTAGAAGGAACACCTATGGATACATTGCTTGAGCAGTTTGTCGATAAGGTAGCAGACTTTGTCAATGGTGAACCAACGCGCAACGAAATCAATGAATTCCGTGAGATTGCGGTATTCAAAAGTGGTGTAACGCTTTAACAAGCTGTTAGTTCAATCAATATAAACAACAAAGGCTACCTTATCTGGTAGCCTTTATTCTTGGAACTTAGTGAAACTTAAACAGAACAGCTCTATCCCTTAATACGTCTTCTATGATGTAGCAATCGGGCTTTCAGAGAACAAGAAACGGTCATAATCGTCATTCGATGCATCAAACAGCATAACCTTCGTGTTTTCGATATGCTGCCATGCTGCTTGTCTTGCGGCCATTGGATCGCGCTTAATCAACGCCTTAACAAGTTCATCATGGTCACTGCACCAACTGCGAATCTTGTTGTCTTCAATATGCTCGTGGAGCTTCTTCCAATAAGGGTTGTTTTCACGATGTTTCGACAGCATTTCCGCAATGTGCACCACTACCGAATTTTGCGTACAGCGAGCCAACTGGATATGGAACTCAATATCCCAATAAGAATCCCGCGAGTAATCGTCTTGTTTTGCTTGCTCTTGGATTTTCATCAAAGAAACCAAGTCTTGTTTGGTCGCTTGGGTCGCAGCGAACTCAGCAATATTGCTTTCAAATAGCTGACGAGCTTGCAGCAACTCAAATGGACCACAAGTCAACATGAAACCAAGGTCACCAGCCGCTTGCGCAATGTCTGGTGCTACGTTATCGACTTGCGTATTGATGACTCGGATACCCGAACCTTTACGCACTTCAACATAGCCTTCGACTTCAAGCATTATCATTGCTTCACGAATCACTGTTCGACTGACTTCCATCTGCTCAGCGATCACTCGCTCTGCGGGAAGCATATCCCCAACCATATACACGCCATTGAAGATTTCTGTTTTGAAGTGATTGGCGATTTTCTGATAAAGCTTAATATTCGGTTCCATATTAATCTCTTAAACCACTTGTTATACCAATTAGCGTTCAGCTTAACATAGATAACATTCCAATCCATAGCTAAAACTTTGGTCTAATTTCAAAGTTTTTGAAATGAAATGTACCACCCGTCACTACTATAGTTTTGTTACTTCGGTTACCCCACCCCATTAGCCGCCATAACCTCATGCTCAAACCTAGCGACAAACCAGCCAACTGAAAACAGCACAACAAAGGCGATGTAATAACGGATTCTCTAAATTGAACTGTCAAAGCAATTCGACAGATATAGTAATAAAAATCAAGAAATATTGAAAATATCAAATAACGTTAATAGTTAATTAGATATTACGTTAACAAATAATTAGAGGATCCTTATTCATAAATGGCGATTATCTAATATACCAAATTGAAATGTTAAAATATTACCCATTCACAGATGTAATAGTAGTTTTAATAAACCCAATAATCATTGACTATATAATGGTAATAAACGAAAATATAAAAAAACGATCTACGAATAAGGTTCGCCATAATGAAAAAGTATATTTTATCTGCTGTTATTACTATTGCCATATCAACACCAGCTTTAGCTAACAATGGGGGTTTTTCTGGTCAAACGGTTACTTCTGGAGGATTTTCCGGACCAACTCATGGAATAACGACTGTTCAACAAGTATTAGATTCGGGCATGTTTAGCGATGATACGCCCGTCGTTTTAACTGGATACATCAAAGCATCTCTAGGTAAAGATAAATACTTATTCACAGATGAAACAGGCACTGTTACCGTAGAAATAGACCATAAAAAATGGTTAGGTCAAACTGTTACTCCAGACACGAAAATTCAATTAATAGGTGAAATTGATAAAGAAATATCTAAAGTCAAAGTAGATGTTGATGCTATTAGAGTTTTATAATCATCAGGGAAAATCATAGTAAAGATTGCACTCATGTACCTTCCACTTATATATTTAGTCCCATCAATTTAAGAAACAAAACTACGCTATACTCCCACTCGTTGGGTTATAGCGTATTCACCCATCAAAAATAATAAAGTCCGGATAATTCTGACAGATTAATTAGCATTAGTCGCCTTTCATCTGGCAAGATGCCAACTCATAATGTTCAATTTGCGGTCTAATGTCCCAATTAAACCTTATACTGACAACTACATATAATTAGATACATATGTCTATTCATAAAATAATACCAATTACATTAGTAAGCTTTACAATATATAGCCCTTTTTTGTTCTGCGAAACGTTAAAATTTCCTCAATTATTTATAGGACTAAAAACAGGCTACCAGTGGGCAGATGATGAAGCTTATAAAAGAAATGACCCTAATGATATGATGTTAGGTGGGTTTGCTGGATTACGTTTATCCCAAGCTTGGAGTTGGGACATAGGTTATCAACACCATAATAAGTTGCAGGCTAAATCCACGGATATTGATGTAGAAACAAATCTATTTGATAGTGGTTTACGTTATGACTGGTATCTAAATACTAATAATAATTTAAGCGTATATGGACGTATTGGTGTTACCTATTGGGATATGATAAAAAAAATCGATACTTCTCATATAATCAAAGCCACTGGATTTTCACCAGTAGGTGAAGTGGGATTAAATTTATATTTAAACCAGAACTTACGGCTATCCATTGGATACCAATATGTCAATGGTATTGGTAGTTCTAATACGGGGCAGTATGACAGTCACGGCCTACTCTTAGGATTATCCTATTCACTATATCCACCTTCAAATCAATAAACCCCAAGTAGAACTTATACCAAATATTAAAAATATAAGAGAAATTTATGGATTTTTTTTGTCGTCTATTTGTATTAATTTATGTGTTTATCTCTCTATTTCTATCCGGATGTAATTCAGAGGGAGCATTTAGTAATACGGTAATTCATGAACCAATAACATCCGAACCAATAGAGATTACATCATTGGTGTTAATGTACAGCAATGGAACATTAACACCCATAGTGGAATGTGATCGATGCGTTCCTACGCTATATCAATTTAAATGGATAATAAACAATACAACAGTCGGGACTGATAGCACTTTCGCATATCAAAATGAACACTTAGGTTATGACGAACTAAAATTTGAAGTAATCGGACAAGATACGTCAGGTCAACGAGTGTCTGGATATATTATTTATAATATATCGATAGCATATGATTTTTACTCAACTGAACAAGGTTTTGCCGTACTCAAAACAGATGGCTCCGTAGTAAGTTGGGGAGAATACACTAAGGATGGAATGTCAGGCTATACTGATCCTGAAACTGGTGAGTGGCAAACGGTGGATTTAAGTCACAGCGTTCAGAATATTTACTCTACTGGCTTTGCATTTGCAGCACGAAAAACCGACGGTTCCGTGGTGACTTGGGGTGAGGATTTAAGCGGCGGTGCTAACGGATATTATGATCTTCAGACTAGTGAGTGGAAAACTGTAGATTTAAGTCAAGGAATTCAAACAATTAAATCTAACCAACACGCATTTGCAGCACTTAAAGCTGATGGTTCTGTGGTCACTTGGGGAGATGACTATAATGGTGGCGCTAATGGCTATCATGATCCTCAAACTGGTGACTGGCAATCGGTGGATTTAAGTTATGGTGTTCAAACAATTAAATCTAACGACTACGCATTTGCAGCAATCAAAACAGATGGCTCTGCGGTAAGTTGGGGGAATTATAGTATGGGTGGCAGTAGTACCTACTATGATGTCGAATCAAATGAATATAAACAAGTAGATTTAAGTCAAGATATTCAAACGATTTCCTCTAGCAATGAGGCATTTGCAGCACTAAAAACCGATGGTTCTGTAGTTACTTGGGGAGAGAGCGATACTGGTGGTATGAACGGCTATTATGATCCTCAAACTTCTGAGTGGAAATGGGTAGATTTAAACAACGATGTTCAAAGTATTTACTCAAATAGCTATGCATTTGCAGCACTTAAAGCAGATGGTTCCGTGGTGACTTGGGGAAGATCTGATGTAGGTGGCTGCAGCGGCTATAATGATTCTCAAACTGGCGAATGGCAATGGGTAGATTTAAGCCACGATGTCCAAAATATTTACTCTACTAGGTCTGCATTTGCAGCACTCAAAACCGACGCTTCCGTGGTAACTTGGGGTGAAAAGCCTAGCGGTGGTGCTAGCGGTTATACTGATCCTGAAACTGGTGAGTGGCAATCGGTGGATTTAAATCATGGTGTTCAGAATATTTACTCTACTAGGTCTGCATTTGCAGCACTCAAAATCGACGGTTCCGTGGTGACTTGGGGTGATGTGTCTAGCGGCGGTGCTAGCGGCTATCACGATCCTCAAACTAGTGAGTGGCAATCAGTGGATTTAAGTCATGGTGTTCAAACGATTAAATCTAACGACTACGCATTTGCAGCACTTAAAGCCGATGGAACTGTTGTTACTTGGGGGGATAGATATAGTGGTGGCGCAAGCGGTTATCATGATCCTGTCACTGGTGAATGGCGACCAGTAGACTTGAATCACGTTATTCAATCTATATATTCGGCGAATGATTCCTTTTTAGCATTAAAAGCCGATGGTTCAGTGGTTGTATGGGGAAAAGCTGCGGGCTATGTAGAAGAGACAACGCAAATTGACCTAAGACCCAAGATTGAAGTGGTATATAGTTCAATCGATGAAATGTTTTAACCGTTAATAATACCCACCATGAGAAACCATCTCATGGTTAAAAAGTGGAATATGCTGCATTTCTCAAACCCAATGGCTTTGTGACTTAATTCCGCTTTCTCCACGCCCTAGATTTCCAACAGCATTATATTTGAGCGTATTGATAAAATACGCTCTTTCTTAATATCAACTAAGGTTTTAGTTTCAACACATCATCAATGTCTTTAGCTGAATGCCGTTCAGCTAATTTTTCCCACGCTTCACCAACCACGCGGTTTACGATACGCCCACGCTGAACCGCCTCACGAGCTTCAATCTGCTTAGCCCAACGAACAACATTTTCATAGGTATGAACCTGTAAAAACTCAGCAGCATTTCCATATGATCGACCTAATACAAGGTTTCCATACCAAGGCCAGATTGCGATATCCGCAATGCTGTATTCCTCACCAGCAATAAAGGTGTTTTTCGCTAGCCGTTTATCCAGTACATCTAGTTGACGTTTTGCTTCCATCGCAAAGCGGTTAATCGGATATTCCTGTTTTTCATC
>NZ_JBKEBW010000136.1:0-6146 GCF_047973365.1 Vibrio sp. | reverse complement strand
TGCGCTGTGATTGGCTGGTAAACCTTCTTTGGTCCTTGAATGATTTGGTCACGGTTTGCTTGGCAGAAAAACGCTATACTGTAGCGTGAATCTTGGTTTTCTTCGGCGGTTGGCATACGTACGCGGTGTAGTGTGGATTTGAGCAAGTCGTCACTCCAACGCATCAGCATGTCACCAATATTACAAGTAATCACACCCGCTTTAGGTTCAACGGTGCTCCACACCAGATTTTCTTTCGCATCTTTACCCGCAGCAACTTGAAGTCCACCTTGGTTTTCTTGTTGGAATACCATGGTTAAACAGTCAAAGTCGGTATGTGCGCCTGCACGCCAGAAAGTACCCGTTTGCGGAACTTTTTTGATTGGCAAGTAATGAAGCATGCGCAGCGTACTGAGGTAATTTTCCGACTTTCTTTGATGCGCTTTAGTGAAAAAGTCGCGCTCAAAGCCCAGTTTGTCAGCAAAACAAGACAAGATCTTCATGCCCAATTGCCATGTTTGATGCTCAAATGAAAGCAGGTGAGATTCAAAGCCTTCCACTAACTTATTGCTTGGCCATAGGTCGCCCATGTGAGGTAGCGTAATTTGGTAAGATTCTTTTTGATCCGCCGTGCCCGTCGAAGGACGAACTTGCTGTTTAAATTCCCAACCGGCGTTTAACCCTTCTTTTAAAGGAAACTGCTGTTTTTCTTCCATAGCAAGTGCAAAGAACCGTTCGCTTAGTTTAAAGGACTTTTCGATATCCGCTAAAGTGATACCGTGCTCAACCAGTTGGAAAAAACCAACTTCAGTTGCAGCTTTCCAAAGTTGTTCGGTGATCTCTTCTCGGCGATGATCAAAGTCACGCAAATTGATCAGAGGGATCACGGTGTCACTGGTTTCTAACCCTTTGCTCCCGATGGTTGTTTCAAAGTTAAGTTCGTCTAAAAGATATGATTGACTCATTGTTTTCTCCAATTAAGCATTTGCTTGTTATTGGAGCAATGTCCAGCAATAAGCCAAGAACCTTATTCTTGGTATTACAGACCGCTTCTACTCCGTATTTAATTTATACTGTTATGCAATTAACGTTGTTTTTCTTCTTCTGTCAGGCTCCAAGAAAAGTAACCTTTTTGTACCCAACTAACGGTTTTGAACAGCAACATACTGACCAGAGATAGGAATACCAGTGCTGCAAAAGCTTGTGGGATTTTGAAATATGAGGTTGAGAACTGAACCAAGTAACCTAGGCCTTTTTCAGCCGCGACGAACTCAGCAATCACCGAACCGATAACGGCTAACGTGATGGCAACTTTTACACCGCTGAAAATATGTGGAATGGCGTAAGGCAGGCGAATTTGCCAGATGGTTTTGCTGTTTTTTACGCTCAGTGAACGTGACAGTTCAATTAGTTCAGGTGGCGTAGCCAACATACCTGTAGTGGCTGAAACCACTAATGGGAAGAAGGTAATTAAACAAGTAATCGTCAGACGAGGCGCATCGCCCGTTCCCAAAATCACAATCAGCAGTGGCGCGATGGCAACCACTGGTGTGGATTGAATCACAACCAGAATTGGAAATAACGCACGGGTAAGGAACTTAGAATTCACCATCATAATAGCGAGAGGGATGCTAATCAAAAATGAGATGACAAAGCCAAGCAACGCAATGCGCAGAGTTGCCCATAAGTTATCAAGCCAGCGTTCCATTGATACCTGAGTGAAAGCGATAGCGATATCGCTAGGCGCTGGTAAGATAAATGTTGGTATAGAGAAAATTTTACAAATGGTTTCCCAAATTGGAATGATCGCTAATATTGCAATCAGTGGCAGCCAGTTTTGTGACCATTGAGAAAATAATCGTTTCATATCTATTCCCTTAGACAAATGCAGTTAAGCGACGGTTTTACGAATCAGCTCAACGTTGTCGTTATTCTTACTTTCCGTTTCTTCATTGCTTGCTAAGTCGCTCTTTTCTGAACGATAGAAATATTCACGAATTTTGTTGGTGTAGGTACCAAACTTTGCGTCTTGTAGCGTATGGATATTGCGTGGCCGAGGCAGTCCGATCTTGATCTCTTCCAGCACCGTACTTGGGCGAGGCCCCATCACCAGTACCTTATCTGCGAGCAATACCGCTTCTGAAATCGAGTGAGTGATGAACAGAAGCGTTTTTGGCTTCTCCATCCAGATCTTTTGCAGTTCAAAGCCCATCTCTTCGCGTGTTAATGCATCGAGTGCAGAAAATGGCTCATCCATGATCAAAATATCTGGATTGAGCAGTAATGCACGAGCGATGCCCACACGTTGTTGCATACCACCGGAAAGTTGGTCAGGCATACTGTTTTCAAAACCCGCAAGACCCACAGTGTTCAACAGTTCTTGTGCATTTTGACGATCTTTCTGGCTGACATAATTAAACTTATGTTTAAGCGGAAACAGAATGTTATCGAGGATGTTTTTCCACGGTAGTAATGTCGGTTTTTGAAAAACAATACCGATGTCTTCACGTGGTCCTGTTATCGGGTGTCCAAAAACGGAAATTTCACCCTGTGTGGGAATGATTAACCCTGACAGTAGTCGCAGCAAGGTAGACTTACCGCAACCTGAAGGTCCAACGATGGCGACGAACTCATGCTTTTCCACATTGAAGTCGACATCGTTGAGCACCGTAACCGAATGTTTGTCAGAGTTATAGGTATGACCTATACGCTTGAACGAAACAAATGGTTGCATTAGTTCACTCCCTGGTAAAACTGACGATCAACTGCTGTTTCTGGGTCAAGTTTACTGAGAGCTAAACCTTGCGCCTCTGCTGTCCATTTCCATGTTTCGCTTAGACGAGATGGCGTGAGCTGACCAACACCGTCACGTTGAGAGACTTCATTCATGACGAGACCATGAATCGACTTAATGGTGTCAGCAGCTTGTTTGGCATCCACTTCTGGAACCATTTTTGTTACGTCAGCGCCACTTTCATCAGGGTGTGCCCAGGTGTATTCCACCGCTTTGGCATAAGCTTTGACAAAGCGTTTCACTACATCAGGGTTTTTAGCCATGAATTTTTCGCTAGCGATAATTGAAGATGAGTAGAACTCTAGGCCTGCGTCATACCAAGGCAATACCGTCAGCTTTTTCCCTGCTTCAGCAGCTTGCTGTTCGTTTTTAACACGGTCTGTCATCCAAGAAATCATCACGTCAGATTGACCAGTGATCAGCATTGGGTTAAGCGCGACCGGATCGGCTTTCAATACTTTGACACTTTGCTCTTCAATGCCGTTTTTCTTTAGCATCAGTGGAAGGAAAACGTTCGCTGAAGTAAATGGAGAAGTCGCTATGGTTTTGCCTGAGACATCTTTCACTGAATTGATACCTGAATCTTCCAGTACGTAGAATGCGTAAGGTGCTTTGCTAAACAGAGAGTAGATGGCTTTAACTGGCACGTTGTCATTCGCTTTCGCTACTAACAGAGCAACAATATCTGCGGAACCGATATCAGCCGTGCCTGTTGCAATTTTAGTAATTGCGTCAGTCGAACCTTTACCACCAAGGATGGTAACGTCTAGATCTTGTTCTGCGAAAAATCCTTGTTGAACGCCAACGTAGACAGGAGCCTTATCGCCGCCTGGAAGCCAGTCAAGCTGAAACGTGACTTTGTCTGCAGCAAAGCTACTTGCTGATGTCAGTAGCAAAGATAGCGAAAGGCTTAGTTTGTTGAATTTCGAAATAGTTTTCATAGTTACTCCGTGCTTCCTTTTCACTCTAAAGTGCAGCTTATGTGGACTGCATCTTTTAGCTAACTATGAGCAATGTCCCGATACCGTTATTGGTATCTAACCGCTTCTACTCACACTTCCTATGCTCACAGAGCAATCGGTATGCCATAAATTTGAAATTGAGCGTTTGGTTATTAACTGTACACTAACCAACCGTTAACAGATGGGCTTTGTAGAGGATTAAATAACAGTATTTTTGTATACAATATTCAGTTGAAATTGGATAAGTATTGTATGCAATTGCACCTTTGCAATGCATTGCAAGAAGGCTTAGCTCAATAATGGTGCAAGAATAGCGAGCAACATTTGCAAGCAGTGACGCTAGGGGAATGGTCTGCAATTTGCATTGTATACATTAAAAACTAATGCCCAGAGCAGATAATGTTTTGTGTATGTTAAATGAGTAGAAGCGGTTAAGAGTAATCAAACTCTGGGACATTGCTCAAAAGCGAATAAACCGACGAATGGAAGGTCGGTTTACTGAAAAGGAAGCTTTGATGAACTACTTAGTTAAAAATGCCAACAGTGTCTTTTCATCTAAACAAGACTGTAAAGATATACGAATTCATAACGGTATTATCGCCGAATTAGGGCAGAACTTGCTGCCAGAGCAGGGGGAAGAAATTATTGATGCCAGTGATTGTGTTATCTATCCGGGTTTTGTTAATACTCATCATCATATTGCGCAGTCAATCTTGAAAGGGATACCTGCTGGTATTAATGATGGTCTGGGCGACTGGCTTGCAAATGTTCCTTACCGCTACTGGCCTCAAATCACGCCGGAGATCATGTATTCAGCGGCAAAGCTTGGCTTCTATGAGCTGTTACGCTCTGGGGCGACGACCTGTGCCGATCATCATTATCTCTACCATGCCAATTCTTCGATGGAATTAGAAGAGGTGTTTTGGCAAGCTGCAGATGAAATGGGAATTCGACTGGTTTTATGTCGAGGTGGTGCGACAGTTAAGGGAACTCATAAAGGATTAGCGAAAGCAGGTGTCGAGCCTGAATCCGTTGAGTTGATGATAAACCGCTTGGAATCTACTCGTAGTCGCTATCACCAAGAGGGGGATTTCGCCATGCGTAAGCTGGTGGTCGCCCCAACCACAATTGCCCATTCAGCAACGCCGAGTGACTTACGCTTATTGTCTGAATACGCAAGAAGCCACAAGTTACGTATGCATTCACATATGTTAGAAGTAGATTTCGACAATGAGCAGTCGTTGGCTAAATATGGCAAGGGCATAGTTGAATTCGCACAAAGCTGTGATTGGCTAGGCGAAGATGTCTGGTTTGCACATTTGGTTAGAGCGACAGAGCAAGATATCAAGCTACTTGCAGAAACGAAGACAGGGATTGCTCATTGCCCTACATCTAATTGTCGATTAGGTAGTGGTATCGCGCCTGTAATTAATATGGCTAAAGCCGGAATGCCAATATCCATTGGCGTGGATGGCTCTGCATCGGCTGAATCGGGTTCTATGCTTCAAGAATTGAACCTCACTTGGTTGATTCATCGAGCACAACATGGTTCTAAAGCCACAACTTTAGAACAAGTACTTACTTGGGCAAGTAGAGGTGGGGCAGATATTCTGGGCTTAGAAGGTGTGGGGACCATAGATGTTGGGTATGCGGCTGATATTGTCTTATATGATATTAACCAGCCCCGTTTGTCTGGCTGTCACGATTTATTAATGTCTCCAATAATGGCCGGAGAGCCCTCTTATATTAAAGCAAGTTTCGTCAACGGTAAGATTGCATACCGCCATAGTGATGAAGCAAAATATCTCACTTTAGTCGAAGAAGTGCATCACTCTATTGCCAAATTAAACCGACGAGTTCAAATGCTAGAGGCTCAATAAGCTTATTTGTGATGAAATCGTCTAGATAAAACTCGATTTGTCTCTTTATTAATCAATCAGTCTGAAAAATTGGTTTTTAGGCTGATTTTTCCTTGCCAAGTTATTTTTCCTCCCTATAATGCGCCTCCGTTGACCAGTGATTCTGAATAAAAGAATGTTGGGAAATATAACGGAAAGTTAAATTTCTTAAGCTAAAGAAAATTAACTAAAAAAGTGGTTGACTCTGAATGTTTACTCGCTAAAATGACCGTCCGTTTTGAGAGGAATTGCTCGCAAAACGAAGCTCTTTAACAATTTAAACCTATCAATCTGTGTGGGCACTCGTTGATGAAAATCGAAGATGATTCTAAAGAATCAACTAGGTTTCAATGATACGAAGTGACCATTGAGTCGCAAGACTCAGCACAGTCAATTCAAACATTACATTTATGTAATGTCAGTATTCATTGAGCCAAACAAAATCTTAAATTGAAGAGTTTGATCATGGCTCAGATTGAACGCTGGCGGCAGGCCTAACACATGCAAGTCGAG
>NZ_JBKEBW010000103.1:0-5625 GCF_047973365.1 Vibrio sp. | reverse complement strand
GCTTTAAACTTGGATTTAAAGTCGTTCTTTATGATTACACGGCCATCTGTCGAACTAAAAATCTTCAGTCACTCCCCGCGCGTTTAAAAGATTTAACCGAGTCATTACGGGAGTTTATTATGCCAAAGCAAGACCGCCCAAATTATGAACGGGCGGTCAAGATAAAACCTATCAAATTCCCGTTGAAGAGCTCACGAAAAAAGAAAGAGAACTCTTAAACGAACAGCATTGTGCCTTCGCAGGAATGACGAGAGAATGCAGGAACGACAAAAGTGTTCAGTAATGCCAAGGCGGTTGGCATTACTATAAAAACAACATTACTATAAAAACACTAAATCACACGTGAGAATTGCTGCTGACGAGCTCGTTCACGCAAGTACTTATCGAAACACATACAGATATTACGGATCAGCAGACGACCACGTAGCGTGACTTCGATGGTTTGGTCATCCACCACCACTAATTGGTCGTCAATAAAGGTCTGTAGCAGGGCTAAATCATGCTTAAAGTATTGATGGAAACGCACGCCAAACTGCTGCTCAATTCTGCGTTTATCCAGCTTGAAATTACAGATCAGTTGCTTGATCACTTCACGACGCACTAAGTCGTCGCTATCAAGGCTAACGCCTTTCCACAAAGCGTGGCGCATTTCATTCACTTGTTGGTAGTATTTTTTCAGCTCTTTTTGGTTCTGCGCATACGAGTCACCAATCATCGAGATCGCCGACACACCAAAGCCGACCAAATCACATTCACCTTGGGTGGTATAGCCCTGGAAATTGCGATGCAGCACACCATTACGCTGAGCAATCGCCAGCTCGTCATCTGGTAGTGCAAAGTGGTCCATGCCGATAAATTGATAGCCCGCATCAGTCAAGGTTGAAATGGAATACTGAAGAATCGCCATTTTCTCATCGGCTGACGGCAAATCAGCGTCTTTAATTTTACGCTGAGCAGCAAACAGTTGCGGCATGTGTGCGTAGTTAAATACCGACAAGCGCCCCGGTTTCATCTCCAGCACTTTTTCTAGTGTCTGGCTAAAGGTGGCTAATGTTTGCTTAGGCAAACCATAGATCAGATCGAGATTGGTGGAACGGAAACCCAATGTTTTCGCTCGTTCAACCATCTGCACGATGAACTCTTCATCTTGTTCACGATTCACTAACGCTTGAACGTCTTTATTGAAGTCTTGCACACCGATACTGAGACGGTTGAAACCTTCGCTGCGCAAATGGTCAAGCACACTCAGTTCTATCTCACGCGGGTCAATTTCGATACTGATTTCAGCATCACCATCAAACAAGAATTCGCTGCGTAGTAGCGTCATCAAGCGGGTAATTTGCTTGTTGGTGAGAAATGTTGGCGTACCGCCACCAAAATGCAGTTGCGTTACGCGACGACCTTGTAGCAATGACGCGCGTTGTTGAATTTCGTGCGCAAGGATATCCAGATACTCATCCGCTTTATGCGAATGACGGGTAATCACCTTATTACAGCCGCAGTAGTAGCAAAGCTTGTGGCAGAACGGGATGTGCACGTAAAGCGACAGTGGTCGCTCCGGGTACTGTGCACAAGCCCTATCGTAATCGGCAATGGTAAAAGCTTCATGAAACTCTACCGCCGTAGGATAAGACGTGTAGCGAGGCCCAGAGTAGTTGTACTTGTCTAAAACAGCCTGATCCCACACGATCTGCTGACTCGGTACGACTTGCGACGACATAGTGACTCTTTCCGTTGTTTATGGTTTATTGACTCAATTTAGTCTGTTGACCTGTTCTGAATAGCTGCATTTTGCCACACGACATCAACAGCGTCGGGCAGCAAAATACAATTTAGCAACAAAATGTTCGAATCTGCTAGCCCGATCACTTACTGGCAGATGAACTATTCGTCACACCATTTGAATGGCAATTTGATTATTCAGCCGCTGAACGCGCTTTTTCAGTGCTTGAAGTTCTTCGATAATGGTGTCATTCAAACGACTTTCCGCTTTCTGACGAGTAAGATTGTGTTTCATGCGCTCTTGCTTAGCCATACTCTGACGCGCTTCGCCACGAGGCATGTCTTTAACAATATGATAAAGCTCCGAAATCGCCGGATACTCTAACTCGAAGTCCACACGCTCTTCACCCTGCACGTAATCCATAATGTTGTAAAGACGAATACTGATTTCTGACAGATCGCACTGCCCTTGTATGCCTGCCATACACAGGATGTTGACGCTTTCAAAGATGTTGGCGTTGCGTTTTTCAATTGCCAGAGACTGGTGTTGCTGCTGCAACGTTTTTTGCTTTTTCAGTTGCAGCAACAGGTAACCAGCATAAGAGGCTAGGCCCAAAATGATCGCAGCGCCGACTATTGCTAATAGGGTTACGTTCATTGGCAATCCTTACCCTTTGTACTCGTTCATGTCCATGTTTTCGAACTCAGACAAGTAATCATCATCGGTTTTTGGCTGACGCTTGGTCGCTTTCGCCGCAGGTTGTTTACTAGCAGACAGTTTACTAGCAGACAGTTTACTAGCAGAAAGATGCTCGTCTTCGTCTTGCTCATCTTCAACTTCAAGATCTTCTTCATAGATGCCAAGTTGCTTCATCAAAATTTCAATGCGATCCAGTTTCTCATCGACATATTTCTGTAGACCAGCGCCGAGCTTCTCGCCATTGTCGATACGATCAAGCAACACGTTTAACTGCGCATCGTTTTCCAGCATTTCCAGCTCTTTCTCAGCCGAAACACGACGCTCTTGTTTGCTTGGTTTCTTCGCATCAACAATCAAAGGGATCTTTTTCTTGCTGCCTAAACGTGGGTCACGAGCTTGCGCCGCTGCACGTTCCGCTTTTTGTTTACCTTCAGAGTGGCGAGTGCCGCTTTTCAGTCCTTTGTGTTTCTTCGCTTTCTTGCGTTCACGACCTTCAACATCGTCACTCTTACGGTTATGTTTACGGGCGAAAACGAGATCGCCGTTAATACCTGTGGTCGTTTTCTTTTCTCTAGACATTACTGGGGTTTCCTCAGCAAAATTACATCGTTGCCTATAAATTCAAGTTCGAGCTTATCTCGCTCAGCCAAAAACTGGAATGTGGTGCGACTAAAGAAGATCACATGCGTGAGGTCATTCTTGTAGTGCCAACTGGCAAAAGCGTCTTTGTCTTTTACCATTTTGGTCATCAGACCAATCCAGCCTCCGGGTTTAACCAAATTTAACCATTGCTGCCACACCGCATCGGGGTGATGCAGATGTTCAATCACTTCTGTGGCAGTCATAAAATCGTATTTCGTCTGTAGCGCCTGCTCATTGGGATAAAAGAAGATATCGTACAACGCCACATTGTGACCCGCTTCTTCTAACATCAAACTGAGGGTTGGCCCGGGTCCACAGCCAAAATCTAACCCTTTCGATTCTGGAGCCAGTCTTTCAAGCATAGGATCAGATACACGAGATAAAAAGCGACGATAGCCTGCGTCGTTTGGATCGTTTTCGTGTAAGTCATAAAATGCTTTTTCACGCTCAGCCGTTAAGCGCTGCTGCGGGTTAACAAATACCAACTGACATGTCTGACATTGCAGATACTCACGGTGCTTATCTGCAAAATACCCATCGGTTTTATCACCATGGCATAAAGGGCAGTAACATAGAGAACAGTTGTGCATTTCGGCATCCTTTAACGGGGGATGCGAAACATACCAGAAAGTGGCGTCAGAGTGGAGTGCAGACGAACAATTTTTCAACAATTTCGTTAAAAAAAGCGAAAACGTTAGTTGAGAAAAAAGCGATAGGTATTCTGGATCTAACAAATAAAATCTCCTAGCCGCAAAATGCAACAACCCCGAAGTGCAGACTTCGGGGTTATGACCACATTGCTCGAACTTGGCTAGGCCTTGTTAGTGCAGACCACCAACATATTTAGACAAAGTGTCGATGTCAGCATCAGTTAACTTTTTAGCAACATCACGCATCATGGCATTCATATCATTAGCACGAGAATCATCGCGGAATTTCAGCAACTGCGCTTTGACGTAATCCGCATGCTGACCAGAAATTTTCGGGAACCCTGAAAGTTCTGTGCCGTTACCACGCGGTCCGTGACATGCAGTACAAGCGGTCAGTCCACGAGATGCGTCACCCGCTGTGTACAATACCTTACCCGTGCTTACGACATCTTCAGGTGTAGAATTAGAAGAGATAGGGAGTGAAGCGAAGTAAGCCGCTAAGTCAGACATGTCTTCGTCGCTAAGTGGCATCGCCATAGCGCTCATTACAGGGTCGTAACGACCTTGTTTACCAGCACTACTCGTACCAAGTTTGAGATCGTGAAGTTGCTTCTCAATATACTGAGCGTGTTGACCTGCAAGTTTAGGGTAGGTTGTAATTAGACTGTTGCCATCAGCACCGTGACAGGCAACACACGTTTCGGATTTTGCTTTGCCAGCTTCTATGCTGCCTTGGGCCCATACGGAGCAGCTGGCTAAAAGACTCAATATTAGCGCTAATTTATTCATGACATTCCATTTATAATAATCAAGCTTCCAGTACCACTGTGGTACAATTGGCGACCTTATGCCGAGCACGGTTATTTTACACAATTTCACAAAAAAGTAATCAATCGACTACACAAAGTCGCGATGGAGTTAACAGTGAGCGTAAAAATTCATTATCAAAACACGCATTTCATTACCAGTGCACCAGACATTCGCCATCTTCCCGCTGACGAAGGTATCGAAATTGCGTTTGCAGGACGCTCAAACGCTGGCAAGTCCAGTTCTCTCAATCGATTAACCAATCAGAAAAACTTGGCAAAAACCAGTAAAACCCCAGGACGAACTCAATTAATTAACTTGTTTAAAGTGACCGAAGGTTGCCACATTGTTGACTTACCCGGATACGGTTTCGCCCAGGTTCCGCTCGAGATGAAGAAGAAGTGGCAACAATCGTTGGGTGAGTACTTACAAAAGCGCCAATGTCTGAAAGGTTTGGTGGTTTTGATGGACATTCGTCACCCGATGAAAGATCTCGACCAACAACTGATCGTGTGGGCGGTAGAATGTGCTATTCCAGTTCAGGTGCTGCTGACGAAGGCCGACAAACTGAAAAGCGGTGCGCGTAAAGCACAAATTCTGAAAATCCGTAATGATGCGAAAGAATTTGGCGGTGATGTGAGTGTTGATGGTTTCTCATCATTAAGCGGCACTGGTGTTGATATTTTGCGCGCTAAACTCGATTCGTGGTTTGCACCAGCACTTGCAGAACAAGGGTTAGAAGAAGTGCTTGAACAAGAAGCCACTGAACAAGAGCCGCAACAAGATTCGCAATAAGGAAAAGCTCCTCGAACTCTAATGCCAATCAGTTAAGATAATCCTCGTTCCCATGCTATGAAGTGACCCCCAATAGTTGGACAACCAATTATTGGGGGTCTTTTATTTATGTCCAAATACAGTCGCGAGTTAAAGTTCAAAGTAGCTAAAAAGTATCTTGATGGCTCCACTCCTCGAGAGCTCGCTGAAAAATATTCTGTCCCAACAAAACATGTTCGTTATTGGGCTCATGTTTTCACTATGCATGGTTCAAATTCATTTTTAATTGATGGCCATTCTCTTAGTGCGGAAGCTAAGCTGGAAGCGTTG
>NZ_JBKEBW010000045.1:0-10466 GCF_047973365.1 Vibrio sp. | reverse complement strand
CAACGCTTCCAGCTTAGCTTCCGCACTAAGAGAATGGCCATCAATTAAAAATGAATTTGAACCATGCATAGTGAAAACATGAGTCCAATAACGAACATGTTTTGTTGGGACAGAATATTTTTCAGCGAGCTCTCGAGGAGTGGAGCCATCAAGATACTTTTTAGCTACTTTGAACTTTAACTCGCGACTGTATTTGGACATAAATAAAAGACCCCCAATAATTGGTTGTCCAACTATTGGGGGTCACTTCAAATATGAGTTCCCACGCGGGAGCGTGGGAACTAGATATGTTGTACTTTTTAGAGTTACTTTTTTGCAAGTCTAGCGATGTTTTCCAATCGCTGTTTCACCTTCGGATTGGCGTTTTGCGCAACCATTAACAGCGATGAAGCGGCATTTTCTGAAAGTGGGGGGCGAGGAATTGTCTCTTTTTGACCCGATTTGCAATCTGTTTTCGTACGATAAATGGATGGATTGATCTTTATTTCAATGCTGATCAATTTGCCAAACCCCTGGTTTCTTAATTGATTGAGGATATTGAGTCGATCATAATCTAGCTTCATTTTGATCGAAGCACTTGCCGCTTCCAATACCAAATGCCCGTCGCGAACATTTGCCGCTCTAATATGCGCTTCAATCCCTTTAGGCAGAAGTGTTTGCAATATAAGGTTGATCTGGATGATCTCTTTGGCGTGCTGTTGTAACTTACTCAGCCGAG
The DNA here is from genome assembly GCF_047973365.1 of Vibrio sp. Classification (GTDB taxonomy): domain Bacteria; phylum Pseudomonadota; class Gammaproteobacteria; order Enterobacterales; family Vibrionaceae; genus Vibrio. The sequence continues at coordinate 9,748 of NZ_JBKEBW010000045.1, read as the reverse complement.
ATGATTCAATCAATTCATCTGTCGTTGTGGGGCGATGATCTCGCATTCCGCACTCCTTGTATAAAGCTCAGCGACATTCTATAACGATTTGTAGCTGGCTGAAATGAGCGATTAAATAGTGATGATTCACTTACAACTACCTTAAAACATTGGGCTTAGTGCACAAAATGCAAAGCTTAGAGCCAACAACTTCTAATGTTATTGGTTGTTGAACGAAAAATTACTTAAACTATTCGCCACTTAATAAATTTAGTGTCTTGAAAATATACGTCATCATCACAATATCAGAAGATACATGATTTATCTCAGTATCCTTAGTTGAAAACAGGTAGAGACTGAAGGCATTAAAAGATCGCGGACGATCTAAGCAAAGAGAGATTCACAACAAATGATAACTAAGCTACTGACTAAAGTAGTCGGCAGTCGTAATGACAGAACACTTCGCCGTCTAAGAAAAATTGTAAAAGAAATTAATAATTATGAGCCTGCATTTGAAGCTCTGTCCGATGAAGAGCTAAAGGCGAAAACGGTCGAGTTTCGTCAACGTCTTGAGCAAGGTGAAAATCTAGATCAACTACTACCAGAAGCATTTGCTACTGTTCGTGAGGCTTCAAAGCGTGTCTTTGGTATGCGTCATTTCGACGTTCAGTTAATTGGTGGTATGGTTCTAAACGGTGGACGTATCGCAGAGATGCGCACTGGTGAAGGTAAAACACTGACGGCAACGCTTCCTGCCTATCTCAATGCACTGCCAAGCAAAGGTGTTCATATTGTTACTGTCAACGACTACCTGGCTAAGCGTGACGCAGAGACAAACCGTCCACTATTCGAATTCCTTGGTCTGACGGTTGGCGTTAACGTGCCAAACATGTCTCCTCCAGCCAAAAAAGAAGCTTATCAAGCCGATATTCTTTACGGAACCAACAACGAGTTTGGTTTCGACTACTTGCGTGACAACATGGCATTCCGCCCAGAAGACCGCGTGCAACGTGAACGTTTCTTCGCTGTTGTCGATGAAGTGGACTCAATTCTTATCGATGAAGCTCGTACTCCGTTAATCATTTCTGGTCCTGCAGAAGATAGCTCAGAGCTCTACACTCGCATTAACGTGTTAATTCCATCTTTAGAGCGCCAAGATAAAGAAGATTCTGAAGAGTATCGTGGTGATGGCCATTACACGGTGGATGAAAAGTCTAAGCAAGTTCATCTGACAGAAACTGGTCAAGAATTTGTTGAAGAGATTCTGGTTAAAAATGGCTTGATGCAAGAGGGTGATACCCTGTATTCGCCAGCCAACATCAGTTTGCTTCATCATGTTAACGCAGCATTACGTGCTCATGTGCTATTTGAGAAAAACGTTGACTATATAGTGACGGAAGAAGGTGAAGTGGTCATCGTTGATGAACACACTGGTCGTACTATGCCGGGGCGTCGTTGGTCAGATGGTTTGCACCAAGCTGTCGAAGCGAAAGAAGGGGTTAAGATCCAGAACGAAAACCAAACTCTGGCATCGATTACCTTCCAGAACTACTTCCGTTTATACGAAAAACTGTCAGGCATGACAGGTACAGCAGATACTGAAGCGTTCGAATTCCAGCAAATCTATGGTTTAGAAACAGTGGTTATTCCAACCAACAAGCCAATGATTCGTAACGATATGCCAGATATGGTGTACCGTACAGAAGCTGAAAAATTTGCGGCGATTATCGAAGATATTAAAAAGTGTGTTGAGAAAGGTCAGCCAGTACTGGTTGGTACGGTTTCGATTGAAAAATCTGAGCTTCTTTCTAACGCATTGAAGAAAGCGAAAATCAAACACAGCGTACTGAATGCCAAGTTCCATGAAAAAGAGGCGGAAATCGTTGCTGAAGCCGGTAAACCGGGTGCCGTAACCATCGCAACTAATATGGCGGGTCGTGGTACGGATATCGTGCTTGGCGGTAGCTGGCAGATGCAAGTTGAGTCGCTAGGTAACCCAACTCAAGATCAAATTGACGAGATTAAAGCACAATGGCGCAAAGTTCATGATCAAGTGCTAGAAGCTGGTGGTCTGCACATCATTGGTACTGAGCGTCACGAATCACGCCGTATCGATAACCAGCTACGTGGTCGTTCTGGTCGTCAGGGTGATGCGGGTTCTTCTCGTTTCTATCTGTCGATGGAAGATACGCTACTGCGCATCTTCACTTCTGACCGCATGGCAAGCTTAATCCAAAGCGGTATGGAAGAAGGCGAAGCTATCGAATCTAAAATGCTTTCTCGTTCAATTGAAAAAGCGCAACGCAAAGTTGAAGGTCGTAACTTTGACATCCGTAAACAGCTTTTGGAATACGACGATGTTGCCAACGATCAACGCCGCGTCGTTTACGAGCTTCGTGATGAACTCATGAGCACTGACGATATCAGTGACATGATCGAACAAAACCGTGCGGATGTGATGACATCTGTGATCGACCAATACATTCCACCACAATCGCTTGATGATATGTGGGATATTGCCGGTCTGCAGGATCGCTTGAAGCACGATTTCGATCTAGAGCTACCAATCCAGTCTTGGCTTGATGAAGATGACAAACTGTATGAAGAAGCCCTTCGTGAGCGTATTATTGAAAACTCAGTAGCGGTTTACCAACACAAAGAAGAAGTGGTTGGTGCTCAGGTTATGCGTAACTTTGAGAAGTCTGTAATGCTGCAGACTCTGGATACGTTATGGAAAGAACACCTTGCTGCGATGGATCACTTGCGTCAGGGTATTCACCTGCGTGGTTATGCTCAGAAGAACCCGAAACAAGAGTACAAGCGTGAATCGTTTGAACTGTTTGAAGAGCTGCTGGAGTCATTGAAATCAGACGTTATCTCGATTCTGTCTAAAGTCCGCGTACAACAGCAAGAAGAAGTTGAACGCATGGAAGCGCAGCGTCGTGCTCAAGCTGAACAAGCCGCTCGTTTGGCTCAAGCTCAGCATGAAGGCAGTGATACCGGTAGCAACGAAGCTTCGGCTGAACGTAAAGTGGGGCGTAATGAGCCTTGTCCGTGTGGTTCAGGCAAGAAGTATAAACAGTGCCATGGAAAAATCGCTTAAATTTGTGTGAATCGTCGCTGTAATTAACGATTACTGCGTTAATGGTACTCACTTACTATCGTAAGCTCCGTGCCATTGCCTTGTCCTCGCTAATTACAGCTTAGCTTCACCACAAATTTAGAAATTTATTAGAGAAATAAGAGTCGCTTAGGCGACTCTTTTTGTAAGTAAAGAAAAACGCGAAAGGAAGTCAGATGAAACGAATTCATATCGTTGCCGGAATTATCTTTAACCAGGATAAATCACAGGTGTTTATTACTAAGCGCCCGGATAATTTGCACAAAGGTGGTTGCTGGGAGTTTCCGGGCGGCAAAGTTGAGCCGGGCGAATCTGTGCCTGAAGCGATGGCTCGAGAGCTAGAAGAAGAAATTGGCATTGAGGTAACCCAGCAACAGCTGTTTGAGCATCTTGAGTATGACTACCCAGAAAAATCACTCAAGTTCGATTTTATCGTCATCAGTCATTTCAACAATGAACCTTATGGTAAAGAAGGGCAGGATGGACTCTGGGTAGATATTGCTGAGCTGGCAAACTACCAATTTCCTGAAGCCAATGTGCCAATCCTCGAACGAGTGATTAAAGAGTTTTCGTAAGTGCTAGCTATCAACTTCGATAGTTGGTAATTTTAAAAGCGTAAATCGTAGGATAGTCACGAGTTAATGGAGAATTTTGCAATGGTAAGAATTGCAATTGCAGGCGCAGCCGGACGTATGGGCCGCAATCTGGTTAAAGCAGCACATCATAATTCACAATCAACAGTCGGTGCGGGATCTGAACGTCCTGAATCTTCTCTGGTGGGGGTTGATATCGGTGAGTTATGTGGTGAGGGTCGATTTGACGTCGCGTTAGTTGATAACTTGGAGTTAGCGATAGATAACTTCGACGTTATCGTCGATTTCACAGCACCCGCGAGCACTCTGGCGAATATCGAACTGTGTAAAAAATACGCTAAGAAGCTGGTTATCGGCACCACAGGTTTTACCGATCAAGAGCGTGAGCTTATCAATGAAGCCGCTAAGGTCATGCCTATTGTTATGGCTCCGAACTACAGCGTTGGCGTAAACCTGGTATTCAAGCTGCTAGAAAAGGCGGCGAAAGTCATGGGTGATTACTGCGATATCGAGATTATCGAGGCTCATCACCGTCATAAAGTTGATGCACCGTCGGGTACGGCTATTGGCATGGGTGAAGCCATTGCTGGCGCTATGGGCAACAAGCTTAATGATGTCGCAGTTTATGCCCGTGAAGGCATTACGGGCGAACGTACTCGTGACGAAATTGGTTTTGCAACCATTCGTGCCGGAGATATTGTTGGTGAACATACCGCTATGTTTGCCGATATTGGTGAGCGGGTAGAAATCACTCATAAAGCAACCGATCGCATGACATTTGCTAACGGTGCTATTCGTGCCGCGGTTTGGTTGAATCAAAAACCAGCCGGCTTTTACAGCATGACTGATGTGCTAGGTTTGAACGAACTCTAATTACATAATTATGCGCCAGGTTCGCTTGGCGCATAAGCCATTTTCTAACATTCTCCTTTCATTTTATCTTTCCTATAAATTGATTTATCCGTTAACTTTTTAAGTGTTTTTGCATTGTTGGGGTGAATTACTCCGTTTTGCCTTTATTTTTGACAATTAAAAAATAAGATTAACGTTTGCTTATTTTTTTTGCGCTGATTTCAATTGTTAACAAACTATTTTTTGCTTTCTTAAAATCAAAAGCTCATAAATATTACTTTTAAATGCTTAAAACATGCATTTTTGGTGGTTTTGTTCGGTTTTTTAGTTCTAAGGTAATTAAATTGAATTTAATTTTCCTGCTAACGTTGACATGGGTCACAGCGATCTCTAAAATACCGCCAATTTGTCAAAATTACCCTAGAGCATGATTTTCACGCTAACAGGAAGGCAAATTTGCAATTTAATTTATATTTTATGCATTTTTATTCTGGAGGTTGTCTTGAGTAAATCAGCACTGTTAGTCCTAGAAGATGGGACAGTGTTCCGCGGAGTGTCCATTGGGGCAGATGGTTCATCCGTTGGTGAAGTTGTTTTTAATACCTCGATGACGGGGTACCAAGAAATCCTCACTGATCCTTCCTATTCTCAACAAATCGTTACACTGACTTACCCTCACATTGGCAATACCGGTACTAATACCGAAGACGAAGAATCTTCTTCAATTCATGCACAAGGCCTTGTGATCCGAGATCTTCCTCTTATTGCTTCTAACTTCCGTAGTGAACAATCTCTTTCTGATTACCTTAAATCACAAAATATCGTCGGTATTGCTGATATCGATACGCGTAAACTTACGCGTATTTTGCGTGAAAAAGGCGCCCAGAACGGCTGCATCATGGCGGGCGATAACCTAGATGAAGCATTAGCCTTGGTAAAAGCTAAAGAGTTCCCAGGCCTTAAAGGTATGGATTTAGCGAAAGTGGTAACCACTAAAGAAGCGTACGAATGGAAACAAGGTTCATGGACACTGGAAGGTGGCCTACCTGAAGCTAAAGATGACACTGAATTACCGTACCATGTAGTGGCTTACGATTTTGGTGCTAAACGCAATATCCTACGTATGTTGGTTGATCGTGGTTGCCGTTTAACTGTCGTTCCTGCTGAAACTTCGGCTGAAGAAGTGCTCGCGATGAATCCAGATGGCGTGTTCCTATCGAATGGTCCTGGTGACCCGGCACCTTGTACTTACGCAATCGAGGCGACAAAAACTTTTCTTGAGAAAAGTCTGCCTGTGTTTGGTATCTGTTTAGGTCACCAAATTCTTGCGCTAGCTTCTGGTGCGCAGACGGTAAAAATGAAGTTTGGTCACCACGGTGCGAACCACCCGGTTAAAGATCTTGACCGTGGTGTAGTCATGATTACTTCTCAAAACCACGGTTTTGCTGCGGACGAAGCAACACTGCCTGAGAACCTACGTGCAACGCACAAATCACTATTTGATGGTTCTCTACAAGGTATTCACCGTACGGACAAACCGGCATTTAGCTTCCAGGGGCACCCTGAAGCGAGCCCAGGTCCGCACGATGCTGCACCGCTATTTGACCACTTCATTGAATTGATTAAACAACACCGCGCTTAATTTGGAGTAGTAGATAATGCCAAAACGTACTGACATTCAGAGCATTCTTATTTTAGGTGCCGGTCCAATTGTTATCGGTCAGGCTTGTGAGTTTGACTACTCTGGTGCTCAAGCGTGTAAAGCGCTACGTGAAGAGGGTTACCGAGTTATCCTTGTCAACTCGAACCCAGCCACCATCATGACTGACCCAGAAATGGCCGATGCAACATACATCGAGCCAATCCACTGGGAAGTTGTCCGTAAGATCATCGAGAAAGAACGCCCTGATGCGATTCTGCCAACCATGGGTGGACAAACAGCTCTTAACTGTGCACTGGCTCTAGAAGCAAATGGCGTTCTTAAAGAGTTCGGCGTAGAGATGATTGGTGCGACTGCAGACGCCATCGACAAAGCAGAAGACCGTTCTCGCTTTGATAAAGCAATGAAGTCTATCGGTTTAGAGTGTCCACGCGCTGATACAGCTAAAACAATGGAAGAAGCTTACCGTGTTCTCGATATGGTTGGCTTCCCATGTATCATCCGTCCGTCGTTTACTATGGGTGGTACGGGTGGTGGTATCGCTTATAACAAAGAAGAATTCGAAGAGATCTGTACTCGTGGTCTGGATCTATCGCCAACTAACGAGCTGCTTATCGATGAATCTCTCATCGGTTGGAAAGAGTACGAGATGGAAGTGGTTCGTGATAAGAACGACAACTGTATCATCGTTTGTGCGATTGAAAACTTCGACCCAATGGGTATCCACACCGGTGACTCAATCACTGTTGCTCCTGCTCAGACTCTGACTGACAAAGAGTACCAGCTTATGCGTAATGCATCGCTGGCAGTATTGCGTGAAATCGGTGTAGAGACTGGTGGTTCAAACGTACAGTTTGGTATCAACCCGAAAGATGGTCGTATGGTTATCATCGAGATGAACCCACGTGTATCTCGTTCTTCTGCTCTCGCTTCTAAAGCAACAGGTTTCCCAATTGCGAAAATCGCAGCGAAACTGGCAGTTGGCTTCACGCTAGATGAGCTAATGAACGACATCACTGGTGGTGCAACTCCAGCATCATTCGAACCAACTATCGACTACGTAGTAACTAAGATCCCTCGCTTTAACTTCGAGAAATTTGCCGGTGCTAATAACCGCCTGACCACTCAGATGAAATCTGTTGGTGAAGTGATGGCGATTGGTCGTAACCAGCAAGAATCGCTACAGAAAGCACTTCGTGGCCTTGAAGTAGGCGTGAATGGTCTTGATGAGATGGTCGACCTTGATGCTCCTGATGCGTTGACTAAAATCCGCTACGAACTCAAAGAAGCGGGCGCAGAGCGTATTTGGTACATCGCAGATGCATTCCGTGCAGGTATGTCGGTTGATGGTGTCTTCAACCTGACCAACGTTGACCGTTGGTTCCTCGTGCAAATTGAAGAGCTAGTGAAACTGGAAGCTGAAGTGAAAGCGGGTGGTTTTGCAGGTCTAACTCAAGATGTTCTGAAGAAGATGAAGCGTAAAGGCTTCTCTGATGCACGTCTGTCTAAACTACTTGGTGTTGCGGAAAGCGAAATTCGTCGTTTGCGTGACCAGTACGATATCCACCCTGTTTACAAGCGTGTCGATACCTGTGCGGCTGAATTTGCTTCAGATACGGCTTACATGTACTCATCTTATGATGAAGAGTGTGAAGCAAACCCAACCGATAAAGACAAGATCATGGTGCTTGGCGGTGGTCCAAACCGTATCGGTCAAGGTATTGAATTTGACTACTGTTGTGTACACGCATCTCTAGCACTTCGCGAAGATGGTTACGAAACTATCATGGTTAACTGTAACCCAGAGACAGTTTCTACCGACTACGACACATCAGACCGTCTGTACTTCGAACCAGTCACACTGGAAGACGTACTTGCTATCGTACGTGTTGAAAAGCCAAAAGGCGTTATCGTCCAGTACGGTGGTCAAACGCCACTGAAACTGGCTCGTGCTTTAGAAGCGGCTGGCGTACCAATTATCGGTACTAGCCCAGATGCTATCGACCGTGCAGAAGACCGTGAGCGTTTCCAGGCCGCTGTTGAACGTTTAGGCTTACTACAGCCAGAAAACGCAACCGTAACGACAATGGAACAAGCGATTGAGAAGTCAAAAGATATCGGTTTCCCACTTGTTGTACGCCCTTCGTACGTACTGGGTGGTCGTGCGATGGAAATCGTATACGACGAGCAAGATCTACGTCGTTACTTCAACGAAGCGGTCAGCGTATCTAACGAGTCGCCAGTTCTGCTAGACCGTTTCTTAGACGATGCAACGGAAGTGGATGTTGACGCTATCTGTGACGGTGAGCGTGTGGTTATCGGCGGGATCATGGAACATATCGAGCAAGCAGGTGTTCACTCAGGTGACTCAGCATGTTCACTTCCAGCCTACACGCTGAGCCAGGAAATTCAGGACAAGATGCGTGAACAAGTTGAGAAACTGGCTTTCGAACTTGGCGTACGCGGTCTGATGAATACCCAGTTTGCGGTGAAAGATAACGAAGTTTACCTCATCGAAGTCAACCCACGTGCTGCACGTACCGTACCATTCGTATCTAAAGCGACAGGTGCGCCACTGGCGAAAATCGCTGCGCGTGTTATGGCGGGGCAATCTCTGGAGCAACAAGGCTTCACGAAAGAGATCATCCCTCCATACTACTCAGTGAAAGAAGTGGTACTACCGTTCAACAAGTTCCCGGGTGTCGACCCACTATTAGGCCCAGAAATGCGCTCTACTGGTGAGGTAATGGGTGTGGGTGCAACATTTGCTGAAGCCTATGCGAAAGCTGAGCTTGGCTGTGGTGCCGTTTATCCAGAAGGCGGTCGTGCACTGCTTTCCGTTCGTGAAGGTGATAAAGAGCGTGTAGTAGACCTTGCTTCTAAACTAGTGAAACTTGGTTACCAACTGGATGCTACTCACGGTACGGCTGTGATTCTCGGTGAAGCAGGTATCAACCCACGCTTGGTAAACAAAGTTCATGAAGGACGTCCACACATTCTGGATCGTATCAAGAACAATGAATACACCTACATAGTGAATACGGCATCAGGTCGCCAAGCGATTGAAGATTCTAAGCTGCTACGTCGCGGTGCTTTGGCTGAAAAAGTGAACTACACAACAACGCTAAACGCGGCGTTTGCAACCTGTATGTCTCACACGGCTGACGCGAAAGCAACAGTGACTTCAGTGCAAGAGCTGCACGCGAAAGTGAAAGCTAGCCTAGCGTAACAAGATAATAAATCGGTAAACCTTAAGGTTTATCTGACAACCTCATTGCCCGCTCAATTGAGCGGGCTTTTTTGTTTGCCCAGCAAAGCTGGCAAACCCGTCCACTTGAAAGAAAGTGGAGTCACCCTGACTAAGGGGAAGACAATCCGAATGGCAAGGGCGTCACGGGCTAACGGTGGGGTCTGAAGGAAGCCATAGGAAGTTAGATGTACACAACTAACCGTAATCTGTTTCGGCGGTACTGGTGGGTAAGCGTCCAAAATAGCGCAAAGCCCAATACTTAGTCAGACCAATACTGTGATTGAGGGTGGGAT
>NZ_JBKEBW010000122.1:0-34243 GCF_047973365.1 Vibrio sp. | reverse complement strand
TTGGATATAAGCCGCCGTTTAGATTTATCCGAATGAGTAGTTGGAGAAATGCGCAAAGTCCTCTAGCCAGTTATGCGATGCCAAACCAATGGTTCAACGAACTGGGGTTGGTAAATCTTGAGCAAGTAGGAACAGGGTATGTGTTTAGCAATTATGCTGAATGGAAGTATGCATGAGCCGTATACGAGGTCCGTACGTACGGTTCTGTGAGAGGGATGAGGCGGTAACGCCTCACCCTACTCGATTATGCCTGGTACCAACCTAGGTAAAAATATGATCAAATTAGGCATCGTTGGAACAGCGAATGAGTGTCGAACACAAACACGCATCAACCCTTCCATGGGGCTCCGCTGAGCCATCCATGGCTCAGCGGGTTTGCTTATCGACACCCATTCACTGACCTGAAACTTTTCCAGAATGGTATGAAATATACGATGTTCTAAAAGATAAACAGCAAGTTGATGGAAAAAATACTGTCTGCCTTGCTTAAACCTTCTGGCACTTTGTCGTGATATTGACGTGATTGGCTAAGCTTTAATGCGATGTCTTCAGTGATATTATTGGTAACGCTGATGTCACTATCCCACATGGTGTTACTTTCACCAGTGATATGAGTGAGATCGATACCGAACTGTAAGTTATCAAGCACTTGCCAGTTAGCGCGAACGTTGGTACGGAAAATCGGTTCCTGAACCACATCAGGAAACACGATATCATCATCGTCTATTTCGTCTAAGTTCGGCTCTTGATAGCGATAACCCGGTCCCAACTCCACTTCCAGTAGCAGTGTTTTGCTGTTTGCCACCTGATAACCCAGACCTCCTGACACAGTAAAGTCTTTAAAATAAGCTGTGTACTGTGAATCCATACCTTTGAAGCTGCTATAGAGGTAAGTATCGGCTCCGAGCTTATAGTCACTTTGTAAAGAATAGGTCGATTGGCGTTTGGTCTCTTTGCCATTTTTTTCCAGGCGATAGAACTTCCAGTCACCGGTAGTACGGTAACGCCCTGATGTGTATTCTGATTTTAGGCGCGAATTCAGTGCTTCAGAAGTGGTGTTACCTGAGTGAGCTTGATAGCCAAACTCAACTTGGGTATCCCACGGTGAAGGCACTTCAATGTCCTTATCTTTGCTCGTATCTTCCTTGGCAAAAGCTGCATTGAACGCTAGCAAGCTAATACTGAGAAGCCACAATTTGGACACAAAGTACCTCGGTGAATCATTGATGGTCGCAAATAATAATTGCAGCCAATGGATCTTGAGTCAGATTACGGTTAATTCTGCATTAATAACCAAGCAATGTAGAGGAAAGCTCGCCAGTTTAAGAAAAATCCTCTGCTAGAAGATGAAAATGACACTAAATCTCAGGGGCTATAAAGCTGATAGGCATTTTGTCTTCATCATGCAGTTATCCCCGCTCTCGCATATTGAAGGGACTTGGGTATAATAAACGGCAATTTAGCTCGTAAGGCCCGATTGGGTCCCAGAATTATTGAGTAACATAATGGCAGAACCCCGTACAGAAAAGCGATATCGTAAAACTGCAGATGCACAAGTTGATGCTATCAAAGTACCACCGCATTCGTTAGAAGCTGAACAGTCAGTGATTGGCGGTTTGCTTTTGGATAATGAGCGTTGGGATACCGTTTCTGAACGAGTGGTGAGCTCTGACTTTTACAGCCGCCCGCACCGCAATATCTTCGATGCAGTAAAATCCATTCTTGAAGCGAGCAAACCGCTCGATTTGATTACTCTATCTGAGTATTTGGAGCAGCGTGAACAGCTTGAAGATGTCGGTGGTTTTGCCTACCTTGCTGATTTAGCTAAAAACACGCCAAGTGCGGCAAACATTAATGCTTATGCGGAAATTGTCGCTGAACGTGCTTTGGTTCGTAGCCTGATCGGTGTTGCCAATGAAATTGCCGATGCGGGTTATGACCCGCAGGGGCGCAGTTCAGAAGACTTGTTGGATTTAGCTGAGAGTAAAGTTTTCGCCATTGCTGAAGCGCGAACCAATGAGAATGAAGGCCCTCAGAACGTCGATAACATTCTTGAGAAAACTCTAGAACGAATCGAGCTGCTGTATAAAAGTCCTCAAGATGGTGTGACGGGTGTGAACACCGGTTTTACTGACCTGAATAAGAAAACGGCAGGTCTTCAGGGTTCAGATTTGGTTATTGTCGCCGCTCGTCCATCGATGGGTAAAACCACCTTCGCGATGAACTTATGTGAAAACGCCGCGATGGAGCAAGAAAAACCTGTGCTGATCTTCTCGCTAGAGATGCCAGCCGAACAGATCATGATGCGTATGCTCGCGTCTTTATCCCGGGTTGACCAAACCAAGATCCGTACCGGTCAATTGGATGATGAGGATTGGGCGCGTATTTCTTCTACCATGGGAATTTTGATGGAGAAGAAGAATATGTACATTGATGACAGTTCAGGTTTGACGCCGACGGAGGTTCGTTCTCGTGCCAGACGCATTGCCCGTGAGCGTGGTGGTCTGTCGCTTATCATGGTCGACTACTTGCAGTTAATGCGTGTTCCGTCGCTATCTGATAACCGTACTCTGGAAATCGCTGAGATCTCCCGCTCGCTAAAAGCATTAGCCAAAGAGTTAAATGTGCCTGTGGTTGCGCTTTCTCAGCTTAACCGCTCGCTTGAACAACGTGCTGATAAACGCCCGGTGAACTCGGACTTGCGTGAATCAGGCTCTATCGAGCAGGATGCCGACTTAATCATGTTTATCTATCGTGATGAGGTTTATCACCCAGACAGTGCTTTGAAGGGCACAGCTGAAATCATTATCGGTAAGCAGCGTAACGGTCCTATCGGCTCTGTTCGTCTGACCTTCCAGGGGCAGTTCTCTCGTTTTGATAACTATGCGGGACCGGCATTCGATTTCGACAATGAATAACATGTGGTTATGCTTTACTGACCTAACTCAAAGAGAATGGGCAACGGTTAAGCGATAATTGCCTGCTAAAATTTAATACCATTTTTTGCTACTCTTATTGGTAGCATTTTTACTTTTATTTTTTATTAATCGGGGATCCAACAATCAACCTGCGCTTCATCGATGAAGAGCAGCCAAGATTGTTTGAACAATACCTACTGTATATCGGGATAGATACCATGTTGAAAAACATCAATCCAACGCAAACTCAAGCTTGGAAAGCTCTGACTGCGCATTTTGAGTCAGTGCAGGGAATGAACCTTAAATCTCTGTTCGCAGAAGATAGTGAGCGTTTCGCTAAGTACTCAGCAAAATTTGGCAGCGACATTCTTGTCGACTATTCAAAGAACCTTGTAAACCAAGAAACAATGAAGCATTTGTTTGCCTTGGCTGAAGAAACCGATGTGAAAGGTGCGATTCAAGCGATGTTCAGTGGTGAAGCTATTAACCAAACTGAAGGTCGTGCCGTGCTTCACACCGCACTGCGTAACCGCAGCAACAAACCCGTATTGGCTTACGGTCAAGATGTGATGCCAGAAGTGAATGCTGTGCTTGAAAAGATGAAAGCATTCTCTGAGCGTGTTATTGGTGGCGAGTGGAAAGGCTACACAGGTAAAGCGATTACGGATGTGGTCAACATCGGTATCGGTGGTTCAGACCTTGGTCCATACATGGTGACTGAAGCGTTAACGCCATACAAAAACCATCTGACGATGCACTTTGTTTCTAACGTTGATGGTACTCATATCGCGGAAACGTTGAAAAAAGTGGACCCTGAAACCACGTTATTCCTCGTGGCGTCAAAAACATTCACTACTCAAGAAACCATGACCAACGCACACTCTGCGCGTAGTTGGTTCTTAAAAGCGGCTGGCGATGAAGCGCATGTAGCGAAGCACTTTGCCGCTCTGTCTACTAACGCTGGCGCTGTATCTGAGTTTGGTATTGATACTGACAATATGTTCGGTTTCTGGGACTGGGTGGGCGGTCGTTACTCACTATGGTCTGCTATCGGTCTGTCTATTATTCTTTCCATCGGTTACGAAAACTTCGTTGAGCTTCTAACGGGTGCTCACGAAATGGATAACCACTTCGTAGCCACACCGTTTGAAAGCAACATTCCAGTGATCTTGGCGTTGATTGGTATTTGGTACAACAACTTCCACGGCGCGGAATCAGAAGCGATTCTGCCATACGACCAATACATGCACCGATTTGCTGCCTACTTCCAACAAGGCAACATGGAATCAAACGGTAAGTACACAGATCGTGACGGTAACGCTGTCAGCTACCAAACTGGGCCAATTATTTGGGGTGAACCAGGTACTAACGGTCAACACGCTTTCTATCAGTTGATCCACCAAGGTACTAAGATGATCCCATGTGATTTCATTGCTCCGGCTGTGACTCACAACCCAACCAGCGATCATCACCAAAAACTGATGTCGAACTTCTTTGCTCAAACTGAAGCGTTAGCGTTTGGTAAGTCTGCTGCAACAGTGAAAGCTGAGCTTGAAAAAGCGGGTATGAACGCAGAACAAGTGGCGAAACTCGTTCCTTTCAAAGTGTTTGCAGGTAACCGCCCAACCAACTCTATTCTGGTGAAGCAAATTACGCCTCGCTCTCTAGGTAATTTGATTGCTATGTACGAACATAAAATCTTCGTTCAAGGCATCATTTGGAACATCTTCACTTTTGACCAATGGGGTGTTGAGCTAGGTAAACAACTAGCAAACCAAATCTTACCTGAATTGGCCGATGATTCAGCAGTAGACTCACACGATAGCTCAACTAACGGTTTGATTAACGCATTTAAAGCGTTACGTGGTTGATATCGACAAGAGCCTATGTGGGTAAACGAGGCTCTGGAATGCAAAAAGGCTGATGTTAATACATCAGCCTTTTTATGTTTATCGTATATACTCTTCCTACTTGAAGCTGCAGCGGTGTTGTCTACGTTCGTTCACCCCAATCACATAGTTTATCTATGCTCATGGGGATTCACTCACTTGCCGCCTACCTGCAACTTCAAGTAGTTTGAGTATAAGTGTCAAGAGTGGGTTACTCAAAACAGATCTCAATGAAAGCATTACCCCATTGAGAAGAGAAAGGCATGATAATGATCGAGCCTTCGCATTTGTGACGAATGGTGTGACCTTTACCTGAAACAACAACGGGTGTCGCCATATCAAAATCAAACCCACTTTCAGCCAGAATACGCTTCGCACCGCCAGTGACCATGTTGGTAATTTCACCGACCATATCCGTCACTTCTTCGTTTAAACCGTTTGGTTTTTCACCTAGCATGTTTTGCATAATTTCCAGAGCTAGGCTCTCATCAAAAGTAATCGACATTGAGCCACGCGTTTGATTACCGACCATGCCAATTAACCCTGAGACATCGCCACGGGCAATCTCATCTTTCTTTAGACGAGGCTTTTGAGGCTTCAATTCTAAAGAAGCCATTGTTTTTAACACGTTCATTAAAGACGCGAGAAACGGGTTTACAAATTCAGCGCGCATAACCTTCTTCTATCTGAATCAAAAATTATTTCGAGGAGCAAGATTTACATACACCGTGTGATTCAATCACGTGGTTAGTAATAGTAAAACCATGTTGCTCAGCATTCTTCGCCAGTTGGGCTATCAAATTATCATTTTGTAGCTCGACGACATTACCACACTGGTCACAAATTAATAACTGCGAAAAGTGCTTATGTGCATTACAAGAGCAGCAAGAAATAAAACTGTTTGTCGATTCCACTCTATGGATAAAGCCTTGCTCCATTAAGAAGTCTAACGCTCGATAGACCGTAGGTGGTTTCGCCTGTGGTTCACTTTTTTTTAAGTCATCCAACAGCTCATAGGCGCTGGATGCTTTTGCATTTGCACAAATAAGCTCAAATACTCGCTTACGCTGAGAGGTCAGTCTAACCCCTCGTGTTGCACAAATTTCTTCTACTTGCTCTGTTAGCTTAGTGTCCAATTGTATCACCATAATCTTTGGACTTAAGTAATGATATACCATTTATTCATTGATAAAGCGCATTGTTAAAACAATAAGCGGTTATGAATGGGTATATCGCCAAAAAAGGGTTAGCGCTAACTTACCTTATATCGTGATAAAACGATACTCTATAACATCTGTTCGGAGATATCGTTGGCATAGTTTACTTGTGAAACTGGTTATGTGATCTACTTCGATATTCTTCCTTTTTCTTAAATCTTCTTTTATCTGCTTTTACTTTCATTTAGTTAATTAAAATCAATGACTTAATTTAGATTTCGAGATTCAACTTCCAAGTTTTAACCTGTTTTTTATCATTCCATTTCTTTTGCATTCATCTATGATAAGTACCAAATGAGTACCAAATTTATTTTTGGTACTTAAATCAAATAGAAATGTAAGGACAAAAATGGCGATAACAGATGCTTGGTTAAGGGCTCGGCATGGAAAACCTTATGATGGTGATCCAGAGTTTATGCACCGTGATGGCGTTGGGGTTAGGATTAGCCCAAAAGGTAAAATTTCATGGATTTACCGCTGTTACTATCAGAAAAAGCAAATTCGCATGAAGATAGGCAGTTACCCAAATATGAAAATGAGTGACGCCATGAGAGAGCGAGACAAGCGTTTTGCCATTCTTCAAGCAGGGAAAGATCCTCGATTAGTTCACCATATTGAAAAACCTTCACTTCCTCAAACGGTGAATGAACTTATTGAGTATTGGATTGAAAACCACGCTCAACATAGCATTAAGCGCTGGCCGATGTTTAAAACCATGTTTGAGAATGACATTACTCCACATATTGGGGACTTCAGCATTCATGAACTTGAATTAAGCGATTGCATGCCTGTTTTTCGTAAAGCCAGAGAACGTGTTGGCCCCAAGCATTCAGCTAACTTGATGTCTCGATTTAAACAGGTTTTATCATTTGGTGTACGCGAAGGCATTATCAAATATAACGTCTTATCAGAACTTAAAAAGAAAGATGTTGGAGAGCCAACCGCAATCAAACGGACTAAGCAAGATAAGACTGCTTCGCCTGTTTTGTTCCAAGCCATCTCAAACTTAAAAATCCATGAGAGCAACAAAAACTTTCTGCGGCTCATGGTCATTTTCGCTAATCGAAGTAATGAGCTCAGGTTAGCTAAAAAAGTCGATTTTGATTTGAATAAACGCGTTTGGACGGTACCGGAAGAAAACAACAAGATCAGGAAAAAGGGCGGCGGTGATATTGTTCGAGCTATACCAGATTTAGCTGCCGAGGTTATTAATAACCAGCTGCATATATGGCCTGATTCAGAATACCTGTTCCCACCCGTTAACAAAGAACAAACGAGGCCAATGGCAGCAAATGTCCCTGTTGGTTTTGGTGCTAGGCTTGCAGATGAAATGGAAAGGCTAGGCTACCCACGAACCACCAACCATGATATGCGTAGAACCGCACGTAATATATGGGAGTCGCTTGGTATTCCTCACAATGTCGCAGAGGTGATGTTAGGGCATAAGGTTCATACAGGCGTTCAGAGCCATTATTTAGATTACAACTACTTGGACGAACAGCGCGAAGCGTATGAAAAGTGGTGCGTAATTTTAAAGGGCTAGAATAACAAAAGGGGCATCACGCCCCTTACTTACAGCATACCTTTGGAAACAAGCCAATCGATAACAGCTTTTCTAGCTCTTCGGCCTCGAATGACGGGTTCTGGAAAGTTGTCTTTCTTGGTTTTGCGCCATAGGGTTGGTTGGCTAATTTCCAGTGCTTCCATGATTTCTTTGTCGGTGATGTATAGGGAATCTGATTCAGTTAAAATACTCATTGCACTCATAATATTTCTCCTTAAATCCGCCAGTGGTCAGTTGGCGGAGTTTCGTTAAGCCGCGACTTGCTCGGCTTCGATGTTAATGTTTAGGTTTGCCTCAACTAATGCTTTAGCAACCAATGGCGGAACCGCATTGCCGCATCGAGCTACTTGTTTTTGTTTTGATAGCCTCCTGCCGGAACTATCGTGGGCGATCACGTAGTCTTCTGGAAAGCTTTGTGCTGCGAATAGCTCGTGAGGCTCTAGCATCCGCATGCCGATATCGACAATTTGATATTGCTCGCCTTTGATTGTGACTAATCCAAAACGATCTTTAGTGGTTACTGTTCCAAGCGGGCGATCTAGTTCATGGCCTGTGCTGGTGCCGTAGTATTGAATTAAGAACGCTCGAACTTCGCCAATATGAAATCCGCCGGCTGAAATGGTGTGAACAGGCTCATCGGTTCTATGCCCGATATTGTCACCTCTTAGCTTAACCATGTGGCTAGTTACTAATGCGAAGTTAAGTCCTTTCGTTGCAGAAGTTAACGTTCGTAACGGTTCATTTCCTGCAAATACCCTCTGATTTGATGAGTTTGCATATTCTGTAATGAATGGCATTACACATTTCTCAGGCACAATAAATGGATCATCATGATTGAATATAAATTTATCCAAACCTTTAACAATGCGATTTATAGTTGCTTCTACCAATGGCTTTTTACGTCCAAAAATAGACTTAACCGGAATGGTCCAATCAATGATGTCTGCTGCGGTTTTGTAAGGTAGTAATCCTGTGCCTTGTTCGCCATGTGTTGGCACTGGCCATTGAATTTCCTCACCATCATTTCTGGCAATCAAAAAGAAACGTTTACGGATGGTTGGCGCTCCATAATCACACGCCTTAATTACATTCCATTCGATGTTGTAGCCTAAACCCTTCTCAAGCTGCTCATAAGGAAAGTTATCACCTAAAGCAGTTTTGATTTCTTCCCAAGCCGGGTGGGCTGGATCTAATCCTGTTGATAGCGCCTTTATGAACGCTTCAAATGTTTCCCCTTTACGGTCAGGACATGGCTTAAACTTACCAGGTGACACTTCAACAACTGGCCCCCACGTTAAAAACTCTTCAACATTCTCCAGCATTAGCATGCGAGGCTTTACTAGCGCAGACCAACGAACGGCAACCCAAGCAAGACCGCGGATATTTTTATCGACAGGACGATTACCTTTGGCTTTTGAGAAGTGTTTACAATCTGGTGAGAACCAAGCCAATCCAACAGGACGACCTTCGCATGCTTCAATAGGGTCAACATCCCACACTGATTCACAATAGTGTTTTGTGTCTGGATGATTTAGCCGATGCATATCGATAGCATCGGGATCGTGATTGATTGCGATATCGACTGAGCGACCAAGCGCCATTTCAATGCCAGTGGAAGCGCCGCCACCTCCGGCAAAGTTGTCTACAATAATTTCATTTTTATTAATCATTTTAATCTCATTGCACGTAATTAAATAAAGATTGATGTTCCCGCCAGTGGTCAGCTGGCGGTGGTGTTGTTACGCAGAAAGATTTTTTCTAACGGTTCTTCGTATTTCACGGATATTGAAAAGAGCTGAAGCATTGTTGGTTTCATTTAGGTCGAGCAGGAAGCGTTCGAATGCTGTGAAATAGATTGCTTTTGCTTCATCTTCGGTCGCTTCTTTTCCTATATCATCCATTAGCGCATTTGCATGAGAACCTTCACGTTCCGTTAGTACGGTGAATAATCTTTCCGTGATTTCATGAATATCTGATTCGCTCCATTCATTGTTTGTGTACGTATGAATCAATGCATTTTTCATATCTTCTTGTGAGTGTATCGAGTGAAGGTCCAATTCGAAATCAGGGTTTAATGTGGGGTTGTAAGCCTGTTCTATCTCAGTTTCATTTGTTCTCTTATGCATATCGATCTCGATTAGAGGGAAAAAATGATTTTCAAGAATGCTCAGTTCTGACGGAGCAGTAAAACCTATCGCTTGTAATAAACGAATTGCGCAAAGCTTTATTGCTGTTTTATCGGCTTTCATTCTGCCTGTTTCTGGTTCAATGCATCGGCGCATAAAATCTGGTGATGACTTTGAATAATCAAGCTTTGATAAGCCAGAAAAGTCGACATTCTCGATACTCTCTTGAGCAGAAATAATGCTTCCAGCTAAGCCCATAGCGTTAATCATGACACTGTGGGTTGCGATCGTTGTTTTTCTAATCTCTTGTGTTGTTTTATTCCCAAAAAATAAGCCTCCCCAAGACATAGATTCACTAACTCTTGTCCAAAACAGACGCGCTAGATCTTTGTTGGGTTCGCTTATCTCTTTAGTGTTACCGCTCAAAAGCAAAGCGGTCGCATCTTTAATGGTTTTCAATGGGAATAAATACTCACTCTTGGCACTAATGGTGTTTCTTTCGAAATCAACTAACTCCTTGAAGCAAGGTAATGTGGTCGCAAGCTCAATTGCAAATTGAGGCAGTGGATCACGGGAGTTATAAGCGTCGCTTAGGCTTTGTGCTGGCTTTGATACATTTTGGTTAATATCAGTAAATGCCAGTTTTCGTTCTGCCAATGTCATTTCAGTGAATAGCATCACCGGTACAGATTGAGAACGAAGATTCGGGTTGGTTTCCAAAGCGTAAGCAATACCAGTAGCTCGATGTTGCCCATCAAATAACTTGAGTTCGCAGTCCATTGAAATATTTAAAACGCCAATGCAATCATGAGAGCCTTTCTCAAATGTTGGTGCTGCAACTCCCTCTGGTGTTTCTACCACACCAGTTACTGTTGGAATGATAAAGCTGTCTGGGTTTTCTGTGACGTATCTTGCTACTTTTTTTGCACGAGTCAGGTTTACTTCGCGCTGTGAACGGTCAAGAACGTGACCAGAATCTACGCGCAGTAGCTTTACAAGAACACCCATCGGGATTGATAAATTGTAAAAACAACGACCTGCTTGTACACCAATAGCAGCAGGGAGGTTGTAAAAATAGCCTTCGGTACTCATTGCACATTTTCCTTATTGGTTTGTATTAACCCGCCAGTGGTCAGCTGGCGGTTTGGTTTGAATTAATTTCAGGCATAAGGCAAAGAGATTGCCTAGCATGAATCATTTGTGTCGCATCACGCCAACAGTCGCTTAAACTGTCATGTGCAACAAAGCCTTTCGGTTCAATGTCTTCGATATAGCCTTTTGTGCCGTCGGTTAGTGCATCGATGTAGGTGCGAACGTCACGGAATTGGTTATATTTGATTGGCATCTTTACGCCAAAATCTTTACATAAGCTTGCAAGCTTTGGTGGATCGAAGTCGGTACCACGGCAATAAACCTGAGTGCCTTCTATAAATTTAAAGAACCTTTCTAATGATACAGAAACCGGATCTTGTTCGTCATAAAATGCTGCGTTCTTAGCTTCTTCACTTTGCTTTTGCCACCAAGCAATCGTGCCTTTTTCGATGGTTCGGCCTTTGAGTATTTGCTCTGAAATGCTCAAATTAATGTGGAGCTCGCACTCATGGCTCAGCTCTAACTTGCTTGCGTGGCGGTCAAACTTCACTGCTGAAAGAGTGAGAATGATTGAGCCGTTATCAATACCGCAGGTTTCAGTGTCAAATACGGTTGTGTTGTAGTTAGTCATCTAATTCTTTCTCCTTACGCTTTTCAGTAATCCGAATAACTTCCCACACTCCACACATCTTGCTCGCATAGAACCACTGCGGGTTTGTTTGAGTTTTCCATTACAAAATGAACATGGTGTTTCTTTTACTCGCTGCGCCATTCGCTCGTTAATGGCCTGAGAGTTATTGGATCGTTTTTTCTTTGGGATGATGCCGAGAGCTTGCGCAATCTTTCTATACTCTTGGCTTATCCATTTTCCACCTGGCTCTAAGTGCAAGCCATCGCCCATCATGTCGCCTAGCTTCACCAGTTGGCGATGAAGGAATGCTTTGTCTTCATCCATACCTCACCTCATATCCAAAATTGGATTGGTTCTGTGTTTGCGGTTGAAATAGCGGCGCAGGGCGTAGCTGCGCACGATGGAAATAATGGTGAACCACAAACCGATTAATAAGTTGTCGCTGAATGGAACGTCTAGGCCAAAGAGTGGGAAGATCACTAGTTGGCTGAGTAGGGCGACTAAGTAGCCGATCACCACGTTCATCATGCTTTCAAATAGGCTTTGCTTTTTGGTCTGCATACTTTTCTCCCTTGGCGAAGTGGTAACACACGAGAAATACGCAACAAGCGATGGCGTAACTGATAATGCTCATTCTGTTATCTCCAGTTTTAAATTAGTGATGCTCTCGCGGTTGGTGGTGTGAAAGCAGTTTGAATCGCCTTTAAATAAGCCGCCTTTTTTTAACTTTGCGCATCCGGCTGGCAGCTGCTCGCCACAGTGTTGGCATGTGCCTAGTTTCTTACGCTTGGCTTCTACTTCAGAGTAAAAGCGGTGGATCATAAGTTGCACGGTTTGGCTGTTGTCGAGGTTTTGGTTTGGCCAACCGTAGAACTCGGTGATTTGGTTCAGTTTGTCGAGTTCTTGCTCTGACACACCAATGCGTAAAATCGTATTGTTTTCACGGTAACGCGCTGCGCGTTCTGCTGGAGTTAGTGCCATGTTAGCCTCTCTTTTTTTTGCTGTTGGTGGTAGCTTTCTTGAGAGGGGCAAGCATGGATTTTGCTCTGGATAAGCAAGCATCGAACACTTTGCCTTGGTGAAACTTGGCTGTTGAGCGGTAAAAGCGCAGAGCCTCCGTTGTAGCGCGTTTTACCTCTAGGGGGGGGTAACCATCGGCTAATAGTTGTTTGCTAATGTTTTGGCAGATAAAAGCCTCATGAGCGTTACGAGTATCAATCATCATTGCACATGTCCTTAAAATTGAATGTTTTGGTTGAACATTCACACTCAGGGTAACGTATTGCACGGTGGTCAGCCGTGGGGTACACTGAATGTGAGATGTAAAATTCTCATTGCACATAGTTAGCCCCTGTTGGTTTGGTCACCGGCGGGGGCTTTCTTGTTTATGGAAAAGATGGGGTGTCTAGTTTTGCCCACCCAAGCAGCTTATTAGAATCCCCTCGAAATGTGAGGGGGGTGTAATAGTTGTCAAACTCATAATGTTCTTGATTGACAACCCACCCGACAGAATCAATAGGTTCTCCATCTGTATTAATTAAACAATCATCACTAACTAGCTCGCCATTTTCATCTAACTCCAACGGTCTGTTTTGGTAGATAGCGATAAATACCTGAATTCCACTTTTATTCTTCACTGCTAGCCAAAACTGCTCTTCAGTTCCTTTCGGTATGTTTGGAGTTGTTTCGGGTGAATGCCATACGGTGTTTGTCATAATTTGTCCTTATTGAGTGAAAAAATCTCATTGCACATAGTTCTTGTTAAAAAGAGTTTGGTAAAAAG
Organism: Vibrio sp.; assembly: GCF_047973365.1. Taxonomy (GTDB): domain Bacteria; phylum Pseudomonadota; class Gammaproteobacteria; order Enterobacterales; family Vibrionaceae; genus Vibrio. The sequence continues at coordinate 21,023 of NZ_JBKEBW010000122.1, read as the reverse complement.
GGTTTGGTAAAAAGTTTGCGCTTAGTGGTCAGTTAAGCGGGGGCTGATCTGTTGCCAGGTGCTATTGGCTTGTTGTACCAATTGCGCCATTTCGTCTGTTATTTGCACTTCTAAGTTTTCATTCAGAGATTGCATTGCCTGAGAAAACGATTTGAATTGCGCATGCACTGGATCGGTTGCTGGCAAGTGACTCACTGCGCTTTGCAGCTCATCGAAGTTGTTGGTGAACGTTGCAAGGCTAGTCGTTACACCTGTGAGTTCGTTTAGGGTTAGTGTGTTCATTTGTTTATCCTTTCTGTTTTGTAACTATTGGTTATAGTATTGGTTTGTGTTTTATTTTGTCAATAACTATTGGTTATTTATTTCTGTTTTTTTAGTTTTGTCTGAAAAATGTTCAATAAGATGAGGTATAAAAAGGAACTTAACTAGTTGATAGGAAGGGAGTCACAATGAATGTTGAGGATGCAATTCTTAATGCAATTGATAGAAAACAAAAACTAACCGTTGTTTATCACGGTGGGCGTCAACCTGGCTCTTCCAGAGAAATTGGCCCAATCAGTTACAATGACGACACAGGGAAGGTGAGGGCAAAGTGCTACACCACTGGAACGGTTAAATCTTTCTTAATTCATAAAATGGCAATCTCAGAACATGAAAGTGTGCCAGAGCGAGAGCCAGATCCAGAAATTCTTCATTTTGATGATATTGAATCAGCACATTCTTATTTGCACGACACATTAAAATCATTTGGTTGGGTTGTCGCATTTAATGAATCAGAACAATTAATTAGTCTCCATCACTCATTTAAAAATGGAAAAATAAAGAAGACTCTCGTTGTTTCTATTGGTTATGAAGAATGGACCTGGGACATGATTATGGATGAAAACGGAAACTTTACTCGTGGCGATAAACACAAAAAGCAACGTCCTTGGACGGTTAGAGCGAAAGGGCAAACAACATCAACGTTTAGTGATATGAGCAAGGCTGTAGATAAGTTTGTTCATTTTGCTGAAAAACTAGCGTAGGTGTTGATATGAATGAATTAACAGTATTAAGAAATATTGGAAAAGCTAGAAAAGAGAATAACCACAACACTTTTAAGCGAGTAAAAACGCTAATTATTCCTCCTGAAGCTACAGATCGGCTAGATGCAGAACACTGGCATTTTGTTGTTAAAAGAGGTTTTAGAGATGCGTTTGATATATTGAAAACAACAAAAATTCAAAATGGAAAGATAGTTGAATCATGGACGCAAGGGCCAATTATTCGCTTTAAAGAAGGTGATATACTGCATTCTAAATGTGGTCAATTTTGCGTTCAGGTAAAGTTTTATAATGATATGGGGTGGGATCTAGCTCTTAATGATCTAGACGAGGGTACCATTGTTTATAAAATTTATAGCAAGGAAGCTGATGAGAAGTTTGTTTATGTTGAAGAAAAAACAACAACACAGTATGGTTTTCTAAACGTTATTATCAATGGGTTATAAAGTGAAAAATAAAATAGTTAGCTTGCTTTCAGTTGGTTTGTTGGTGCTGGGTATTTCTGGCTGCAACAGCGAACCTAAAGCCGTAGACCAAGCAAAAGACAAGTTATGGTGGGAGTTTCAAGACAATATAACGAAAGCAACGTGTAAACCGAGTGAGGTTGAAAGTGTTTGGCTTATTGATTGTAAAACCAATGAAAGTAATCATGCCTTGTTCTGGGTTCAAATTCATTCCGATACGGAATACACCATTTGGGCAGCGAACGGAAAAGCCATGCAATATAAGGATAAGTTCACTAAAACACCTGTGAGTGAGTTTTATTTGAATGGAACTTATCCTAATGTTGAGAAGGCTTTGAAGTCTTACTCCGGATCGTAACTACCGATCACCACACCATCGATTTCGATATTATCTTCGATAATTGGCGGGAACTGAGGGTTTAGTGCTTTTAGGTACCATTCCCCATATTCATTTTCTGCCAGTTCTTTGAATGTGTAACCTTTCTGAGTTCTGGCTATCACACGTTTACCAGGTACTGGTGTCTTTTTCTTATCAACAAAGATGATCATACCTTCAGGGTAGCTTCTACCATAGGGTGCAGTCATTGAGTCGCCTATAACACGTAATGCATAAGTTTGTTCAGATGCATTTGGTGAGGGGCACATAATCATTTCACAATCTTGAGGCAGCACTTGAGTATCCGATGGACAGAAGTTGCCTGCTTGCACCCAAGAAATAAGCGGAACAAGTCTCGCTTTCACGAAATGTGCATTTTCTAGATTTGAATTCGCACGTTCTTCATTCACTTGGTGCTGCTCTGTTTGCTGCCCGCCTAACAACTCTTCAATTGTCGAGCCTACAATATTTGCAATATCGTCCAAACGCTTAGTATCAGGTATTGCATCACCAACTAACCATTTACGGATTGCGACAAGCGAAATGTCAAAAGGTAATCTTTTACGTAACCAACCTGCGCGACCACGAACAGGGATCCCTTTCTTATCACAAGCAGCATTGAGCCTTTTAGAAAATTCCAAAGCTTTATTTTCGTTGTAATTCATATTGAGATCTCAATTCTTTAACCAATGGCTATTTTATTCTGTTTGACATGTAACTATCAGTTAGTGTTTAATTATCTAACCAATAGTTAGTAATGAGGTTAAGGATGAAAGTTAATATCGTTACAAAAATCATTGATGAATATTTTGATGGTTCGGTCCCTCGGGCTTCTGAGTACTTTGGGGTTTCATATCAATCTGTTTTGAAGTGGATTAAACAAGGTGAATTTCCTGCCAAATATGGCCGCATGCAACAAGCTCATGTTTTAACAGGCATTGATCACAAATTGCTTACGCCATCAGCATTTACATTACCCGATAACCACAAGTTACAGCATGTAGCTGCTTAGCTTGTGAATAGTCATTTTCTGTACAAACAACCAGTAAGGACATAACACATGAAAAGTTTAAAGGCCGTTACGCGTCACGCAATGGAAAGTTGGCGTTGTGAACTCTCGAAAGATGCGATCACCAGTCGCGTGGCTCGTATGTATCACAAGCTTGATTTGCAGCATGAAGAAGATGCGCAACCCAAGCAGCTGTTAAAACCGGTTGGCGCCGATGACAAAAACAACTGGCAAAACTTCTTTCGTGCTATTGAACGCACCAGTGATGAAGCCAAATCCACCATTATGGATTTGTATCCCGCCATTTTAACTGCCATGCCAGCACAACGAGCGTGCGACATGCTCAACCAGTTTTTAAATCAGTTTGGTTTTTCTGTCACCGTGATTGGTGCGAACGATGCCAACGCTAACCGTGATCAACTTCTGCTTAAACACAACAAAGAAACTTCGGAAGCGTTTCAAGCGGTGATCGCATTGGGTGAGAACGCGAGCATTGACCAACTGCGTGAAGCATACCGAGAAGTACAAGAGGGCAAAGATTCTCATACGCCTCTTTTGGAGTATTTAGAAGCGTTAATGAATAAGAAAGCGGCTTAATTTGTCTGCTTAATTTGGCTTTACCGTGCGGTGTCTGACCAACACAAAGCGCACAAGAAACAACATGAGGACTATGTGCAATGCGACTTTATAGAGTTATTAAAAATGGAATCGATCACTGGATGGTGTTCGACGGAACGGAAGAGAAGGAAATCTCTCACGAAGAATTTACGCGCCTGTGGGTTGAGAATGGAGGGCGTGTGTGATGGCAAATATGATCTTTTTAGATGCGCTAAATTACCAAGCTGACACGCCACTTGAAAAATGCATTGTGTTGTATTGGGCCAAAGGTTGTAACAGTAAGGGGCTGATTGCCGAGCAAAAGCCCATTTTTTCTATCGAGACTATTGCTGCTTGGTGTGGTGCAGAGTTTGATGATGTGTTTGATTCAGTGAAAGCATTGCATGAAAAGGCTGTTTTAATTGATATATCTGGAACCTCAGGAACGAGTGATCCAGCCCCTATATGGAAACTGAATTTCAAGGGGGCACTATGAAACCAGTACTGGATGTTTGCTGCGGAAGCAAGATGTTTTGGTTTGATAAAGAAAACCCGTTAACAATCTTTTCTGATATTCGAGAGGTGGATACAAAACTCTGTGACGGACGTTCTTTTATTGTTAAGCCAGATTTTTTAAATGATTTTCGAGACCTTCATTATCGTGATGGTCAATTCAAAATGGTGGTATTTGATCCGCCCCACCTTGAAGTAGCTGGCGATAAGAGCTGGCAAGCAATGAAATATGGCAAGTTAACCCCTAAATGGCGTGATGACTTACGCCGAGGTTTTGCTGAATGTTTTCGAGTATTAGAGCCAAATGGTGTGCTTATTTTTAAATGGAATGAAGTCCAAATTAAAGTTGCTGAGCTGTTGGAGCTATCTCCTTACAAACCGATGTTTGGGCATATCTCAGGTAAGAGAGCGAATACACATTGGATCACTTTCATGAAATCAGAAGTCATGGAGGTGTCCGCATGAGCCTTATCCATATCGCTAAAGCATTAAAGACCAAAGTAGGTAACACCACCACTAAGTTTGTATTGGTTAAGTTAGCCGATAATGCGAACGATGACGGGGTGTGTTGGCCTTCGTATAACCATATTGCTGATCAGTGTGAAATTAGCCGCCGAAGCGCAATGCGTCATGTGAAAATTCTGGTTGAACTAGGGTTGGTTGCGGTGACATATCGCAGTGGTGAAAAGGGAAATTCAAGCAATGTTTTTCGCTTAAAACTTGATTCTGTCACTAGTGACAAATTGTCACCACCTAGTAATGAGGTGGTGACAGAGGATCACCAGCCTAGTTACACACAGTCACCACCCCCTAGTGACACAGTGTCACCCAGAACCAGTCACTCTTTTGAACCGGTCAGTGAACCTAAAAAAACTATAAAAAAATCTCGCTTAGAGAATTCTGAATTACCAGAACAGCTCAACACGGTCGCTTGGGCTCAGTGGTTAGATTATCGCTCCAAGCTCAAGAAGCCCTTCAAAACACCTCGTGGTGAGCGCCGCGCTATGAACGAGTTAATCAAACTTAGCCAAGGCGACCAAACCATGCAGCAGCGGATTGTCGATCAGTCGATTGATCATGAATGGCTTGGTTTGTTTGAGTTGAAAGCCAACCGTGGAGGTTATCAGTCTAAGCCAATGGCAAACCAAATCGGCGCGGCTGGTGCGGATTATTCTCGCCCGGAGGGGTTTTGATATGAATGTATTTGAACGATTACAACGTTGCGTGCCGGCACATGTGCAACCCAAGTTTACTACGGTGGCAGAGCTGCGAGCATTTCATGAACAAGAGGCTGCCAAGTTCAGCCGTGAAGCGTACGAACATTGCCAAACCACTAAGGTGAAACAAGTGATTGGTCGTTGTGGCATTAAGAAAAAACATTTGAATTGCTCGTTTGATAATTACTACACCGACCGAGCGGAACAGCGCCAAGCTTATCAAATAGCCCGTGGTTTGTTTGATGGCTACTTAAACCAAGCTTCACGCAGTTTTGTGTTTAGCGGCCGCCCTGGTACGGGAAAAAATCACCTTGCTTGTGCGATTGGTAACGGTTTGCTGGCGCGTAAAAAATCGGTGGTGGTGATCACGGTATCGGATTTGATGATGCAATTACGTAACTCGTACCAACCAAACCCAGAAGTGACCGAAACGCAGATCATCAAGCACCTAAGCCAAGTTGATTTATTGATTTTGGATGAAGTCGGCCTGCAACGTCGAAACAATAACGAAGCGATCATGCTCAACCAAATCATTGATAACCGTTACATTGCCGATAAGCCAACGGGTGTACTTACCAATTTAGCCAATAACGAATTGGTGGAATGCTTGGGCGAACGTGCCGTAGAGCGTTTGATGGAGAACGGCGGCCAATGGGTTGCGTTTACGTGGGATAGTTACCGAAAAGCAGGGAGGAAAGTAGCATGAAAAAATACAGTGTCATTTATGCCGATCCTCCGTGGGCGTTTAATTCCAAGAAAAGCGGCGGAAACATGAATTCTGGCGCAGCCTCTCACTACGATTGCATGAGCATAGCGGATTTAAAAGCCATGCCAATTAACGAGCTTGCAGCAGACGATTGTTTATTGGTGATGTGGTGGGTAGGTGCTATGCCACAAGAAGCGATCGATTTAGTTCAGGCGTGGGGCTTTACGCTTAAAAATATGAATGGCTTTGTTTGGGAAAAGCTCACAGTGCAAAACAATCCATTTTTTGGAATGGGGTATTACACTCGCGCGGGATCTGAGTCCGCCATTATTGCCACGAAAGGGAAGTTTAAACCTGCAAGCCGTAGCGTTCGTGCAGTTCGTCGCGCACCTGTTGGGCGCCATAGTGAAAAGCCGAATGAATTCCGTGAAGACATTGTGCAGTTAGCCGGTGATGTTCCAAGACTTGAATTGTTTGCTCGTACTGCAACACCCGGTTGGGATGTGTTCGGTAATGAAGTGAATGAATCGATTGTTATTGATGCTGCAGAACATGAGCAGCAAGAAAGCATGGAGGCAAGCGCATGAAACCAGAAACGTTACTGGCTAAGTTCAATTTAAAAGGCATCAACTATGAAGCCATGCAAACCGCAGGTGGTAAAGGTTTGTTTGGTTTGGATGAACAGCTGGCGATGGTGGGGATCTCATGGAAGCATTCACCAGTGGGTTTTCTGGTGTTGTTTGTTGAATGCCTCAATGATCAGTACAGTGCCAAGTTACTTTATAAAGCCACACTGGGTGAAGCTGGGCGCTTAATGCAAGACTGGCGCGGCACTTACCCAGAAAAAGCATTACAAGCGTTATGCGTCACGGCAATCATGGAAGCCTGCAATGCACAGGGGCGTATTTGCCCAGAATGCAACGGCAGCGGAAGAGTGAAAGATAAACACCGTAACATGCGTAAATGTATGTGTTGCACGGATGGCCGTATTGAATGGGATTGTGAGACGCGCTTTTCAGTTTTTTGCCAAACACACCCGATCACCTATTCTCGATTTAAAGCCTATCACCCAATTTTGCCTGAGATGGTGAAATGGTTATTGGGGCAAAGAACTGCAGCAATGTTGGCGATGATGGAACGGGTAGCGGTGGAGGAGAGGGAGGCCGCGGCTTGATAACATAAGGCCGTCACAATGACGGCCTTATTCTATTCAATACTTTGACCACAGTGCTTACAAATTATGGCCTTTTTCTTAATTTCTTCATCGCAGTATGGGCAATGTTTATAATCATCATTAAACTCATCTTGATAAATCTCGGTGGCCCCAACACTGTCCATTTTTTTCATGAAGCTATTTTCTTCTATGGGCGGAACGATGACTTCTGTTTTACTTCCATCTTTATAGGTTAGTTCTATTAATGGATACTGCTTTTTATGGAAGATGTACACAACAATAAGAGCAGGGATAAAGATTACTAGCCAACAAATCCAATATATTGGGTGGACTCCTTTTTGAGCTTCTCCGATGTGCTCCCATGAAACTACGTCGTTTAAATTTTTAATGCGCACACTATTTCCTTTTCTATTTATCTTATTGAATAAATTGAACTATAAGTTATTTCATAATAGGAATAGAAACTTTAACGGTGATGGCAGTCACATTTTATCTATATTTAGTGGGTGAACATTGACACTCACCCCAACATGAGATACAATTACCACGTTGGATAGCCTCACCTAATCGGTGGGGCTTTTTTGTATCCGCTATTTTTATCTTCCTTTAAAGCGCCAGAGCTTTCTCTTTTACGAGATTAGCCGGCGCTTTTTTTATACGTGTTTTTCAAACGGTTGAGGTGGCTATGCCAGAAAAAGATCCGAATGGTTATAGCCTACTGGCCTATGCATTGTTCATTTTGGTGGCTTTGTGGGGTGGTGTTGTGACTTACGTAATTAACCTTCGTCGCAGTAGTGCATCGTTTGTGTTTCGTGATGCCTGCATTCAAGCGTTTATTTCTGGCTTTGTTGGTGTGCTGACTTCGTTGTTGTGTTGGTACATTCAAGCGCCCATTCCACTGGCTGGCTTTTTAGCTGGCATGAGTGGCTACATGGGTACCAAAGCGCTGACCTTGTTTGAAACTCGCACGTCAAAGATTTTGAGTGGTGAAAAGTAATGTCTCAGTTTTATTTAAGCAAGCGCAGTTTAGACCGTTTATCGGGTTGTCATCCTGATTTGGTGAAAATGGTTAAGCGAGCGATTCAATTAACACCTGTTGATTTCACCGTGTCGGAAACCGTCCGCACGGAAGAGCGTCAAAACGAGCTTTACTACGGCACACCAAAGAAAACATGGACTCTTAACTCTAAGCACTTAATTCAAGAAGATGGTTATTCACATGCTGCAGATTTAGTGCCGATTGAGAATGGTGAATGTGCGTGGGATAAATGCCCGTTAGTGGCTGAAGCCATGTTTAAAGCTGCGGAAGAAGAAGGCGTGCAGATTCGTTGGGGCGGTGATTGGAACCAGAACGGCTCAAGTAAAGATGAAGTGCAACGGGGGAGTTATGATGGACCTCATTTCGAGCTTCTTTAGTGGCACCTTGGCAAAAATTGCCCCGATCTTGTTTTTGCTGTTGTGCTTTAGTTTGGCTGCCAATTACTTACAAGAAAGCCGAGCTAATACGTTGAAAGTTGAAAATCAACTTATCAAACAACGCATGGGTGATGTGATTGCTGAAAATCAATCGCTATCTGCCATGGTGGAAAAGCGCGAACAAGAGCGCGATGCCAACCAAGGCTTGATTGATGTATTGAATCAGCAGAACCATAAGCTGCAACAGCAAGCCAAACAAACTCAAGTGCAAGTTAAAACGGTGATTCAGCATGAAAAATGTTACGACACTGCTATTCCTAATACTGCTATTGAGCGGATGCGCGAGCAATACTCAAGTAGTGACGCAGTACAAAACGGTGGAACGAACACCGCCTTCCGCTCTGATTAGCCCTTGCTTGCGTCCATTTGATTCTCCGCCTCAAACCTATGGTGAGGCGGTTGAGCGTGATCCGGTTTGGCACGCCAGCTGGCGAACGTGTGCTAATCAAATTCAGCAACTACGCCAGTTCTATGGCATTCAGTAAATTCATTTCAGTTTCGGGCAGGTGATGCACTTGCACATTTGGGTGGTCGTCCACCGTATCAATATTCATCTGCCCGTTTTTTATATCTATGTTTATACCTAGAGGGGTGTGCGCGTTGGTTCCTCGCCGTCTGATACGTTAGCTATGACGAACGTCCTTACTTCCGAGCGCGTAGCGTTTTTAGTCTTTCTGAAAAACACAGAATCAAAAAGGGACAAGTCACCGTTTAATCCACGGACATGATGTAACGTCAGCATTGGCGACTCTTTGAGGATGGCGTGACAGCTGGAGAGACAGCGTCATTACTTATTAATAACGGATAGGGCGCAATGAATAATGAAAAACGACTTTGGAATACCACGGAGTTAGAGCAGTTTGGTAAACATCGTTCGACTATCCGTAAGAATTTAAAAGCGGCTGGCATTGAGCCTACCGCATTCAAAGGTGCAACTCCGCTTTATGATGTGGTGCAAGTGGCGCCGTATTTGTGCCAGAGGCCAGTGAAAGAGTCTGATGCACCCGATCTCATGGGGTTTAAAACAGCGGCAGAACTTCGCGCTTACATTCAAGCTCAGACCGAAAAGTTAAACCTGATGGCGGCAGCTGGCGAAACCATTTCAAAAGTAGAACATGAACAAGAGATGGGGGCGCTGATTGGTTCCATTAAAACGTTTAAAGACAAAGTCATTACACGTATTGAAACCGCGATTCCTAATGTCAGCACACACCAATTAGAAGAGTTAGATCGCCTGCTTGATTTTGATTTGGGGGCGTTGTCTGAACAGATAAAACAAGAGTGAGGACGATATGAGTATCACTACTTTTGACCCTCGCTTAGGTGTGCAGTTTGCCGATGCAGCGCAGATTCGCAGAGATTTAGCGTATTTGTGTAAGCCGACATCGAAAACCCCCGTTGAAGCGGCCGATGATGGACTGTGGATCTCGGATGGTACCGATGCGGTGAAATTCTTATCAAGCCAAGTCCCCTACATGCGAGAGCCATTAAACAGTTTATCGCGTCGTATTTATGAAGCCGAAATTTTAATGGGGCCCGCGCGGAGCGGTAAAACCAAAGCCTTGGTGGAGGGGTGGATTAATTATACCGTCACTCAAGCACCGGGCGACATGTTGCTGATCTATTCCACCAAAAAGAAAGCGGAAAGCATTTCTAAAAAGGATTTGTCTCGCAGTTTTTTGGCAACGCAAGAGATTAACAAGCTCAGAACGGGGCGAAAATCAGACGACACTTTAACGTATAAGCACTTTTTAAACGGCATGAACTTGAACTTAGATTCTGCCACTGAATCGAGCTTATCGGCGGAAACGTTCCGTTATGCAGGCATTTCCGATTATGACCGTGCTGATGATGGCATTGGTGAAGAGGGCAGTAAGTTTCGTCTGTTGCTTAAACGTATTCAGAACGCGAAAAGCTCTGGTATGGCAATGGCAGAAAGTTCACCTGGTCGTGTTGTTCGTAACCCTGTACCGGATGAAAAACTAGGTCCACACGAAGCACAACCTTGCGGGGGCATTGCGCAGCTTTATAACCAAGGCGATCGCCGTCGGTTTTACTGGTTGTGTCCTGATTGCAACGCGTGGTTTCAGCCTCTTTTTGAAACGCTGAAATGGAATGAAACGGTTGAGGACTTACAGCAACGCGCGAAAACTGCCGTGTGCGAATGTCCTCGCTGTTCTCACCAAATCACTGAACAGCAAAAGCAAGATTTAAACCTAATTGGACGTTGGTTCAGAGAGGGGGAAGTGGATCAATATGGCGAGCAGGTATGTGATGAGTCGTTGATTCGTCAATCTAAGTGGGCCACGTTCTGGTTTGAAGGTGTGGTGGCGAGTTATCAAAGTTGGGAAAACCTAGTTTACAACTATCTCACTGCACAAAAGATTTATGACGAAAGCGGAGATGAAGATTCGCTGAAATCGTTTTTCAATGTCGATGTTGGCAGACCCTATATTCTGCAAACTCAAACCAATGAGGTGGGCGCACATGAACTGCAAGAGCGTGCTAATCAAAGTCCTTATGATCGGTCTGTTATTCCTATGGGCGGTCGTTTTCTTATTATGTCTATTGATGTTCAAGGCGGTAAGTCTAATCCACGCTTTATTGTGCAAGCTCAAGTCTTTGGTGAAGGTTTGCAAAGATGGGTTGTGGATCGCTTTGAAATTCTTACTAACCCAAATCGTAATAATGAAAGGGTAAACCCTGCCGTTTATGCCGAAGATTGGGATTTGCTGATTGAGCAGGTCATGAAGAAAACCTACCCATTGGCGGATGGTTCTGGCCGTGTGATGAAGCCGTTTTTAACCTTGTGTGATTCTGGCGGTTCCAGTTCTTTAGGTAATAAGAAAGGTAACAAAAATGCGACGGAAGCGGCAAGCAGCGTGACCGATCAGGCTTATCAATTTTATAACCGGCTTAAAGGTAAAGGCTTACAGCACTTATTCCGGTTAGTAAAAGGCGGCAGTAATCGTAATCAAGAAAACTTGGTGAAAGAAAGCTTCCCCGATAAGCGTTCAAAACTGGCGCATGGTGAAATCCCACTGCTTATTTTGCATACCAACCGATTGAAAAACCGTGTCGCGGCCAGTTATAGCCGTGTTGAATTCGGCTCGCGTTTCTTTTGGCTGCCGAGCTGGGCCAGCCGTGATTGGTTTGATGAACTCACCGCTGAATTCATTAATGAAAACGGTGATTGGCAGTGTCCTGAGAAAACGCGAAATGAATCATTCGACTTGTGTTGTTATGCCGAGGCAGGCATGCACTACAAAGGTGGTGATGAGATTAACTGGGATAACCCTCCGCATTGGGCGCAAGAATGGCAGTTGAACAGTAATGTAGTCGATGCCGATCAAGCACCTGTTTTCGAGCGTAAAAAACGCAAGAGATACAATCACTCAAAAGGTATTTTCGGATGACGAATAGAGAAAGACTGCAGTTTTATTTAGACGCCGAAAAGCGAATCTTATTGAGCCAATCGGTAGAGACTGCCGATGGTGAAAAGCTCACCTTGGCGAATTTAGCCAGTGTGCAAAATGAGATTAAACGCCTGCAGAATTTGATTGCCAAAGAGGGCCGCTGTCGTGGTGTGATCAGGAGGAACTACCTTGAGTAAATCCCGAAATATTATTGATCGTACTATTGGCTTTTTTAACCCAGTGGCAGGAATTAAACGAGCCGAAGCACGAAAACTTTATAACCGTTATACCGCTGCACTGCCTGCAAACCCTCATACTAAAAAACGCAATCCACGCTCAACCCAAACCGCTAACCAGTTAAACAAAGACGCTAAAACCCTAATGCAACGGGCTCGCCACATGGACGAGAACAATCCGTTTGTGACGGCGATTTTAGATGAGCTTTGTGCCAACGTGGTGGGCGCGAATGGGATCATGGTGGAGCCGCAGCCGCTTGATAAAAATGGTGAAGTGCATGTGGAGTTTGCACAAGCGATCACCAAGTGGTTTGAGCTGTATTCACTGAATCAAAACATTGATGGTGAGTTAAGCCGAGCAGAAACCGAATGGCTGTGTGCACGTACCTGGTTGCGCGATGGTGAAGTGTTTGGCCGTATGTATTCCGGTTATATACAGGGGGTTGAGTACCCAACTAAAACCCCGTTTGCTATTCAGCCCTTTGAGCCGGATTTTATCCCTTATCACATTAGTGAGCCGGAACGCGGACAACTGGAAGGCATTACCCGAAATAAGCTTGGGCAGGCGATCAGCTATTTGATTCAAAAGAACTCGCTTGGGTTTGATTTTGTTGAAGTCGATGCTGAACAAATGCTGCATCTTAAATTCACTCGCCGTTTGCATCAAAACCGTGGTGTGTCTTTGTTGCACTCAACGTTAGATTTAATTGCGGATTTAGAAGATTACGATCAGTCAGAACGAATCAGCGCACAGATTGCTAGTCGATTCAGTTACTTCATTAAGCGTGACGCCGCCGGGGGTAACGATGGCGGAGATACTTTAGAGCGTGACGGTGATTTGTTCCTTGGTATGGGTAACAGCTTTGAACTGGCACCCGGTGAAGATGCCGGCATTATCGAAAGTAACCGCAAGGAGTCGATGAGCTCACCGTTCCGTGAATCTCAAATGCGCCTTGCCAGTTCTGCTAGCGGCGTGAATAACAGTGCGGTGACGCGCCATTACGATGGCAGTTATTCAGCGCAGCGCCAAGAGCTGGTCGATAGCTTTGCACGGTACCGTATTTTGCAGCGCAAGTTCGTCACCAGTTGGACACGTCCGCTTTACCGCAAGGCATTACAAATTGCTTTGCTCAATGGCGAGTTACGTGTGCCTAAAGAGGTCGATAAAGACACGATTCTTAATGCGATTTATCAAGCGCCTGTTATGCCTTGGATTGACCCTGCCAAAGAAATGGTGGGTATCGAAAAGGGTACACGACTTGGCCTGAACTCTCTTAGCTCGTATCAGCGAGAGCGTAACATTAACCCATTGGCTACCCGCCGTGAAATTCAAGCAGAACGCACAGCGATGAACGATATGAATATCGTTTCAACTGCCGATCCTGCCAATAATGTGGCGAGTGAAATCCAGTATTCATCTGAAAATGATGAGTCTAAAAAATCGAAAATAAGGTATGAAGGAGGCGATGATGCCTAAACCTAACCAATCGAGTAAACCTAAATCGTGGTACACGTTGAAAAACGAAGGTGAGGGCTCGCCAGTCAAAGTTTGGATTCACGGTGTTATAGGCGCCTATGAAATTGAAGCCATTGATTTAATTCAGGCATTGCAAGAAGTTGGTAGCCGTGATGTTGAATTTCGCATTCAAAGTCCCGGCGGCAGTGTGTATGAAGGCTTGGCTATGTATAACGCCATTAAAGCGCACAAAGGTAAAACCGTTGGCGTAGTTGATGGAGTGGCAGCTTCTATTGCTTCCTACTTTTTGATGGCCTGCGACACGATTCAAATGCCTGAAAACGCTACTTTGATGATTCACAACCCAATCATTGGCGCTTGGGGCGATGAAGATGAAATTCAAAGTGCTTTAACTCAATTACAAAATGCAAAGCAAACCACTGCAGAGGCTTATGTTGAGCGTAGTGGTAAAACGCTTGATGAAGTGCTTGAAGCTATGGATAAAGAAACATGGTTTACCGCTCAGCAAGCATTGGAATTTGGTCTTGTTGATGAGGTGATCGATGCGGTCAATCTCTCGAATTGCCTGAAAGAGATTGAAGCCGATTCCTTGAAAGCGTTTAAGCACCCGCCAAAAGAATTGTTAAACCAACTCGAACCCGTTGAAAGTGAGCCTGTTCCTGAGCAGGAAAACCAACCGGATGACATCCCTTTAGCTGCGAGCGCAGCATCTTCTAACTCCGTTCCGACCGCTAACGCGCAAGACGAACAAACATCACAGGTAAGTAACATGCCAAAACCAAATGAAAACCTTGAACTGCAAAACGCAGTGAAGAAAGAAAATGCTCGTCAAGCGGCTATTCGTGCCTTATGTGCGCAGCATAAAGTCAATGATGAGCTGTTAAATGAAATGCTTGATGACATGGAATGCACTGAAGAACTTGCAGCGAAAAAAATTCTTACTGCATTGGGTGAATATTCTGGCGCGGGCACGCGTAATATTCCCGACAACTTAACCAATACCGCTGTGCATGCAGGTAACGGTAATCTACTGAAAGACTCACTACAAAATGCTCTGAATGCTCGTTGTGGTGTGGGTGAAGTAGAAAAAGGTAACCCGTACAAGCTTAAGTCATTAATCGATATGGCTGAAATTGCCGTCGGTAAAGATGCGAAGCTATGTTCAACTAAATCCGAATTGGTGGCGCGTGCCTTTAATACCGGTGACTTTGCGGAAATCATTACCGAATCTGTTCGCACAGTCATGCGTGATGAAGCGAAAGTGCGTGCACCTCTGTGGCGCGAGCTGGCCAACACGGAAAACTTACCGAACTTTAAAGAAACCGATCTGGTGATGGTGGATGATGCGCCTGATCTGATGGCAGTTTCGGAAGATGGTGAATACAAACAAGCCATCATTAAAGGTTCTGGTGAAAAAATTCAGCTGGCGACCTTTGGCCGTGAAGTGGCGATCACTCGTCAAGCGATCATCAATGATGATATTGCTTTGCTTTCTAAGCTACCGCGTAAGTTTATGCAATCGGGCTATCGTTTGTCTGACAAACTGATGTTCAATGCGATTCTGGCGGGCAAAATGGGCGATGGTAATCCAGTGTTTCAAGCTGGTACTGCGAAGAAGTGGGGCAATCTTACAACGGGTATTGCCGCTGGCGATTACCAAGCATTGATCATGGCGTTGCATAAATCGTTTGCAACAGCCACAACCAGTGAAGGCGATGCGTTAGACCTACGTGGTGAATTCTTGCTAGCCAGTCCTGATCACGCTTCGATGCTTGAAGCGGTTCTAAACACGGCCAGCAAGCCGGATGAATTTAACCCAGCTTACAAGAAGTTCCAGCAAGTGATTGAAACCGCTCGCATGAACTCGGTAAACGGTGCGATTGGCTTAACGTCGAAAGATTTTGACTCCGTCATCATGGGCTTCTTGGATGGTCAAATGGACCCGTGGTTAGAAACGGGTGATGGTTTCACCTCTGATGGTGCGAAGTTCCGCATCACTTATGACATCACTTCGAAAGTGATTGATCGCCGTGGTTTAGCTCAAGCGACCTTTGCTTAGTTAGAGTTTTAAATTCAAGTAGTAAATAGAATAAGCAAGCATGTGATGTGCTTGCTTTTTTGTACCTAATTTTGAGAGATAAAAATTATGCATATTGCAGAAGGTAAAAAAATTGTTATTCAAAATATGGCGGTTGCTATTAAAAAAGATATTCCAGTGCAATATGGAAATCTTGTTGTAGTACCTAATTATGATCTTGAAGCCGGGGAAACAGGTACTGCTCGTTGGACTGGTTTATTCGATGGCCCAATTAAAGAAGGTGATGCGCCAATGTTTGTTGGTGAGCATGCGTTTTTTGATGCCGCGGATAAGTCTTTCTCTAAAACCGCTCCGGCCGATGGTGTAACGATTCCGGTTGGTGTGTTTATTGATGGTGGGGTGTTGCTGACAGGTGAGTTAATCCCACCTGCAGAAGCGCCAGCTGAATAACCTAAAGTAGGTGGTTTATGAGTTATTTTTCGCAAGCCCGTGAGATGTTGAAGCAATCTATTCTCGACAACTTTGGTGACCCACAGGAGGTTCAAACCGTTGATGGTGTGGTACCTGTGGTTGGCTATGTGAAATGTATGGAAGAAGATACCACCAAGATCTTCACTTTCTATACCGATGCTCATTTACCACCTAAATCTACCTTGGCTTATAACGATAGTGTTTATGAACTGTCGTTATCTGCTCAGCAAAACGGTAAGTCGAGCCGTAGTAATAGCCAGATTATCCGTGAATACATCATGAACCCTCAATCCGCGGCGGTGCAAAATGGCTGGTCTGAATACCCAGATGACGATTGATACTGAGTTTGTTCAAAAGCTCGCACAATTCCCTAAGTTGATTTCTCAAGCTGCACGTAAGGCCCTTTCAAAAACCAATACATGGTTACGTTCCGTAACGATGGCCGAGCTTGGCTATGAGTTAAAGATTGATTCTAAGGCGATGAAAAGCCGTTTTCGTGTTTATAAATCTGGGCACATGACACGGCTGTGGATCGGTATTAATGATATTGCGGTTCACCGCTTGGGTAAGCCAGTGCAAAAAGCCAATGGCGTTGAAGTCGGTGACCACTTTTTCGAGAAAGCGTTTATTTCGCCTATGAACAGTGACGAACTGTTGGTGTGGCGCAGAACGGGCAAGCAACGTAGCCAAATTGAAATGGTGAAGTTGGATATAACCGATGAAGCCGAAGAAATCATTGGTAGCTACGCGCCAGAAATTAACCGCAAATTCAGAGAGTATTTTCATGTCGAATTCCAACGACTCCTTGCCAAGTCCTGATCAATTTCGCAGCCCGAGTGAATGGGTTTTATATGTGGTTGGGCAACTAAAGCAGCGTTTAAATATCGAATTAGATTCTGCCTATGTGCGTGAAGGAAAAGAACCCAAACAGACGTACTTTGCTTATCAGGTTGGTGATTCAGGCGTACTCAATCAACGTGGTAATGATGGCCGAAAACTGCATGAAATTGAGTTGCGTTTTCTGGTGTACGTTCCATTGGCTGTCCCCAACTTTGATCTTGAAGCGTTAGATGCTTCGACCCGTATTGAACGTGAGTTTGTTGATGAGTTTTTAGGCATTGGCAATAACGCAGAAGAAACGCGATTAGTGTCCAACCAACCTCGCAAGTTTGACCCTAAAATGGGGGTGTTTCTGCGCACTGTTGTTGTCCAGCAGCGGATTTATATGGGCGAAGTGGACGATGAATTTATGGAGCTTGCCGGAGGTGAGTTAAATGTTACTGAGCCAAGTGATAAAGAATCTGTTTGAGCGGCTTAACTCCCTAGAAGATGAAATGCTCAAAATGGCGGAAGAAATGGAAGAAAACCGCCGTGCTTCTTCCAATATTGTTCGCCTTGGTGTGGTTATCGATGCCAACGCCAAAACGGTGAAAGTGAAAACAGGTAAGAACTTCGCGAATAACATTCCATTTTTTGTTTTTGCGGCTGGTCGTGTGTCGCACTACCGCAGGCCGAGCGTGGGTGAGCAATGCGTTTTGCTTAACCTTGGCAGTGGCGACAACCTGAATAATTCTGTGGCCTTGATGGGCTTACCTTCTAATCAATTCCCTTGCCCAACAACGGCAGAAAACCAAGTGATGACCGATTACGGCAATGGCATGACAGAGGTTTATGACCTTGATGCTGGATCACTCACCGTTAATTATCCCGGTGGTTACAACATTACTGCCGATATTACTCATATTGGTAATGCAGAGCTAACAGGCAATACCAACCGAACCGGTGACTTGATTAATACTGGCAACATTGTGAGTACCGGTGGCTTTAATCATTCAGGCGCGTTCGCAGTGACACCGGGTGGTTCAGGTTCTGTGCCGATCTTTAGTGGCGGCATGAACATTACTGGCGGTGATGTGAAGGTGGATGGCATTTCTGTGAAGTTCCATATTCATATTGATGCAGAAGGTAGACCAGTTGGTAAGCCTCAATAGCGCCTCTAACTAGTGAGTGTACTTATGATTGGTATAGACCCTCATTCCGGCTTTGAACTTAATGATTCTCGCTTATTGCAACGTCGATTTGAACGAGTGTTGACAACCCAAGTGACGAGCCGAATTAAACGCCGTGGTTTTGGTAACCGAGCGATTGAACGGTTAGGTAAAAACCAAAGCCCAGATGAAGCCTTGATTATTCAAAACCTGAGCCTTGAAGCGGTCGCGCTTGAAATTAATGGGCTGACGGAATTTGATGCGACAAGTTGTGTGGTGACCTCACGAACTAACGGTTTTTTAGTGACTATGTCCGGCAGTTGGAAGGGTGAGCCGCTTGTTCTAAAGGCAGAGCTCTGAGCCGCCTAAAATAGTTAAAGAGATGAATTATGTCAGTACCTCAAGCCTTTACGGTTCCCAATTTTGAAGATCTATTTGCTGAGTTTAAACAAGCAGCAGTGGATTACGTTGCACAGACCGACAGTGAAAAAGCAGCAGATTTAGAACAGGCGTTTGCCAATGAATCTGAATTGCTTTCTCAAGTAACGGCGTCTTTCATTATCAAACACCAAGCGATGCTGCGGGAGCAGAACTACTGGGCATTGCAGATGTTTCGCAAGTTTGTGACTGAAAGCGATATGGTGGATTTGCTTGCTATGCAATACGGCTTAACCCGCCAAACGGTGAAAGAGGCCAATGATTCGGTGTTTCCACCTGTTGAAGCTGAAATGGAAGGTAATGAAGATTTACTGCGCCGTTTTGATTTAGCGCCTTATCAATTCCACACCACCGGCACACGGCAAGGTTACCAGTTTCATGCTTTAACTTTGGATGCTCGCCCGTGGATTACCATTGAATCGGAAGAGTCTGCGGTCACTATGCGCTTTGAATTTCCAACCGATCAGCAACCTGTGCCAGTGAAAGATGCTGCTGCGCGAATGTTAGAGCCAAACACTGGCAAAGTAGAAGTGGCGATTTTGAGCCGTGAACAAGCTAATGGCACCGCAAGTGAGGCGTTATTAACGCGTGTTTCTGATTATTTGAATCGTGATGATATTGCGCAAGAAAGTGATGACATCACCACGAAATCAGCCACTCCTGTGAATTATACCGTGGACGCGGTTTGTTATACCGACGGCGACCCGAAAAATGATGTCAGCCAAGAAGATGCAGTGACCGCAGTGCAAGCTTTTGTTGATTCGGCCCATAAGTTAGGCGGGCGAATTGATCGTTTAGAGCTTGGACATGTGCTTTATGACTTAGGTTACAGCCGCGTTGAATTGACTTCACCTGCAGCGGATGTGGTGTGTGAATGGAATGAAGCGCCGTATTGCACGGAGATTAAAATTAATGTCCAGCCCCAATAATTACCAAGCGAAAGATTTTCAAGATAGACTCTTTATTTCCGCCCAACCAGAAAACCGCACTGTTATTGAAGAGGCGCTGGAGTTCGCCTGGCATAACATGCTTACCAAGGTTGAACAGCCTTACCCTGATTTAAAGCAACCGCTCTATACCAAGAAAGAGTTTATTAACTTGTTGGCAGCTGAACGTGGCGTTCTGGACTGGCAACCGAGTGATAACGAACAGCAACGAAGAGAAACCACGGATAAGGGATTTGATATTCATCGCAAAGCAGGCACGCGCTATGGCTTGCGTAATTCATTGTTGCCGCTTGGTATTGATTCGACAGTGAACAAAGGCGAGCTGCCATATTCGTTGGTGGTTGATGGCAAATTATCCGAACAACCATTAACCGCTGAAACCTCACAGCGCATGAACGCCCGTTTAACGTCGTATAAATCAGAGCGTGACAGCATTGAGTTAACGCTTTCTCGTTCGAACAACGGCGCAGAAGTGAAAGGGGCGATAGTGCAAGCTGCCAAGTTTGTGCATGTGTTTGCGGGTGTTCCTAAACCTCCAGTTTCTTATGGTTCTAATCCACGCTTTGGGTTTGTGCAGTCGGAAAAAGTAATCCGTGTTTCTGCCGCTGAGCAGTAATCTTCCCTTATTTTTAAATAAAGAGTTTTTATATGGCTGACTTACGCTGTTACTTAACCACGGCAGGTATTGCTGCGGAAAATAATGCAAAGCAATTCGGTTCTACACTCAAAATCACTGAGATGGTTTTCGATGGTAGTTATTTGGCCGATGAGCAAAATCCTGAAAACCTAACAGAAGTGATCAACCCTGTTTTAACGGTACCTTGTTCTACATCGATTAGCGATGATGAGCAGACGTTAACTTTTAAAGGATCGATTCAAGTTGAGCAGGGCGGTTTCAATGTTTGGGGTATTGGTTTAAAAACCGAAGATGGCACGCTTTACGGTTATGCACGTTCTAAAGGCGATAAGATTCTCACTGAAGATGAAGGTGCCACTGAATCCATTCGCTACGCGGTGGACATTATCACTAAGAACGCAGATGTGATTGAGATTAAGATCAATCAATCGACTGTGTATGCCGATTTGGAAGACGTGGATAATGCGATTAAGGCGCATGAGACGAAGCCGGATCCTCACGAGCAATACGCAAAATCAGCCACAGCCCAAATGCTCCCATACAACCCAAACCGCACCTACAAACAAAACGAAACCTGCACCACATTCAACGCAGTCACAGGCGAACTCGAAATCTGGACATCATACGCCCCAACAGACAACACAGGCAACGACCCGCAAGACCCTGCCAACCGACATGATGAATGGCCGAATTTCCCAACGCCGTGTTGGTGGATAAAACACCACGCCGTCGAGCCGGGCACGCCAGTTTATTGGTTAAGCGATGACATTCCAGAAAATGCGCTGCAAATCATGGATACA
>NZ_JBKEBW010000032.1:0-62835 GCF_047973365.1 Vibrio sp. | reverse complement strand
GATTTTACGGCGACGAACCGTTGCATGTGTTGTTAGGTTTAACGCGTCGTTCACCCATTCAATAGGCAATTGTGCATTAAGGACTTCAAGATATTCAGTGTTCAGTGGATAGCAAGTAGAAAGGTCATCTAATTCATTGGCAAACATACTAACTCCTCAGTTACGAAGAGTTAGTTTGCTTGAACTGCAAGATCGTTCAAGTAGTTATATTTTCTTTAAACGATCAGCATTGTGCCTTCGCAGGAATGACGGTAGGGTTAGGAATATCAGGTATAAATCGAACACCGACTTTGCCAACAAACTCAAACAAAAAAGCAGCTCAAGGCTGCTTTTTTTGTTCTTATTTCACGACTCGTAAACTTGGTCTGCCTTTGGGACGAGGCGGTTCATCATCAGATGTCCCTTCCTCTATCGGTACTTCGCTTATCAAGCTTTCCTCGGTGGACTCATCCATAGTCATATCTGAATCAAGCTCTTGCTCATAAGCCGGCTCAGGATCAAACATGGTTCCTGCACCATTCTCACGAGCATAAATCGCTTGTACGGCATACAAAGGAACAACAACAACCTGTGGTCGACTACCAAATCGAGCATTGAAAGTCACGTCATCGTTACCAAGCTCTAAGTTGCCAACAGCACGAGGTGCCACATTGAGGATGATTTGCCCATCTTGTACGTATTCCATCGGAACTCGTACGCCACGCATAGTTGCATCGACAACAAGATGAGGTGTTAAATCGTTTTCTAGCAACCAATCATAAAATGCCCGTAGCATATATGGTCGGCGAGGTGTCATTTGATCAATATCCATCAAATACAACCATTAACGAGCAAGACGCATCTCGCGTTCTGCTTCAGTTAGTGAAGCTAGGAATGAATCACGTTCAAACACGCGGTTCATATATACTTTTATTTCTTTAGACCCCGGTCCAACTAACTCGATACCCAGAACAGGTAAACGCCATAGCAGCGGAGATAAGTAACAGTCGATTAAACTGAATTCTTCGGTCATGAAGTATGTATATTCTCCAAACAATGGCCCTAAGTCGAGTAAGTCAGTACGTAGCTTATTACGCGCCACTTCTGCTTCTTCAGCCTTTCCTTCTAGGATTATCTTAGCCAGTGAATACCAGTTTCTTTCGATACGATAAATCATCAAACGGCTATTACCACGAGCGACCGGGTAAACAGGCATTAGTGGTGGATGAGGAAAACGCTCATCAAGGTATTCCATGATGATTTTTGAATCATAAAGCGTAAGCTCGCGATCAACTAAAGTAGGTACCGACTTGTATGGGTTAAGCTCAACGAGATCAGTTGGCAGGTTATTGTCATCAACCAACTCCACCTCAACACTGACACCTTTTTCAGCCAGAACAATACGAACCTGATGGCTATACATATCAGACGCACTTGAAAATAGAGTCATCACAGAACGTTTATTGGCAGCTACAGCCATGGAGCCCTCCAGCACACTTACACAGACACAAAAAACAATGGAGGCTAAGCCCCCATTGCTGAATTAAATACTAGGATTTAGTGCGGTATAGTAGCACAATTAGTGCACATCACGCCAATATTCTTTCTTAAGCGCTACAACAACGATTGTTAGTATCAACAAGAATGCAAATACCCACCAGCCCATAGCTTGGCGCTCCAGCTTAACTGGCTCGGCGGAATAATCTAAGAAGTTAACCAAATCCCGTACAGCTTGGTCATATTCCCCTTCACTTAACTCACCGTTGCCTTGAGACTTAGTACCAACCACAACCTTAACTTCTTCACCATCGACGACATGAGTTTCGAAGATCGCTTCAGGTGTACCTTGCAGCTCTTCAAGTACATGTGGCATACCAACGCTTGGGAAAACAATGTTGTTTACCCCAAATGGACGGCTTGGATCGGCATAGAATGAGCGTAAATAGGTATACAACCAATCTGTGCCACGCACTCGAGCGACCAGAGTAAGATCTGGCGGTGGAGCGCCAAACCATTTCGCTGCCGATTTATCAGGAATTGCATTTTCCATCAACTCACCTATTTTGGTGGTTGGATTAAAAATAAGATTCTCTTTCATCAAGTCCGCAGGAATACCTAGATCCGTCGCTACGCGCTCATAACGTTGATATTGCGTTGAGTGACAACCAAAACAGTAGTTCATGAATAACTTAGCACCACGTTGCAAAGATGCTTGATCAGTTAAATCATTTTCCGCTTTATCTAAATGTACGTTACCGCCTGCTGCCATCACCAAGGAAGGCAACATTGCAAATAAAATTACAATCCACTTTTTCATTTGAATGTGACCCTCTTGGGTAGTGGTTTGGTTGCTTCATTTTTGCTGTAGAAGAACAGCAATACGAAGAACATGAAGTAACCTAAACTAAAGATTCGAGCTAGTAAGGTATAAGTTGGCGTCGCTGGTAGCGCACCGAGAATACCCAAAGCAATAAAACAAATAGTGAATTGAATAATGTTGATTAAATGCAACTTACTGCGGTAGCGGTAAGAACGAACTTTACAACGATCCAACCATGGCAACAGGAATAGCACGACAATCGATGCCCCCATCGCAACAACACCAATTAACTTATCCGGAACTGCACGCAAAATCGCATAGAACGGCGTGAAGTACCAAACAGGCGCGATGTGCGCTGGCGTTTTTAGTGGGCTTGCTGCTTCAAAGTTAGGCGGCTCAAGGAAATAGCCACCCATTTCTGGGTTGAAGAACAGTACATAACAGAACAAGAATAGGAAGCCTGCAACGCCGACTAAATCTTTTACCGTTCCGTATGGATGGAAAGGAATAGAGTCGATGATGTCATATTTCTTCGCGTAGTAATCGTGAAACTTGAACTGTGATTGGTAGTCATCGCCCATCGTGCCTTTAGGCAGTTTAGTTTCAATACCATCCGGGTTGTTTGAACCCACTTCATGCAGAGCAAGAATGTGCAGTACGATCAACAGCAGTAACACAATTGGTAATGCAATGACGTGCAGCGCGAAGAAACGGTTCAATGTCGCACCTGAGATAACGTAGTCACCACGAATCCAAAGTGTTAAATCATCACCGATAACAGGAATGGCACCAAACAGAGAAATGATTACCTGAGCTCCCCAGTAAGACATTTGTCCCCAAGGTAGCAAGTAACCCATAAACGCTTCAGCCATCAGCACTAAGAAAATAAGCATGCCGAACAACCAAAGAAGTTCACGCGGCTTTTGGTATGAACCGTAAATCAGACCACGGAACATGTGCAGATACACAACAACAAAGAACGCAGAAGCGCCGGTTGAGTGCATATAACGCAGTAACCAACCGAACTCGACATCACGCATGATGTACTCAACGGAAGCAAACGCACCTTCACCTGAAGGAACATAGTTCATGGTTAACCAGATACCGGTTAACAATTGGTTAACCAACACCAACATCGCCAAAGAACCAAAAAGGTACCAAAAGTTGAAGTTCTTCGGCATTGGATATTCAGAAAGGTGCTTTTTATAAGCATTCATCGCGGGTAGACGTTTTTCTACCCAATCAAGTAGAGCTTGCATTATGCCTCCCCTGTTTCATCGAGACCGATGACAATTCTTGTATCGCTTAAATACATATGTTTCGGAATTACCAGGTTCAGTGGTGCAGGAACGCCCTGGAATACTCGTCCAGCCATGTCAAACTTCGAACCATGACAAGGACAGAAGAAACCTGATTTCACACCTTGCACTTGCTCACTAAAAGAATCCGGCAAATAACTTGGCGAACAACCTAAGTGAGTACAAATACCAACAGCGATGAAGTATTCAGGCTTAATTGAGCGATAAGTGTTTTGCGCGTAACCCGGTTGTTGCTCTTCACCAGAGTTCGGATCACGCAGTTGGTTATCGTGCTCTTTAAGAGCATCGACGATAGCTTGAGAACGACGAACGACCCATACAGGTTTTCCGCGCCACTCAACACGAACCATTTGCCCTTCTTCGAGTTTGTTAACATCAACCTCGACAGGGGCACCGGCCGCTTTTGCTTTCGCACTTGGGTTCCACGATTTTATAAAAGGTACAGCAACTGCCGCCGCTCCTAAACCACCGACAACTGCCGTTGTCGCTGTTAAGAAGCGTCTGCGACTGTTGTTCAAAGGCGCATTGCTCATCCAGACATTCTCCCATTTGCTCCTTGTGGACTGCTGTTATTCCGCTTAAGAGCATGGCTAACAAAATACTTATTTAGTTGTATTTATTTGACGGTAAATGATAAATAAAACTCTACTTTCTGACAAGATAAAGCTACTTTTCCGTAACATTTGTAAGGTAAATCCCATGCTATGTCACAAAAGGGAGTAAGACTGCAACAGTTTGATAGCTATATAGATAAAGGAGTGATCATATTGAACGCTGCTGTAATACCATCCTAGGTAAAAATATGATCAGATTGAACATCAGTGGAACAGCGAATGGGCATCGAACACAAACACGCATAAACCCGTCCATGGGGCTCCGCCGAGCCATCCATGGCTCGGAGGGTTTGCTTATCGACACCCATTCACTGATCAGAAAGTTTTCCAGAATGGTATGAGAAGTGATGATTGCGAAATGAAATTTTGCTAATAGCATAAAAACAAAAAGCCCGGCATAAGCCGAGCTTTTTTTGTCCACAATCCAGTAACAACTGGACCCACGAACCTCTCGATAAAGAAAGATTAACGTTTAGAGAACTGTGGACGACGACGTGCTTTACGTAGACCAACTTTCTTACGTTCAACGCAACGAGCGTCACGAGTAACGTAGCCAGCCGCACGTAGTGCAGGACGTAGTGATTCATCGTATTCCATTAGAGCGCGAGTGATACCGTGACGGATAGCACCAGCTTGACCAGAAATACCGCCACCTTTAACAGTGATGTATAGATCTAGTTTTTCTACCATCTCAACTAGCTCAAGAGGTTGTTTAACAACCATACGAGAAGTTGGACGACCGAAGTACTCATCAAGGCTACGCTTGTTGATTACGATGTTGCCGCTGCCTGGTTTAATAAAAACGCGTGCAGCTGAGCTTTTGCGACGGCCAGTGCCGTAGTATTGATTCTCTGCCATTTCCGATATCACCAATTAGATGTCTAGTACTATAGGTTGTTGAGCAACAGGGTTGTGCTCAGCGCCTGCGTAAACTTTAAGCTTACGGTACATAGCACGGCCTAGAGGACCTTTTGGAAGCATACCTTTAACCGCTAGCTCAAGTACCATCTCAGGCTTACGCTCGATCAGCTTCTCGAAGCTGAAAGATTTTAGGCCACCTGGGAATTCAGTGTGACGGTGGTACATTTTGTCTTTAGCTTTGTTACCAGTTACAGCAACTTTCTCCGCGTTAACAACGATGATGTAATCACCAGTGTCGACGTGTGGAGTGTATTCAGCTTTGTGTTTGCCACGTAGGCGAGATGCAATTTCACTTGCTAGACGGCCAAGAGTTTTACCTTCTGCGTCTACAACATACCAGTCGCGTTTTACAGTTTCTGGTTTAGCAACGAATGTTTTCATGCTAATAATAACCCGTTAATTAAAATTTACACTTAAAGGAGCATATTGCTCCCACTGTCTAAGAGCCCAGACAACACCCCTTCGAGTGGGTGGTACTCCCGGCCTAAAAAGACCTGCAGTAACGGTGGGTCGCAGGATTATAAAGAAGAGTGAAGGAAAAATCACCTCTTTTTATACAAAAAAGTCATTTTTCCTTATCAATAGTGAAAGGCTTACGCTAAGTGTTCCTGAGCCAGATAATCATGGCTCTGCATCTCGATCAAACGAGACTGGCAACGTTTGAATTCAAACTCCAACTGACCTTGAGTATACAGCGACTCGAGAGGAACTGCAGCGGAAATAATCAGTTTTACATTGCGCTCATAAAATTCATCAACTAACGCGATAAAACGTCGTGCAGCATCATCTATAGAGCGATCCATCTGCTTAACTTCAGCCAGTAACACAGTGTGATAGAGTTTAGACAACTCGATGTAATCATTTTGGCTACGAGCCGTCTGGCAAAGTTGTGCAAATGACGCATAGAGCAGACCATCGTTTGCTTCGATCACATCAATCATTCGGTGATTGACTGCTATCTGATGCTGCTTTGGCTTTTCACTACCCGCCAATTGCCCGTAATACTTATTGAGATTTTCACAAGCTTTGTCATCCAACGGGTAGTGGTAAATCTCCGCTTGTTGCAGCGTTCTCAAGCGATAATCCACACCACTATCGACATTCAGAATATGACAATGCGTTTCAATCAGCGCAATGGCTGGTAAAAAACGAGCACGCTGCAATCCATTTCGATACAGATCATGTGGCGGAATATTTGAGGTAGCCACCAACACCACCCCACGATGGAACAGAGCCTGGAATAACGTCCCCAAAATCATAGCGTCAGTAATATCCGAGACAAAAAATTCGTCAAAACAGATAATGAGCGCTTCTTTACTGAATTTATCCGCAATGATTTCAAGCGGATCGCTGACATCACTCAGCAACTTTAATTCATCATGTACTCGGTACATAAAACGATGGAAATGCACTCGCATTTTTTTTTCGGTAGGCAACGCATCAAAGAAAGTATCCATCAAATACGTTTTGCCACGCCCGACTCCTCCCCAGAAGTACAATCCCTTAGGCAACTGAGGTTTCACTTCTTTTTTGCCTAATAATTTTTGCCAACGAGATGGTTTGACCACTGCTGTATTGAGGTAATCAATTAGCTGATGATAAAGATCATCCAGAGCATTTACAGCCATAGCTTGTGCTTCATCTTGTTGAAAATCCGGCCGTTTTAAATCTTGTTGGTATCGCTGCTTCGGAGTCATGACTATCTGCTTAATAAAAGGGGGAAGTAGAGCACATGCTTTTTGCTTTATCCATTCGGGCAGTCATAGTACCATGAGATAAGCCCATGTGTAACCAATTGGTGAAAAACATGTTAAATAACAACAATAAGGAGCTGTTATGCCTTGGATTTATGCCATTGTTGGATTATTAGTTGGTCTTGTAGTTGGCGTCGTGATTTCTCGTTTAACCACACCTCAATATAAGGCTCAAAAATCCTTACAAAAAGATTTAGACAGCACAAAGTATGCACTTGAACAACAACGTCAAGAACTCGCAGATCATTTTGCCCAAGCTGCCGAGATGCTTGACACACTAGGTAAAGATTACACTAAGCTTTACCAGCATATGTCGAAGACCTCTAGCGAGTTGCTGCCCAATGTGCCTGAACAAGATAACCCGTTTGTGAAGCAAATTGCTCAAGCAAAAGAAGAGAGCAGTTCAGATGAAGCACTTGAAGAGCAACCGAAAGATTACGCGTTAGGTGCGACAGGGCTACTAAAAACTGAAGAAAAAGCGATTCTGCACTCTTCTGAAGTTATTGATGTCAAAGCGAGTTAATTGATACTCATGTTGATAACGATTGCTCTAATGAGCTATTGTTCTCTAACGAACTATTAATCCCTAATGAACTTTGCCAAGGTTTTTGAGTCATAACTCTCACTGAGTCTGTTGAAGTTTGATATTTAGCACGAATATTAACCATGACCAGATAATAATCTATGAGGAGTTTCATGATGAAAAAACCTTTGCTTGCTTTAACGGTTCTATCCTTAAGCTTAAGTTCTATCATTGCACCAATGCAGGCGACTGCAGCACTGCCTTTATCGGTGAATGGAGAGCAAATGCCAAGCTTGGCACCCATGCTCGAAAAAGTAACACCCGCAGTGGTAAGCATTGCAGTAGAAGGTACTCAAGTCTCTCGACAAAGAGTCCCAGAACAATTCCGATTCTTCTTTGGTCCAGACTTCCCCGTAGAGCAGATGCAAGAGCGTCCGTTCCGAGCTCTTGGCTCTGGCGTCATCATTGACGCGGGTAAAGGCTATGTCGTCACTAACTACCACGTCATCAATAATGCAGAGAAGATCCGCGTTAAGCTTCATGACGGACGAGAGATCAATGCTGAACTCGTTGGCGGCGATGAGATGTCTGATATTGCACTGTTGAAATTAGAAAAATCTGAAAACCTAACGCAAATTAATATTGCCGATTCGGATCAACTTCGCGTCGGTGATTTTGCGGTCGCGATCGGTAACCCATTCGGCCTTGGTCAAACCGTTACTTCGGGGATTGTTTCAGCTCTGGGTCGCAGTGGTTTAAATATTGAAAATTTCGAAAACTTCATTCAAACCGATGCGGCGATCAACAGTGGTAACTCAGGCGGCGCACTGGTAAACCTCGATGGTGAATTGATTGGTATTAACACTGCGATTCTTGGTCCAAACGGTGGCAACGTAGGTATTGGTTTCTCCATTCCTTCTAACATGATGAAGAACCTGACCAGCCAAATTCTTGAATTTGGCGAGGTAAAACGTGGCATGCTCGGCGTGCAAGGTGGCGAAGTCACTTCTGAACTGGCTGAAGCTATGGGTTACTCCTCAACTAAAGGCGCCTTCGTGAGCCAAGTTGTGCCAGATAGTGCTGCCGATAAAGCCGGCTTAAAAGCGGGTGATATTGTTGTTTCAGTGAACGGTAAGAAAATAGAAACCTTTTCTGAACTGCGCGCGAAAGTCGCGACTTTAGGTGCAGGTAAAACGGTGAAACTGGGGGTGATTCGTGAAGGTAAAGAGAAAACCTACGACGTCACACTGGGTGAAGCGACCACTAGCAAAACCAAAGCAGACAAACTGCATCACGGATTACAAGGTGCTGAGTTAAGTAATACGACATCGTCCGACTCAATTGAAGGTGTCAAAGTCACTAGTGTCGCCAAAGATTCACCAGCGGAAAGCTACCAGCTGCAAACTGACGATATCATTATTGGCGTTAACAGACAGCGGGTGAAAAACATCGCCGATTTAAGAGCGATCATGGATAAAAATCCAAGTATCCTTGCACTTAATATTCAACGCGGTGATCGTACTATCTACTTAGTTGTTCGCTAACGGCTTAGTTGTTCGCTAGATTAAGCAGTCTAATGATAACCAAAACTGATTGGCTAATCAGTTAACAAACAGGACCACAATTGCATGTGGTCCTTTTGTTATTTGCCTCGGTAATGCTATTCTTCGTGCTAAGAAAACTCACCCAAATTTCTTGGGATACAACTATTTAAAACTCACTCAATTGGCTGCGCTAATTCTGGGGAATTTATGCTAAAAGTTTTGCTTCGTTCTGTTGTTATTGGTTTGGTTACCGCAGTCATCATTGTTGCTGCGATGCCATCTTTACGTGAAAACATCATCCCGAAACAAAACGACACACCCGATGATATGGCCTCTTTACAAATATCCTTTAACAGCGCGGTAGCTAAGGCGGCCCCTGCGGTGGTGAATATCTATAGCCGGAAATACGCCGAGAACGATCGCAGCAAGCTGTCTACTCAAGGTCTTGGCTCTGGTGTCATCGTGAGTGAAAAAGGCTATATCATCACTAACTACCATGTGGTGGCACAAGCCGATCAAATTATTGTCGCCTTGCAGGATGGGCGCGTAGCGGCGGCTCAACTTGTCGGTAAAGACCGAAGAACGGATATTGCGGTGTTACGCGTTGAGGGCAATAACCTTCCTGTCATTCCTCTCAACCCCCAATACCAGGCAAAAGTCGGGGATGTAGTATTAGCGATTGGTAACCCGTACAACCTTGGACAAACGACCACGTTCGGCATTATCTCTGCGACCGGTCGCTCTTCGATCAGTGCTGACGGTCGTCAAGCGTTCATTCAGACTGACGCTGCAATCAATGAAGGTAACTCAGGTGGTGCTCTGGTCAATACACAAGGTGAGCTCGTTGGTATCAATACCGCCTCTTTCCAACAGGCTACCGATTTGGAAACATACGGAATTTCATTTGCCATTCCCTATGCTCTCGCCAATACGATTATGGAAAAGATTATTGCCGATGGTCGTGTGATTCGTGGCTACATTGGCGTAGATGGTCAAGATATCAACTCTGTCACTTCCCGTTTGTTAGGGAATGAACATATCGGCGGTATCGTGATTTTAGCTGTCGACCCGAATGGTCCTGCTGAAAAAGCGGGGGTTGAAGCTCGCGATATTATCTTGAAGATCGATGATCATAAAATCAATGGTCGTCAAAGTGTCATGGATATTGTCACCAACTTAAGACCGGGAACCGTAGCGAATTTTACTTTGCTGCGTAAAGGTGAAGAGATCACTGTACCTGTCACCATCTCCGAAGACACTCGTGAATAGCGAAGTCTCGATGTGATTCATACCATTCTAGGTAAAAATATGATCAAATTGGGCATTGGTGGAACAGCGAATGGGCATCTAACACAAACACGCCCTTATTTTTTATAAGAGCGACCTTCCATGGGGCTCCGCTGATCCATCCTTGACTCAGAGGGTTTGCTTATCGATGCCCATTCACTGATCAGAAATTTTTCTAGAACGGTATCACTTCTGTTTTATCTTTTAGAATTTAAGACATAAAAAAACGGAGCCAATTGGCTCCGTTTTTTTATGAGAATGCGATATGAAGTATTACTTCTTAGCAAGTTTCTCTTTAATACGAGCAGACTTACCAGAACGCTCACGCAGGTAGTACAACTTGGCACGACGTACTGCACCGCGACGTTTAACTTCAATTCCGCCGATAGCAGGAGAGTGAGTTTGGAACGTACGTTCAACACCTTCACCGTTAGAAATCTTACGTACAGTGAATGCTGAGTGTAGACCACGGTTACGGATAGCGATTACAACACCTTCGAATGCCTGTAGACGCTCACGATCACCTTCTTTTACCTTAACTTGAACTACAACAGTGTCACCTGGTGCAAATTTAGGTAGGTCTTGTTTCATTTGCTCTTGCTCAAGAGCTTTGATGATGTTACTCATTTTTTAAATTCCTAGAATAAACTGATACTAAATTTAATAGGTTACTGGTTATTCCGAGTTTCTTTAATGAACTCAGCCAGCAATTGTTCCTGTTCGTCAGTCAGAGCTAGGTTTTCCAGGAGCTCCGGACGTCTTAACCAAGTTCGGCCCAGCGACGATTTTAGTCGCCAGCGACGAATGTCCTCGTGATTTCCGGATTTCAGTACCGCAGGTACTTCTTTTCCATCTAACACTTCAGGACGCGTATAATGTGGGCAATCTAACAAGCCATTGGCAAAAGAATCTTCTTCTGCTGACGCGAAATCTCCAAGTACACCCGGAATAAACCGAGACACCGAATCAATCAAGGTCATGGCTGGGATTTCCCCACCCGTCATTACGAAATCACCAATTGACCATTCTTGGTCAACTTCAGATTCAATAATGCGTTCATCTACCCCTTCGTAACGACCACAAATAAGAACAAGGTTTTCATTTGTAGCTAACTCTTCAACTCCCTTCTGGTCGAGTTTTCGACCTTGAGGAGAAAGGTAAATGACTTTCGTCTTTCCCGGTGCGGCTTGTTTGGCAGCATGAATAGCATCGCGCAAAGGCTGTACCATCATCAACATACCAGGGCCACCACCGTAGGGTTTATCATCGACAGTACGACGTTTGTCATGAGTGAAATCACGTGGATTCCAAGTCTCAACAGACAACAACCCTTTTTTAACCGCTTGGCCTGTGACTCCAAAATCTGTAATGCTGCGGAACATTTCAGGAAATAGGCTTATTACGCCAACCCACATGTGTTCTTTGCCTTATAGTTTAGAGTTAAAACGCTGGATCCCAGTCAACTTCGATCCGTTGAGCTGTGCGATCAATATTTTTGATCACTTGCTCTTCAAGGAACGGAATTAATCGTTCCTTTTGCCCGAAAGCATCTTTCAGATTTGCTTTAACTACGAGAACATCGTTCGAGCCTGTCTCGAGCATGTCAGTAACTTTACCTAGGTCGTAGCCTTGGGTGGTTACCACGTGCATGCCGAACAATTCGCGCCAGTAGAATTCATCTTCTGGCAATTCTGGTAGTACCGCGGGATCAATTGAAATTTCAAAATTAGTCAGTAAGTGCGCATCTTCACGAACATCGAGACCGGCAAGTTTAACTACAAGCCCTTTGTTGTGGCGCTTCCAACCTTCAACTTTGTATTCAACTGACACACCCTTTTGGTTAACAAACCAAGGGGCATAATCAAAAATACTTTCTGGATTGTCTGTATAGGAAAAAACTTTAAGCCAACCACGAATGCCGTAAGTAGCACCAAACTTGCCTACAACAATTTTCTCGCTTTGTTTGCTCATCGTTTCATTACCTTTCATCGACATAAACTAGTTACTCACTAAATGTAAGAATTAAGCCGCTTTTTGAGCGTCTTTTACTAGTTTAGCTACGCGATCAGATACAGATGCGCCTTGTGAAACCCAGTGGTTCACGCGATCTAGATCTAGACGTAGGCCTTCTTCTTGACCAGTAGCAGTAGGGTTAAAGAAACCTACTTTCTCGATGAAGCGGCCAGTAGCTGAGTTGCGGCTATCGGCAACAACGATTTGATAGAATGGACGCTTCTTAGCGCCGTGACGTGCCAAACGAATGGTTACCATGTCGTCCTCTTTGCTTTCTCAAAAATAAAATTAACCCCAGTAACCGTCTTAGATAAAACAGCTTGGGGTCTCGTGCCAAAATAAAGCCCCGGAATTTTACTCTTATTCCGAGGCATTGCAAGGTTTTTAGCTAATTTTTCACCACCAAAAGCAGGGATTAATTACTGTGACCTTGATAACAGTTTGAAACATTTCTAGTTCCCACGCTCCTGCGTGGGAATTCATACCTGAGTTCAAGATTTCCCATCTACTAAATAATTAAGAATGGATTGAACTTGGTATGAGTACAATGGAAAGCAATAACTCTAGCGACCGAAGAAGCCACCGCCTCCGCCCATACCTCCCATTCCGCCCATCATGCCTTGCATGTTGCGCATCATGCCTTTCATGCCGCCTTTCTGCATTTTTTTCATCATCTTTTGCATCTGAGTGAACTGCTTTAATAGGCGGTTAACGTCTTGCACCTGAACACCAGAGCCTGACGCAATACGTTTTTTACGCGAGCCTTTAATCAAATCGGGGTTACGACGCTCTTTCATCGTCATCGAGCTGATAATGGCCTCCATCTGCTTGAACATGCCATCGTCAACTTTATCTTTAACGCCAGCCGGAAGCTGAGACATGCCAGGAAGCTTATCTAACATTCCCATCATGCCGCCCATGTTTTTCATTTGCCCCAATTGTTCACGGAAATCTTCCAGGTCGAAACCTTTTTTCTCTTTGAACTTCTTAGCCAGTTTTTCCGCTTTATCCTGGTCAACGTTGCGTTGTAAATCTTCAATCAGTGACAGTACGTCACCCATACCAAGAATACGCGAAGCAACACGATCAGGATGGAAAGGCTCTAGAGCGTCGGTTTTTTCCCCTACACCCAAGAACTTAATGGGTTTTCCAGTGATATGACGTACAGACAGAGCAGCACCACCACGAGCATCACCATCAACTTTAGTCAGGATCACACCGGTCAGAGGTAGTGCATCACCAAACGCTTTCGCTGTGTTTGCCGCATCTTGACCTGTCATCGCATCGACCACAAACAGTGTTTCCACTGGATCGATAGCTTTATGTAGGTCTTGGATTTCCGACATCATTTGCTCATCGATAGCCAAACGACCAGCAGTATCGACAATTAATACGTCATAGAATTTTTTCTTCGCATGATCAATAGCCGCATTCGCAATATCAAGTGGCTTTTGGTCAGCAGAAGATGGGAAGAAATCAACACCAAGGTCCGTCGCTAACGTTTCTAGCTGTTTGATCGCCGCGGGGCGATAAACGTCGGCAGAAACCACCAGCACTTTTTTCTTATCACGCTCTTTTAATAGCTTAGAAAGTTTACCAACGCTGGTTGTCTTACCGGCACCTTGTAAACCCGCCATAAGGATAACAGCCGGTGGCTGCGCAGCTAAGTTAAGCGCTTCGTTGGATTCACCCATGACTTTTTCAAGTTCGCTCCGTACGATCTTGATAAATTCTTGGCCAGGAGTCAGTGACTTAGAAACTTCGACACCGACCGCGCTCTCTTTCACACGGTTGACGAAATCACGAACTACAGGAAGCGCAACGTCAGCTTCCAATAGCGCCATGCGCACTTCACGCAGGGTCTCTTTAATATTGTCTTCAGTAAGACGTCCTTTACCGCTGATATTTTTCAGCGTCTTGGATAGTCGATCCGTTAAATTCTCAAACATTTTAATTCTCTTCGCGGTACGGCGATTAATTGTGGTGAGTATACCTTAGCCAAGTCCCTAGGCATACCCTATTCCCCATAACAGAACACGCTGATATCTCTATCACTAATAGCATTGAGCTTTGTATTGTTAATTGGGTTAACTTAGCGATATCTCAACTGTGAAAAATCAATCAATATCCACCATGGCTCATTAGAGTTAGGCAATGTATAATTCGTTAATTCAGCAACCATTTATGTGAGAAGTATGGATAACTTAATCGCTATCGTTGCCACGTTACTGTACATATTAGCCATAGCAACCATAGTGCCTAGCCTAGTCAACCAAACGGGAATAAGAGCAAAATCCGTTTTTATTTCTGCTTTCTTTGCGCTTGTTTTTCATGCCTGGCTGCTCGGAGACTTGATAATTAATGTCACTGGGCAGAATTTAAGTATGCTCAATGTCGCCTCTCTGATTAGCTTTATTATCTCTTTAGTAATGAGCATCGCGATGTTCAAAACTCGCTTATGGTTCTTACTTCCTGTGGTTTATAGCTTTTCAGTCATCAATTTGTCTGCTGCTGCACTCTTGCCAAGTACCTTTATTACTCATTTAGAAAATGACCCCAAGTTGCTACTTCATATCTCTCTAGCACTATTTTCTTATTCAACATTGTCGATTGGTGCTCTGTACGCATTGCAACTTGCTTGGCTTGATTACAAATTGAAAAAGAAAAAAGCTTTAACCATTAATCCGAATTTGCCACCATTGCTGATGGTTGAGCGTCAATTGTTTAAAATAATTCTGATTGGCAACTTATTGTTAACTGGTACTCTTATCACTGGTTGGTTTTTTGTTCAGGATATGTTTGCTCAAGGTAAAGCGCATAAAGCCATTTTTTCATTTGTTGCTTGGGTGGTTTATTCGATTTTGCTTTGGGGCCATTATCAGAAAGGTTGGCGCGGAAGAAAAGTCACTTGGTTTGCGATAGCGGGTGCTACTCTACTAACTCTGGCGTATTTCGGTAGCCGTTTTGTCAGAGAAATTATTTTAAACTAAGCCACATTTATTCATTGTTATAAGGAAAAAAATCGTTTTGGACGATATCTCTACAGGTATTTTGTTTGCGCTGCTTGCGTGTCTTATTGTTATTTCTGCCTATTTTTCCGGTTCTGAGACAGGCATGATGTCTCTCAACCGTTATCGTTTAAAGCACCTCGCCAACACTGGGCATAAGGGTGCTAAACGAGTTGAGAAATTACTTAATCGTCCAGATCGCCTTATTGGCCTCATTCTAATCGGTAATAACCTAGTCAACATTCTGGCATCTGCCATTGCAACGATTATCGGTATGCGTCTGTATGGTGATTACGGTGTGGCGATTGCTACTGGTTTATTAACCTTAGTGGTACTAGTGTTTGCGGAAGTAACACCAAAAACATTGGCAGCCCTCTTCCCGGAAAAAGTGGCTTACACCAGTAGCGTTCTGCTCAGCGTGCTGATGAAAGTCTTTGCGCCGTTAGTGGTGTTCGTTAACTTTATTACCAACGGGTTTATTCGTCTGTTGGGGGTAAAAAACTTAAGCAGTAGTGAAGACCACCTGAGTTCAGAAGAATTACGCACAGTGGTCAATGAAGCTGGCGGTCTTATTCCTCGTCGTCACCAAGATATGCTGTTGTCGATTCTTGACCTTGAGCACGTTACGGTGAATGACATTATGATTCCGCGTAACGAAATCACAGGTATCAACATTAATGACGACTGGAAATCGATTGTTCGCCAGTTAACCCACTCTCCTCATGGCCGAGTAGTGCTTTACCGTGATCAAATTGATGAAGCGGTTGGTATCCTGCGTTTGCGTGAGGCCTCTCGCTTTGTGTTAGAAAAAAGCGAACTCAACAAAGAGATCATCTTGCGTGCTGCGGATGAAATCTACTACATCCCTGAAAGCACGCCGCTTAACGTTCAGCTACTCAAATTCCAACGCAATAAAGAGCGTATTGGTCTGGTTGTCGATGAGTATGGCGATATTATCGGTTTGATTACTTTGGAAGATATTCTGGAAGAGATTGTCGGTGAATTTACCACCTCCATCGCACCAAGTTTATCCGAAGAGATCACACCGCAAGGCGATGGTAGCTTCCTGATTGAAGGTAGCGCAAACATTCGTGACATTAACAAGAGCTTGAAGTGGAAGTTGCCAACAGACGGGCCGAGAACATTAAACGGTCTGATTTTGGAGCATCTTGAAGAGATCCCTGCCAGCCAAATCAGTGTTAAAGTCGCCAACCACCCAATGGAAATTGTCGAGTTGGAAGAGAACCGTATTAAGCTGGTTCGAGTTCACCCGAAAAAGCCAAAGAAAGTTTAATTCACAATTCCAGACACAATAAATACAAAAAGGCTTGGTTAACCCAAGCCTTCAGACTGATGACAAACCCAATATCGTCATTCCAGAATTTCGGAACGAAATATCTGGAATCTAGTCTCAACGCACGCTAGAACTAGATTCCTGCCTTCGCAGGAATGACGGTAGGGTTAGGAATATCAGGTATAAATCGAATACCAACTTTGTCAACAAACTCAAGGCTTGGTCAACCCAAGCCTTTTTACTTTCCAAATCCACTAGCAATTAGTCGATTTTCAACTCTTTCAGCATCTCTTCTGGCAGAGCCAGCTCATCATTGCGGTTGACACTGATACCTGCCGCAATCACAGCCTGAGCAATTTGCTTTGCTTCTTCAAGTGAGTGCATTGCTGCTGTACCACATTGGTATTCATTTAGCTCAGGGATCTTGTTTTGCGATTCCACTTTCAATACGTCTTGCATCGCTGCAAGCCATGCATCTGCAACTTGCTGCTCACTTGGCGCGCCAATCAAGCTCATATAGAAGCCTGTGCGACAGCCCATAGGCGAAATATCGATGATTTCAACATTGGCACCGTTAAGGTGTGCGCGCATAAAACCTGCATATAAGTGCTCAAGCGTGTGAATGCCCTTTTCAGACAAAATGTCTTTGTTTGGCGCAGTGAAACGTAAATCAAAAACCGTAATCGTATCGCCTTTCGGCGTTTGCATGTTCTTCGCTACACGAACGGCAGGTGCATGCATGCGAGTGTGGTCAACAGTAAAGCTGTCTAATAGTGGCATTGTTCTTTTTCTCCAATGGTGTTGGAATCTAACGCTATTCCGACACAGATAAATCGTGTTGATCTATTGTTGTTTGCTAATGAATGATAGCTGTCTAACCATCAATCGTGAAGCGGCTTATTTCAGATAAGCAAAATACTGTTCAAGATACTCATCAAAACTTAAGGTATCTTGCTGTTCAATACTGAGCTGTTCTTGAGCGGAACGAATAACCTCTTCTTCCATCATCGTTTCGGAATAAACTTGGTATTGATGCTCTAGGTTTTGTTGACGATACTCCAGACCGAGTGCACACCCCGCTTTACCTAAACCACCAGCCGCTTTCACTTTTTCCAGCAACTGTGCCGACAGTGTTTTTTCAGGGTTGTCGATCCACGTTTCCAGCTCATTACATACTTGCTGATAAGCGTCCCCCTCCATCTGCGCATCCATCACTTCAGCAATTTGACGCAAATCGGCAAACACGCGTTTTGCCCAAGCTTGCAATGACAATTTCTCTCCGTGACAGCCAATTTGTAGTTCTAATCCAACCTGACGACCTTGAACAATCACTTTGTTCCAGTTATCACGCCAACACTCCAGCTCACAGTTATCCATAGGATCAGAATCAGACAGTGCTGCCCAAGTTAAGAACAGATCCAGGAAACGAACTTGCTGTTCCGTTACACCAGCAGGACTAAATGGGTTGACATCTAAAGAACGAACTTCAATGTATTCAACACCACCTCGCGCCAGCGCTTCTGAGGGTTTCTCACCACTTTTCGTTACTCGTTTGGGACGGATTGGCGCATACAGTTCGTTTTCGATCTGCAACACGTTGCTATTAAGTTGACGATATTCACCCGCAACTTTAACGCCAATTTCGGCGAACTCCTCTGAAGGTGTGCGGATGGCTCTGTTCAATCCTTCTAAGTACTGATTCAAGCCATTGAAACCAATCTTCAAACCACTTTGAGCGCTATTGGTATAGCCTAAATCGCTCAAACGCAAAGAGGTTGCATGTGGAAGGTACAAAGTGCCACCAATTTTCTCAAATGGCAGTTTGGTTTCACGACCACGAATAAAAGACGAGCAGAGCGCTGGAGAGGCACCAAAGAAGTACGGGATCAACCAACCAAAACGGTAATAGTTACGGATCAACGCAAAATACGCCTCTGATTTTGTCTCCTGACGCGCCGTTTCATCTTGTTCGCCATACAAAGCGTCCCAGAAAGAGTCAGGGAATGAGAAGTTAAAGTGGACGCCGGAAATAATCTGCATCAAGCTGCCATAGCGCTTTTTAAGACCAGCGCGATACAAGGTTTTCATTCTGCCTGTATTCGAGGTGCCATACTGTGCAAGATTAATATCGTCCTCACTACCTACATAGCAAGGCATAGAAAGTGGCCAAAGTTTTTCATCATTGATGTTAGCTTGAGCAAAATGATGGATATCTTTTAATTGCGCCATCAAAGTTGCTACATCATTGGAAACTGGGGTAATAAATTCCAGCAGCGATTCTGAAAAATCTGTGGTGATCCAACGGTTGGTCAACGCACTGCCTAATGAATGAGGATGCGGCGTCAGAGCCAGCTCACCATCTGATGTATAGCGTAACGTTTCACGTTCAACACCACGGCCAAACTGCTGAAATACTGTAGATTTATTTGCAACTCGTTCAAGTCGCTTGGCAAAATTAGTCAAAATGAGATTCGCTTATATGTGATTCGTATATAGGTTTAGCTTATATATGTATAGTGAGTCGGCCTATTTCCCTTTGCGGTTCTACCTTATAGAGGCAAAATCCATCAGGACAGACAGGAGGCACGCGAACGTCGCCTCCTCATTAATGTGTACTCTAGCGGATGATTTCAAGCTCTTCTACGGGAATAGTTAATTTTTCTAGTTGCGGTTTAAGAGTTTTCGCATCACCGACCACGATAATTTGGTAGTCGCTTGGGTTAAACCACTTGGCTGCCAAACGATCTAGCGTCGCTTTATCAACGGTTTTCACTAGCTGATTACGTACCTGTAAATAGTCTTTATCCAAACTGTACGTCAATATACTGCTCAACAAGGAAGCTTTCTGCCCTGGAGTTTCATATTCCAACGCCTCTTGTTGACCAACAGCTAGACGTAAAAAATCCATTTCTTGGTCGGTAAGCCCTTGCTCACTGAACTTAGCCATTTCATTTTGTAACTCAACAATAGAATCTAACGTCGCATCGGCTCTCACTTGAGCATTAAACAGCACGGCACCAATTTCTCGATTACTGGTAAAATAACTGCTGGCACCATAAGTGAAACCTTTGTCTTCACGCAGATTCTGATTAATTCGACTATTAAAGTTGCCCGCCAAATTGAAGTTGGCTAACTGACTTAAATAGAGCTCGCCAGTGGCATCGAAAGGCAAGCCACGTCGAACCAAACGCACCACTGACTGAGGAGCTTGCGGTTTATCAATCAGGTAAATTTTTCTCTCAGTCAAGGGCGGTACTATTTGCGGGTCTATCAGAGGGGAAGCCTCGCCTTGCCAATTGGCAAAAAAACTCAGTTGCTTACGAATCTCTTGTTTAGAGATATCACCGACCACCACGATTTGCGCGCCATTTGGCGTGTAATGCTCACGATAAAAATGTTTTACATCATCTAATGTCAAACTAGCAATCGAATCTTTAGTGCCATCACTGGAGCGAGCAAAAATAGATGAGCCAAACAATACCTGACGGGTTGCTTGTGATGCCAGCCACTCTGGTTGCTGATGCTGGTAAACCATGCCCTGAATCATTTGCTGTTTGATGCGGTCGAAATCATGTTGCTTAAAGCCCGGTCTGAACAGTACTTCTTCAATCACTGCAAGCGTTTCTGGTAGATTTTTATCCAAACTCGAAACCACAACACTGGTTGAATAGGCATTAGCGTTGACGCTGATGGTCGAACCCAGTTTGTCCAGTTGTGCCTGAATATCTTCGACATTTCTTAAAGCCGAATCTTGCTCCATCATAGCTGCGGTTAAATTCGCTAACCCTTCTTGCCCTCTCGCGACATGCCTTTCACCCGCAGGAAGTTTAAACTGAATCACCACTGTCGGTGTTTCAGAGGTTGTCGTGCCAAGCAACTCAGCACCGTTGTTGAAATAGATCTCATACAATGTTGGCATATGTGCCTGAACTGGCTCAGCAATTTTTGGCATCACTGCACGGTCAAAGTTATCGACCACTGAGCGATACGCTAATTGTTGCTCGCTAATTTTTTCATGCTCGGGCAACGTACGCTCAGGCGTAACAAACGTCGCCTTTTGTACTGCATAATCGGTTTTGCCTTGAG
Source organism: Vibrio sp. (assembly GCF_047973365.1). Lineage (GTDB taxonomy): Bacteria > Pseudomonadota > Gammaproteobacteria > Enterobacterales > Vibrionaceae > Vibrio. The sequence goes on along the minus strand of NZ_JBKEBW010000032.1, from coordinate 42,173 downwards.
GAACAATGCTAAGAGTCACCTTGTTGCGACCATCAATATATTTTTTAAATACATCAGATAGCGACTTCGGTGATACTCGGCTCAACTGCTCGAGTTGCACTTGAATACGGTCCGGCTCGCCATAGAAGGTTTCATTAGACGCCAACTGTGATACTTTTCCAGACACACTTTGCAAGGCAAAGACAGAGTTCGCTTCTGCCATACCGGTAATTTGTTCTAATCGCGTCGCTTCAGCCCCTTTAGTTTTAAACTCATCCAGGGTTCGCATCAGTTCTTGATAAAGAGGGGCTAACTGACTTTCGCTTCCGGTTGGAGCCATAGCGAAAACATAGAAATTACACGCTAACTCAGAACAATCATGGAACGAACCTGCACTAACGGCTTTCTGCGTTTTGACCAAATTTTGGTAGAGATAGCTATTGGTGCCACTGCCAAGCACGCTAGCCAAAACATCCAAAGACATTTGATCATCCGCACCACGGTAGGATGTTGGCCAACCGATAACGACCATAGGCTGCTGGATGCGATCTTCCATGGTCACAAAACGGCTTTCAGGCAACAGTGCTGGTTGCTTGTTAGCATGGCTAACTTCTGGCCCCGTCGGTATCGAGCCAAAGTATTTGCTGACCCATGCTAAAGTTTCATCCACATCAATGTCACCACCAATGGTCAAAACGGCATTATTAGGCCCATACCAACGAAGGAAAAACGCTTTCAAATCGTTGACATCAACTTTGTCGAGGTCTTCCACATAACCAATGGTCTGCCAAGAGTATGGATGCCCTTCTGGGTATATCGCTTGCGCGATTTTTTCCCACATTAGGCCATATGGACGATTATCATAATTCTGTGCACGTTCATTCTTCACTGTATCGCGCTGGATTTCGAACTTACGCTGCGAAACAGCATCAAGCAGAAAGCCCATGCGATCGGACTCTAACCACAGCACTTTTTCCAACTGATTGGCAGGTACAGTCTCATAGTAATTTGTGCGATCCCGATTGGTGGAACCATTCAGTGAGCCACCGGCTTCTGTGATCAGCTTAAAATGCTCTTGGTCTGCGACGTGTTTTGAACCTTGAAACATCATATGTTCAAAAAAGTGCGCAAAACCGGATTTACCCACCTCTTCACGCGCTGAACCGACGTGATAAGTCACATCCACATGCACAAGAGGATCAGAGTGGTCGGGGGAGAGAATAACCGTTAACCCATTGTCTAAACGGTATTTAGAATAGGGGATCATCACTTTATCAGCAGCGGCATCAACTTGTTCGACTAAGTGAACACCTTGAGGAAGTGCGGAGAGTTCAGTCTCTGGTTTGGTTTGAGTACTACAGCCATAAATGGCGATCAACGAAAAGGCACCAGCCCAGATTTTCCGCATAACATCTCCTTAGAAAAGCTTAGAAATAAAAAACAATGGCTAGAATGGAATAGCGGAACGCTTTGCCAATCAAAATCATGACAAATGAAGGTAAAAATTTCATTCTTAACCAACCTGCAGCCAGACAAAGAGGATCACCGATAATAGGTAGCCAGCTAAACAGCAAAGACCAGTAGCCATACTTGGTTAACCAAACTAAAGCTTTATGACCATGCTTTTGTTGTTGAGTTCGATTTGGTAACCACAGTCCTAACCAATAGTTAACCAGACCACCGAGGGTATTGCCAAACGTTGCGATGGTAATGACAGAAAATACGGGATATTGGTTCAGCGCCAAAGTTGCAAGCAAAGCGGCTTCTGAACCTCCGGGAAGCAAGGTAGCACTCAAAAAGCCGCCAAAAAAAAGAATCCACAGTGCTGAGTCTGAAAAATACTGTGCTAATTGAAGAAAAAGGGAGTTAAAAAACTCGATCATTTCATATCAAGCAGAATTTTGCCTCGAGTATGCCCAGTTTCTATCTGTTGATGAGCTTGTTGAACTTCATCCATGGGGTAAATTTGCTGAATTTCCGTTTTGAGTAAACCGACACTGACCATGTATAACATAGTGTCTAATTGCTCAGGATTTGGGTCGACCAACATACCCGTGGCTTGAAAACCGAGCATTTTCGCTTTCTCGCAGATCAGTTCAGCACTGAGGGTGGGCACAGTAATCACACGGGCATTATCGTTCAAACACTTCAAAGCATCCAATGCCGCATCACCACCAACGAGATCGATTAACACATCCACTTTTTCAATACGCTGTGATACCGGTGCAAACTGATAGTTAATCGCATGGGCGCCAAGTGTCGCCAAATAATCCAAATTACTTTCACTACAAGTGGTGTAAACCTCTGCTTTTGCTGCCAATGCTATCTGTATCGCTAAATGACCAACACCACCCGCCCCCGCTAAAATAAGTACCACATCGCCTTCTTTCACTTGCGCTTTATTCAAAGCCTGAGCGGCGGTTTGACCGGCAAGCGGAAGAACAGCAGCAGCCTCGAGCGTCACCGCATCTGGAACTACACTGAGTTCCCTTTCAGCAACACAAACATATTGGCTATAGCCACCGCCTCGAGTAGGGAAGCCAATAAAACCGGCAACTCTATCTCCTTGTTGCAAATGAGAAACACCTTGCCCAGTTTTCACCACTTGTCCTGCGATATCGTAACCCGGAACCCAAGGCAAGTTATCTTTATTTTGCGCTGCAGCCCATCCTAACCCTGCCCGTGTTTTGACATCGATAGGATTAATCCCTGAGTAAGCAACACGCACTAATACTTCACCCGCCTTAGGCTCTGGTATCGGTGACGATAAAATTGAAAGAACTTCCGCCCCACCAAACTGAGTGATAGCAATTTGCTTATTTTCCATTTCAACTGTCCCTATAGCGCAAAATAAAAGGGATGCTAACAGCATCCCTTTGAATATATACCAATATTTGCAAACACTACAGTTTCATACCATTAAAGCATTAAGCATGAACCCTGTCCTACCCCACCAGCGCAAGTAACACACCGGCAGCAACCGCCGAGCCAAGCACGCCAGCTACGTTAGGTCCCATCGCATGCATTAATAGAAAGTTCTGCGGGTTAGCTTGCAATCCCACTTTATTGACCACTCGCGCAGCCATAGGAACCGCAGAGACACCCGCCGCACCAATCAGTGGATTGATATCTTCTTTTGAAAACTTGTTGAGAACCTTAGCCATAATAACGCCGCCAGCAGTACCGATACTGAATGCCACGGCACCTAATGCCAAAATACCCAGCGTCTCTAAATTTAAGAATTTATCCGACTGAAGTTTCGAGCCAACACCAAGACCCAAGAAAATAGTCACGATGTTGATCAACTCGTTTTGTGCAGTCTTAGACAAACGCTCAACCACTCCCGCTTCACGCATTAAGTTTCCTAAACAGAACATACCAACAAGTGGCGTCGCTGACGGTAGGAACAAAATAGTCATCAGCAGGACAACCAGTGGGAAAATGATTTTTTCGGTTTTCCCGACATGACGAAGCTGAGCCATTTTAATCTGGCGCTCTTCCGGGGTGGTTAACGCTTTCATGATTGGTGGCTGAATGATTGGAACCAACGCCATGTAGCTATAGGCTGCAACGGCAATCGCACCAAGCAAATCAGGTGATAGTCTGCTCGCCAAGAAGATCGCAGTTGGGCCATCAGCACCACCGATAATTGCGATCGATGAAGCATCAGCCATAGTGAATTCCATTCCCGGCACATAGTTAAGTAAAATCGCGCCAAACAAGGTCGCAAAAATACCCAACTGCGCAGCGGCACCCAACCACAGAGTTTTAGGGTTTGCTATCAAAGCCCCAAAATCCGTCATTGCTCCTACTCCCATAAAGATCAACAGCGGGAAGATACCCGATTCAATCCCTACGTGATAAACGTAGTAAAGCAAACCGCCAGGCTCCGTGAAACCTGCATTAGGAATATTCGCCAGAATAGCACCAAAGCCAATTGGCAGGAGTAACAAGGGTTCAAAACCTTTACGAATAGCGAGAAAAAGCAGCAAACAACCAACCATAATCATAATGATCTGACCGAGTTCGAAGTTAGCTATACCGGTTTCTAGCCATAAGGTCATTAATCCGTCCATGGTACTCCCTTACGCTAAGCTCAGCAGTGGTGAACCCACCGCGACAGCATCACCTTCTTTAACATGAAGATCCTGAACCAAGCCAGCACGAGCCGCCCTCACTTCGGTTTCCATCTTCATCGCTTCAAGAATAATCAGCACATCACCTTCCGCCACTTCTTCACCAGCCGCCACATTCACTTTGAAAATGGTACCAGCAAGAGGAGCTGAGACATCTTCGGCATCACTTGATGCCGCTACAGGTGCTGCCACCGGTTGGGCATTTGTTGGTGTGATTGAAGTCAGTTGACCTTGCGGTCCAACTTCCACTTCATAAACATGACCATCAACTTTCACGCTGTAAGTTTCGATACTGCCAACTGTCGCTTTAGCTGCAGGAGCCGCGACAACCGGAGCCACAGGCTCTTTGCCTGGTGCTGGCTCAAACGCATCGGGATTATGACGATTTTTCAGGAACTTGAGACCAACCTGAGGGAATAGTGCATAGGTAAGAACATCATCAACCGTATCTTCAGCCAGTGATATTCCATCTGTTTTTGCTTTTTCAAGCAGATCCGTTGTTAGGTGATCCATCTCGTTGTCTAACAGATCGGCAGGACGGCAAGTGATCACTTCAGCCCCATTAAGTACGCGCGCTTGCAGTTCAGCATTCACTTCAGCCGGGGCTGCACCGTATTCGCCTTTTAGTAAGCCAGCCGTCTCTTTGGTGATGCTCTTATAACGCTCACCGGTTAATACGTTGATAACCGCTTGGGTACCGACAATTTGCGAAGTCGGCGTAACTAATGGAATATATCCCAGATCTTTACGCACGCGAGAGATCTCTTCCAGAACTTCATCAATGCGGTCAGCCGCACCTTGTTCTTTTAATTGACCTTCCATATTGGTCAGCATTCCACCCGGCACCTGTGCAATCAGAATGCGAGAATCGACACCTTTTAGTTGACCTTCCCACTTCGCATATTTCTTACGTACCTCACGGAAGTAAGCTGCAATAGGCTCGATTTGTTCCAACTTGAGATTGGTATCGCGTTCAGTACCTTGCAGCATAGCGACAACCGTTTCGGTTGGCGTATGGCCATAAGTCTGGCTCATTGAAGAGATGGCAGTATCAAGAATATCGATCCCTGCTTCTACCGCTTTCACCGCAGTCGCTGTCGATAAACCCGTGGTTGCGTGACAGTGAAGTGCGAGCGGAACATTACAAGATTCTTTAATGCGAGTGATCAGCTCTTCAGCTTCATATGGCTTTAGTAGGCCAGACATGTCTTTGATACACAAAGAATGGCAACCCAGATCTTCTAACCGCTTCGCGAGATCAACCCAGGTATTCGCATTGTGAACAGGACTGGTTGTGTATGAGAGTGTACCTTGAGCGTGAGCACCAACATCAATCGTTGCTTTTACCGCTTTCTCAAAGTTGCGTACGTCATTCATCGCATCAAAGATACGAAAAACATCCATACCATTGGTATGCGCTCGTTCAACGAATTTCTCTACCACGTCATCCGCATAATGACGATAACCGAGTAAGTTTTGACCACGCAAAAGCATTTGCATCGGCGTGTTAGGCATCGCTTTTTTCAGCTCACGCAAACGCTCCCATGGGTCTTCCCCTAAAAAGCGAATACAGGCATCAAATGTTGCTCCGCCCCAAGTTTCCAGAGACCAGTAACCAACTTTGTCCAGCTCTGAGGCTATCGGCAACATATCTTCGATACGCATACGCGTAGCAAATAACGACTGATGGGCATCACGAAGGACCACATCGGTTATGGCAAGTGGTTTAGACATGCTTATTAACTCCTTTTAATTATTTACTACTTTTGGCAGCAGCTAAGGTGCGGTGTTGATGTACCGCTGCAGAAATAGCTGCTACAACCTGTGGACTAACCGCATGTGGGTTAAAAGCCGCAGATTTCACTGGTACTTTTTTATTTTTGTTAGGTGTACTGATCGGTTGGGGTACTTCTTGTGGTACCCATTTAGACATTAACCGAACGAGATAAACCAATAAGGTTAGAAATAGAAAAACGAAGCCCATCCCTGTAATCATCAGGGTAGCCGCGTCTACTAGCAGGCTTCCAATATTTGTCATGTTGCTTCCTTTCTTTGTCATCCTGACAACAATTGTCCAAAACCGAGATCACTGGCTAAGACAAGTGAGCGGAAATTATCTCGACTGTTCAAAAATTGTCAATTTAGTTGAGACCACTCTTCTAGAAGCACCCACACTGAGTGCCAGATTTATGGCATAGCTAACAAAACAGCGCAAATCGACTGTAAACCAGTAATACCACTCCGGATCCCAATGTGAATCTGTTTGGCAATGAATGGTATGAAGGTGTTGACAAAGGATTTTGTGATTTACAAATAGATTAAAGAAGTTTTGAAATGAAATTTGAGATCTAAGCGATAAAGTTACCGAGCTTTGAAGCAGAACAGTGACTTAGCGCTCATAAATCATACCATCCTAAGTGAAAATACGATCAGATTGAATATCGATGGAACAGCGAATGAGCGTCGAACACAAACACGCCCTTATTTTTTTATAAGAATGCCCGTCCATGGGGCTCCGCCGAGCCATCCATGGCTCGGAGGGTTTGCTTATCGACACCCATTCACTGATCAGAAAGTTTTCCAGATGGTATAAATCACTAAGAAGGGGTATTTGTGGTTGAGAAAGCTTAAAGCAAGAAAAAGCCCCGCAATATATGCGAGGCTTTCAGTAGTGGCGCGTCCTGGAGGATTCGAACCTCCGACCTCCTGGTTCGTAGCCAGGTACTCTATCCAGCTGAGCTAAGGACGCGCAGAATCAATGAGATTAATCATCAACTTCAATAATGGCGCGCTCAGGAGGATTCGAACCTCCGACCGCCTGGTTCGTAGCCAGGTACTCTATCCAGCTGAGCTATGAGCGCGCAGTGTTTAATATTCTCGTCTTAAAAACTAAGACTGATATAAGGGCATACCCCCAACATCTAAGATTTTTGCTGTTAACAACAACATCTTAGACGATAAATAATGGCGCGTCCTGGAGGATTCGAACCTCCGACCGCCTGGTTCGTAGCCAGGTACTCTATCCAGCTGAGCTAAGGACGCACTTTGTTCTTTGTTTGGCTGCTAACCCAAACAAGGCAAGAATGGCGGTGAGGGAGGGATTCGAACCCTCGATACGGCTACAAACCGTATACTCCCTTAGCAGGGGAGCGCCTTCGGCCTCTCGGCCACCTCACCGTCTTGCGGAGGCACATATTACGATTTACCAAAAATATGTCAAACATTTTCTTGGCAAAAATAGCAAAAACCAAGTCAATCGTTGTCAATTTAATCAAAGCGCTATGAAATTACACTTTAATTAAAAAAAGCATCTCTTAAAAACAAAAAAGGCTGGCGAATAGCCAGCTCTTTTGAGAATTAGTAGTTGCCAGATGCAACGTTACCATTGCCCTTTTCAGCTTGAATGCGCATGTAAATTTCTTCACGGTGAACAGATACTTCTTTCGGCGCATTTACACCAATACGTACTTGGTTACCTTTTACGCCTAAAACAGTCACAGTGACTTCATCACCGATCATTAGAGTTTCGCCAACACGACGAGTCAAAATTAGCATTCTTTGCTCCTTGAGTAATCTCTGAATTATCTTGCAATTATACTATTATCCACCAGAAGTTATCTTGTCGTAAACTCTCATGGCGGTTTATTAACCTAAAGATACTTGCCTAGGTTGAAAATCTAATAGTTCGTCAGAAGTTATAAAAGCTTCATGCAAAATATTAGCTGCTGAATTAACACTTTCTGGACTTAACATAAGCATTGATGATTGCGAAGTCGTTGAAATGTAATGAATCTTTATATCGTGTTCAGCCAGTAATGCAAAAGAACGGTCAACTAAGCTCGGGGCTTGTAAACCTACTGTGGTTAATAAACTCACATGTTCACTATTACGGATTTTATCGCTGAACACCAGCTTCAACTTAGCACAAGCATCAAGTTTTATAACTACTCCTGCCCATTCTGTATCCTCGATCACACTCCATACTTCAATACCTAACATTTGGCAATGTTTCTGTAGGCTTGCAAGTGCTTCACGCTCAGTTCGAATCAAAGCCATATCTCTTTGAATAGCGATACAACAAACAGGTTTAGTTCCCAGTTCGCCTTTGATCAGGCTACCTTCATTGACATCGAAAGTAGACAGAACACGAAGTGGAACGGCATTATCCCAAGCGTATTGAACGCAAGGTAAATGTAAAACTTTTGCACCTTTACGCGCCATCTCTTCCATCGATGGAAAATCAACAATATCTAATTTCTGAGCATTGGGTACCACTCTTGGATCACAAGTGTACACACCATCTACATCAGTGAAGATTTGGCATTCGTCAGCCTTGAGAGCTCCGGCAAGTGTCACAGCACTTGTGTCTGAGCCACCGCGTCCTAACGTGGTGATATCCCCATTCTCATTAACACCCTGGAAGCCAGCTACTATCACAATTTGATCTTGTGCCAGTAGCTCGTTAATCGTTCGAGTATCAATGTTCTTAATCGTCGCGTCATTGTGCAGATTGTCCGTCACAATGTTCGCTTGAGCTCCGGTTAGTGAACGTGCAGCAAAACCTAATTTATTTAAAGTCATTGCTAACAGTGCCATCGACACTTGCTCACCAGCAGAGAGCAAAACATCAAGTTCTCTTGCCGTTGGTACGCTATCAATTTGTTGGGCTAATGCCACTAATCGATTGGTTTCACCCGACATTGCAGATACCACTACAACAACTTGATTACCATCATTTTTCGCCTTTATGATGTGTTCAGCTACAGTATGGATTGTTTCAATTGAACCCATTGAAGTTCCGCCGAACTTTTGCACGATAAGGGGCTTGTTCACCAGTATTCACCTTCCCAAGACCGAAGTCTCATACGTACCAACTCATCTATCCAACCGATAAATTCGTTTAGTAATAACAAAAACAAAACCAAGCAGATAACTGCGCGGAAAACTCCACCCAACTACACCACTTGGTTAATGGAATTAAACGACACCAGTTTCATGTTGCAACTGGTGTATACCCAAACTACTTGAAGTTGCAGGTAGGCGGCAAGTGAGTGAATCCCCATGAGCATAGATAAACTATGTGATTGGGGTGAACGAACGTAGCCAACACCGCTGCAGCTTCAAGTAGGAAGGGGATAGATAATTAATTTATAAGCGTTCTTCCAGCCAAGGCTGCACAGTTCGCATCGCCGCAGGCAAAGCAGAAATATCGCTACCACCTGCTTGCGCCATGTCTGGACGACCACCGCCTTTACCGCCAACTTGTTCGGCAACCATTTTCACTAAGTCGCCAGCTTTCACTTTGCCAGTCAGATCGTTAGTCACGCCAGCAATAAGGCTGACTTTGTCATCTGCCACATTGGCCAATAGAACAACACCACTACCTAGTTGATTCTTAATATCGTCAACCATGGTTCTGAGATTCTTGCTGTCTGCGCCTTCAAGACCCGCAATAAGAACTTTAGTGCCATTGATCACTTGAGCTTTACCCATAATGTTGGCACTTTCAGTTGCTGCCATTTTATCTTTCAGCTTCTGAATTTCTTTTTCTAACGCTTTTGCTTTATTAGCCGCTTCAACAAGCTTCTCTTCATATTTACGAGCTTGAGCATCAATCACGTCAAGTGCTGACTCACCAGTCACCGCTTCAATACGACGGATACCCGCAGCAATACCACCTTCTGAAATGATCTTGAACAGACCAATATCACCGGTATTTGAGGCGTGGATACCACCACACAGTTCGGTTGAGAACTCGCCCATTGAAAGCACTCGCACCTGAACATCGTATTTTTCACCGAACAGTGCCATTGCACCTTTTTTCTTCGCTGAATCGATGTCCATGATGTTAGTTTCAATCACGTGGTTACGACGTACTTGCTCGTTAACCAAACGTTCAACTTCTTTCAACTCTTGATCGGTGACCGCTTCTAAGTGAGAGAAGTCAAAGCGCAAGCCCTCAGGTTTCACTAAAGAGCCTTTCTGAGCTACGTGTTCACCTAAGATCTGACGTAATGCAGCGTGCAGTAAATGCGTCGCAGAGTGGTTAAGAGACGTTGCCAGACGGCGTTTAGCATCCACTAATGCGGTGACTTTATCGCCTTTAGCGAATACACCTTCAACAAGCACACCATGATGGGCAAATGCGTTACCCAGTTTCTGCGTGTCTTCGACTTTGAACAAACCTGATTCAAGTTTTAGTACACCGGAATCGCCACATTGACCGCCAGACTCAGCATAGAAAGGGGTTTCGTCTAATACGACAATCGCTTTGTCGCCTGCAGACAACGCATCAACTTCATTGCCTTCAACGAACATTGCGGTGATAGTGCCTTGACCTTCTGTTGCGCCGTAGCCACAAAACTCAGTGCTGCCATCGACTTTGATCAATGTATTGTAATCAGTACCAAACTGACCCGCTTCGCGAGCACGTTGACGCTGCTCTTCCATCGCAGTTTCAAAACCAGCTTCGTCGATAGTGAAGTTACGTTCACGAGCAACGTCGTTGGTTAAGTCTGCAGGGAAACCGTAAGTATCGTACAGTTTGAATACGGTTTCGCCGTCAAGCTCTTTGCCTTCTAAGCTATCAAGCGCTTCATTGAGAATTGCCATACCACGGTCAAGTGTGCGACTGAAGTTTTCTTCTTCAATGCGCAGTACTTTTTCCACTACCGCTTGTTGCTTCTTAAGTTCATCACCGGCTGTGCCCATAACATCTGCAAGCACAGAAACCAGTTTGTAGAAGAATGAACCTTGTGCACCCAATTTGTTACCGTGACGAACTGCGCGACGAATAATACGGCGCAGCACATAACCACGGCCTTCGTTAGAAGGCATAACGCCATCGACGATTAAGAATGCACATGAACGGATATGGTCAGCAACAACGCGTAGCGACTGATTTGAAAGATCTTGGTGACCCGTCACTTCAGCAGCGGCTTTAATGAGCGTTTGGAAGACATCGATCTCGTAGTTTGAGTGTACGTTTTGCATAATTGCAGAGATACGCTCAATACCCATACCTGTGTCTACAGACGGTTTAGGTAATGGTTCCATCGTGCCATCAGCATGACGGTTAAACTGCATAAATACATTGTTCCAAATCTCAATGAAACGGTCACCATCTTCTTCAGGTGAACCCGGAGGACCGCCCCAGATGTGATCGCCGTGATCATAGAAAATTTCAGTACATGGACCACATGGACCGGTATCGCCCATCTGCCAGAAGTTATCTGATTCATACGCTTTACCGCCTGGCTTGTCGCCAATGCGAATAATGCGATCTGCAGGAATACCGACTTGCTTGTTCCAGATGTCGAATGCTTCATCATCGGTCTGGTAAACCGTGACTAGCAGACGGTCTTTGGGTAGCTGAAGTACTTCAGTCAGAAATTCCCACGCGAATTTGATGGCATCTTCTTTGAAATAATCACCAAAGCTGAAGTTACCCAACATTTCAAAGAATGTGTGGTGACGCGCGGTGAAACCCACATTTTCTAAGTCATTGTGTTTACCACCGGCGCGAACACAGCGTTGAGCTGTTGTCGCGCGAGTGTATGCTCGTTTCTCTAAACCTAGGAAACAATCTTTAAACTGGTTCATCCCTGCGTTAGTGAACAGCAAGGTTGGATCATTAGCAGGCACCAAAGACGAACTATCGACGATTTGGTGACCTTTACTTTCAAAGAATGAGAGGAACGCGCGGCGAACCTCATCCGTGCTCATGTACATGCAGCTCTTCCTGAAATACTCAAGTTAGAATTTTGCGCTATTGTAAAGCATGGATAACAGTTCGCCTAGTTTTCTTAAAGAAAAGACGAGCAAGAATTAAAATTTAACGGAATGTCATTAAGTTAAGTAAAGGATTGATTTGAACCAAGCGACGACAAGTTCTGAAGAAAGGAAAGCATGCATGCCTAAGCATTATCATCAACATTGAGAGCATATTGAATTTGCTCAAAGCTAAAGCCACGGTACTGAAGGAATCTCACCTGTTTAGCGTACTCTTTTGTATCTTGTTGACCGGCGATTTGTTTGAATTTCTTTTCAGCGGTTAGCCGCGCCAATTCAAACCAATCGGCCTCTTCTGACTCTAACGCACTATTAACCGCTTCATTATCAATACGTTTTTGTTGCAACTCCTGACGAATTCGTCTTTCGCCATGGCCTTTAGCAATGTGTTGTCTCACTTGGCTGCGAGCAAAGCGTTGATCATCCAGGTAACCATGTTCTTTACAGTAGCTAACGGCTTGTTGTACTTCATCTTCTGCAAAGCCTTTCAATACGAGTTTCTGCCACAGTTCGAACTCCCCGTGATCACGTCGTGTCAGCAAATACAGTGCGCGCTCTTTGCAGCTCATTTTATTTGGGGTTGAGTTCATATCATCGGGTCTAAGTTCAAAGCCTACAAGCGTATCGGTACAGTTAGCGCTTGGCACACTAACAAAAAGCCCCGCTAATCAGCAGGGCTCAGAATTCACTATCACTGTGGTTCCATCACTGTGGTGATTGACACCAGCAGTGATTAAAACTCTTCTTGTTCTTCAACAGACGGTTCAACATCGTCAGAAGATGAAGTAGCTTCCAGCGAAGAGTTCAACAACATTTCACGCAGTTTGGTATCGATAGTTGCTGCCGCTTCTGGGTTTTCACGCATGAACTTACATGCGTTCGCTTTGCCCTGACCAATTTTGTCACCATTGTAGCTGTACCAAGCCCCCGCTTTCTCAACCAGTTTGTGTTTAACACCTAGGTCAATCAACTCACCTTCACGGTTAAAACCTTGACCGTAAAGAATTTGCGTATCGGCTTGTTTAAATGGTGCTGCAATCTTGTTCTTAACTACTTTGATGCGCGTTTCGTTACCGACAACTTCGTCGCCTTCTTTAATCGAACCAGTACGACGAATGTCCAAACGTACAGAAGCGTAGAATTTAAGTGCGTTACCACCGGTGGTGGTTTCTGGGTTGCCAAACATCACACCAATCTTCATACGGATTTGGTTGATGAAGATACACATACAGTTGGACTGCTTCAGGTTGCCCGTTAGCTTACGCATTGCCTGAGAAAGCATACGTGCTTGCAGACCCATGTGGCTATCGCCCATTTCGCCTTCAATTTCAGCTTTAGGCGTTAGAGCAGCAACCGAGTCGACAACCATAACGTCTACTGCGCCAGAGCGTGCTAGCGCATCACAGATTTCAAGTGCTTGCTCACCAGTGTCAGGCTGAGAAACCAATAATTCATCAATGTTAACACCCAGTTTCTTAGCATAAATTGGGTCTAGAGCGTGTTCTGCATCAATAAAGGCACAGGTTTTTCCTGCTTTTTGTGCAGCAGCAATAACTTCAAGCGTTAGCGTTGTTTTACCTGACGATTCTGGGCCGTAGATTTCTACGATACGCCCCATTGGTAAACCACCAGCACCTAGAGCAATATCTAAGGAAAGTGAACCGGTAGAGATGGTTTCAACATCCATAGTACGGTTATCACCAAGGCGCATAATTGAACCTTTACCGAATTGCTTTTCAATTTGACCTAGGGCTGCGGCTAACGCCTTCTGTTTGTTCTCGTCCATTACTTTCTCCAGACTGTCACTCGCGTGATACGTGAATGCTTACAAATGAGTTTGACTTACTTTGTCAGAATGATGTTCATTATACTGTTGATTTGTACAGTGTCCACCCCTGGGTAGAAAAAAGTTGTTGCTTGTCGAAAAGTCAGAGACTTAAGACAAATACTCTTTAATTGTTTCTAAGGCATGGATCACGGCTTGGGTTCGCACGGCACTGCGATCGCCAGCAAAGTGCTGAGTTTCTACTTTCAGCCAGCCCGATTTATCTGCCCAAGCAAAGCACACTGTCCCTACTGGTTTTTCTTCACTTCCACCCGTAGGGCCAGCAATGCCGCTGATCGAGACACCGATAGTCGCATTGGAATTTTTCAGAGCTCCTTGCACCATTTGAATAACAACGGGTTCAGATACCGCACCAAATTCCGCGAGAGTTTGCCCTTCAACGCCAATCATTTCTTGTTTTGCTTCATTGCTATAGGTAACAAAAGCCCGATCAAACCATGCAGAACTGCCGGCAATTTCAGTGATTGCACTGGCGACACCGCCACCAGTACAGGATTCTGCGGTCACTAAAATCTGTTTGTGTTCAAGCAATAACTCGCCCAGTTGTTGGCTTAATTGTTCTATTGAATTCATAACTCACACCTAACCGACTATTAATCCGATAACCTACTATTAATCCGACAAAGCTAACTGATAGCCAACGGATTGCCAACCACAGAAACAACAAGAGTGCCATTTGGCACTCCTGTCTTTAGGTTTTATTTAGGCGTAAAAAAGAGAAAACTAAATTTCAAACATCAGGTTGCCCGGCGCCAAGAACGGCCAGCGTATAATTTCAGGCGCCTGATGAGAATTTTCTGCGAAGAAGTAACCCACTTGAGGCAATGCAAATACTTGGTCGCCTCGTTTCAAAGGCCGCTCATTCAACGCACGGTGAGAAAGTTTCGCTTCCCAAAGTTCATCGCTTTGCCAACCCATTGGTGACAGTTCCACACGGACCTCTGCCCCCACCGGATTGATCGAAACAACCTCACAAGGCAGTGATGCTTGGCTATTCTCTTTCGTCGAGAGACTCAGTTCATGGCTACGCACGTAAAGCAGACCATTTTTCTGTGTCATTTCATTAAATGGCGGCAGCACAAACCCGTCGCCATTCTGCCACTGTTGTTGTTGCCAGTTCGCTTTGAATTGGTTGACGTTGCCAAAGAAATCAAACACAAAACGACTATTTGGATGTGCATACAGCTCAACCGGAGAATCGACCTGCTCAATACGCCCATTACTCATCACCACCACGCGATCAGATAACTCTAACGCTTCATCCTGATCATGGGTGACGAATACGCTGGTAAAGCTCAACTCATCGTGCAAACTGCGTAACCAACGACGCAAATCTTTACGAACTTTAGCGTCCAATGCGCCGAAAGGCTCATCCAGCAACAGGACTTCCGGTTTGGTGGCCAAAGCTCGAGCTAGCGCAATACGCTGCTTTTGCCCGCCAGAAAGCTGCTCTGGGTAGCGGTTCGCTAGGTGCCCTAACTGAACAATTTCTAATAACTGCTGTACGCGCTTATTGATTTCAGTTTGAGAAGGACGTTGTGAACGTTCCATCACCTGCAAACCAAACGCCACGTTATCTGCCACCGTCATGTGACGGAAAAGTGCGTAGTTTTGGAAAACAAAACCGACACGACGGTCACGAACGTGCACATTGGTCACATCACGGTCGCGGAAATGGATAGAACCCGAATTAGCACTTTCCAAACCGGCGATAATACGTAACAAGGTAGTTTTACCTGAGCCTGAAGGTCCAAGTAAGCCAATCATTTCACCATCTTCAATATGCAAGGAGAGGGGCGAAAGTGCCTGAAAATTGCCGAAATGCTTCGATATATTGTCTAAACGAATACTCATAACGTTCCTTGCTGCTCTTGTTCAATGACATGATTTCGTTCCTGTCGCCATTCAACAAAGGCTTTCAAAATCAAAGTTAATAAAGCGATAAATGCCAAAAGGGATGCGCTTGCGAATGCCGCTTCGGATTGATAATCCTCATAAAGAAGTTGGACATGCAGCGGTAAAGTGTTGGTTTCACCACGGATATTTCCTGAAACCACTGCCACGGCACCGAATTCACCAACCGCACGAGCATTGGTTAAGATCACACCGTAAATCAATGCCCACTTAATGTTTGGCAAAGTAACCCGGCGGAACAGTTGCCACCAAGAGGCACCGAGAATCACCGCCGCCTCTTCGTCACTACGCCCTTGTTGTTGCATCAAAGGGATGAGCTCTCTGGCAACAAATGGGCAGGTCACAAACACTGTCACCAACACAATACCTGGCCACGCGAACATGATTTGTAAGTCATGTTCATACAACCATTCTCCTAACCAACCGCTGCTGCCGTATAGCAAAAGGTAAAGCAGACCTGCAACAACCGGCGATACCGCAAATGGGATATCAATTAAAGTGGTCAGAAATTTACGCCCTGTAAACTCAAAGCGAGTCACTGACCATGCGAGCATCACACCAAACACTAAGTTAATCGGCACCGTCAGTAACGCCACCAACAAAGTCAGGCCGATTGCATGTAAGGTATCTGGCTCACTAAGGTTGGTGATGTAAGTATCTAAACCGTTGGCGAAAGCTTGTTGGAAAATGCTTAGCAGCGGGATCAGCAGCAGCACAGCCACCAAAAATAACGCCAGAGAGATTAAGCTCCACTTTACCCAAAGCTGCTCACCCACTCGTAAAGGTCTTTGACTTGTTGATCTTTGACTAGAGGTTGATCCTTGACTAGACATAACGAATAAACTCCCTATCGACCGTGAATGCGGCGTAAATATGCGCCTTGCCAAAGGTTAATCACTAACAAAAGTGATAATGAAGTGAGTAACACAATCGAAGCAATCGCGCTTGCGGCCGGGAAATCAAACTCTTGCAGACGAACGAAGATCATCAAAGACGTAATTTCACTGACGTATGGCATGTTGCCAGCAATGAAGATCACCGCACCAAACTCGCCTAAGCTGCGAGTAAATGACAGCGCTACCCCTACCATCAACGCGGGCCATAACGAAGGCATAATGACACGCCAAAAGACTGCGCTATCAGACGCACCAAGCGTCATGCCCGCCTCTTCTTCCTCACGGGAAATTTCTTCGAGTACCGGTTGAACGGTACGCACGACAAAAGGAATGCTGGTAAACGCCATGGCAACGATAATACCCAAAGGGGTATAGGCTACTTTCACACCGATGCTTTCAAGCACACGCCCAATCCATCCGTTGCTTGAGTACAACGTCGCAAGAGTAATACCCGCAACCGCAGTGGGTAGTGCGAAAGGTAGGTCAACTAAAGCATCAAGAATTCGTTTACCCGGAAAGGTGTAGCGAACCAACACCCAGGCTAATAAAAGTCCGAAAGCACCGTTAAACAGTGATGCAACCAATGCAGAAATCACCGTTACCTTATAACTTGCTACCACACGAGGATCAGCAATCACTTGCCAGTATTCACTAAAAGACAGGCCCTTGGTTTGCATCACCAGACCTGTTGCGGGTAGCAACAAAATCAAACTTACAAACAACAATGAGATACCTAAGCTAATCGCAAATCCTGGTAAAACACGGGTTTTCTTAGGTGAACCATGAGGCTTGGTACGAGATGTCACAACAGATCCGCTCATAAACTCTCAATATAACCAGTGAAAAAAGATAGCCGCCCCATTTTCATTCATATTCTAATGAGGGGCGGCAATGATCGATTAACGACGTTGTAGTTGATCTAACTTAGCGCCATTGGCAAATTGAGTTTTCATAGCCTCATCCCAACCACCAGTAATTTGTTCTACCGTCAGTAGCTCAACCGCAGGGAAACGATCAGCAAATTCTGCTTTTACGCTTTCATTGTGTACACGGTAGTTAAAGCCAGCCAGCATGCGTTGCGCTTCTTCGCTATATAGATATGAAACATACTCAGTGGCGACATCCGTCGTGCCGTTACGTTTGACATTACGCTCTACCACCGCTACAGGAAATTCTGCAAGAATCGATGTTTTTGGCACAACCACTTGGTAGTTATCTTCACCGTACTGTTTACGGATATTGTTCACTTCTGATTCGAACGTGATGAGAACATCGCCCAATTGACGTTCAACGAATGAAGTTGTCGCACCACGACCGCCGGTATCAAATACCGCGACGTTTGCCAGAAATTGCTTTAAGAATTCATCCTGTTTCGCTTGATTATCTTTACCAAACGTCTTCTGAGCATAGCCTAGCGCTGCTAAGTATGTGTAACGCGCGTTACCTGATGTTTTCGGGTTAGGGAAAACAGAAGAGACATCTTCACGAGCAAGATCACCCCAATCTTGCACGTTCTTCGGGTTACCTTTACGCACCAAGAAAGCGGTGGTTGAGTAATAAGGAGAACTTGCGTTTGGTAGCAACTCTTGCCAGTTTTGCGGGATAAGTTTGCCCTTGTCATGCAGTACTTGTACATCTGTCACCTGGTTAAACGTGACAACGTCCGCCGATAAACCTTGCAAAATAGCACGCGCTTGAGCTGATGAACCACTATGAGACTGTTTGATCTCTACCGTTTTGCCGGTTTTTTCTTGCCAATGTTCGGCGAACAGTGGGTTATATGCCGCAAACAACTCACGAGCGATATCGTAAGAAGAGTTCAAGATTGTTTGATCTGCGGCGACTGCGTTAAATGATCCCGCAATTAACAGAGTTGCGAGTGCTGACTTCATCTTTTTCATTATGTTCATACTCCAAAATCATCTTGCCAATGTGGCTTCCTTTGTCACTAGAGTATGTGCATAAAACGATTATAACAAAGGTTATAAATAGAACCTTTTGGAATATTATCAAACAATAAATTGTATGCTGAGAACAAATAGAGACTTGTAGAGTGATGTAGAAGAATTAGACAATAGCACTACTAAAAATACTTATGAAAAAGGCGAACACCGTGTCTGACTTTCCAACCATTGAAGCTTATGTAGGCCAAACGCCGCTGGTAAAACTGCAACGTCTAACCGCGGGTAGCCAAAGCACCGTATTAGTCAAACTGGAAGGAAACAACCCTGCTGGTTCGGTTAAAGACCGTCCCGCTCTGAATATGATTATCCAAGCGCAGGCGCGTGGCATCATTCAACCCGGCGATACCATTATTGAAGCGACTAGCGGTAATACAGGTATTGCACTTGCCATGGCGGCGGCGATTAAAGGCTACAAAATGATTCTTATCATGCCGGATAATTCGACTCAGGAACGCAAAGATTCGATGCGTGCCTACGGCGCAGAGCTGATTCTGGTGAGTAAAGAACAAGGGATGGAAGGCGCTCGAGATCTTGCACTGCAAATGCAAAATGAAGGCAAAGGTAAAGTGCTCGATCAATTCAATAACCCAGATAACCCTGATGCTCATTTTCACTCGACGGGCCCGGAAATCTGGCAACAAAGCCAAGGCAAGATCACTCACTTTGTTTCGAGCATGGGAACAACGGGAACCATTATGGGCGTATCTCGCTACCTCAAAAGCCAGAATCCTGAAATTAATATTGTTGGTCTGCAACCTGCAGAAGGCAGTGCCATTCCGGGTATTCGCCGCTGGCCGCAAGAGTATTTACCGGGCATTTTTAACGCCGCTGACGTTGACCAAGTGATAGATATTACTCAACAAGATGCTGAAAACACAGCCAGAGCACTGGCGCGTGAAGAAGGCATCTGTGCAGGCGTCAGCTCTGGTGGCGCAGTATTCGCTGCCATTGAAATCGCTAAGAAAAACCCGGGGTCTGTGGTGGTTGCGATCATCTGTGATCGCGGCGATCGTTATTTATCTTCAGGATTGTTTTCTTAACCCCTTCGTTTAACTTTTCCTCTTACAGTAACTACCCCTTAGTCACAAGTCCCTGATTAAAAAATTCAGGGACTTTTTGAACTTATAAGGTGTAAGGTGATTCGATCTTTCATTCACATTGAATCATCAGATTATTGTGCCCCCACACATGAATGGGCTCAAACTCAATTTGGACACGCAAATTGTAAGCGTCCACCAGAGGATACTTGATTTAATGATTATAGATTGAATACGTTTGGGTAGGACTAACGTGACATAACCTTTTGGTAACTATTCACCCACGAGCTATTGACAATGGTTTATGCTAAGAACGCTGGCACCTGATAATCCATTTTGAGCATATGATGCTCGACAATTTCACGCAGCCATTTATAAGCTGAGATCTGCTGAAGCTTTGCTGTTTCTATCAATGAGAACATGCGTTCACGAAACAAATCGCCTCGATAGGAGCACATTAGCTGCGGAATCTCGGTTAAAACACACTCATGCTTCAGGGCTGTATTTTGCTAAAATATCTTCCTCTAGACTTTTGATACTTAATCTAGCTTGTTCTATACATCCCATCATTGCGCTAACCAAAATACTAGCTAATCGCTCTTTATATGAAAAGTCCAACTTTACATTATAAATCAACCCACTGATAACCTGAAGCTCATGTTCCAGTTGATTAATATTAATTTTCAAGTTCAAACTACTTTCAGAATTAATAATAACTTTTAAACCCCCGAGTAAAAACTCACCAACCTCTTCATAAATCAAGTATCCATTACCACTGGCGTATATTTTGACAGATTTAATATCCATACACTCACCTTTAATTAACATAGTAATATTTTAAAACTTAATTACTTAAATTTTACAAAATAAACACCAAACATTAAGTTTATTACCTTTAAATAAGCATTATAAACCAGATGCTAGCTACAAATTTTATTTAAATACTATTTTCATCTCTTGTGTCTATTACTTATGTTTATTTTAACTCTCTCAACCCAATCAGACAGCCTTAATGTAAAGTACCCAATAAAAAAAAGAGTACACATATATAAAAGCATGATAGAATCAAACTTAAACAATAGAAATTCATCAATAGCGAACGCTAACAAAACTGAGCAAACAAAAGTCATAGACCAATAGTTGTATCTTGCATATTCCAATTCATCTTCTAAATCATCATATTTCATATATTCCACCTACAACACGATCTAAAAAAAGCCAAACATTAACTTAACTTTTAAAGTAAATTTAATTTACAAACTAAAAATACCCCATGAATAAATATAATATACAACTTTAAATTTAGTGATAAGTAATTGTTAATTTAAAGTAACTTAAAAATTAACCATAATGACAATTCTGAGAAAATATTCTATTACCATTTTACTTTTGAACAAATAATGAGAGTAGTCCTGCAACTTGCTTTGATGTAGTAAAAATCATGTCTTTACCTTTTGCAATAGCCTCTCGCAGTTCGCATGGCCCTTGTGCAATTGAAAAACATGCAACAATCCCGGCTTGCTTCAACTGATCAATATCATCCCCGACAACACCTGCCATCGCTATAGTTTTGATATTCTTTTCTTGAGCAAGCTTAGAGACACCTACAGGAGTTTTTCCATGTAACGTCTGACCATCAATTTTTCCTTCACCAGTAATAACTAAGGAAGCTTTTGATAGATGCTTTTCCAACTCAACCGTTTCTAACACAATATCAATACCAGGTCTCAGATCTGCATGTAAGAATGCCATTAAGGCCGCTCCAACCCCTCCAGCAGCCCCAGCCCCCCTAGCATTCTCCACGTCAACGTGTAAGAAATTTCGAATACAACTCGCGTAATGCTGCATATTGCGGTCAAGCAACAATACCATCTCTTGTGTCGCACCTTTTTGTGGCCCGAATATTACAGATGCTCCCTTTTCACCAGTTAGTGGATTATCAACATCACAAGCAGCAACAAATTTAGTTTTAGTTAACCTTGGATCCATGGTACTGATATCAATACTTACAATATCATTCAGTGCCCCTCCGCCAAAGCCAACTTGTTCACCAGAGGAATCAAGTAATTGAACACCTAACGCCTGAAGCATACCCACACCACCATCATTGGTCGCACTTCCCCCAATAGCGACAATAATCTTGTCCACACCATGGTCCAACGCAGCCAGTACAAGTTCACCAGTTCCGAATGTGGTTGTCTGCATTGGATTTCTTTCTTCTGGACGAATCAGTTCAATACCCGATGCAGTAGCCATTTCTATTACTGCAGTTCTTCCATCGCCTAAAATTCCATAGTTGGCATTAATAATGTTACCTAAAGGATCACGAACTTGTTTTGATAGAATGACCCCATTTGTTGCCTCTACCAATGTTGTCATTGTGCCTTCTCCACCATCAGCTACAGGTACACATACACACTCAGTATGAGGCAACACAGATTTTATCCCTGCAGCAATGGTTTCTGCTACTTCGTGAGCAGAAAGGCACTCTTTAAATGAATCGGGAGCAATAACTATTTTCATCATATTCATCCTATAAAGGCTAGGTAGCGCCTAGCCTTAATTAGTTGTAGCTCGCATACCACCCGGACTATTAGCTATTGTCACGAATCGAATGATTTGCCATGTGCTCCAATGCTTTGATCATCGCAGAGTGATCCCAGTTTGAACCTTCCAGTGAGGCACAAGTATTGAAAAGCTCTTGTGCTGTTGCCGTGTTTGGTAAGTTGATGTTAAGTGCACGAGCACCTTCAAGTGCCAGATTTAAATCTTTTTGATGCAGAGATATACGGAAACCAGGATCAAAAATACCGTTAATCATACGTTCGCCGTGAACTTCAAGAATCTTAGAAGAAGCGAAACCACCCATCAGAGCTTGACGAATTTTCGCTGGATTTGCTCCTGCTTTAGAAGCAAATACAAGCGCTTCAGAAACCGCTTCTATGTTCAAAGCGACAATAATTTGGTTTGCCACTTTGCACGTTTGTCCGTCACCATTGCCACCAACCAAAGTGATATTTTGTCCCATAATGTCAAACAAAGGCTTAGCACGCTCAAAAATCTCATCATGACCGCCAACCATGATAGATAACGTACCATTAATAGCTCCAACTTCACCGCCAGATACTGGTGCGTCTAGATAAAATGCACCTAGCTCTTCCACTTTGTTAGCGAACTCTTTAGTCGCGATAGGCGAAATTGAACTCATGTCAATCACAATTTTATTTCTTGTTAATCCAAGAGCAACACCAATTTCACTAAATAATACATCGTTAACTTGTGGTGTATCAGGCACCATCACTATGATAAACTCGCACGCTTCAGCCACTGCTGCAGGTGTTGGTACCGCAAAGCCGTTATCACCAAGCAAATCTGCTGGAGCCGCTTCAAAGTGCTCAGAGAAATACAAGGTATGACCTGCGTTTTGCAGGTTCTTTGCCATTGGTTTACCCATGATACCCGTTCCGATAAAACCGATTTTTGCCATTTGCTGTATCCAATTCTTAATTCTTTATTCTTAATTCTTAATTCTTAATTCTTTGTACTATTTAATTAGGTTATATTCTTTTAGCCAGCCTAAACTGGCTTCTGTTGTTGTTGTTGGTACATATTCACAACCAACCCAGCCCTGGTAGCCAATGTCATCAATATGTTTAAGTAAGAATGGGTAATTGATTTCACCGTTTCCAGGCTCATGACGACCAGGGTTATCAGCAAGCTGAATATGCGCAATAGTTGCTTGATGATCTTTCAGAGTTCGAGCCAAATTACCTTCCATTATTTGCATGTGGTAAATGTCGTATTGGTAACCTAGATTGTCTTCGCCAACTTCCGCCACAATGCGTAGTGCTTTTTCTGTATTGTTAACAAAAAATCCCGGCATGTCTTGCGTGTTAATAGCTTCCATAACCAAGCGAATACCTTCCGCTTTGAGCTTTTCTGATGCAAACTTCAAGTTTTCAACCACAATTTTGAACGCTTCTTCTTCAGAAACATGTGCCGGTTTAATCCCTACAAGACAGTTCACTTGTTGACAGTTCAGAGCTTTCGCATAACGAATAGCTTTATCCACTCCTTTGCGGAACTCTTCTACGCGATCAGGATGACAAGCAATGCCTCGTTCGCCTTTTCCCCAATTCCCTGCCGGTAGGTTAAACAACACTTGAGTTAAACCAAACTGGTACAACTCGGCAGCAATTTCTTGAGCTTCGTAATCGTATGGGAAAAGATATTCCACACCACGGAAACCCGCTTTGGATGCCGCTTCAAAGCGATCCATAAAATCGTACTCCGTGAACAACATAGAAAGGTTGGCAGCTAGTTTAGGCATAAATCACTCCAAGAATATTTTGTTAATACTCTCCTCCGCGCGTTAATCCGGAGGAGAGTAAGTTAGCTATTAATCCAAATCGATGGTTTCTTCGAATTCGACCACTTTGTCGATGTCAGGCCCCATTGCGATATTGGTTACACGCTCAGTGATGACTTCAACGACAACTGGAACTTGGAATTCTTTTATCCACGCTTGAGCTTTACGTAGTGCAGGTTGAATATCTTCTGGGTTGAACACACGAATAGCTTTACAGCCAAGTCCCTCCACCACGGACACATGGTCAACACCATAACCGTTCACCTCTGGTGCATTGATGTTTTCAAAATCCAATTGCACACAATGGTCTATCTCGAAAGCACGTTGGGATTGGCGAATTAAGCCTAGGTACGCGTTATTAATTAGAACGTGGATATAAGGCAGTTTAAATTGAGCGCCTACCGCCAATTCCTCCATCAAGAATTGGAAATCGTAATCACCAGACACACCGACTACTGGTGTTGTTGGGTCTGCCTTCGCCACACCCAGTGCTGCGGGCATTGTCCAGCCTAAGGGGCCTGCTTGGCATGAGTTAATCCAGTGACGTGGATGATGGACGTGCAAAAATTGATTCGCTGCAATTTGAGCATTACCGATGGTCGCGACATAACGCGTTTCTGGGCCAAACACCTCGTTCATTTCTTGGTAAATACGTTGAGGTTTAATAGGGTTATCGTCAAAATTTGTACGACGTAACATAGTGCGTTTACGTTCCTGACACTCACCTAGCCATGCAGAGCGATCTTTTAGTTCACCACGAATTTGCATCTCTTGAGCAACTTCAACAAATATTTTCAGCGCTTCATGCGCATCAGACACAATGCCAAGATCAGGGGCAAAAATACGACCAATTTGTGTTGGTTCAATATCTACATGGATGAACTTCCGACCTTTGGTGTAAGTTTCTATTGCACCTGTATGACGATTTGCCCAGCGGTTACCGATACCAAATACAAAATCAGATTCTAAATACGAGGCGTTACCGTATCGGTGACCAGCTTGGCAACCCATACGACCGATCATTAGTTCATGATCATCAGAAATTGCCCCCCAACCACGTAATGTTTGGATAACTGGAACACCTGTGATCTCTGCAAACTTTTGTAGATGTACTGACGCTCCTGCGTTGATTATGCCTCCACCAGCAACTAAAAGAGGTTTCTCGGCAGCATTTAGCATTTGCAGCGCTCGCTCTGCTTGAGCTCGATTAGCTTTTGGTTTATGTGGCTCTAAAGGCTCATACATATCGATATCAAATTCGATTTCGGCCATTTGCACATCCATTGGTAAATCAATGTGTACAGGACCTGGACGGCCTGAACGCATTTCATAAAACGCTTTTTGGAAAGTACCTGGAACTTGACCAGCTTCACGAACGGTCACTGACATCTTAGTTACTGGCTTCGCAATCGCTTCAATATCCACACCTTGGAAGTCTTCTTTATGCAGCTTTGCAGTTGGTACCTGCCCAGTAATAGTGAGAATTGGTGTTGAATCTGCCGATGCCGAGTAAAGACCAGTAATCATGTCTGTACCCGCAGGACCAGATGTACCAATACATACTCCGATGTTGCCATCTTTAGCACGGGTATAACCCTCTGCCATATGTGATGCGCCTTCTACGTGACGTGCCAATACGTGATCTATACCTCCTAGCTTTTTCAGGGCGGCGTATAAAGGGTTGATCGCGGCACCAGGAACACCAAATGCAACATCAACTCCTTCTTTTTTCATGATCAAAACAGCCGCTTCGATCGCTCTCATCTTAGCCATAATACTTCTCCAAAACATCGCACCGTATCGGTGACGAACAGAATAATGTGTTGATGAAGAAGATTATTTGGCAAAAAATAGCATCCAGCAAAGAATCAAAAATGCTTCAAAATGAAACACCTAGAACAAACAAATTCGTTCCTAAATGAAACGTAACTAATTAAAAGTCAGTTTTTTTTGAAAGAGACCTGATTTAAACAACCAAGTGGTAGTTTTAAAGATAAGAAGTCTATGCGGTGTCAAAAAGACGCGCCTATGAGTGGTAAAAAAATCGCCAAGTATATTTCGAAGAGATAACTTATAGTGACATCACGGTAAACAAGAAAATGAGTTGGAAATTTCCTCTGTTTGTCGACGACTATTTTAGTTGGATAAATCATTCCGGAAATACATATTTATCAGACAAAATCATTCGGCAATTTAAAAAGCTCAACCGTTAATAATTTTTACAATTTAGACAGATTGAGTGAGATATAGATCGTTTTTCCACAGCTATTATCTGGTAAGAAGCTGACCTAAGTCATAGGAGTGTTTCATATTAAATCAGTGAAAAATGGTCGTGAATGATATCACACTCTAACGTTTATACACAGTATATCATTACGCCCAAAGTTATTGATAAAACTCATAAGAAGAACGCCGTAGTTCACCTTCCTCAAATGACGTTTCTATATCCAATAGCTGAAACTACCCTTTCGTCTGGAGTAAATATGCCGTCGATAGAAGACAATAAAAAAAAGTGGGAGTTTTTTCAAAAACATCACTGGGTTTCACCTGAGTTTTCACTCTCCCCAGTGCTTGAATCTTGGGAGCGTTGCACGAAACAATGTAGCCCGTACAACTGGTCTAAACCACACATAGCCTCAGGCTATACTTTATCGTCTCTAATGAAACGCAATGAACGTATCATAAACTGCGCGACAACTGTTATCGAAGATACTTATGACTTAATAAGAAATGAGCAAATAATGCTATTCGTCACCGATGACAACGGATGTGTGCTCAACAGCGTGGGCCATGATGACATGTTGAGAGAAATGAATAAACTAGGCATCAAAATGGGATGTTTTTTCTCCGAAGGTAAAATCGGCACCAACGCAGTAAGTTTGTGTATCGAGACACACATGCCTTGCGAAGTATTTGCTGCAGAACACTTTAATCGTCATCTGCACAACTACGCATCTTGTGCTGCACCAATTTTCGACACTTTTGGCCGTTTACGTGGCACTGTGTGTTTAATCAAACGAGCAGAAGAATACAGGAAAGAAAATCTGGTAATTATTACTTCATGTGCCAAAGAAATAAGCTTGCACATCCATATCCAATGTGAACAAGAAACCATGAACCGTTTAAGTTGTGCACATAACGCAACCTTAGAGTGTATGGATGACGGTATTTTGGCATGGAACGCTGAAAACAGTATCACCATGGTCAACCACCAAGCTGAACGCTTACTCAACGTCAGCAGCCTAAAACTAATAGAGAAAAATGTATTTTCGATAATGCGCTTCCCCCCAAATATTTTGTCCAATATTAAAGCGCACAACATTATTCGTCGTAAACAAACAACAATTGAAGTCAACGGAGAATTTATTGAGGCAATTATAACCTTGAGACCTCTTAGTGACGGATCCAATCTTCTTTTTATACACCCCATTGATAAAATCCGCGAACTTGCTCAACAACAAATTGGTGGTAGTGCTCGTTACACATTTGACACATTGCCAGCGGTATCGCGCAAGATGAAACACATCATCACGGTGGCCAAACGTGCAACTAAGTCTAAGACGCCCATTCTGATAACGGGCGAAGAAGGTGTTGGCAAAACCGACCTTGCAATGGCTATCCATAACGAAAGTGAATACAAAGAAGGACCATTTATCACTCTAAACTGCCGTTCAGTGAATAGCGAACAAATGATTCGTGAAACTCTGGGTTACGATGAAGATCAAGGCATGCCTTCCAAGTTTGAATTGGCACACAACGGGACACTCTATTTGGAGAAAATTGAATATCTTTGCCCTGATTTACAAGCTGTGATCTTAAAGTTATTAAAAACAGGATTAGTGAGTCGAAGCGACAGCCCACGTTTCATTCCTGTAAAATTCCAACTGATTACCAGCACCTCCTCTGATATAAGTGAGTATGTTGCACAAAGTTCTTTTAGCCGTCAGTTATATTATGAAATTTCTTCAAATGAGCTTCATATCTCGCCTCTTCGCAAACGCAAAGAAGACATTGAATATATGATCCAAGAAATCATCAACAACTATGAGATGCGGCACAATGTCGCCATATCTATTGAAAAGGTTGTAATGGACGCTTTAATAAACTTCAATTGGCAAGGAAACAACTCAGAATTACGAAACCGTATGGAACGTATCCTTCTCAACCGAAGTTCAAACTTAATCAAACTCGACGATATCCCTGAGGAAATTAAACTCAACTTAATTGCAGTCAACGACCCAGAGAACCAGTCGCTATTATCTTTGGAAGAAGTAGAGAAGAAAACTATTATCCAAGCATGGAACATTTACGATGGCAAAATGAAAGAAATGGCGAAAGCTCTTAAAATCAGTCGCACAACCCTTTGGCGTAAAATCAATAAGTTCGGTTTGGCAGACCAGATTGAACTAACATAAATATACTATTTCACTATCTCTGACAAATAACTAAACAAACCCTCAAAGCTTCGCAACTCGAGGGTTTAATACTTATTAAATCAGGTTTTAAACATTAACGGCAAGATTAATCTTACGTACTTGCTCTTTCAAAGCTGGTAACAGGCTTGCGCTAGCACTGAACTTTCTCAAACCGAGTTTAAGTAGCAATTCTGTGGCTTTGGTATCGCCCGCCATTTCTCCACACATACTCACAGAGATACCCGCTTTATTACCCGCAGCACAAGTTAACTCAATCGCTTTAATGATAGCTGGCTCAAAGTAGTCCACTAACTCTGCGACTGCAGTATTACCACGATCGGCAGCCATTACATATTGCGTTAGATCGTTGGTACCAATTGAGAAAAAGTCCACTTCCTGTGCTAACGTATCAGCATTAAATACTGCTGCAGGCACTTCAATCATAATACCTACTGGCAAAGTCAGATTATCAATACCTAAGTTCTTTGCTTCACGCTCGAGCAAAGCTTTAACACGACGAATCTCTTCCACCATTGCTATCATAGGAATCATCAACTGGATATTGTTTTGTTCTTGATGAGCTCGTAATACCGCTCGAATTTGATTGATAAATAACTCTTCATGCGCTAAACACAAACGTACCCCGCGTAAGCCCAAGAATGGGTTTTCTTCTTCAGGCATCGGATACGCTGCGAGAGGCTTGTCACCTCCAACATCCAAACTGCGAATTGTCAACGGCTTATCACCAAAGGCCGCTGCTATATCACGATAAACCGCATACTGCTCATCTTCAGTTGGTAGTTCATCACTGGTTTGAAACAAAAACTCAGTACGAAACAAACCGACACCTTCCGCACCATTTCGAAGTGCCGATTCAACATCTTTTAGTCCACCAATATTCGCAACCACTTGAATAGAAGTACCATCGGCTGTGATGGCTTCCTCTTGAGCGCTATTTAGTGCCGATTGTTGAGCATCTAGCCATTCGGTACGTCTTTGAGCTAGTTCAGCTCGTACATCTTCTGGTGGTTCTATCCACAACACCCCACTAGAGCCATCTACAGTGATGGTTTGACCAACTTTCACTTGTTCTAAACACCCTTGCGCTTTAACAATAGCAGGAATGCCCATGGCTCTAGCTAAAATTGCACTGTGCGACGTTTTACCGCCTTCACTTAAACAGATGGCCATCACTTTAGACTTATCGAGTCCAGCAACATCTGAAGGCATTAAGTCACGAGCTAGGAGAATGCTAGGCCCATTAATTTGAATCGAAGATTGTTTCTTCCCTATCAAACTAATCATGAGCTGTCGAGCAATATCGTAGACATCCGCTTCGCGCTCACGCATGTATTCACTTTCTGCATTGCGGTAATCTTCTGCTAAAGCGTTAACAGTATTCATCCAAGCTTCTTCAGCTATAAAGCCCGACTCTATTTGTGCTACGGTATCTTGCAACAATTCAGGATCAGTTAACATCATAAGGTGGGCTTGGAAAATATCACCATGAGGTTGTTTTGCTTGTACCGTTAAATGCTGCGTCACCGTATCAACAGCAACTTGAAAACGATTAATCTCTGCCGCAGACGATTCAAATGGCCGATCTGGTACCACTGGCATTTCATGTGCAAACAAGACAGCTGGTGCCGTTACGATACCATCATTAACACTCAAACCTACAATTGCGCCCTCAATCTCTCGACTAACAACGATAACTTCATCATCTGTTGACTCCGAGACAACAGAGCCATTAACAATATCGGCTTCACCAAAATGTTGTTCTGCAAGCACAGTAAATGAATCGATAGCTGCTTGGGCATCATTACCACGAGCGAAGAAGGTAATGTTGTCTTCAAAACGAACACCCAATTTAGCTATGTTATTTAAACTTTTTGCACTAACACGTTGCTCACCTTTTTGCAGCCACATGTCACTGACAAACCCAGCTAACTTACTAACTATCGCAGCCGCTGGACGAGCATGAATACCGTGCGGGTTCTTCACTGTCCATTGGAATTGCAGTTCGTCACCTGTAGCTTCAGCTATCACTTCCACTTGAAAAGCTTGCTCGATATCTTCACCCAAGTGTTCGCGTTTTACATCTAGTGCGCAGCAAGCTTCTGCCACAACCGTTTCTATAGATAAACCAGCCGCCGCCGCGACAGACGCAGCCATCGAACCTTCTACAATAGGAGCGGCAACGAGTACAACTTTTTTGCGTGTGTCGTCATCTAATAATTCAAGTGCCATCTCGGTACTCAGCAGTGCACTGCCTAAGTCCATAAGCACCACAACACCCTGTTCGTCACAAACTTGCTCTATCGCCCCCATAACAGCTATAGCATCTGTACCGATTGGATTTTCTGGATCGTCCACACCAGCAGCGATCGCTAAATTAACCTTGCCCTGCGTCATTTGGGTGGCTAATTCAGCCACCCCTTCTGCGAGACATCGGCTGTGAGATACAACGACAATCCCGACCATATTTAGTTTCCTGTAACCGCTTGACGCAACGCTCTGATCATCAAAAGAGAAGATGTCGCCCCCGGGTCTTGGTGACCGACACTGCGCTCACCTAAGTAACTTGCACGACCTTTCTTTGCTTGCATTTCAATTGTCGAAACAGCGCTCTTCTCTGCAATGACAACCATTTCATCCAACAGATGATCTGGGCTAATACCACTTTCAAGCTGTGACTTAATGTTGTTCAACACTGGCAACCAAACGTCACACATGGTTTTGTCGCCTAGCTCTGCTTTACCGCGAGAAATAACGCCATCTACGCCACTTCTCAGTGCATCGACCAACTCTTCGAATGACAGTTGCTCACGCGTCCCAACAGAGGCCGCCGTACGAATAAATAGAGTACCGTAAAGCGGACCACTTGCACCACCAACACTAGAAAGCAACGTCATACCGGTGTTTTTCAATATAGTCGCGATATTTTGCTTCTCTACGCTTGGTAATATCTCTGCTACTTTTTTGAAACCACGATTCATGTTCAATCCATGGTCTGCATCACCAATATCACGATCTAAATCTGTTAGGAAATCTTGATTTTCCGCGTAAGATTGCGCACAAAGCTCAAGCCAGTTGATAATTTGATTCTTTTCGATTTTCATGTATTAGTCCTTGTCTTACCATTTGATTGCAGTTGTATCGACTGGTGCATCAAACAGTTCGATCATCTCTTTATCTGCTTGTAGCAAGGTGATAGAAACACCTTCCATATCCAAAGAAGTACAATAGTTACCAACCATGTTACGAACGACACGGAAACCTTCTTGATCACAGTTTTGCGCTAGACGACGATAAACACCATAAAGCTCAGACTCAGGAGTGCCACCCAAACCATTTACAATAGCAATATAATCCTGATTCCCACTAAACGCTTCAATAGCTAACTCTACTTCGTCCCATTGACCTTCCTCTCGGTTCCAATTACGCAGAGTACGGCTATAAGTCGAGTTATCTTTGAGTTCAATGAACATCTTGTCTACCAGCTTATCTGCTGTTGTGTATTTCACACGTTCGATACCTGGCTCACCATGTATGCCTACACCGAATTCAACTTCGTCGTCTCCTAAAACAAAAGATGGTTTACCTGCAGCAGGGACCACACATGCACTTAACGCAACGCCGAATGAACGACAGTTGTTATTTACACGACGAGCCAATGCTTCACATTGCTCAAGCGTGTAACCTCTGTCTGCTGCTGCACCAACGATTTTCTCTACAAGAACCGTACCTGCAACGCCACGACGACCGGCTGTGTATAAACTATCTTTTACCGCAACATCGTCATCAATAAGAACCGAGCCAACTTTAATTCCATCCGCGTGTAGAAGTTCAACAGCAGTTTCGAAGTTCAGTACATCTCCCGTATAATTTTTAATAAAAAATAGAACACCTTTACCTGTGTTTACTTGGTTACCGCATTCGTACATTTGGTCTGGAGTTGGTGAAGTGAATACTTCACCTAGGCAAGCACCAGTAAGCATACCTTTACCGATGAAGCCTGCGTGTAGAGGTTCGTGCCCACAACCTCCGCCAGATACAAGAGCCACCTGTCCTGGCGATTCTTCATGCCACATGTAGCGAGGACTGTAGTTTACTTTTAGTTCTGGGCGAGAATATGCCAGACCTTCCATTTGCTGTTGAACAACATCTTCAACACTATTGATTAACTTTTTCATATTTTCGTTCTCTTATAATTCAAACTTCGTTTTGCAGGGTTGAGGTCATTTTAAGTGGAAAAAAAGTACGCTCAATCAAAAAATATCGGTTCCAGCTTGGAACATTTCGCATAGTGCTTTTGTTTCAAAAAGAAACGAATTTTTCTCTCTCATACACTAGAGTGATCAGTACCAAGAACTGCCTTGACAAAGAAAAATACAAACGACGGCTTTGTCACCGCCGTCATACATTTGCTTATCGAATAGGCGATTTTCTTCTTCTTTTTGCTCTGTATACCTACGATAGCTTCAACGTTGAAACAAAACATAACTACATTAAAAAGGTCTGAATATCATGGATAAAATCATCATTAGCCCAAGCAAATATGTTCAAGGTGAAAACGTTTTGGGGTCTATCGCAAGTTACGTAAAAACACTCGGTGAAAACCCACTAGCTATAGCTGATGAGTTTGTTACTGGTTTAGTTGGAGAGACAGTAAAAAAGAGTTTCGCAAAAGAAAACATGCCTATAGCAATGGATATATTTAATGGCGAATGTTCTCGCGTAGAGATCGACCGTTTAACTGATATCTGCGCAACTCAAAAGAACGACGTCATCATTGGTATTGGTGGTGGTAAAACACTTGATACTGCGAAGTCTGTTGCTTACTACACAAAAATACCTGTAGTCGTGGTGCCAACAATCGCATCAACTGACGCACCAACATCTGCATTAGCCGTTATCTACACACCGGAAGGTGAGTTCGCAGAATATTTACTGTTCCATCGTAACCCGGACATGGTGATAATGGACACGGCTGTGATAGCTAAAGCACCAGTACGTCTACTTGTTGCTGGTATGGGTGATGCACTATCTACTTACTTTGAAGCTCGTGCAAACATGACTTCAGGTAAGGCAACGATGGCAGGCGGCGCACCAACTCGCTCAGCTCAAGCTTTAGCTAAACTATGTTACGAAACCCTGCTTGAAGATGGACTTAAAGCGAAAGTGGCGGTAGAGAATGGTGTTAGTACAAAAGCAGTAGAAAACATCATTGAAGCAAACACTTACTTAAGTGGTATCGGTTTCGAAAGTAGCGGCCTTGCTGGTGCTCACGCTATCCACAACGGTCTAACTAAACTAGAAGAGTGTCACCACCTATATCATGGTGAAAAAGTGGCATTCGGCACGCTTGTTCAGCTTGTATTGGAAAACGCGGAAATAGAAGAAATCAATACCGTTCTCAATTTCTGCCGTTCAGTTGGTCTACCGACTAACCTATTTGACATGGGCGTAAAAGAACTGAACCACGAGAAGCTATATGAAGTAGCGCAAGGTGCAACAGCTGAAGGCGAAACTATTCACAACATGCCATTCCCAGTAACAGCAGACAATGTGTTTTCCGCAATTCTGACTGCTCACCAGCTTGGTCAGAAATAAACTCCACACTTAGTCAATAAGTTACGAGCAAGGCAGGCTTTGGCTTGCCTTTTCGTCATTAAGCTGGATACTAACGTATCAGTTCCGGTCGCTAACTAGTCTATCGGCTGTCTTCCACAATAGCTCTCCAAATAAGGGAGCTACACTACACGATCTGAAAATTAACTTACCCTGATTGGTAGGATGTCTACTTTTTTGAACCGTAGTCCAAACATATGGATGACTCTCTTGTTGAATGATTGTCCCGATTTATTGATTTGGGCTCGTCTGGTAAAATGCTGAAGTCTTAACCTCATCTAATACAATACCGTGCTTCTCTGTAAAATTAGCAATTTAATCACAACTTCAATTCGCCCCTTGATGAACAAGATTTTAGTTCAAATGTCGGTTAAGGAGTGAGGACATCCATACCATTGGTTGCCCTGAATTAGCTGCGAAATCTCTGATATAAAAAATAAATTTTTCATTATTTATCAAAAAAAGCCCACCGAGGATATGGCGGGCAAAAGAGGGATAAAAACTGTTAGGTCAAAGTATGATCTCAAGCTAAAAATATTTCTACTTGAGCATTATCTTTAATATCAAATAATTGATTAGGTAAATCCAATAAAGAACCAAATACGTTAACCGGAGAAGCTGCCACAGGCTTGTTGCTGTTACTAGATGGTGTGTTGCCAAAGAACATACAAAACGCTTGCCCTGGAGGCCAATAAGCTAAGTCTCCGATTTCCACTTCTGTTTTCGCATCCATGCATTCATCAATCAGCAAGGGGATGGGAAAATATACCTCATTCCCCCAACGCCTTGCTCGTCCCTTTATGGGTAATGAAGATAAAATACGTTGAGCGGTATCTGAATGATTTAAAATAGCGGAATACTCAATATGGTTTATTCGAATTGTTATTTGGGTCATCTTACTTACAAACTCCGATTTAAGCCATTTCCGGTTTATCTGGCGGTACTAGTTTGCTGACATCAGCCATTTTGGTGTTGAAAGGTTTCACCGCACCGTGCTCCATCGTTAAAGCCACAATGTCTTGTGCACTTACATCACGAGAATAGACACGCTACGCCAACGGCTTGTCCCATTGCCATACAAGTACATTGTGTCCGAATTCCTGTAAGAGACACACGGTCTGGCGATAAAATTTATTTTAAATTTCAGTGTAAATAGCCCCCAAATGCTCCTACAAACCAGAACCACTGAGACTTATCACATCAAAGGTTGGGAGTTAGTGAATCCGAACCCCCTGCTTAACCAAAGTATTTTGTAGAGACTCCAGTTCAACATCACGTACATTGACACCTTGCTTCAATGATTCTGCAGCAGCAGTGCCAGCTCCTTCACCTGTTACAGCACAGCACATCATGTTACGCATAGAAGTATGAGCAACGACGCCACCAGAAATTGAACGACCTGCCACAAGTAAATTTTCTATCTGTTGAGGTACAAGGCAACCATATGGAATCTGGAAGTAGCGCCCTGTTGTGGGTAGAATTAAGTAACCACTACCGTCAATGAATTCAGGGAAAATACCGATAGAGTCATCGCAACGTCCTTGGTTCAGTACATATTCATCATCAATATGTGTATCACCAACAATTAAACGTGACTCACGAGTCCCCAACGTCATACCAAAATTACGTAGTTTAGCTCTCTCGAAACCTGGTACATAATGCTTAAGTGCATCAATTGCCCAAAGTGCTTGCTGACGACCTTCAATCTCTGCCTTAGTAAGATCCCATGCGTTAGTACAGTCGTAACCAAACGAATAAACCATATTTAATTGATGAGCTTCACCAACGTCAGAGAACGTTGACCAAGTACCAGCAATCGCTGATGCATCTCCGGGAATCACACCTTCTTCTTGTGCTTTAGTGAAGATGTCCTCCATATATGGACTGAACATATCATCTTCTTTACCCGTAGTTTGAATCGTCCAATTCTTACCCCAGTCTGCATAAGTTGGTTTTAGCTCTTCAACAACAAATTGGTTAAAACGCTCAACGTCAACACCTGCACAATGAAACATCACCGTTACACCCATTAATTCGTCCGTAGTTCGCTGATTGAAAGGAGCGCCCGCCAAAGCAACTATGTCTGCATCTCCCGTACAATCCACAATTCGTTTTGCCAGAATTGCGCCACGACCAGACTTACTTTCAACAATAACACCATTAATCGTGCAATCTTCTTTAAGAACGTCAACAACCCACGTATGATAAAGAGGAGTCACGTTTGCTTCTGCTATCATTCGATCTGCGATTACTTTGAAACCCTCAGTATCAATCGCCAAACTTTTTGATTGAGGTTCTTTACGAGCGAAGCCTGCTTCTTGAGCACGAACTTCGTATTCACGACCAATACCTTCACAATCGACGGTGCCTTCGTGACGATACCAAGCAAAACTTTCAACACCAGCTTGAGTTAGCATTCCACCTAAACAACCGTAACGTTCGATAATCATCGTATTAGCGCCAAGGCGACCAGAAGCAATCGCTGCAGTTAAACCCGCCGGACCACCACCAACGATAAGTACATCTGTTTCTGCAATCACAGGAATTTCTTTTTGAGGTTCAATTATTTTCACTTTTGTCTCCCTAAGAGCACCTTCTCTCGATTAAAGAAGGTGCCTTATATCTATGTTTGCTCTAGATTAACTTTGAGAAGGAATTGATTCTGTAGTGGGGTTAATTACTTGTTCTTCTTCAACTTTATCAACTGGTGTTTCTAAATAAATTCGACCTTTAGAATCCGGTGCAGGAAATCCTTCAGGGAAATCAATATTGATTTGCTTAATGAAACTCCTCACCACAATTGCAACAACAAAACATAAAGGGAAACCGGTTAAAATCGAAACTGTTTGTAAAGGCTTCAAACTTTCTGGATTAATGAAGTAAAGCGCGAGAGAAACCACACCAGCCAAAATTAACCAAAATGCAATGTTCCAGTGGGCTGGATCTTCGTCTTCTGAAATTTCCTCTTGAGTTGCAGCAGCTAGTGAGTAGCCAACAGCGCAGTGACCCGTTACGTAAGAAATAAGAGTGATAAGGCCGAATACAAACACAAATAGTGCTCCTAACGGCATTTGCTCTAGCATTGCGTAAACAACTGCTCCTCGTCCTTGTTCGTTCATAATAGTCATTAGATCAACTTGACCTGTCATCTGCATATTAATGCCCATACCAGGAAGGATCATGTAGAACACCATACAACCAAGAGAGCCTGCAATCAGCCCCCCCATAACCATTTCACGTATGGTTCTACCTCTAGAAATTTTCGCAATAAACAGACCAAACGGTAATGCATAAACAACCCACCAAGAGAAGTAAAAAATGGTCCATGCTTGAGGGAATCCACCATTACCAATTACGTCTGTCGCCAAATTCATATAAACGAAATTTTGTAACATTAAGCCTAAACCATCAACTGACTGGTTTAATATGTACGCTGTTGGACCGCAAACTAGTAGTGCTATCAGCATCACTACGTCAGCTCTAATGTTCCAGTCACTTAAAACAGCCACACCTTTCTTCAGTCCCATAATCAAAGCAATTAGAGGAATAAAGGTCCATAGAAAGATAACAAAGGTATCTAAAAATGCATTACTTGATTCCCACCCCATCACGTACACAATAGCGTTAGAAATAAGTGGAGTCCCTAAGGCTAAAGATGTCATAACACCACCTATCATACCGAACATATATAGGAAGTTAACTAAATGACCTGATATACCATCTGCTTTATTACCTAAAACAGGGCGAGCAAACTCACTAATTTTCAATGTGGATTGTTTACGTACATAGAAGAAGTATGCAATAGGTATTGCACACGCGATGTACCAAGCCCATGCAGATGGTCCCCAATGGAACATGCCATATGCAGAAGCCCAACGCGCAGCATCTACACTACCAGCTTCAATACCAAATGGTGGCGCTTGCATAATCCAGATCCATTCTACTGCGCCAAGATATAGGACACTACCACCAGTTCCGGATGTAAATATCATCCCTAACCAAGTCATTGTAGAAAATTCGGGACCATGATCTTTATCTCCCATTACGACACATCCGTAACGAGAGATGGCTAAATAAATACAGAATATTACAACGGCAAAGGTAGCCAACAAAAAGAACCAACCGAGTTCTCCCGTTGTAAATGCATGCAATTTGCCCATAACAAGTGCACTAGACTTTGGATTTATTAAAAAAAACACAGCCATAGATAAGGTTAGAATCGTAGCAGGCCAAAATACAGCCTTATCGATAGCCCCTTTTTTATGTTGGGATGTTTGGGTACTCATAATTTATTTCCACCACTTAACATTATTATTTCGGATAGAAGTGATTTTATAGGCCCCACCCCATAAATATTAGAAATAGCGTTTTTTTTAGATAGTATTTTTGAACAAATCCACAGGTAAATATTCAAAATAAAATTAGATAATATGATTTGTGAAGCAAGGTAACTTATTTAAGGAACACCTTTGATACCTTTTCAAAATGAAACGCTTCTACAAATGAATCATTCCATTTTGAAACAGTCAAACGGTTCGTATTTTGGCTTTGTTTAGTAACTCATTGAATGTTGAGCCTAGCTGTTTTCGCAGTGCTCCATATATCAACTTCATAAAAACCACATGGTATTTACAATCCCAACAGGTATGAGACAGACTCTTCATAGGTTGTTTCCTATTTACTTTTGGTCGAGCAAAGAAGTTACACCGTTGTTACGGTCAAACCTATGCGAGTCACCCCAGCTTGGCTGGGGGGTACCAATATTTAATTAACAACAACCAAATGAGCATCAGATGATAGATTTAAAAATCGTGGGAGGAGGGCAACGTAACCGATAATATACCAAGCATAACAATAGCAATGATCAACTCAATTAACACAAACCATAGTTATTTTTATTATTCAACAAGTTAATTGAAATCCTGATGCAATATTAAACATTAGAATATATCTTACATTTTCAGTCATAAAATGGCGGTTATTGGAACCAGATCGAGGAATTTTTACAACAAGCTGCTTGCTACATAATTCGATAAAACTTGGTCAGGAAGTTAAGATTCTTCGCTTTACCATCAGAGTCTCAATTGCTCTATTAGTTGAAGATTTGCTA
Organism: Vibrio sp.; assembly: GCF_047973365.1. Classification (GTDB taxonomy): domain Bacteria; phylum Pseudomonadota; class Gammaproteobacteria; order Enterobacterales; family Vibrionaceae; genus Vibrio. The sequence continues at coordinate 3,082 of NZ_JBKEBW010000032.1, read as the reverse complement.
TCCTTGCTGTCAGCCATTTTGTCCCCATCACACTAGGTAACATTATGCTCCTTAAGGAATATGATTTTGCTTGGATGAAATTCATCAGAATATCTCGGGACTTAATGGGATAACTAATCCTGAATCTCATAATCCTTTGATAATAAACAGAATGAGCCAAACAATTACGAACACAAAAAATGCCGCTTCTGCTCACACCCCAATGATGCAGCAGTACTTAAAACTCAAGGCTGAAAACTCTGAGATATTGCTGTTTTATCGTATGGGAGATTTCTATGAGCTTTTCTACGATGATGCCAAGCGTGCTTCACAGTTGTTGGATATCTCTTTAACCAAACGAGGTGCATCGGCCGGTGAGCCGATTCCTATGGCGGGTGTGCCATTTCACGCGGTTGAAGGTTACTTGGCAAAATTGGTTCAATTGGGCGAATCGGTCGCTATCTGTGAGCAGATTGGTGATCCTGCCACCAGCAAAGGTCCGGTTGAACGTAAAGTCGTCCGCATTGTTACTCCGGGTACGGTCACTGATGAGGCGCTACTTTCTGAACGCCTTGATAACCTTGTCGCTGCAATTTATCACCACGATGGCAAATTCGGTTACGCAACTTTAGATATTACCTCCGGTCGTTTCCAACTGAGTGAACCTGAAACCGAAGAAGCAATGGCGGCAGAGTTACAAAGAACCGCTCCAAGAGAGCTGCTTTTCCCTGAAGATTTCTCACCAGTTCAACTGATGGCAAGCCGCAAAGCTAACCGCCGTCGTCCTATTTGGGAATTTGAACTCGATACGGCTAAGCAACAGCTCAACCAACAATTTGGTACGCGAGATTTAGTTGGCTTTGGGGTTGAAAATGCAAAACTGGGCTTATGTGCCGCCGGCTGTTTGATTCAATACGTTAAAGATACCCAGCGTACCGCACTGCCACATATCCGTTCATTAACCTTTGATCGTCAAGATCAGTCCGTCATCCTTGATGCAGCTACCCGCCGTAATTTAGAACTGACACAAAACCTTGCCGGCGGTACAGACAACACATTGGCAGAAGTGCTTGATCACTGCGCAACACCAATGGGCAGTCGTATGCTCAAACGTTGGATCCACCAACCTATGCGTTGCAGCAACACGCTCAATCAACGTCTGGATGCGATTGGTGAAATCAAACAGCAGGGCTTGTTTGCCGATGTTCACCCCATATTAAAACAGATCGGCGATATAGAGCGAATTTTGGCCCGTCTGGCGCTGCGTTCTGCTCGTCCAAGAGATCTAGCTCGCCTGCGTAACGCTATGCAGCAACTTCCAGAGCTGAGCGATACATTAGCCGAACTCGTGCACCCATATCTGGCGAAATTGCGTGATTACACTCAGCCAATGGATGAACTGTGTGAGCTATTAGAACGAGCCATCAAAGAGAATCCGCCCGTGGTCATTCGCGATGGTGGTGTTATCGCCGAAGGTTACAATGCCGAGCTCGATCAATGGCGTGATTTAGCCAACGGAGCAACAGAGTATCTGGAAAAATTAGAAGCTGACGAACGTGACCGTCACGGTATCGACACACTAAAAGTGGGCTATAACGCGGTACACGGTTTCTTTATTCAGGTCAGCCGTGGTCAAAGTCATCTTGTTCCACCACATTATGTTCGTCGCCAAACGCTGAAAAATGCAGAGCGCTATATCATTCAAGAGCTTAAAGAGCACGAAGATAAAGTGCTGAATTCAAAATCGAAAGCACTGGCGTTGGAAAAACAGCTTTGGGATCAACTGTTCGATTTATTGCTGCCTCATCTTGAACAGATGCAGAACCTTGCTTCTGCACTCTCTCAATTAGACGTATTGCAGAACCTTGCCGAACGAGCGGAAAGTTTGGATTACTGCCGACCAAGTATAACGGAAGCTCCGGGGATCCATATCCAGTCAGGACGTCATCCTGTGGTAGAACAAGTAATGAATGACCCGTTTATCGCCAACCCGATTGAACTGCATGCTCAGCGCAAAATGCTGATCATCACAGGTCCAAACATGGGGGGTAAATCCACCTATATGCGGCAAACAGCTCTGATTGCGCTGCTGGCACACATTGGTTGCTATGTTCCGGCGGAATCGGCACAAATCGGTTTGCTCGATAGAATCTTCACTCGTATCGGCGCTTCAGACGACCTTGCTTCTGGACGTTCAACCTTCATGGTTGAGATGACAGAGACCGCCAATATTCTGCATAACGCGACAGAAAAAAGTTTGGTGTTAATGGACGAGATCGGCCGTGGCACCAGTACTTATGATGGTTTGTCACTGGCTTGGGCAAGTGCAGAATGGTTAGCAAAACAGATTGGTGCCCTAACCCTGTTTGCAACTCACTATTTTGAATTGACTGAGCTACCAAATGTAATAGCAAATTTGGCGAATGTTCACTTAGATGCGGTAGAACACGGCGACAGCATCGCCTTTATGCACGCAGTACAAGAAGGCGCTGCCAGTAAATCTTATGGCTTAGCGGTTGCAGGGCTGGCTGGCGTACCTAAAACGGTGATCAAAAATGCGCGCAGTAAGCTGACTCAGCTTGAACAGCACAGCTTGCAACAAACAGGACAGCCATTGGCAAAATCAAGCTCCAAAGTCGATATCGCCAACCAGTTAAGTTTGATCCCAGAACCGAGTGAAGTGGAAAATGCATTAGCAGCCATTGATCCTGACGATTTAACCCCACGCCAAGCGTTAGAAGAGTTGTATCGTCTGAAGAAATTGCTGTAACTATCTTTGCCAGATTCAATAACAAAAAGGCACTCATAGAGTAATGCCAATCAGTTAAGAAAATCCTCGTTCCCATGCTCTGTGAAGTGACCCCCAATAGTTGGACAACCAATTATTGGGGGTCTTTTATTTATGTCCAAATACAGTCGCGAGTTAAAGTTCAAAGTAGCTAAAAAGTATCTTGATGGCTCCACTCCTCGAGAGCTCGCTGAAAAATATTCTGTCCCAACAAAACATGTTCGTTATTGGACTCATGTTTTCACTATGCATGGTTCAAATTCATTTTTAATTGATGGCCATTCTCTTAGTGCGGAAGCTAAGCTGGAAGCGTTG
>NZ_JBKEBW010000037.1:0-40646 GCF_047973365.1 Vibrio sp. | reverse complement strand
TTTGGATAGTTGGTTTTGAAGCAGAAAGACAGAATCAGCACTATAGATATCAGGCTAACTCACTAAAAACAAAGAGGGTTTTATCATTCCTTAGCTTGGCGAAGAATATTTTAAAAGACACGCCTTTGAGGCGTGTACTTCAATGGTTTCGAAATGGAGTGGCCGCTTTATCGATAGGTTACCCTTCAATAATAAGTCGACCACTCCAATAAATGGGGATCCCTCAGTGCCTTCGCAGGAATGACGAAAAAACGAGCAGGAATAACAAAAAACGAGCAGGAACGGCTCTTTGTTATGTCAACTCCATGTCAGCAAAACATCAAACCAAACCATTCAAGCCTAAAAAACATTCCCTAAACGTACACAATCGAACAAAAAACAATCAAATATAGACCATTTGCAAACTTTTTGAGACAAAAACCTGATCGTTGTCATAGAAATGTGAACTTATACCAAAAAATAAATTTATATCCAAAACAATAACTATAAGATATGAGCCTACACATATAGATAAATAACGGTAATCATATTAATGCTGTCAATGAACAAGATAATTCTTGTGTGCTCACTGAGTTTCACATTATTGGCTTGTCAATCAACAAGTGCTCCTGATTGGTATAACGCTCCTCCAACCAATGATCCTGCTTATCTTGTTTCTGTCGGACAAGGGCGCAGCTTAGATCAAGCAAAGAAATCCGCACTTAGCCAAATCAATGCTCAGCTTTGGACTCAAATTGATTCTACCTTTGCCTCGCGCGATGTTTATCAAACTCAAAATGCCAACTCTTCATCCAGTTCACTGGTCGACAACAAGATCAACAGCAAAACAGCGACGGTGACCTTTACCGATATCGAATACCCGCTAGTGGATAAAAACGATATTGGTTATTACGTACAAGCGAAAGTGAAGCGCGAATCGGTGATCAACCAGCTACAAACGGACATTCGCCAAACCAATACCAGAGCCGAACAGCAGATAGCAAAGTTTCAGCATCAGGATCAGCTTATTTGGTGGCTTGAAAACCGCGAGCTCACCAATCAGGCTGAGTTGATTTCCGTGCGACAGGCAATGTTGCAATCGATGAATGTCGCTGACATACCTGCGGCACCTTCGGTAACGGCACTGATAAGCAAAATCGCTGAAGTTCAGTCCCATTTGGTTATCCGTTTCATCCATTCAAGCTCAGATCAAAAATCCGCACAACTTCTTGCCGACCAGTTTTCAACAGAACGACTTAAAACAACAGCGAAAAACTCATCGCAAGTCACGCACATTTTACGTATGGACACCGAACTCAGACAAAGCAGAGTGGGTAATGCCTACGTATCGACGCAATTAACGACCCTCAAACTCCAAGGTCGTAAAGGAAATACATTAGCGAGCAATGAAATCATCTCTAGTGGAAATTCCCTATCTAATTACGCGCTATCAAAAGAAGGTGCACAACGACATTTCTCTGAAATCGTCGGAAACCAGGGGCTTTGGAACTCCCTTGGAATTAAATAACTAAAATACAACAATATGGAGTTGTCTATTATGTTTAAACAAAGTGCGGTGGCGCTAGGATTAACTACGCTATTATCAGGCTGTATGATGACTGGGCCAGATAAGATTTGTACACCAGATACAGTAGTGAATATTCCTCAGGCAGAAGTCCCAGCGAAAAACAGTGAAGAGATCAAAGTGATCGTACTGCCTGTTGATCTTGATTTTAAAGACAGTGCAAAGAACAAACTACAGTCTGTGGTTCGTAATGCGCTTGAAACACATGTGACTGATACCGGTACTCAACTTGTCGATCGCAAGATCGCCAACAAGCTGACCAAAGAAATTAAACTTGCTGAGCAAAGTGGTCGTTACAACACCAAAGGCGTGCCAATTGCCGATTACGCAGTTATCACAGAAATCACCAGCAGCGATCTGTCATACAAACATACCGAAGCACATACCGCGACCAACCTACTCACTGGCAAAGATATGTTTGTTCCGGCACGTTGTAAGTTTGATGTTGATTTTACCGCAGTGGCTAAAATCGTCACCTTACCAGACATGGCACTGGTTAAACGTATCGAGCTGAAAGGCGACGAGTCAATGACAACAGATACCAATAAATCTGATTGCCCAATCTCGAACGCGACTTACGAAGGTTTAGCAAGTAAAGCTGCCGCAGAAGCGGTCAACTACAGTTCTGAGCTTAAATCGCTACTGGCGGCAAGTGCTCCAATTATGGAACTTCGTCAATGTGAAGCAGGCAGCATGGTTAAAATTGCTATCGGCTCAGATAAGAACGTGCAGCCAAATGCCAAAGTTGCTTTCTCTAAAATCCTGAAAAACAGTGAAGGTGAGCTGGAAACATTTGCGGTTGGTGAAGGTACCGTGGTCAACATCCCTGATCATGGCATCAAAGCGAAATACTCTTGGGTTGGCATTGACGAAGAAACCGCACTTAAAGTGCAAAAAGGTGATGCAGCGAAACTGGTACATGATTCAGCATGTTCAGGCTTACTTGACCTTGAATGCCACACACAAGAAACCATGAAGAAAGCAGGACTATAAACCATGAAAAAGGCTCTACTATTAGCGGCGATTGTGGCTTCTGTTTCAGCGTGTTCAAGCAATCAAACCGTTGAACAAGCGCAGCAATTTGCGCAATGCACTTTCCCTGACGCACCAACCACTGAAGCTCCAGCATGGATCTGTGACGTAATGCCAACAGATTTAGCCGCAGGCGCAATGGGTTATGCGAAGAAAAGCGCAGCGGGCATGAGCGTAATGCGCAAAGTGGCCATCAACGATGCTCGTGTACAACTTGCCTCTCAGTTCCAAACTGATGTGAACAACATGTTCAAGCAAGCAGTAGAAAGCTCAGTAAGCACTTCGACTACCGAAGGTGAAATCGAAAACGTGATGGAAACGTTTGAGAACGTCACTAAAAACGTGGTAACTCGTAGCCTATCTAACAGCAAACTGATTGTGAGCCAAGTCAGCCCTACTGGCGGCTTATACGTTCTGGTTGGTATGGATAAAGAAGCCTACCAGGCAAACGTCAACCAAGTAGTTGATAGCGCTTCAAAAGAAGAAAGCTTATGGAAGCAGTTCAATAGTGAAAAAGCGGCTGAAGATTTAACCAGCGCCCTTAACTCGTTGAAAACGATGTAAGCATTGAAATCTATGTAAGTACTAAGATTTATGTAAGTAAACTTAACAGGGAAGCCTCGCTTCCCTGCTCTCCTTGGCTAGGAAATCTGCATGCGCTTATTCAAAAAAACAACCATTGCCCTTTCACTCATCTCCTTTTATAGCTTAGCTTTTACCACCCACGCTTATGCAACGGACACTTATACAAAAAGTAGCGACAGTGCTTTTGCCGAGCTCGATCAAGCAACAAAAAAAGCGAATCGTTCTCAAGATGAGATCAACCAAGAGTTCATTGGCTATATCAACCAACGCTTAGATGAATATGAACAGTGGCGCGAAGACTATACAAAAGATTTAGACGAGCAAAGACAAGCACTCATCAATCAATGGGGCAGCGCTGAGATCTCTGACAAAGCAACGGATGTTGAATACAGCTCAGACAACACAGTGAAGAAAGTTATCGACTACGATAACAATACCGCCACGGTTTCAGTGTTGGTTGATTCCTCTGTCTCTGAAGATCAAGCGAAACAACAGTTGACCAATACCCAACTGCCTGACGGAGCCACTTTTGATGTCAGCAACGCACAGGTGACAGAAGAAGCGGTTGATTACTCGCCACAACGCGAAGATCAGGAAAAATCATTTATTGTTGCGCAAACGCAGCAACAAATGAACGAATACGACGTGCAGGCTGAACGCTTAATCGCGGCCAACACCGGCATACCGGACGACTTTATCTATCAAAGAGCCTACGGTAAAAAAATGGCGCTGATCGATGAAGCCAAAAAGCGTATGGCAGTGATCAACAAACTGTATCAATCCAAGCGTGAAGAGTTAGGCATGGTTTCTGTGGCGGATTCACAAGCATCGGGCTTGCCGCAATCATCAGTTGCAGAGCAAAAGCCAACAACTGCTCTGCTAACAGAGAAGCCCCTAACAGAGAAGCGACCAGCAAAAGAGAAATCAACTGAAGCATTGATACAAGAAACGCCGCTCGAAACGCCTGCTGCAAATGCGACTGTAGCTCAAACCGCACCTAAGAAAGTCATTAGCTACAAAATCAATTTGCCAAACAACAGCCTTGCTAAGCGAGCAAGTGAATATCAGCCAATGGCATTGCAAGAAAGTGACAAATGGTCTGTCGACCCTGCGCTGGTCATGGCGATTATGCATAGTGAATCGGCATTCCGCCCTGATGCAAAATCTCACGTTCCTGCATTCGGTTTGATGCAAATCGTGCCCTCTTCAGCAGGGCGAGATGTCAACAAACAAGTACGTAATATTGATGCACCCATGGCAGTGGCCGATCTGTATCAGCCGCCAGTCAATGTGGAAACGGGCACCGCTTACTTACACATACTGAACTCTAAGTATTTAAAAAATATTGAAAATGACCAAAGCCGTTTGTACTGCACCATCGCAGCTTACAACACCGGCGCAGGTAACGTAGCGCGAGCGTTTAATTCAAACCGCTCAACCAACATCAATACCGCCGCAGAAAAGATTAATGACATGACGCCAGAGCAAGTCTACACACAATTAATCAATAACCTGCCTTACGACGAAACGAAGAACTATTTAAAGAAAGTTTCTTCACGGATGGCGCTCTATCAGGCAGAAAAACCGAAAATTTAGAAAGAGGCTGAGTGAACTATGTTACGTATTATTTCGTTATTACTTGTCGTTTCAGGTATCTACATCGGCATGCAATACAAAGAACCCATCTTGGAACTGCTGGGGCAGGATTCATTAGATCATGTGGAAGACGTATTAAAAGATGGCAAACAAGCTATCGTCGATAAATTAGAACAAGTGCAGGGTTAACATGTCGCAAACAGAACAAATTATTGATGAGTCAAACTCAGCAGCAAAAAGTGGCGAAAAAGCGTCACTAAAAGAGCACTGGGGACGAGCCATTGCACTGGTGTCGATTGTCGCCATTGCGCTCGGTAGCTTTAATGACAGTACCGATGCATTAGAGAAAATCTATGATTTCTCTCTTTCTCAGTTCACCGATATTCCGTCGCAGGAAAAGCTCGCGAAAATTTACGTGCGCGCATCCGCCGACGTATTAGACGAAGCGCTTGGCGCACCGGTCTATATCAAACGCTCTACCGATGGCGATTTGATCAAATATTACCTGGATAAACGCTTTGTTTTATCTGCGGTCATTAAAGATGACGCGATTGCTGCCTATCTTATTTTCCCAAATCAAGGCTTTATGCCAGACACGTCACTTTCCGCAGGTGGCAGTGATTTACTGACCACACCGATTGCCGATCAAGAAGAAGTCAGCGACTTACGCGCATCGCTATCGCGAATTCTGACTTACTATATCGAAGAAAATGCCGGTGGTGAGTTTACTAACCTGTATACATCCGTTAGTGGCTACTCTGAATTTGAGCAACAACTCGGCAACACCCAGCATAAATTACTGGAAACCTTGGTCGACAAACTCACCCTTGGCGACGATGTGACAGAATCGGCACAAGCACTACGCCAAACGCTGACACCTAACTTCTACGGTTACAGCTCTTTGGGATTATCTGCGTTAGAAGATGCCATTTTGACTAAATCAGAGTTTCAGTTGATTAGCCATTAAGCTGTTAATTCAAAAACACCCCTACCAGCCTTCCCTTGCCAAAAGGGAGGACTGGTTCTCCTTCCTTCAACTCAGAGGGAGAGTCACATTATGCACTTCAACTAGCCAACCCCTATCCAACGCTTTACAATCACTATAACCCAATCATTTAGAAACTCAGCATGAACATAAGTATTGCTCAGATAGTCGAGACATTAGAACACGTTGTCGGCAAAGATATCGAACTGGCCTATCTGTTTGGTTCTCATGCGATAAATAGAGCAAATAAGCATAGTGATATTGATATAGCTATCCTCCCCCATGCACCAGTAACAGCAGAAACAATCTGGCAATGGGCTCAACATATGGCTGCACAATTAGGCAAAGATGTTGACTTAATCAATCTCATGGATTGCAACACCGTACTCCGTATGCAAATTGTTCAGGAAGGCCAATTATTGTTGGATCGCAATAATAAAGCGCCGTCATTCGAAACAGATACCTATAGAATGTACCAGGATTTACAATTTAGCAGGCAAGGCAACCTTGATGCATTCAAACAACGTTGGATAGAAACAAACCGTTAAGGAAACATTTATGGATGACGTGATTATCAATAAAATATCTATCATCGAACGCTGTTTAAAACGTATTGCAGAGGAATATCAAAACGATCACGAGGAGTTAAGAAGAAACGTCACAAAGCAAGACTCAGTGATCCTGAACCTACAACGTTTATGTGAAGCCTCAATTGATATCGCTAACCGTTACCTAAAATTAAACAACGGTCCTATCCCGCAAAGCAGCCGAGATTCATTTGTACAATTAGAAAGAATGCAGGCATTAAGTCCTCAACTATCAAACTCGATGCAAAAAATGGTGGGATTACGCAATATCGCGGTGCATGACTACCAAAATCTCAATTTGGGTATTGTGATTGCCGTTTTAGATAATCATTAAAACGACTTTATAGCATTCGTTAGAGAAGTAGTCACTTCAATGGAAGCCTGAGACCAGTTGTTCCGTATTCCATCACCAGAATCAAACCTAGGGAACTGATTATAAATCACCCACGTCATATGGCAGGTTAAATACTGCTTGATAGGTCAAGCCAACCACGATTAAAACTAGAAATTAACTTGTTTTTCCATGCCCTTTTCCATCGTTTTAGTTGCTTTTCTCTAACAATCGCGCTTTCCATGTTGTCATGTACTTCATAATAAACAAGATAATGAACTCGGTATCGTTGAGTAAAACCCTCAACAAATCCATTTTTATGCTGCCAAATTCGCTTAGGCAAACAACTGGTAACACCGATATACACAGTATTCTTATTACTGGAAGAAAGAATATAAACACATGGCTGCTTGTCAGAAATCACAAAAATTACCTCTATTTCTCATCATTCGGCACCACTCGTCACGGCTACACTTCTACAGTCAGTCGCCCCTGCTGATTTTTCACCATTCCTGCTTATTTTTTCATCGCTCCTGCTTGTTTTTTCATCGCTCCTGCTTATTTTTTCGTCATTCCTGCGAAGGCAGGAATCTGAACTCCACCACATGGACAAGAACCAGATCCCGGATAAATGCTACGCATTTTCCAGGATGACGCCAGTGAGACCCACGCATTTTCCACAATGACAGGAAAAATCATTCACTCCACCACCTCATAGTCTTTACTACGTAATAACGCAGCAAACGCCAGCTTAGCGTCACCTTCGCCGTGAATAAAATGAACTTGTCTAGGTTTAACGGGGATCCCTGCAACAAACTTCAGCAAATCATCACTGTCAGCGTGAGCCGAATAACCTGACATACTATGAATGTGAGCGTTCACTGACACTTCCTCTTCATCGATCCAAACTGTCTTGTTGCCTTGCTGAATACATTTGCCCAGTGTGCCTTCGGCTTGAAAACCGGCGAAGATCACATCGGTGCGCTCATCGGGTAACAGCGCTTTGAGGTAATCCATGATTCGCCCACCTTCGCACATGCCCGACGCGGCGACGACAATCGCAGGCTCCCCGGTTGAAGCTAAGCGATTGACCAATTCTTGATGAGCCTGATGATCACCAACGGTAATACACTGTTCAAACGCCAAAGGATGACGATGCATTTTCAAACGCTGCTTGGCTTCTTCTCCCCACAGGCTGCGAAATTTCTGATAAGACAAAGTGACTTTTTGTGCCATTGGCGAATCAAGAATAATCGGCAATTTAGCATCAAGTTGATGCTGATAAATCAGTTGCTCGATATCAAACAGCAGCTCTTGAGTTCTGCCAACACTAAAAGCGGGGATGAGAATTGTGCCACCATCAACCAACGAACGGTCGATGATCGCTTTAAGCTGCTGCGAGCGATGCTCTACCCCTTCATGCTTGCTATCACCATACGTGGTTTCGATAACCAGATAGTCAGCTTGCTTAGGAGACACAGGATCAGGCAACAAAGGCGTATTGCTTGGACCTAAATCGCCGGAAAACACCACTAATTCCTGATTGGGCTGTTCCACTTCTAAATAGGCGGAACCTAAAATATGCCCAGCAGGGTTAAAGCGACAACGGAAAGTATCAACATCAATCCAGCGGTAATAATCGACCGGATGCAGCAAGCGAGTTATCGCTTCTATGATCGGTTTGCGAGCCTCTAACGTCAGCCCCTGCTGAATTTTAAGCCCGTCATCAAGCATCAAAGGCACCAGCTCTGCGGTTGCTTTAGTGCAGTAGATCGGTTGATTAAATTCTTGAGCAATAAGCCAGGGCAAGCGACCAATATGGTCGATATGCGCGTGAGTAAGCACTAACGCTTTCACATTATCTAACGGAAAGGGTTCCACAAGTTGCTGCTCATCCGCCCCTTGAAACATACCGCAATCAATAAGAATGGAACGGTCACCAAACACCAGTTCGTGACACGAACCCGTCACCGTATTTTTGCCGCCATGGTGGATAAGTTGCATCAGCAGTGCCCCTCTGTCTCGTTCGAAACTCTCTCAGAAACTATAAGAAAAACAAACAGATTATATTGCGAAATATGTCCAGTAATGGGCAAAAACATACTCTTCAGAAAGGTAAAATAGCTTAAATTTTTTACTTTAGATGTTGAATAGGTGGCAAGCAAGACAATGCGACAAATGATTGCGTTGTGCGCCATTATGCCTATAATCAAATCACACTATATAGGAGATTGACCAATGGCAACCAGTGTTCGATTAAATGATGACTTTGTTTCCGAAGCCAAAGCTTACGGGATCGCTGAAAATCGCTCCGTACCTATGCAGATAGAGTACTGGGCAAAAATAGGCAAAATCATGATGGAGAATCCAGATCTTTCCTATGAATTTGTCCGTGAATCACTGTTAGCGACTGAAGAGGTCAAACAAGGGTTGGTGAAACCATATGAGCGAAGAACAAAGAGAAATTGAGGTCTTTGAAGCCCGCCGCTTCACCAAAGCGCTAAGTAAACTACCAACAAAACAACTCAGCGCAGTGGAAGATGAAATAGAAAAGATTATTGCCAATCCGGAAATCGGGCAGCAAAAGAAAGGCGACCTATCACATTTGCGAGTACATAAATTCAAAGTGAACCAGCAAGAACTGCTACTCGGTTACTCTTGGGTTGATAATGAATTAAGGCTTTACCTGTTGAGCCTTGGCTCGCATGAGAACTTTTATTGCGACCTAAAAAAGCAACGAAACAACGACCTTAAGCTGATCAACGGATAAATACGAGCTCTCTCCTATCATGCTATACATAAAATATGCATAATGCACATTTTATGTATAGTAAAAACGCGCTCTATCACTATACATAAAATATGCATAATGCACATTTTATGTATAGAAAAATTTCAATTTGTTACTTTATTTGCTATACATAAAACATCATCATATTGCAATAAGAGGAAGGATTGATGTTTGCTGGCAGAAAGAGAGAAATTGAAACCCTGCTCAACTCTTTCAACAAAACCAAAGGTACGCTTAATGTGATTCGGGGCCGACGTCGAATTGGCAAGACCCGTTTAATCAAAGAACTGCCACGGCAAAAAAAAGACATCATTTTAAGGTATTTAACCTCCTCGCCCCCGCATCCGGATGTTAGCGACAACGATGAACGCCAACTTTATGCCGAGCAGGTCAAAACTGAGTTTTCATTGAGCTATATGCCACCTCATAGCACCTGGCGTGAACTTTTCTCCTTTATCGCCGATATGTGTTCACAAAAACGCACCATATTAGCCATTGATGAAATTAACTGGTTAGCGACAAAATCACCGACCATAGTGAATGTCATCTGGGAAATCTGGGAAAATCAATTAACACAAAAAAGCCAGTTTATGCTTATCTTGTCCGGCTCTTTGTCATCATGGATAGAAGAAAACATCATCATGAATAAAGGGTTTGTGGGACGAGTGTCCGTTTCCCTCCACCTTAAAGAGCTTCATCTTGAAGATTTACCCACTTTCTTTGGCAGCAGTATTAATAAAATACCGAGTTTCGATTTAATCAAATTGCTCTCAGCTTTGGGGGTGGTTCCTCGTTACCTTGAAGAGATTGATCTCAGTAAAAACGCTGAAGTCAATCTGGAACGGCTTGCCTTTACTAACAGCGGCTTTCTGTTTGATGAGTTTGAAAAAATGTTTCAGGATCTGTTCTCCAAAGAGAATCGATTTTACCGCAATATCCTCACCGAAATTGGGTGTTCTGATCGCCTACTCGAACCCAGAGAACTCGCCGAAAAAATGAACTTAACCTACTCTGGGCGCTATTCAGATGCGCTTAAAGTTCTGCAAGAAGTGGGGTTTATCAGAAAGCAATCGACTTGGGATATCAAAAGTAACAAGCTAGGCAATAAAGGTGTGGTCAGGCTTTGTGATAACTATACCGCCTTTTACTTTCGAGCGATGTTGAATCGCCAATCAGCAGGATTAATCCATCATGGGGTACCAAAGAACCTACCCTCTCTGTTAGGGCTACAGTTTGAAAACTTGGTACACAACAACCTGCATTTTGTACTCGCGAAGTTAGCCGTCAAAATCGAAGATGTCATATTCGCTGACTATTACACTCAAACGACCACCACTCGTCGCCAGGGCTGTCAGGTAGACTTACTGATCCAGACCAAAAACAGAGTTTATGTCTGTGAATGCAAGTTATATAGCAACGAAATCGGTAAGGACATCATCACCAAAGTAAAAAATAAAATCGATAAACTACCGAAATTAGCAGCGATCACCTACCACCCAGTATTGATCCATGCCAATTTAGTTTCAGACTCAGTGACGGAAGATGACTATTTCTCAACGATCATCGACCTGAGTGAAGCCCTGATCAGTTGAGTGAACTTGTCCAATACCTCACTTATCTAAGTAAATTAAGCAGGCGAAAAGTTAACATCAAAACATACTGAGCAAACCATGAAAGCATTTTTAAAGACGTTATAATGACCTTATTAAAGTCTTTTAAACGTATTTATAGGGAGCGTTTTATGCTGTGCCTGTCGTCCTTTATGAGCATATGGTTGAAGAGCTTGAAAATATCGAACTGATGAAAATAGCACAACAAGCCTATGAAAATGGTGACTTTGTCGAGGTCGATCTTGACAACTTATAAGCTCAAAACTGCGAATCATGCCCAGCAATAGGTAAAATCTCAGAGGTGACACACATTTTTTCCACCACCCTAGCGGTTAATTTCTCTAACACATTCCCCCCTTGATTTAAATCAACCACTCACACATCAACTTATCTTATATCTACAGCGCCAAGAAATTCAGATTGCAAATATAAAGGTTGTGTGCGTTTTTAACGCAAATAATAACAATTAAAAATTTTAAGGATTCGTAGTGGTTTTACGTAAACATCAAAATATAAAGCTATCCCTTGTGGCATCAGCTTTAGCCGTTATTTTAACCGGTTGTGGTGGCGATGATTCATCAAACAAATCATCAGGTGGTGGTACAACATCCAGTGAGGTCTCAGCATTAAACAGCCGTATGGATGCTATCAGCTATAATGTGGCTGATAATAGTGATACCGCTCTATGTGAGAATGCAGCAGCGGCTAGCTACCTAATAGAAACTGAACATTTCAACATTGTGACTGAAACCGGCTATGAGGTAACAGAAAGCAACGCTATACGTGCGGCACAATTGGCTGAAGTGGTGTGGCAAGATCTTATTTCGGCAGAGATGTTCGATATTGATGCAGCCAACGACACCACCATCACCACGGCTGCGTGGACAGTATGTTTGAAAACAGCGTCAGATTCGGGCTTTAAAGGATCAGCGTTAGATTATGACACACTTGAAGTGGGTTATACCGCAAACGTTGCCTATGACTACCCATTGATGCTGCATGAAATGACGCACGTATTAGGTGATAACATTGCTTATCTAAACGCTGTCGATAATGGTCAAACCTATAGCACAAGCTCGACCACCATGCGCTGGATTAAAGAAGCAATGGCAACGCTGGCGGCTTCTCAGGCGAACATATTCTCTTCTGAAATTGAAGATACCTTCTATAGCGCAACAGGCTCAACGGTCGTCTCTCCTGCCTTAATTAATAGTTATGCAGAAAGTTTGGCCGCTGGTCTAGAAGTAGAGAGTGGTTATGACGGCTATGATCAATACAGTTACTACGCCACCATGCTGCAAGCCATCCAAGATCAAGGCACGGATTTTGCGCTGAAAGATTGGCTATATCTGTACGGTGACTACGATGTACTGACAGATACCACCGCACTTGCCACTCGATTCAATAATTTGATGACACAAAAAGGCATCAGTTTCACATTGTCCGATCTGCAAACGGCGAATGGCTTTGATACTCATATCATTAGTTATATTGCAAGCAACTACGACAAAACCGTCGCCTTCTCAGCCGACAGATCCTACATCGATTTCTATATTGAAACCGATTCAATCTACCAACCGGATATCGAAGCGACCGCAACTGCTGATGGCGCATCGATTTTGTACACCAGTAAACATGTTAAAGATGGTAGCTACAAAATCTACGCTTCGACAGCAAGTGGCGATGCTTACGGCCCTGCCACTATCACCATCAAAAATGGTGCTATCGCAGGTCCTGTCGATTTGAATAGCCTACCGGTATTCACTGACTTCGACTAGAAAAAAACAAGTTCCCCCTCCTCCGATGGGAGGGGCGGAACCATCAGACCCTATACCGCATCCCCCCTGCTTCATCTTCAAAAAAGAATAAGAGGTAAAGACAGGCTACCGAAACTACGCCATAACATCCTCGATGTTGTCTAACGAAAAGCCCCGCTATACAACCTCATAGCCGTTTAATTTGCCAAAGCTCACGATCTAAATCATGCAGAACGGTTACGCATAAAATAAAGACCTGTTGACTAATGTATCCTAAAGGCTACAATTCAACGATGAAATATACCATTAAGAAAACGTCCGTCTTTGACAAGTGGCTATCAAAACTGAAAGACAAAACCGCGCTAAAAACCATCTTAATCCGTATCATGCGGGCGGAAAATGGCAATTTTGGCGACGTGAAAGTTGTTGGTTCACCAGTACAAGAAATGCGTATATTCGTTGGTAAAGGATATCGCGTCTATTTCACCATACGAAATAACAAAATCATTCTTCTATTAAATGGTGGACACAAAGGCACGCAACAGCAAGATATCGAAAAAGCCCATGAACTACTCAAACAGTTGGAGGATACTCATGACTAACCAAACATCGCTATTTAATCCGTTTGATTACATGGAAACTCAAGATGAAATAAACGACTTTTTGCAAGATTGCTTAGAAGATGATGATCCTAGCGTCTTTGTGTCTGCTCTTGGTCACCTAGTAAAAAAACATGGTGTTGCTAATATTGCAGAAATCACCGGGCTAAGTCGAGAAAGCCTATATAAAACCTTCAATGGCAAGACCCAGCCAAAGTGGAATACCATCCATAAAGTAATCCATGCCATGGGCTTACATCTAGCTGTTGCCTGAAAATTAATAACTGCCGATTTAAATGGCCTAGTCGTATTTACTAACTTCGACTAGATCCCCCTCCGATGGGAGGGTGGAACCACTAGATTCTATGCCGAGCAACATGTAGTCATTCGTTTCTACTTTATTTAATGCCCCTCCATAAACAGTTTCTCAAGCACATCAAACATCGTGTTTTGATTGCTTCTTTCGCGTAAAGCTAGCTGCATTTGTTGCACTGTTTTCAGCTCAGAGATCTGGCCTTGTAACTGTTCGACCTCATGGTGAAGGTCCGAGACATATTGTTGGATCGCTTTCTCTCTGGCTTGCTTACTGCCACCACCAAACCTTTGCCAAACCATACTTTTCAACGTTTGCCCTTGTTGCATCTGTTGGTGAGCTTGATTTAACTGAAAAATTTTCTCTTTAAGAGAATACTCTAACCCTGCCAGAGTTTGCTTATCCATGTTCAGCTCGAAATCAGGCAGATAACTTTGTGCCAACATCAACATAGCGAACGTATCTTGTTCCTTTTTCGCTAGAGAAAGTTGCTGCATCAGCGTTTTTGATGTTATAAACCTCTTCAAGGTCACTTCTGATGGTTGAATTAACGTAACTTTTAAACCAGCAGAACGGTTACTCATCAAATAAAGACTCGGCTCCAAGCAAAGGGATCAGTCGCAGTAACACATCTTCCATAACACCATTTTCAGCCGTGGTTATCTTTTTCGCGTTGCAGTCTTTCCAGGAAAGCGTTTGAATCAAACTTGAAGCAACAACACTCGGTTTATCTAGGTTATTGACTAAGACTTCGGTCGTTTGACCTCGAATACTGGTACTAATCGGGCAACAGATCAGCAACCCAGTTTGCTGATTATATTCTTGGCTTGAAAGAACTAATGCAGGGCGATATTTGCCGATTTCCTTGCCTTTCACGGGTTCGAAATCTAACCACACAATGTCATTACGTTTAGGTACATATTGAACCATCACTCACCTAACTCCTGACCAGACACAGAAGCTAATTCGTCGGCATGGGCTGTATGGGCATCTAAACCATTTAAAAGATCTCGTTCACTGAACGGAAAACGTTTTTTCGGGCGTTTAAGCGGTTCAATAATGATTTTTTTACCATCGACTTTAACCTCAATATCTGCACCTTCAACTAAACCAAGCTGTTTGATGAAAGCGGCGGGAATTATATTGCCGAGACTATTACCAATCTTTCGTACTTGAGTACGCATACATCACCTTTTTAGTGCATACATTGTTATAACACTCGTTATTATATACCTTTCTTTATTAGTATCAACTTTGTTATAACAAAAAAGCCGATTGTGCATTTCACTCATAGCGTTGGAGGGTAGACATTAGACTTAACTCATATTTGTGGTAAGTTGTGTTAAAAAATCTACCACAAACTCACTTTATTCAAAAAGACATAATGCCTATGGCTCGTGAACTTGGAATATTGCCTATCTACGTAGATTTCTGGATGCAGAAAAACATCGAACCCACGATTTGTAAAACGCGCTTAGAAAAACCTCAGACGTAAACAACGTCAGTTATCAAGAAAGAAAAAAGGCAGTGCCAACAGGGTTAAAGCCCGTTTGTTGGTTGCCAAGTGTCACGAAAAAGTAGCGAATGCTCGCGCTGATTTTCAACATAAACTCAGTCGAACCCTTGTTGACGAAAACCAAGCAATAATCGTAGAGACTCTGAAATCAGCCAATATGATGAAAAACCGCAAACTGGCAAAGCACATTGCCGACGCAAGTTGGAACAACTTTGTTAATAAATTGGAGTACAAAGCGAAAGAGCGAGGCAAACTGGAAATTGAGAACCTCGATTTTCGTGATTATATTCTTGAAAAGTAAACCTAGAGTCAGATTACGGGGTAGCTTGGATTCGCAGGCTATACAATAAAATCATTTTATATAATAGAATCATCTTACCTATTGGTGTTGGGATTAGAATACAGTGGCTCTTTACCCAAAAACGCGATATCAAGAATCGCAACAAGCGATCATTGAAGCAATAATGACGCTAGCGGCACATAATATCGATGTGGAAGTCGTTTGGCTCTACGGTTCCAGAGCACAAAATACCGCGCATGCGGAAAGTGACTATGATCTTGCCATTGCATTTAAAAACTTCCAACTGGATCAGTTTGATAAATACCTTCGTCCTAATGAACTGGCTTTAAGTTGGGCACAGCAACTCGGTTTACCAAGCGACAAACTCAGTATTATTGATATAAACCAGGCACCTATCTATTTAGCGTATAATGTTGTCGAATACGGTAACGTGATTTATCACTCCCACACCTCACGCGAGTTACATGAACAAGATCGCATCAACTCGATGTACGAGTTTCAAATAAGGGAAGCCGAGGAGCAAGCATTCGATGAGTAATAATGAAGGGCTACAACTTTATTTGCAGCAAGCTCAGAAACATCAAATTCGTTATCAGCAAGAATTGGATGAGCTACGCAGCGATCTATTAGCAGGGCATTTTCGCAGCAGAGATTACCGGGCTACCGAACGCATATTACAAGTTTTTACTGAACTCTGTATTGGTTTAGCAAAACACTGGGTGAAACAACTACAAGGGAAAAGCAGCAGCGAAGCTTATCAAACATTCACCCTACTCACTGAACATGGAAAAATAACCAGCCAAGAATTAGCGGCGTGGAAGCGCATAATAGGCATGCGTAATGGATTAGTGCATGATTATCTCAATGTCGACTTACTCATTGTCGAAAGTATCATCAAACAACAGCTTTATCTGGAATTAAGCGCGTTTGCCAACAAAGCAATCGCAGCATTGCAGAATAACGGAGAACGGATTTAGCACCGAATATCGCCCATCAAAATAAATGGAGGCAAAATGTCTGCTCACCCCGATCGCTGGAAACTCCGCTTGGAAAACTTACAAAAAGCACACAAACGCTTGTTAAACGCCTGTTCTCTCGACCATTATAGTGAGTTGGAATTAGCCGGCCTGGTGCAGACATTTGAGTTTTCCTTTGAACTGACCTGGAAAACACTAAAAGATTTACTGGAATATGAAGGCTATGACGCCGCCTCACCAAGAAGTACTATACGTACAGCGCTGGAAGCCAACCACATATCTCCCGAGCAATGTGAAACCCTGTTAGAAGCATTAGGTAAACGAAATCTTCTCACGCACACCTACGATGAAGAAAATGCACTTGAAGCTCAAAGCATGATCGTCGAAACATTTGAGCCAACCATAACAGCTATCGTTCATTATTTAACTGAGAAAGCTCATGACAACTCTCACAACGAATAATGGGTTAACACCTCAACAACAGGATACGTTAACGCACATCATCAATGCTAACCCCAAAGTTGAAGATATTTTACTATTTGGCTCCCGAGCGACAGGCAACTACAGAACGAATTCCGATATTGATATCGCCCTTGTCGGCCAACAATTAACCTCTGGAGATATCGCCAATATATTGAATCAGATTGAACAATCAAGCATACCTTACAAAGTTGATATTCTCATTACTCATAAAATTAAAAACAAAGCTCTGCTCGAACATATACAACAATATGGAGAGAAATGGCTATAGAGACATAGTGAGGTTCCGGTTACGGATGGAACCTTTTTGTAAGCTCACAATTCACTTCCTAACACCACTTAGACAAAATATGTTAAAAATTTCAAAATAAATTAACCTATATACTTTAATTGTCCATTTAGATAACCTACAATGCGCAACATGTTCGTTTTTTTATAAAAAATTAACATGTCATACTGAATTTTAGTTGACCACTACAAATAGTCGACATTAGGTGATTTGAATGTTTAAACCAGAAGTGCCTTACGATATCCCTCTATTACCCGTAGATGGTATTGAAACAGTAAAGATCCTGAAGAAATTGACACCAGCTGCGAGAGCACTATCCGCGCTAAATCAAGTTGCCAGACTTCTCACCAACCAAAATCTACTGGTTAACCTAATACCAATATTAGAATCGAAGTCGAGTTCTGAAATTGAAAATATTGTGACCACAACGGATGCTCTGTTTCAGCATGAATCAGATTCATCAAATGCCGATCCTGCAACCAAAGAGGCATTGAGATACAAAAAAGCTCTGTTCCTGGGATTCAACGCCATATCGGGGGAAAATGCGCGTCCTTTAAATACCAATACGGCGATCAACATTTGTAGCGAACTTATTGATAAACAGGTCGACGTCCGAAAAGTGACAGGGACAAACTTAAAGAATCAACGTACCGGCAAGGTTATCTACACCCCCCCAGTCGGTGAAGACAACTTGAGAAATAAACTCTCTAATTGGGAATCTTACATCCATGATCATGATGTAGACCCACTCATTGCCTTAGCGGTAGCTCACTATCAATTCGAAGCCATCCATCCATTCTTGGATGGCAACGGTCGAACGGGACGAATACTCAATATTCTATTCCTGATCGAAAACGAGTTGCTAGCACAGCCGATTCTCTATTTGAGTCGCTACATCGTACAAAACAAAGAAGATTACTATCGGCTGTTATTGGAGGTAACCCAGAAAGGCGATTGGGAACCGTGGATCTGCTTTATGCTTGATGCCATAACAATCACCTCTCAATGGACAATTGATAAAGTCAACGCGATTGTCGATCTTCAAAAGCGAACCTCGGAATACATCAAAATCTCTTCTCAAAAAACATACTCATATGAATTAGTTGAACTTTTATTTGAGAAACCTTATTTGAGAACGCGAGATCTTATCGATAGAGGACTGTACCGCTCTCGACAGGCTGCGATAGCAACGCTCAAATCACTAGAAGAATTAGGCGTATTAGAGTCAAAAGCAGCCGGGCGAGAAACATTATTCATTAATACGCGTCTTTTACAGCTAATGTCTTATGACACTAATGACTTTTTACCCTTTCAATAAGCAGGGCAAAAGCATGAAGGTGCCCACCGTTAAAGAACGGCAAGAACCTTCTCTAAAGAATTACTCTTCTTCTTTACGGAACGCAAAGCGGATCAGCACAATTACCACGCCGAGCATACCGCCAAGCAAAGTACCTAACACGGCAATTAACGGACGTTTAGGCTTATCACGTGAAATGGGTTGCTCTACGTTTTCCAGAAAACGGAACGTTTGGAACTGAATGTTGCGGTCAATTTTCAGCTCTTTCAACATTTCCAATTTTGCATCAATCTGCTGCAGACGAGGCTCTATCACGCTTAGGTTATCAATAGACTCAAGGTAACTATTTGTAGTGGTCAACTAAAATTCAGTATGACATGTTAATTTTTATTAAGCGACTATTAGCTGAAGCAGGGATTGAAGAACCCTCGATTGGTAGGATGACGCAGTAGTGTAAACGTACCGACAATCCACCTTATGCTTGGAAACAAAACACTTGAGGCTACATTGAGACTTATTGAAACCGATCGGGTCGATATGCTTAAACTAGCCGAATTAACGTGTTAATGTTGCAACATGTTGACACGCATTTTTTAGATGATACAGTTATAATATGTTATAACAAACAAGGTTGTTATCATGCAAATTTTAATTAGAAATATTGGCAACTCAAAGGGCGTTGTTATCCCTAAAAGATTCTTAGATGCAATTAATGCTGATACTGGTGATGCACTAGATATGACGATTGATAATGGTCGATTATTAATGACTCCGGTTAAAACAAAACCGAAATACAAACTGTCTGATCTTCTGGCGAAATGTGATGAATCCGCACCAATGCCGGACGAATTGATCGAATGGGACAATATTCAACCCGTAGGGAATGAAATTTAATGGCTGTATTTGATCGAGGTGACATTGTAAAGGTTTGTCTGAATCCTACGGCTGGCAACGAAATTCAAGGCGATATGCGTCCTTGCCTTGTACTGTCACCAAAGGCATTTAATAAATTGGGGTCAGCGTTTATTGCTCCAATCTCTCAGGGTGGTAATTACGCTCGATTTCAGGGGTTCACAGTACCTTTAATGGGAACGGGAACAGAAACACAAGGCGTTATTTTAACTAATGCTATTCGCTCTGTTGATTTAAACGCACATAAAGCTAAGAAAGTTGAAAAGGCTCCAGTTGATGTAGTTAACGAAGCTCTGGCGATTCTTAGTGCGATTCTAGAGGGGTAAATTGCTGCTTTCTTGTGTTCCAAGAATGAACACCTTTGATAAGTGAATAGCTGGTCAATTTAGTTCATGTAATAAAGCCAGATCGTTCCTATCCTCAAAAAAGTACGACCCCGCATTTGAAAGAGTAAATGCCCAACGATGCCCTTGCTGCTGCGCCCATTGTACGGTTGCATGAAGATCAGCTTGTAGGTGAATTATTGGTCCCTGTCCGCCTTTGTAAGCCAGTTCATCACTGTCTGCTCGATAAATCACATACAACATGATGGAGCGTGGACAGAAATAAAATGGTACACATTGTCCAACATGTAAACCAGGATGACTATCCAACGTTAACTCGTTGAGTCGACGCTGTTTAATAGTGTTCATACCTATTGTGGTTCCTACCGCATTTTGCGCAATGATCTGGGCATCACATAACAATCCATTTGCATCAAGAATAGACGGTGACTACTCACCGCCTTATCAGGCGATGCAGGGCAAAAGCATGAAGGTGCCCACCGCTAAAGAACGGCAAGAACCTTCTGTAAAGAATTACTCTTCTTCTTTACGAAACGCAAAGCGGATCAGCATAATGGCTACACCTAACATGCTGGAATTAAGCGCGTTTGCCAGCAAAGCAATCGCAACATTGCAGGAGAACTGAGAACGGATTTAGCACCTAGATATCGTTCTTCAAAGCAAACGGAGGAAAAACTAAACCCTATCGCCTGCCCCTTTGCCCGTTGCGGTTTGAATCAAATAAGTGAAATAGTTCTTCAATGACATGGTTTGAATCATCTTCTCATCCCATTCAGCCAACTTCTCAGGAGTAGACATATCGATTTCATTAACCTGAGCTAAGCCAGTGACACCGGGAAGTACCTGAAAGACACCTCTAGCCTGTCTGGCATCAATAAGCTCTTTTTGATTAAAAAGACATGGTCTAGGACCAACCAAGCTCATTTCGCCTTTAACCACATTAATTAATTGAGGAAGCTCGTCCAATTTGGTTTTGCGTAAAAAGCTGCCTAGTTTTGTTACAGAGCTAGCACCAACCAAGTGCGTAGCGACCGACTGAGTATTTACCGGCATTGTACGAAATTTAATAAGCGTAAACGGCTTCTGATTTTTACCTACTCGCTCTTGCCTAAATATTGGAGATCCGGTGTCAAAATAACCCAGAACGAAAATAATTAATAAAATCGGCCAAAGAAACAGTAAACCAAAAAAAGAAAACAAAAAGTCAAAAATACGGATCAAAATTTAAACCCCAAACGGAAAATAATCTGGTATCGATAGATTCTTAAACGGTTTCATATTGTATTGCTTTTTAAATAAGCATCCACCGTTTTCTGAATTCCATACTCAAATGAATAAGGTGGCTTCCAACCTAGTGTTTCTTCGGTATGTGATATATCAACTTGCAGGTTTCCGCATATTTTTTGAGATATTTGGGGTTTTCCAATCAATCGAGCAGCAAAATTTATCCATGACATTGGAATTGGTAACATTCGATTTGATCTACCCATAGCTTTCGCGACGCTATCAAGAAGCTGAGAAGTCGACACATCATAACCATCAGAGACTAGAAACGTTTCGCCTTTAGACGTTTCGCCTTTAGCATTCGGATGCGTACAGCAGGTCAAGATCAAATCAACCAAGTTATCCAAAAACACCAAACTTCGACGGTTATGGATTGCCCCCAAAGGCAAAGGTATCCCCTTCTTCACCCAGCGCATCATCGACTCAAAGTTAGCCTTTACACCGGGTCCGTAAACCAAAGGTGGGCGTATAACCACGACTTCCAACCCAGTTTCCGCAGCGATTTGCCATAAACCTTGCTCCGCTTCATATTTACTTAAGCCGTAAGGATCTGTAGGAATATGTTCCATTTGGGGAACAAAAGGGCTACCAGGCGGTGTAAATTCACCATTCACTTTGATTGAACTAATAAAAACCATTCGCTTTACGCCATGCTTTGCCGCTTGGCGCGCTAAATTAAGAGTGCCAAAAGTATTCACTTCGCGATAAGCATCCGTCGCTAAATGTACATCTTCATTCATTTGGTGCACCCGTGCCGCGCAGTGAACAACGCAGTCAACACCGCCAAGCGCGGCGCTCCAATCACTATTGCTGGTTATTTCACTTTTACACGTAACAACAAAACCAAGATCTTGTTCACGCGTTTGCCCTACAACATCAAAACCGCATTCTAATGCTTTTTTGGCCACTGAATGACCAACTAAACCCGAAGCCCCCGTTATTAATAATTTCAAAGTCATTCTCGCAATAAAATCAAAAGTGAATAGGTTGAGAAAATTTACACATTGATGGCAAGTCTATCACACACAAGTCTGGCTTATAGCCCTCAAGAGTTCTACAATCTGGACGATATAAAAGAATAATCAAAAATAACAATAAATAATTGGCAATTAATTATAAGGCAAGCAATCGCGCGATGTTTACACCAATCCAAATTCTTCTCAACGCCAACCGGCGCAACAAACGCCTGATTACATTGATTTATGACACTTTAGCTATTTTTGCTTCACTGCTTGCCGCGCATGCACTGCGCTTAGATACCATAAGTTTTAAGCTGGGTACGCCGGAATTACTAGCCATGGGTACCACCACTCTAATTACTCTTGTCTGTTTCATTAAGCTTGGGATGTATCGCGCTGTTCTGCGTTACATGACGCTACCAGCCATTGGTTATATTTTCCTTTCCGTGCTTATCTCCGCTTTAGCACTGACGATCAACGGTTTCTTTTTTCAGGCATTCATTCCGCGTAGTGTCCCTTTCATTTATGCCGGATTAGCCACCTTAACCCTCGGCGGTCCAAGAATTTTTATCCGCACCATTTATTATCATTATTACAAAAGACAAAAACCCAACGTTCTGATTTATGGCGCAGGCTCAACAGGCAGAGATTTAACATATTCATTAATTCAGGGGGGAGAATATCACCCCGTCGCCATTCTGGACGATGACACCAACAAAGTCGGTCAAATCATGTTCGGTATCAGGGTGCATCACTCCAGTGAATTTGAACGCGTTCAATCACTGTATCAACCCGTAAAACTGCTACTGGCAATAAACAACATTAACAAAGGTAAGCGATTACGCTTGGTTGAAAAACTCTCAAGTTGGCCGATAGAAGTGCAATCGGTGCCTTCAGTAGAAGATATTGCTGCAGGCAGAGCTCAGGCAACGGATGTACAGGATCTGGATGTTGCAGATTTATTAGGCAGAGCTCCGGTTGATCCGGACAAAGAATTATTAGCAAAAAATATTGCAGGTAAAAACATTCTGGTAACCGGGGCCGGTGGCTCTATTGGTTCCGAGCTCTGCCGTCAAATCCTGTCACAAAAGCCGAACAAATTGGTTTTGTTTGAGCTAAATGAATATAACCTCTACAAGATTGACCAGGAACTCAGAAACATCAAAACGAAAACCAAAAGTAAAACAGAGATTGTCACAGCATTAGGATCGGTACAAAACGAAAACCGTTTGTTCAACATTATGACCACCCATAAAGTTGAAACCATTTTTCATGCAGCAGCTTATAAGCATGTTCCTATTGTCGAAGACAACATTGTAGAGGGGGTACGTAATAACGTTTTCGGTACTCTGGCCTGCGCGAAAGCCGCCATTCGTTCCGGCGCTAAAAACTTTACTTTAATCTCCACCGATAAAGCCGTACGACCAACCAACATCATGGGTGCGACAAAAAGACTAGCAGAATTAGTACTTCAGGCTTTAGCTGACGAAAATAACGATATAACGTTTACCATGGTACGCTTCGGTAATGTGTTAGGCTCGTCCGGTTCTGTGGTTCCTCTATTTAAAAACCAAATTCGTAATGGCGGCCCAGTAACGGTCACTCACCAGGATATTACTCGCTACTTTATGTTGATCCCCGAAGCAGCTCAGCTCGTGATTCAGGCAGGAGCCATGAGTAAAAACGGACAGGTTTTCGTATTAGATATGGGCGAACCAGTCAAAATCGTTGATTTGGCGCTACGCATGGTTCACTTGATGGGAATGAAAGAGTTTTATGATGGAAAAAGTGATGACGGTGATATTGAGATTAAATTCACCGGATTACGACCTGGTGAAAAACTGTATGAAGAGTTATTGATTGGTGAGAATGTTCAAGGCACAAGCCATCAAAAGATTATGACAGCTTGTGAAGAAAAGCTTAACAGGGAAGAGATGGAGCAGCTATTGGAAGAATTAGATAGTAGCTGTCACCAGTATGATATTGAAAGCATCCAACAGGCGATATTGAATGCGCCTGCTGGGTATAAACCAAATAAAAAAGGGGCCTACTAATGGCTCTGTTTGTCTCTGTAATTAATCATAATCACGATGATATGATCTGTACCAACTCAACATTAAAAGAACTAGCTACAGAGCATACTGTTTTATTAAAATCGAATACCCAAGCAACCTCGAAACTTCAGGATTACTGTAAAGATAACGGAATTATTTTAATACAGGGAAAGGAGAGAAAAGGATTCGGAACAAACAATAACGAAGTATTCCATTATGCTGAACAGCACCTAGAACTTAGCCAGAATGATTACTTCTTAGTTCTAAACCCTGATGTAGACGTTTCTTTAGAATCTATTAATCAACTTTTAGATACTGTAAAAACTAATGATTATACTACCTCGACAATTAATCTATTTAAAAACAGAGAATTGACCGAATATGACAACTCTATTCGTCGCTTCCCATCAATATGGAATCCAATAAAGAGCTTACTAAAAATAAAACGCACAGATCATTATGATAAAAATGAAATTAATGAACCAACAACCGTTGATTGGGCTGCTGGCTCATTTTTACTATTTAAATATGATGTTTACAAACAGCTTAATGGCTTCGATGAAAAATATTTCATGTATTTTGAAGATGTGGATATATGTAAAAGAATAATAAGAAACAATTATCACTTATACTATATTCCTTTAATTAAAGGAATACATTTAGCGCAACATAAAAATAGAAGCCTATTTTCATTGGAAGTATTTTATTATTTAAATAGCTATTTAAAATATTATTCATCTAATAAATTTAGATAGTAGCCTTTTCAATTGTCCGATAGGAGACAGTGACAAAGATTTCTTATCAAAACTAACATCGATTTTTTTACTAACACTACACCATACCTTATATTGTTTTCTAATTATTTTCAAACTATAATAATATCTTCGAATATTAAAAAAATAATTAAAAACACTCTTTTTTTTTGCTCCTACTAAATTATTTTCATGTTGTCTATAAAATAACAATGGTTTATTAATAAAATAAGCCTTACCTGAATATTTAGTTAAAATGGCAATCCACCAATCGTGCATCGCGATATCATCAATAATATTTTTATTTTCTAATGTTCTTCTCAATAGTTTAATTAAGGGTTTATTTACACATAAACTTGCACCTTGAACACAATTTTTAAACAGAATATCATCATTACAAAATATATCAGGCGATAACCTTGAGTAACGAAAAAAGCTGTCACTTATTAAGTTTCCTTTTGAATCGATTAATGATGCATCAGAAAATATTATTTGTGGAATGTCCTCTTCGTATTCATCTTTAATTTTATTAATCACTGACGAAAATTCTTCTACTTTGTCTTCATGCCAAATATCATCTTGATCAGAAAAAAACACCCAGTCACTTTCAATATCAATAAGTGAAGCTAAAAAATTAAATTTGGCATTCTCCATCTTAGGGCCTGAAACAATTTTAATTCTATTATCACTAAAGTCTTTCAAGTAAAACAGTATAGAGTCATCAGATGAATCATCAGAAATAATAATATCAGTAATAAATTTGTTTTTATCTGATTTTATTATGGATTGCAATTGCTCAACAAAAAAATAGTCACACTGATATGTAGCAATTAGAACAGCAACTTTCATACTATATTTTTTGCTCAGATAATGATTTAACTAAAGAGATAATATCATGTAGTGAGTTTTCAATTTTATCTAAATCTGTAGAACTGTACTGAGATAACTGTTTTTTTATTGATGTAGTCGAAATAGATTCAGTTCTTGGCAAATAAACAACTTCACAGAATTCACTCAAAAAATCAAATTTCCCTTGCCAGTCATTACCTATCGCAAAAATTTTAGCATCATATTTTTTTATATCTTCAATTTTTTGCTCCCAACAATGTTCAGGAAAAACTTCGTCAACATAACGACAAGATGAAACAATTTCCGCTCTTTCTTGATAAGAAAAAAAAGATTTTTTTCCTTTATCAGAATTAAACTCATCAGATGATATACCAACAATTAGTTTATCACCTAACCCGCTTAATCTTTTTAATAAACGAACATGTCCGACATGAAATAAATCAAATGTACCATATGTTATAACTACTTTCATAAATATCACTCTAAAATTTTATATTTACATCTATATAAATTATTACGTTTAAAATCCCAGCATGCCAATAACATTGCAACTAACTTACTAGTTTTTTTCTTTCAAAAAAAAGAGTAGTCAAAAAAAATAAAATAACTGACCGCGTATATAATTCCCTATATTGGGGATATCTAGACCGAATAACCAACCTATTCCTAAATATATAATATTTCCTTAATGGAGAATGATTCATAACTCTTACTTTTTTATTAAACAGCATACGTTCATTATAATTTTCACCTAAATTATGATTTAATATCACATCTTTAAACTGAAATATCTTAT
The DNA here is from genome assembly GCF_047973365.1 of Vibrio sp. Taxonomy (GTDB): domain Bacteria; phylum Pseudomonadota; class Gammaproteobacteria; order Enterobacterales; family Vibrionaceae; genus Vibrio. The sequence goes on along the minus strand of NZ_JBKEBW010000037.1, from coordinate 14,086 downwards.
AACCATATTTTTGTAATTTAAAACACATATCAAAATCGACTTCGTCAATGAAAAGAGCATTATCAAATCCTGAGACATCCTTATAAGCTTTCAAGGATAAAATATTCCCAGAAGTAATAACTAAACTTTGATAACCTTCTTTAACATCTTCTTTGCGAGAAGATGAAAACACAGCAATAGAGGAATCATCCAACTTGCTCTGAATACAACAAAAATATTTATCTAGTTGCCCTACATCAAAATATGAATCTTGATCTAACGTTAATATCCAATCATATTTCATATCTATAGCAGATTGACAGCCAATATTTAAAGCATAAGCTATACCTTCATTATTAAGTAAAGGTATATATTTAATTCGACAATCAGTTCCAATTCTATCGAGCAAAATTTTATTATCTATATCAGAATTATCAACAATAACAAAATCATCAAAATACTTTAGATGTTGACTTAAGTTTTCAACCTCCTGTTCTTTAGGATTAAACCAAATAACTAAGCCACAAGTTTTATATGATACTGTCATCTATTATCACTCCATAATTTTATTTATAACTCTGGTTGAATTATTTCCATCTAAATATTTATAGAACATAGATAGAATTGATTGATATTTATCTTCATCAATTAATTGACTATGTACAGAAAATTTATCTAGCTCTGACATTAACTCGTTAAAGCTTTCGCATATAGGACCAGGCATTGCAGATTCAAATTGATAAAATAGACCTCTTTCTTCATTTAAATAAGAATTTCTATCGTATGCAAATGAAATAATCGGTTTTTTGGTTACCATAAAGTCTATATAGGCGCTAGAATAATCTGTAATTAACAGGTCAGCAACATGATAAATCGCTTCAATATTTTTATAATACCTTGAAGATAAATCTAATGGTTCAACATCATATAAATAATTTGCATAACAGGCACCTCTTGATGCCATATGTTCACGAATGCCTAGAACAGCATTATTCTTTTTCAACCATAAATTTAATTTATTAACTTCTGACTCATTAAAATGGTAATAACTACTACTTTGCCCATTTTTAAATGTAGGGCAGAAAAATATTAATTTACGTCCTTTCAATTGCAATTTGAGTTTATCTATTTCACTAACAATACAATTTGGAAGCTCTTTTTTAGGCTTAACCATAAAGTCAGTTCTCGGTAAGCCAGTTAACCATACTTGTTCAAATGTTAAAGGTACATAAGCAGATGCCATAGCCATTCTATCTATCTCAGATGAACATATAACACTATAAAAATCTTTATGTATATAATATATATCTTTTAATCTATGTTGAAAATCTCTTGAAGCGCAGCCAATACGTTTTAAAGGGATTCCATGCCATAAACAAATAATCTTTCGTAACTTGCCATTAAGAGGTCTCAATGTATTAGCAAATACACCATGCTTAATTAAAACAACCCCCGCCCGAAGCAGAGATTTTTTAGCTAGTTTACTAGATATATGGAATTGTTCTATATTTACTCCATCAATATCAATTTTATGATTACGATAAAGTATAACCTTTTTTATTTCATTATTGTTTTTTACTGTTTCAAATATAGCAAGATCATTTCCCGATAAAGTTCCATCGTAAGCACAAACAGGAAATACCCATAAGCTTTCATCTTTAGAAGTAATTTTATCTGCTATTTTAAAAATAGGGTCATGGCGTTTATAAATCTGTTTAGCTTCATTTATTTTTTTATTTAACTTTAGTTTTCTAAATAAGAAATTTATCACGGGATGATATTTAAATCGCTTAATTAAAGATTTAAAGAAATGTCTATAAATTGAAAGCTTTTGTATTTTAGCTATATGTAAATTGTTATCTAACGTAGCCTGATTACTGATTCTAGCAAGATTTTCTTTTATTTCATCCAATTTGAGTTCTGGACACGAACGGACTAACTTATCTTCCCAAAGATATAAATTTGGTACATGATAGTGATTTTGGGTAAGAAAAAACCGTTTAAATAATGGGAAACCTTCTTCTATCATATCAAAATGATAATTTGTAAAAATAGGATGAAAGGGATACAAATACTTCATATATGTATCAAAAGAAAATCCAGAATTAATTAATAGTCTAGTTAAACCTATTTCATATTTTCTAATAATATTTAGTTTATTTTTTTCTTTTCCAATAGATTCCACAAAGCTTCTAAAAACATCTGATTTAACTACTCTATTTGAAAAAGATAAAAAATAAGAACCAACGAGAAAATCATAAAAATATTCATTATCATATTGTTCTAAATAATTATTTTTTATCTCAGACAATAATATTTTTTCTTTATAGCGATTAGACGATTTGTAACGAGTTTTAGCAACACCTTTAGTTGCTTGTAACCCCCACCAATCAGCGTCCCTTCTATCCATTTCAGAAAAGAGCTCATCTAGTGGCCTAATTAAATAACAACTATCATTAACAAACAAAACATCATCATATTGTGAAATATTTTCCCAACCCACAAAGTTTATGATCAATCTCGCGTATGACCCAAAGTCATACTCTCCGTGGCGACAAGACCATGCATTTTTGACGTAAGGAGATAGTCTAGATAATTCTTTTTCGGATATATTGGAGTCTGCCAAATAATAGACATCACAAAACTTAGCCAATTCCTTAACATATGAAATTACATAAGAATCAATAATCCCGTCTACATCATAGCCCGCAAAAAGACAAACTTTATTTTTCATCAGTATTCACTTACTTCAATAGATTCTTAATTATTATTTTAAATCTTAATGGTATTAAACGCTTTAATTTAGATATAAATGTCGTCTTTCCTTGCCAAATTGCATAATGTACAAGTGGATTTATATTCATATCTTTCTGTTTAAATACATCTTGATGATATTTTACCAATTCAAAATTAGTACTAGGGTCACGACCTTCCTTCCAACCATGAGTGCAAAAATGACTAAGAGGAGAAACGCCTGCATTAGCTATATCTGGATTTTCTCTCAGATAAAAAGATGGGTCAAATTTTCCTGTTTCTTTTATCAAATCTATTGATTTTCTTATATTTATTGTTGCAGGTAAAATCTTATCAGTTTGATTGAATAAGAAATAATGTACCATAGGGTTATATCGCTGATTTATTGATTCTGGATAATCATGCCAATAACTATACGAATTAAACCAACTAACCAATTCTTCGCCTAAAAATACACCATATCTTAAATAGTAAATAATCGGGTCTATTTCCATTGAATTACTAGGTGACTTAATTATTTGATTAGGGTCTATATTCCTTTTTAATAATTCATAATTTTTTTTAATATAAAGCTCAGAAACTAAACCTATACCCACACCAGATCTATTAACATAAGTAGCGATGTTATCATTATTTATTGCTAACCAATCAAATTTAGAATGTTCAAGATCTGTAGCAAAACTCAAACCAACTTTACTTTTTGATATAATCGGAAGATAACCAAACAACCGTTCAATAGCATGCCAATAGGAAGCGTATTGACCAGTACAACTAGATTTATTAGTTTCTTTAACAATGATGTTATCAATATTTAACTTTAACAACGGTTTAAGAGCTTCAGTTTTAGCCCAAAACATTGTCCCAGCAGCGAAACCAACTTCTTTCGCAGGATCACTATTATAGGCAATCTCGGAAAGTAATTTCGTAACCAAATGCTCGTTGCCATAACCTAAATATTTTGACGACTTATATAGCTCTGCTGGGAATAATACTGATAATTCAGGGTTCTGAGTAAAGACAGTTTGTATTTTAGAAAAATCAAATAAATTTGATGAATAAAGATTATCCGCCCATATTCGCTCAATATTTTCATAATGTTCTTCAAGATTTCCGGCTCCTTTTTTTGTATGTAACTTACACACAAGATCAATACCATCGTTTAAAACTACGGGTAATACTGTTAAAAATGGAACTATGTCATAGCCAACATTATCAACAACTATATAGTTTACAGTATTAAAATCGTATTTTTCCACAATTCTCTTGACTGAGTCTATTTTATCTTCGCTTGTAGTGAAATAAATAGAATCAAAATCACTTAGCTTATAATTAGAAATAACACTCTCAAAAACATCAATATAATACACATGAAAAATTAAGGCAGTCTTCATTACTTATCCATTTAAATCTACAAACTAAATACTTTCTTGATATACGTCAAGAATATCCTAACTGGTTTAGTACAGCGCCAAATTTTACTATTTAATAACTCACTATTTTTTTGTTTTTCTTTATTCAATAGGTAAGTTAATTCATCCTTATCATTGATCAGCTGTTCAATTTTTTGAGATTGTTGTATGGCTTTTTTTCCTATTTCAATAATAAGCTCATTTTTATCCGATAATTCTCTCAAAGATACTTGGTATTCTTGATTTAGCTGATCTTGAATTAAGAAATCTTCTGTTTTTTCGCTCAATCTAAGAGTAATATCTTCAGCTTCATGTCTCAAAGATGTATATAATGAACGCAGATCATTAAACATTCGATTAGAATAAAGAGATAAATGCTTCTGATCCTTAACAAAAACAGCTACAAAATCATTCCATCTCCCTGATTCTTTACCAAATAACTCAGGTTTATGCTCTTTTGTCGATAACTGCTTACCTACAAACGATTCCACTAACTGAACTGAAATATTATTTCGTTTTCCCCAAGTTTCCAGTGCTTTTCCCGCATCAGGATAAAAACGCCAGCAATCAACAGGATACCGATGAACCCAACCATTATTCGGTACATTTAAATATAAAACACCTTCAGGTTTGAGAACTCGTAACATTTCAAGAAAAGACAACCAAAACAGTTCAGAGTGTTCAAAACAAGAGCTGCTCACTAGCATATCAAACGACTCATCAGCGAACGGCAATTGGTAAGGATCATCTAAAACAACATCAACGCCATTACCAGATACAAAATCAACCCCGGTATAATCTAACTCAGGGTCAATTTCAGCTAACGCATCTTTAAGACTACCATTAACATTCTGAGAGCCGATTTCAACAACTTTCATTCCAGGTTTATAATAATTGTCAAAAAATATAGTACCAAATTGATAAGCTGAGTAATGCATAATTTAAATGAACCTTAATTACAGTTTGATACTCTGATTTAATAATAAACCATCACTATCTTTGCCAGATAGTTGTGGTAGTCCTAATACAGGCCACTCAATCCCTATCTCGGTATCATTCCATAAAATAGAATGCTCTGCTTGAGGGTTATAATAATCCGTACATTTATAAACAAATTCAGCTTCATCGCTCGTCACATAAAAACCATGAGCAAAACCCTCAGGAACCCAGAGCTGGCGTTTATTTTCTGCTGAAAGATATTCGCCAACCCATTGACCAAAAGTTGGAGAATCTTTACGGATATCTACAGCCACATCAAATACTTCGCCAGAAACGACTCGTACTAGTTTGCCTTGGGTGTTTTCCGTTTGGTAATGCAAACCACGTAAAATGCCTTTCTTCGACTTTGAGTGATTATCTTGTACAAATGTCGTTGGCTTGCCCGTCACTAGTTCTTCAAAACGTTTTTGGTTCCATGTTTCCATAAAGAAACCACGCTCATCACCAAACACTGCTGGCTTAATAATTTTTACATCTGGAATTTTTGTATCAATGACTTTCATAATCTTCTACTTGTAAGCTTGAATATTTTCTAATGCCGCATTCCAATCACTTGGCTTAATGCCGAATTGATTATTGATTTTACTGCAATCAAGGCGAGAGCTTGCAGGACGTTTAGCTGGTGTAGGGTAAGTTGATGTTGGAATAGCTGAAATAGTTGGTTGTTTAGCTAATACTGCTTTATTTTCAGCTAACTTAAATATCGTAGCTGCAAAGTCGAACCAGCTAGCATAAGGCATTCCTGCAAAGTGGTAAATACCCCATTCAGGTTGATTACCTTGTTCAACAAACTCAACCATTGCAATAAGTGCATCCGCAATATCACCAGCATAAGTTGGACCACCAAACTGATCGCCAACAATACTTAATTCATCACGCGTTTGTGCAAGACGAAGCATGGTTTTAACGAAGTTACTACCGTGTTCACCAAATACCCACGCGGTACGTAAAATCAGATGCTTTTCGCAACTTTGTGCTACCGCTTGTTCACCTTTAAGCTTTGTTCGGCCATAAACACTTTGAGGATCAGTTTTATCCGTTTCTGCATAAGGTCGTTCACCTTCACCATCAAACACATAATCGGTAGAGATATGTAACATCACAGCATTCACTTGTTGTGCTGCTTCTGCTAAATATTTGGGACCATCGCGGTTAATCGCATAAGAAAGTTCAACTTCCTGCTCCGCGCGGTCCACCGCAGTATGTGCCGCCGCATTAATGATGTAGTCAGGTTTAAAACCAGTCACTGTATCAAATACAGCTTGCTGGTCAGTAATATCTAACCCGTCATAATCAAGAGCTAAAACATCGGCTTTGTTTTTTAAACGTTCAGTAAGGCAATAACCAACTTGCCCATTACACCCTGTAATTAAAATTTTCATATTACTTCCTGTTACTTAATTAAAGAGTGTAAATACTGACCATAAGCATTTTTCAGCATAGGCTTAGCAATAGCGTTTAGTTCCGAATCACTTAACCAACCGTTACGCCAAGCAATTTCCTCTAAACAGGCAACCTTTAAGCCCTGCACATTTTCAATAGTTTGAACAAATGAAGAAGCTTCATGTAAACTTTCGTGAGTACCGGTGTCTAACCAAGCAAAACCACGACCTAATAGTTCCACATTTAATGAACCGTCGTTAAGGTACATTTCATTTAGAGTGGTAATTTCAAGTTCACCACGGTGCGAAGGTTTAACCTGCTTAGCCAGATCGACAACATGGTTATCATAAAAATATAACCCGGTTACAGCATAATTCGATTTTGGCTTAGAGGGCTTTTCTTCAATCGAAACAGCTTTCATACTTTCATCAAATTCAACAACCCCAAAACGTTCAGGGTCTCGAACCTGATAACCAAATACGGTAGCCCCATGTTCACGGCAAGCGGCACTCTTTAAGATATTACTGAATGATTGACCATAGAAAATATTATCGCCTAAAACCAAACACACTGAATCATCACCAATAAATTCTTCACCAATTAGAAATGCTTGTGCTAAACCATCAGGGCTAGGCTGAATTGCATATTGCAGGTTAATACCAAAATCACTGCCATCACCAAGCAGGCGTTTAAAGCTGTCATTATCTTCTGGTGTCGTGATAATCAAAATATCACGAATACCAGCTAACATTAGTGTTGAAAGCGGATAATAAATCATTGGTTTATCGTAAACAGGTAATAACTGCTTAGACACACCACGAGTAATAGGATATAGGCGAGTACCAGAACCACCAGCAAGAATAATACCTTTCATTAATTATTCTCCTGAACCTAAACGTTGCATGCTGTATGAACCATCTAACACACGGCTCCACCACGTTTTATTATTCAAATACCACTCTACTGTTTTGCGAATACCACTTTCAAAAGTCTCTTCTGGTTTCCAGCCGAGTTCACCTTCAATCTTCGTAGCATCAATGGCATAACGAACATCGTGACCAGGGCGATCTTTCACATAAGTGATAAGGTCTTGATACTGTGCAACACCTTCTGGCTTGTTCGGCACTAACTCTTCCAACAATGAACAAATGGTTTGTACAACTTCAATGTTGGCTTTTTCGTTGTGCCCACCAATATTGTATGTTTCACCAACGTTGCCTTCCGTCACGACTTTATATAGTGCACGAGCATGATCTTCGACAAATAACCAATCACGAATCTGCATACCATCACCATATACAGGCAGTGGTTTACCATCCAAGGCGTTTAAAATCATCAATGGAATTAGCTTTTCAGGGAAATGGAAAGGGCCATAGTTATTAGAACAGTTGGTAACAATTGTTGGTAAACCATAGGTACGTAACCAAGCTCGAACTAAATGGTCGCTAGAGGCTTTTGATGCTGAGTATGGGGAAGAAGGCTCGTAAGATGTCTCCTCAGTAAATAGGCCATCTGTCCCTTCTAAATCACCATACACTTCATCGGTTGAAATATGGTGGAAACGAAATGCTGCTTTTCTCTCACTATCTAATTCATTCCAATAGCTACGAGTAGCTTCAAGGAGTGTGTAAGTACCGACAATGTTGGTTTCAATAAATGCAGTAGGGCCATCAATAGAACGATCAACATGTGATTCAGCAGCTAAGTGCATCACTGCATCAGGTTGATACTGAGTAAAAATACGTTCCATTGCGGCTTTATCGCAAATATCTGCATGTTCAAATACGTAACGCTCATTATCAGCAACAGAGGTTAAAGACTCCAAATTACCAGCATAAGTTAACTTATCAACGTTAATTACACTATTTTGAGTATTGTTAATAATATGACGCACTACAGCAGAACCAATAAAACCAGCACCGCCTGTTACTAATAATTTCATAATGTACCTTAATTTGCCTCTAACTTAATTCTCAATATTTCGGTTTCGATACTATCAGCTTCAATAGTCAACGCCATATTTTTACCTACACATAACAATCCATTGTGATAACGCGCATGACTTGCTTGATCAATTTTAGCATAGCGAATGTGATACCCCATAGTTTCTGTAGGACCACTTAATTCAGAAATAATTTCATTGTTACATTTAGTGATAAATTGCTTTAATTTTCTATCTTTTAAATCAATTAATACTGCTCTAAATTTTACTTTATCGCCCATGGGTTTAATATCTTCAAACCAAAATAAATAATCATTACTTTTAATATATTGTTCAACTCTTAAGTTAAATGTTGAAAATTGACTATTTAAATTATATTTAGGGAAAATTTCTGGTGGTAAACCTTGCTGACGAACTTTACCACCGTCAATCCAAACAACTCTTTGTGCCAAACGCCTAACTTGTGGCTCAGAATGACTCACTATAATAACGGTTATATCCGATGCGATTTTTTCTTCTAATGCCCTCTCAGCTTTTTGTCGAAAACTCGCATCCCCAACAGCTAAGACTTCATCAATCAACAATACGTCAGGAGAAACAAACATGGCGACAGAAAAACCAAGGCGAGTTTTCATCCCAGAAGAATAAGTCTTAACTGGCTTCTCAAAAAAACTTTGTAGCTCAGAGAAAGTTTTAATTTCTTCTAGTTTATCAGTAATATGTTTTTTACTATAGCCAAGTAGCATACCACTAACCACCGCATTTTGACGTCCAGATAAGTTCGGATCGAAACCAGCCGCTAGCGCCATTAAAGAAACACTTTTCGTATGGTGAATCACTTCACCTCTATCTGGCTTAATAATACCAGCTAGCAAACGCAGCAAGGTTGATTTACCCGCGCCATTACGGCCGATAATACCTAAGGTTTCACCCTTGTAGACATCAAAAGAGATGTCTTTCAATGCTTCATAGCTTTCTGATTTAAAAAATGATTTACGCTCTCTATAAGTTACGCCAACATTCTTTAACTCAATAATTTTTTCTTGTTGCTCTGTCATTACTCTAATACCACTCTAGGCAAGACATATTCTAATTTTTTGTACGCCAAAACAGCGAACATGATTAATACCAAACTGAATAACGCAACAAAGCTCAACTGTTCATAATTCGGAATAACGCTGTCCACGAGCACATCACGAAATGCCGCTAAAATCACCGCCATAGGGTTTAAAAAGAAATATTGAAGTGCCTTTTCTGGAATATCATGATGGCTAAAGAAGATCCCCGAACAGAACATCATAAATTGAAGCCCGGTAGGTATCACAAAAGACATATCACGTACGAAAGGCACAATTAATGCCGCAATTAACGAACAACCTATTATCAGTAAAAACTGAACCAATATAATAGGGATAGCATGAAGCCAGGCTAACGATGGAGAAATACCATAGAAGATCAGAAAAGTCAGCAATAGCATAAATACAATTACCTGCTTCACCGCATCTTGCACGACAAAGGTTAATGGAAAAAAAACTTTCGCTATATACAACTGATTCATCAATTGCTTACCGTGCAAAATGCTACCCATCGTATGGCTGATAGTTTTTGAGAACCACAGCCAAGGAATTAAGCCTGTTAATAAGAAAGCCACATAGTTCTCTCCGCCTCTTGCCAATAAGAATGAGAAAACCACGTAATAAACCACCATATGTAATAGTGGCTCAATTACCCACCATGCGTAACTTAGGTAGTTAACCGAAGCTTCTGAGCGCAGGTTTAAACTTGCCTTAACCCAGATAAGCTCTAATGTGCTTTTAAATTGTGTTGAATACATAAAAGTTAAAACTCAATAAGACAAATAGACACGCTACCGCCCTTAGGTATCGCCCCTAAAAGCGCTAAAAATTTATAAAATGCTATTTACTTTGTGCATTTTTTAGTGCGCTGAGTTTACATCAAACTGGTTGCTGTTGCGACTACTAACCAGTATAGCTTTATGTGGTGTGATTGGATGTTGATTTTTTGGGAATTATTCGTTGGTTGAGGCGGTATGGGATTTAGATTCCTGCCTTCGCAGGAATGACGTGGGAGGGCAGGAATGACGTGGGAGGGCTGGAATGACACGATGCGGGAGGGCTGGAATGGCGTGACGAGGGAGGCAGGAATGACAGTGGTGGGTTCAGAAATGGCAGCGGTCGGAGGAGGAATAACCGTGAATAAGGTTGGTGTGATGCAGCCACCTAACGGCGTTTACATCACCCAACCTGTTTTATTGATGGTTATCTATTTTTTGTCTTCGCCCTCATCGGGTGAGGGCTTATTACAAAAACACATGTTTAACAAACACTGACATTTAACGGCTTTCACAATCTGCTTGCCTATCGCCAGATGAGTGGGTTTGCGGTTGGTATACAGGGTGTCAATTTCAATAAAAATACGTGCATTACGCAATATGCTGTGAAGCAAATTGGTTTGACTGATCCCAAGTTGCGAACACATCGCTTTAATGCATGAGTCTTGTGGGTAATTTTCTAACAGTAAGTCCAACACTTGCCGTGCCTTTCTATCAGTGCAAACGCTGATGTGTGCCGCTAACATTTGTTTCACTCGTTCAAGTAATATCTGTTGATTCATAGTTTTCCCCTTAGCGTTTCGCTTTATGCTTTTTCAACATGTTATGAATACGTTCTTCTAATGGGTGTTTCTTGCCACTTTGGCGGTACTCTTCCACTATTTTGTCAACGCCTCGACACGGTTCACTGCTGCGTGAATTCTGCGCTAAGTAATTTTTCCTTTTTAAGTCCGCCTCTTGCCTGCGCGTTAACCAGTGATAGATGAAGTGCTTGATACGCTCCATCGGTTTACGCTTTTCTTCATTCACCAGCAGCCAGGTTTGCATTGCGCGTAGCTGCTCAAGCACATTGATATTTGGGTAGTTTTGTTGCAGTTGTTGATAAAATTCAGTTGAAACCGCCCATTCCCCCTCTTTGGTCAGCAAACAGATCACCGCTTGTGCTGTTTGATGGATTTGTGAATGAGAAGACGATGAATTGCACCCCTCTTGAAGATCTTTTTCTTTTTGATCATTTATGTGTGCGGTTTGATCACCCTCAGTAGGTGCAAGATGATCCCCCTCCCGGGTGTAGCTGTTGCACTGTTCAATGTGGCAATTTTCTGGAATACGCAGTTGATACAAATTGCTTCGCTGTCGACCTTTTTCATTAAAGCGTTGAATTCGGGTAATGAATCCATTCTTTTCTAGCGTGCTCAAATGGCTTTTAACCGTGCGTAAGGAAATTTCACAATGCAGCGCAAGATAATGACATGAAGGAAAACACAGGTTGTAGCTGTCAGCGTTGTGGGCGAGTTTTAATAAAATAAGTTTACTAATCGGGGAACCGGTTTTCACCGACATGATGGATGAGATTAACTGATGACTCATAGAAGCTCCTTATTTGATGTATCAGCCTCTACCTAAACAACGAACCACAAATTAGGGACACTATTTATGCAAAAAATTCGATTCAGTGCCGATATTTAAGAGTCATAAATTATGAATAAAGTCATGGCGTTAACAACAAAGCGAGGTGGCTCGAAAAAATGCGCATCTTTTTGTTATTTCAGATAGTTTTTTTAACCCCATCTTAGCTTTGACCTTTAACCTTAGGCTCGGTTGAACCGCCCTTAGTCGGCGAATAAACCGTGAATCACCAGAAAGTTATGTTCACTTCCTCACTAACTGGAGATAAGTCTATGTGTATGACAATTCGGCGTTTTATCGCAGTTTATTCCCCAACCACCAGCAGTATTGAAACTTGTCAGCAGAAAGCGCTGTTTGCGCAGCCGCAGCAAGAGCACGATGACAATATCAGCAGGGAAACGTTTCTTTGTCTGCTTGCCAGCGCAAAACGGCAAGAGCCCGTGGGTTATGCCATTGCGTATTTGCGCTACATCCAACCGCAGCCAGATTACTTCGCCTTGCTACTTGAGTGGCTGAAACAGCGTTGTTACTCGCCCGCCCTTTCCTTGCCCAGCCATCAGGTCACGGCTATTGCGATCACCTGTTTGTATATGGTGATTAAACAACATGAATCACTGTTGATAGAGAACGCTTTGCAGGTCTATGGGTTTCATAGCAAGGAAGTGGACTTGTTGGAAGCAGGTGTAAATAAGGTGCGGCAACTGAATGAGGAACTGAAAGCACAGTATGAGGGGTTTGTTGGGAAGTTGGGGGGATGAACTTATGACCACACACCTTCAACCACGTTGGATAACCGTGCATTGCAGCGCTACGCCGCCGGAGATGGATATAGGCAGAGAGGAGATTCGCCAGTGGCACCTGCAACACGGCTGGAATGATATTGGCTACCACTATGTGATTCGCCGTAATGGCGATATTGAATTCGGTCGTGAGCCTCATGTGCAAGGTGCTCATGTTACCGCTCACAATCGAGGCAACCTTGGGATCGGCTTAGTCGGCGGTTGTGATAGCCAAATGCAAGCGCAAGACAATTTTACTCTGGCGCAACGCAAAAACTTATTTGCTTTGATAAGCCAGTTACAAAAACAGTATCACATTGATGATCAACATGTTACCGCGCACTCACAGTGGAACCCAGCCAAGGCTTGCCCAGTGATAAAAATCAACAGCGGTGACTTGTTAGCTCGCAATATTGCCGAAAAGGAGTAAACCATGAGTCTATTCGGACGAATGTTTGGCAGCCAATCCATCATGGAAAAAAGCTTAGATACCCTGACCAAAACAGGAGATGCCATGTTTTTTACTGATGAAGAAAAATCGCAATACAAAATCAACCTGCTTAAAGCGTATGAGCCGTTTAAGTTGGTGCAGCGTTATATTGTGCTGTTGTTTACCATTCCTTATGTCACCTTGCATGTCAGTGTCATTCTCGGTTGTATGCACGGGCTGGAGTGGCAAACGCTCAGTGTGATGATCAACGATGCATTCGGTTATCCGGTACTGGCGGCGGTGGGTTTGTATTTAACCGGTGGTGTTTTTGGTAAGAAGCAGAGTTAGTTAGTAAGAAGGAAGTCTTTGATCCTAATGCCAATCAGTTAAGAGAATCCTCGTTCCCATGCGTGGGAATGCATATTGAAGTGACCCCCAATAGTTGGACAACCAATTATTGGGGGTCTTTTATTTATGTCCAAATACAGTCGCGAGTTAAAGTTCAAAGTAGCTAAAAAGTATCTTGATGTCTTCACTCCTCTAGAGCTCGCTGAAATATATTCTGTCCCAACAAAACATGTTCGTGATTGGTCTCATGTGTTCACTATGCATGGTACAAATTCATTTTTAATTGATGGCCATTCTCTTAGTGCGGAAGCTAAGCTGGAAGCGTTGCAATGATTGTGGACAAAGGGCTGGTCTGTCAGACACACTAGCGCGGTGTTAAACCTCTCTTTCCCTACGACGTTAACGAGTTGGCTCCGAAAATATGAAAAGCAAGGCATTATTGGGTTGGAGAAACATAAAAGAGCGATTATTCCAATGAAGAACTCCCCGCAAACGCCACCCAAATCTGATGATGAGATGACCCTGGAAGAGTTAAAAGAAGAACTGGCGTATTTACGTGCGGAGAACGCTGTCTTAAAAAAG
>NZ_JBKEBW010000111.1:0-19845 GCF_047973365.1 Vibrio sp. | reverse complement strand
TCCTCTATGGTCGAACGCTTCGCAGCACCTTCTGATGCAAGGTAGATTGTATATCAACCCATTTACTCCCGAACCCGTTCCAGATGAGTGTTTAGGCTTTTCTATCAATCCTGACCAGATTCAAGGCCGTTGGTGTTATCAATCACAAGCACACTTGATTAAAGAGCCACTCTATCTGTTGGATAAAGCTCAGTGGCTAACAGGAAGAAACGAAACTTCTCAACGCTATTCAGAACCGCAAGAAGGTTTTGTGCATTGCCAATCTGAATCAGGCGTATTCTGGTTCATATTGCCAGAGAAATGGCCAGTGCAAGAACAAGCCATCTAATTATTACTATCTCAAATGTAAAAAGAGAGACGACCCAGTCGCCTCTCTTCATTTTTAATTTACGCAATAAAAACTATAAACCAGCGGCTTTAAACACCTGATTTACGATTTCTTGAGCTTCTTTCTCGATCTGAGCCAAATGCTCAGCGCCTTTGAAGCTCTCACAGTAGATTTTGTAAATGTCTTCAGTGCCAGAAGGACGAGCCGCGAACCAACCGAAATCTGTCGTCACTTTCAAACCACCAATTGCCGCACCATTACCCGGCGCATGAGTAAGGCGAGCGGTAATTGGGTCACTCGCCAAAGTTTGCGCCGCCACCATTTCAGCAGAGAGCTTACTCAATACATCTTTTTGCGGACCATTTGCCACAGCCTGAATACGGTTATAGCTAGATTCACCGTGTTTAGCTGCCAACTCATCGTAATACTGTTGAGGATTTTTACCCGTCACAGCGGTAATTTCAGCCGCTAATAAGCACAAGATGATGCCGTCTTTATCTGTTGACCAAGGCGTGCCATCTTTACGTAGGAAAGAAGCACCTGCACTCTCTTCGCCACCAAAACCAAATTTACCGCTGTATAAGCCATCAACAAACCATTTGAAGCCAACAGGCACTTCGCACAGTTCACGACCAAGATCCGCAACAACCTTATCGATAATCGCGCTGGATACCAGTGTTTTACCTACAGCAACCTCTTTGCCCCAACCGTCACGATGGCGGTATAGGTAATCGATACATACTGCTAAGAAATGGTTTGGATTCATTAAACCTTTAGGCGTAACAATACCGTGACGGTCGTAATCTGGGTCATTACCAAATGCCAGATCATACTCATCTTTAAGCGCAAGCAAACCAGCCATCGCATAAGGTGATGAACAGTCCATACGAACCACACCGTCTTTATCTAAAGACATAAACTGGAACGTTGGGTCAATTGCTTCGCTAACCAGCGTTAAATCTAAGTTGTATGCTTTACCAATTTGGCGCCAGTAATCAATACCGCTTCCGCCTAATGGATCAACACCAATTTTTAGATTCGCTTTCTGAATCGCTTCCATATCGATAACGTTAACCAAGTCATCAATATAAGGCTTCACCAAATCCACTTGTTTGAACAGCGGAGATTGTTTTGCTTCACTAACCGCAACACGTTTTACATCTCGCATATTGTTAGCAATGATTTCGTTAGCGCGATCTTCAATCGCTTTGGTTAACTGACCTTCCGCAGGGCCACCATGGGTCGGATTATATTTAATACCACCATCCTGAGGTGGGTTATGAGACGGAGTGATCACTATACCGTCTGCTTTCGCTTCATGCTTTAAGTTGTAAGTCAGGATCGCATGAGAAATACCCGGTGTTGGTGTATAGCCGTTGTTCTGTTGCACAATCACTTCGATACCATTGGCAATCAGCACTTCAACAACAGAGCTGAATGCTGGTTCAGAAAGAGCATGGGTATCTTTGCCAACAAATAAAGGGCCTGTTGTACCTTGTGCTGCACGAACTTCAACCACTGCCTGTGCAATGGCTAAAATATGATTTTCATTGAAAGTGGATTTATCCGCTGTACCGCGGTGACCAGAAGTACCGAATTCCACCTTATGAGCAGGGTTACTTGGATTCGGTTGAAGTAGGAAGTAGTTTGCAACTAGCGCTGGGATGTTATGTAAATCTTGTTGTTGCGCTTTCTGTCCTGCACGAGGGTGCATAGCCATTGTGACATCCTTTGTAAAATTCAGACAAAAATAAAACCTCATAATACGGACTTTGAATTGTGCATTATGAGGTTTAAATCAGACTTTTTTGTTTTTCAAGTTCGAGATTTAGATCGCGCTTTCTTTTTAGGTAACGATTAGATAGCGTTGGTTACTTTCTCGATAATGTCCGCTGGGAAATTCATCAGAGTCATAACTTGCTCAACCATCTGCTGCTTACGGCTGGTGTTATTATTGGTAATAACCCAAAACGGCGTATTCGGGATCGCTTTGGGTTTGGTAGTTTGACCATTTGCTAACAAAGTCTGCTCATTATCAGCAAAGTAAACACGTTTACGCCCTTTCACCGACATCGCATCGGAGAAACTTGCCGAGTCAATGCGGTAAAGCGTAGACAGCACGAGCATAAAGCGATCAATGGCTTTCTTTAATTCTGCAAATTCATCAGAAATAAGCAGAGTTCGCATCTCTTTTACGCTATCCACTTTCGTGTTTTGTACGGCATCTTTGCTGACAACAAGACCTTGTTGAACCGAAATGC
Organism: Vibrio sp.; assembly: GCF_047973365.1. Lineage (GTDB taxonomy): Bacteria > Pseudomonadota > Gammaproteobacteria > Enterobacterales > Vibrionaceae > Vibrio. The sequence continues at coordinate 17,256 of NZ_JBKEBW010000111.1, read as the reverse complement.
CTTGTTGAACAGAAATACCTTGCTGAACAGGAATACCTTTCGCTTCAGCAATCACAACAGGAGCTTCTGGCTTTGCAGAAGATGTACTCTTGCTGTTTACAGCCAACAGACGACGCAAAATATCAGACGCGCTCTCACCGATATGGAGGGTTTGACCCGCGATGTAGCGGTATAGATCCTCATCAACCTCTATTGTTTTCATTCGCTTTTCACAATCTCAATGTTTAAACTCTTAGGGATTATAGCGAGATCTTTGCCGAGACTCTACGTTAAACCAATCACTAATAAGATAAAATGTCAGCACTTCTAAATTATAAACTCGAAGGTGAGGGTCACACCGTTGTTTTGATCCACGGCTTGTTTGGTAACTTAGACAACTTGGGGCTGCTCGCACGCGATCTGAAAATCGATCACCAGGTACTAAGTATTGATTTGAGAAACCATGGTCAGTCATTTCATAGCGATGAACATGACTACACACTGATGGCTAATGATGTAAAACAGCTTCTCGAAGCTTTAAATATCGAAAAAGCCATTGTTGTTGGTCATTCAATGGGTGGCAAAGTTGCCATGAAGCTAGCAGATATTGCCCCAGAAAAAGTGTCAAAACTCGTGGTGTTGGATATGTCACCGGTGCAGTACACTCAGCGCAAACATGATGCCGTTATCGCAGGCTTAGATTCCGTACTTGAAAACAAACCAGCATCTCGCAGTGAAGTGATGGATCTTTTAGCTCAACATATAGATGAAGAAGGTGTTCGCCAGTTCTTAGGTAAGTCTCTAACCAAAATAGATAAGCAGATGACTTGGCGCTTCAACGTGCCAAGCATCAAACAGAATTATTGGAATATCATCGGTTGGGAAACGATTCAACCTTCTGATATTCCAACACTCTTTATTAAAGGTGGCAATTCGGATTATTTAACTTCAGCACATCAACCGCAAATTCAAGCGCAGTTTAAGCAAGCCAAAGCACACGTAATTGCCAATACCGGTCACTGGCTGCATGCAGAAAAGCCGGCTGAAGTATTACGAGCAATTCGTAAATTTATTGACTAAAGAGCAATTGATAAACAATAAGCAGAGTAAGTGTGAATTCGGTAATGTTGCATCCATTAACTTTGCTTAATAACAATGGTATAGTGCGCGCAAGCAAATTGGCATAAAGGATACCCATGCTGTACGACTACATGAATGTGCTCGAATCAATCGGGCTCGACTTGCTTTTTGCATCTATATTTTTCCTAATCGGGATGGCGATTAAAGATGTGTTAAAACAAGGCAATGTTCCCGTTTTTGGTCGTCGTATTGTTTGGTTGGTTCTATTTTTAGGTTGTGCAGGGTTTATCGCAAAAGGGCTTATCCAACTGAGTTGGGAAGGCACAGGTCTGGGTTAACTTAACCAGCGTTTCGATTTCCCGCAACCCATAACAATTCAAAGGTAAAAGCTCTATGGCAAGTGTAGGTATCTTCTTTGGTAGCGATACAGGTAACACCGAAGCAATTGCAAAGATGATTCAAAAACAACTCGGTAAAAATCTGGTTCATGTTCAAGATATTGCTAAAAGCAGCAAAGAGGACATCGATAACTTCGATCTTTTACTGCTGGGTATCCCTACTTGGTATTACGGTGAAGCTCAGTGTGACTGGGATGATTTTTTCCCAGAACTAGAAGCTATTGACTTCTCAACTAAGTTAGTGGCTATTTTTGGTTGTGGCGACCAGGAAGATTACGCAGAATACTTCTGTGACGCGATGGGTACGGTGCGCGACATTATTGAAGCAAAAGGCGCAACGATTGTCGGCAACTGGTCAACAGAAGGCTACGATTTTGAAGCATCGAAAGCGCTTGTTGATGAAAATCACTTCGTTGGTCTATGTATCGATGAAGACCGCCAACCTGAATTAACAGAAGAGCGTGTCACTAAATGGGTACAGCAAGTATACGAAGAGATGTGTCTTGCTGAGCTAGAATAATAATCTGATTGATTGTAAAACAAACCCTAGCAGTGCTAGGGTTTGTTTTATGCGTGATTCACAATATTAGGTTTATATATACTCAAACTACTTGAAGTTGCAGGTAGGCGGCAAGTAAGCGAATCCCCATGAACATAGATAAGCTATGTGATTGGGGTGAGCGAGCGCAGTCCCCATGCCAAAAATAAAGCGCTGCAGCTTCAAGTAGGAAGAGTATAGTTTCGAGAGTATTTTATTCATGCTATTCGTACCTTAGACTCTAAATTGCTTAGCGCTTGCGCTCGCAAAAGGAATCGCATACGGCGTCAATAAAGACAGAATTAATGTTAAATAATTGTAACTGATCTAATCCTTTTTATCAGCGACATAGCACAACTTTAAAAGAAAACTCTAGTAACCCTCTGAACTTCGTGGTTTATTGTTTAGTGCGAGTAACCTATAATGTTGAGCAACATTGAATTCTGTTATTTACTGCAGATCATCAACAGGAAGAGATATGTCAGACAATAACCAAGCGCTAAAAGATGCTGGTCTTAAAGTAACCCTACCACGGCTAAAGATTTTAGAAGTTTTGCAACAGCCTGAGTGCCAACATATTAGTGCTGAAGAGCTCTACAAAAAGCTGATTGATCTTGGCGAAGAGATCGGTCTTGCAACGGTTTATCGAGTTCTAAACCAATTTGATGATGCAGGTATAGTCACTCGCCATCATTTCGAAGGTGGGAAATCAGTATTTGAATTATCAACTCAGCACCATCACGACCACCTTGTATGTCTAGATTGTGGTGAAGTAATTGAATTTTCTGATGAAATTATTGAACATCGTCAAAAAGAAATTGCACAACAATACAACGTTCAATTGACTAACCACAGCCTTTACCTGTACGGGAAATGCGGTGACGGAACTTGTAAACAAAATCCAGATGCACACAAACTGAAAAAATAATTCTGTTTGCCAGTACAAAAATCTGAATGAAAAAGCCGAGTGAAGCAAAATCACTCGGCTTTTTTATTTTTCGTCAGATAAAAAATCTCAGATCACTTTCGCATTGCAACTCTTTTCAGCAACATCATTTCAACCTTGACTTAACTCACATACCTAAATTGGTAGCATTCTTATTTCACTCTCTTTAAATGTGATCCGACAATTATTTATCCCAACAATTAATGGTCATTTTGTGATCTATTGTCACTTTCAACACTTGAACAACCATCAACTAATAATATTAGTTATATTATTAATCAAAACAAAAATACAACACCCTACAAGAACGAATTCAAAGGACGAACCCATGGCAACATCGATTGAGATTAAAAATCTAACCAAAGCATATGATGGTTCAATGGTTTTAAATGACATTAGTTTCCATATTAAAGAACGTGAATTTATTGTATTTCTTGGTCCGTCGGGCTGTGGTAAATCGACCCTTTTACGAATGATTGCAGGGCTGGAAAGCCTTAGTGAAGGCGAAATTTGGATGAATGGAAAACGTCTGGACACCTTAGCGCCGGGTCATCGTAATATCTCGATGGTTTTTCAAAACTATGCACTCTACCCGCACATGAGCGTAGAAGAAAACATGACTTTCGGGCTGAAAAATATCGGTACTGAAAAATCCGTGATTGAGCAGCGTATCTCTGAAGCTGCACGAATTTTGGAAATTGAACACCTGTTAAATCGTAAGCCTGCGGAACTTTCTGGCGGTCAACGTCAGCGGGTGGCAATTGGTCGTGCTATCGTCCGTGAACCTAGCGCATTCTTGTTTGATGAACCGCTATCTAACCTTGATGCTGCACTTCGCAGTCGCACTCGTATCGAACTGGCACAACTGCACCAGCGTGTAAACGCCACCATGATTTATGTTACTCATGATCAAGTTGAAGCAATGACCCTTGCTGACCGCATCGTTATTCTGAATAACAAAGGTATCGAGCAAATTGGCACACCAATTGAAATTTATCAGCGCCCAGCCAGTAAGTTTGTTGCGGGCTTTGTTGGCTCCCCAGCCATGAACTTCTTTGACGTCGATAAAGTTGAAGAGGTCAATGGAAAAGCCGTTATCCATATTGACAAATTCGCGCCAATTCACTCAACCATCAACACTCACAGCTTACCTTTAAATCAAAGATTTGAAATGGGCGTACGCGCGGAAGACGTTGTCATTACTGAAGGTGATGAAACCACTCATACAACAGGTACAGTGACTTTTATCGAACGTTTAGGCGACCGTACTTTAGTGTACGTTTCATTAGAAAATGGCAGAATGCTGATTGCCGAAGCAAGTAGCAAACGTCACCTAAAAACCAATCAGCAAGTAGGTTTAAACATCGACTTCGATTCTGTTCATCTGTTTGATGAGAGCGAAAAAGCCTACCACGGGGGTGAGCTATGAGTTTAATGAGCCCCGCAACGAAAAACCGTTGGGGAAACTTTCTCTTCATCACGCCCTACTTGCTGGTGTTCATCTTTATGATTGCATTGCCACTATTTTGGGGAATTTATTTAAGTTTTCAGAAAGTTGACCTGTTTGGCCCAGGAAAATTTGTCGGTTGGAATAACTACATCCGTCTTTTCGACAACAAGATATTCATCCAAACCGTTTGGAACACCTGTTACTTCGTTTTACTTACCGTACCAGCCCTCGTTGTCATTGGTTTAGGTTTGGCAATGGCGCTGAACCAACAAACCAGAACCGCGAATATTCTGCGTGGGGTATTTTTTGCGTCGACGATTCTATCCGTGACAGTGGTAACACTCATTTGGCGCATCATTTTTATTCCAAATGATGGCTTTATGGCCATGGTATTCAAGTGGTTCAATTTAGAAGCGATTCCATTTTTATCAAGCCCTGACTGGGCACTGAAATCTATCGCTATCGCGACCATCTGGTGGTGTTTGGGCTTGCCGATGATTCTGTTCACCGCTGCATTACAACAAATTCCCAAAGATTTGTACGAAGCGGCACAACTGGATAACGCGAGCAAATGGACAACATTTCGCAAAATCACCCTGCCTTCGATTACGCGCACCATCATTTTAGTCACTATTATCGAAATCGTTATGCAGTTCCAGTTATTTGGTCAAGCGCTGTTAATGACCAACGGCGGGCCAAATAACACATCACGTTCCATTGTTATGTTTATTTATGATGCCGGATTCCGTCGCTGGGATATAGGTATGGCGGCTGCGGCCTCGCAAATCCTGTTCCTGATCATTCTCGTGGCTGCTGTCGCGCAATTTATGATTAGCCGTAAGAAAGGATAACTATGATGAGTGCAACGAAAATGAACCTATCTTCAGAGATTGCCGACTCATCTTCGGCGAAAAAACAGATGACCTATCAACCAAACTCTCAGAAGACCAACCGAGCCATTCTGTGGCTCACATTGGTACTGTCATTAATCATGGTGGCCCCATTTTTATGGATGGTTGGTTTGAGTTTAAAGGACAACCAAGAGTTGATGCTGGGTACAGATGCGGTGTTCCGCTTCCCTTATACCATGCAAAACTACCTCGATATTTTCCGTAATTCATCGGTTTTCCATTGGCTGATGAACAGCTTAATCGTATCGGGATGTATGACTTTAGGTGTGCTGACGCTTTCTTCTCTTGCTGGGTATGCCTTCGCGCGCCTAGAATTCCCAATGAAAAAAACACTGTTTGTGATTGTGCTTATGGGCTTGGCAGTGCCAGAGCAGGCGGTGATTATTGCTCGACATCAGTTATTCAGTGAATTCCATCTTCACAACACCTATTTAGGTTTGATTCTTCCCGGCTTATCGGCGCCATTTGGCGTGTTTTTGATGACCCAGTTCTTCAAAGCCATACCGAAAGAAATTGATGAAGCAGCAATGATGGATAATGCCTCAAAGTTCAAAATTTTCTGGAAAGTGTTGTTACCACTGACCATCCCTGCGCAAGCAACCTTAGCAATTTTGACGTTCTTAACCTCATGGAATGATTACTTCTGGCCGTTGATTTCGGCGACAGATAAGTCGATGTACACCATCACCATTGGTATCGCATCGTCACAAACCAACTTCGCACAAAGTGAAGGTCTAGGCTTTTTGAGTTCGCAGGCCATATTCTCGGCGATACCCATCATCCTAGTTTACATTTTCTTCCAAAAACACATCGTTACCGCTGTAGCCGGTGGTGCTGTGAAACAGTAACTCCGGTCTGAAAGAAGAAGATTAAAAGGTCAATAAAGCAATACAAGATTCGAATAAGCTTTACCGTTACATAAACCGCCTACTCAAGTAAGCCGTATGAATAGGTAAACATTAAACAATAAAATAATAAGGCTTTTAGATATGAAACCCTACATCTCTACATTGTCATTAGCCATCGGCTGCCTTTTGTCTGCCGGCAGTGCTATCGCGAAAACAGAGTTGAACGTCCAGCGCTTTTTCGGTGCTTGCGAAGCAGAATACGCAAAATCTGTGGATGTCAGTGCTGCAAATGGCGAATGTGGAATCATGACCACTCTGCTCAATAAATTCGATGCAGAAAACCCAGACATCGATGTACGAGTCACTACCGTTGAATGGCCTGGGTATGACCAGCTAACCGCGCAAATGGCTTCTCGTACGCCACCAGATGTGGTGACTATGCATAACTCGGTGATTTCTGATTATCAGTCGCGTAACTTGATCGTTCCTATTGATGACTTCTTGAAAATGCAGAGCATCGACAAATCTACATTTACACCAACCGCGACTGATGGTGTAACACGTGAAGGCGAGTTTTACGGTCTGCCAATCGACACATGGACCATGCTCTATCACGTAAATATGAAGCTAATGAAAGAAGCAAAACTGGTTGATGCTGACGGAAAACCTATCATTCCTAATTCTGCAGAAGAGCTATTAGCTCAAGCAAGACAGTTTAAACAAGCAACGGGTAAACCTTATTTCATTCAGATCCTCTCAAATGAAACTGCCGCTTATACACGCCTTTTCTATACCTACCTGTTCCAGCAAAACAGCGACTTCTTTGCTAACCCAGAGAAAGTATCACTGCAAACGCCGGAAGCAAAAAACATCGTAAATCTATTTAAAACCATTTACGAAGAAGACTTAACAACCAAAAACATGGACTACCCTGCAACCGTATCTTCATTTAGCAACGGTCAAGGCGGTATCTTACTAAACGGTAACTGGTTATTAAGTTCTTATGACGAACAGGCTGCGCAAGCGGATAGCCCACTATACAACGCTTATGAAGCTGTGCCTTATCCATTCTTGTACCAAGGTGCGAAGGCTCATTATGTCGATGGACACTCATGGGTAGTGCCGAACAAACGTCGTGACGACGAGAAAGATGCTGCAATCGCAAAACTGTTTAAATTCTTCGCGGAAAATGATGGTCAATGGGCTCGTACCGGTCATCTACCAAGCGTAGTGAGCGTGCTAAAAGATGAGAAATTCTTATCTCTGCCACATCGTTCAAACATTTTATCAGTGACACAAACGGGTCGTGGTCTTCCTGCTGGCGTACAGCGTCAATGGGCACTGCAAGACATCATAGGTGAAGAGCTGGCAGCAGCTATCATGGGTTCAAAAGACGTAGATGAAGCACTTGCTGATGCCGAAAGCCGCATCAACGATGTATTAAGTAATCTATAACAGACAACGTCATGGCCCCGTGAAACGTTGGAGTTGAGCTCATTGTGCACCAACAAATGGACTCAGCTCCAATGAACTAAAAATGACTAAAAAGAAGTAGAGCTATGCGAAAGAAGAAAAAAGTCACCATGTTAGATATCGCCACCGCTGTTGGCGTATCACAACCGACTGTATCCGTAATTCTCAACGGTTCAGACAACGTGAAAGTATCTAACGAGACGAGAGAAAAAGTGCTCAGTAAAGCGAAAGAGTTGAACTATAAGTTCAAATCCAATGTGTTACACACTCAATCTCATCGCCGCATAGCACTACTCACCAACAGTATGAACATGCACGACCCGTTTATTAACGCAATCACCGCGGCCAAAGTTCGAGCCTGGGAACTCGATGCTATTCTGACCGTGTTCGACTATGAAGATAATGACGAGCTTAAAAACAGCATGCTAACCGTCATCGACAATAGTGGATACGACGCTTTGATTGTTGCCTCAAACACGCCAGCGCAAATTGAAGGTACGATCAACTCTCAGTTGCCAATGCTGTTCTTGAACTGCACTAACCCTCAATACCTGCAAGATATACCGAGTGTTTTAACCTCTGATTTTTTAGGCGGTTATCGCGCTGCCGAGTACCTGATCAATAAAGGATATAGAGATATCGCCATGATCACGGGTGAAAGTTGGTCGGATTCGTCAATCCAACGCTTGCGAGGTTTTCGTCAAGCACTCACCAATGCCGATATCTTAGTTAATGAAGAGTGGATTAAAGCGGGTAACTGGTCGGTAAAACAGAGTTACCGCGAAACTGAACAATTGCTTTCTCAAACTAGTCGTCCTCGCGCTATTTTTTGCGCCAGTGACCTGATGGCGATTGGTGTCTATCAGGCACTTGCTCATCATAATCTCAGAATACCTGAAGATGTTGCAGTTGTCGGATACGATAACCAGCTTCTGGCTAGCGAACTGACTCCTTCACTCACTTCTGTCGATTTACCTTACGATGAAATGGGACGAATAGCGGTGGAAACTTTGCTTTCATCAACAAACCCAGAGGTTTCGATGGTGAAAATTGAAGGCGATTTAATTCCACGAGAATCGGCATAACTGTTTATCGGTATAACAATTCATAAAATTCTAAATTTGTATTGCCATGATATTCATGGCTAGGAGCCGCTATGATTATTAACAACCCATTGGTTGAGCAAAGAGCCGATCCGTTCGTCTATCTACATACCGACGGATACTATTACTTTACTGCGTCAGTGCCTGAATATAACCGCCTGGAACTGCGCAGAGCTAAACATATCCACCAATTGGCAACCACGTCTGAAATCGTTGATGTATGGCATAAACCAGATACAGGTGCATATTCTGATCTGATATGGGCTCCTGAAATTCACTACATTGACGGTACGTGGGCAATCTACTTTGCCGCCGCACCAAACCGTGAAATCGTCAATAATGCGTTTCAGCATCGCATGTATGCCATCACCACTGAGAGTGAAAACCCTTTGACAGGAGAATGGAGCGAACCAACTCAAGTAGATAGCGGTCTTTCGACTTTCTGCCTAGATGCCACTTGCTACAAACACAATGGGCAGTGGTATTACATTTGGGCTCAGAAAGATGCGGTCATTGCTGGCAACTCTTGTCTTTATATCGCAACAATGGATTCACCGACGACCCTTTCGAGCACACCCGTCCTTCTGACTAAACCGGAGTTTGATTGGGAAGTGCGTGGTTTCTTAGTCAACGAAGGGCCAGCGATTTTACATCGCCATGGCAAAATCCATCTGACTTATTCCGCCAGTGCGACCGATGAGCGTTACTGCATGGGGGTGCTTTCTATCGACGAGAATGCTGACTTGCTGGACGCAGCAAACTGGATGAAATCACCGACACCTATTTTCGCAACCGTGGAAGAGAAAGAGATTTTCGGGCCTGGTCATAACAGCTTTACCACCAGTAAAGACGGCAGCAAAGATTATATGATTTACCATGCTCGTAATTACAAAGGTATTGAAGGCGACCCGCTGTGGGATCCAAACCGCCATGCATGCGTGCAGCCCATCGAGTGGTCTGAAGATGGCTTGCCTATTTGGGGTACACCGCAGAAAGAAATTGAATGGGTTGAATAACCTTACCAGCCAATAAATAAAAGGGAGTCGTTGTAAAACTACTCCCTTTTTACATCGATTAGCTGATAAATTTGTGTTCAATACCGACTTATACCGTTCTAAGTAAAAATATGATCAAATTAGGCATTAGTGGAGCAGCGAATGGGCGTCGAACACAAACACTCATAAACCCTTCCATGGCTCGGAGGGTTTGCTTATCGAAACCCATTCACTGATCAGAAAGTTTTCCAGATGGTATTATCGAAAAGCCAATTTAGAAATAATCGCGAATCAATACTTCTGCAATTTGCACTGCGTTAGTTGCTGCGCCTTTACGTACGTTATCAGCCACAACCCATAGGTTGATACCGCTATGGTGACTGATGTCGTTACGGATACGGCCAACCAACACCTCATCAATACCGCCGGCATCGCGTACTTGAGTCGGGAAATCATTGCCTTCAAATACACGAACACCTTCGGTTTGTTTGAGCAGTTCAATCACTTGGCTTGCATCAATCGGTGAACTGGTTTCAATGTGAACCGCTTCGGCATGACCGTAGAATACAGGTACTCGAACACAGGTCGGATTGACCATAATAGAAGGGTCGTTGAAGATTTTTTGCGTTTCCCACACCATCTTCATCTCTTCTTTGGTGTAACCGTTCTCCATGAATACATCGATTTGTGGAATACAGTTAAACGCGATTTGCTGACTGAAAGCATTGTTTTCCGCTGGCAGACCGTTCAGCAGTTTCGCTGTTTGACCAGCAAGCTCGTCAATACCAGACTTACCCGCGCCAGAAACAGACTGATACGTTGATACGTTGATACGCTCAATGCCTACTGCATCGTAAATCGGCTTTAACGCCACCAACATTTGAATGGTTGAACAGTTCGGGTTGGCAATGATATTGCGGTTACGAAACTCAGCAATGGCTTCTGGGTTCACTTCTGGCACAACCAGCGGTACATCGTAGTCGTAACGAAATTGTGATGTGTTATCGATAACCACAACACCCGCGTCAGCCGCGATAGGCGCCCATTTTGCTGATAAGTCACCACCTGCGGAGAACAACGCGATGTGCGCTTGAGACCAATCGAAGTTCTCTACGTTTTGCACTTCAATCGACTTACCGTTAAAACGATAAGTTTTGCCTTCGCTGCGCTCACTGGCCAACAAAAACAGTTCATCAACCGGAAACTTACGTTCCTTGAGAACTTCTAACATGGTTTCACCGACTGCGCCTGTTGCGCCGAAGATTGCTACATTAAATTGCTGGCTCATTGGTTACCTCAATTCTAAAACCTAATTTTTCTAGCGGTGCTAAGTTGGACTGTTCATCACCCACCAAGGTGATTGCACTGTATTCACGCCTGTCCCAATAATTCTTACGCATTAAGTCAAACGCACCCGGTTGACCGATTTCACGACGAAACTGCGCATCGTCTTTTCTTACATCGTAGACGAGTTGAATCAAATTAAATAATGTTGCTTCGTCCCAAGCGCGTTCCAGTATCACTTTTGGCACGGGTGCAATTGGAAGCAAAGCTGAAGGGTTTGCCCACGCACTTGATTCGATGAACTCACAGTAACTATTGAAAATCATCGTTGTTCCGCGCGCTTTACCTTCCAGGCCATAACCTGCCACATGTGGCGTGACGAATGCTAATAGCGGCAGCAGATCCATATCCACTACTGGCTCAAATTCAAAGACATCTAAAGCTGCGATGAAACCATCTTGTTTTTGCAGGCGCGCTTTCAATGCCGCGTTATCCACAATAGGGCCACGGGCAGCATTGATCAGGATCTGGTCGCTAGTCAGGTTTTCTAACACGTGTTGATTAATCAAATGATGCGTTGGCCATTCGCCGTCAGTGGTGATTGGCGTATGCAGAGTAATCACATCCGCTTTGGTTAGAAGCTCATCCAATGGCGTAAATTCGCGGCTATCCCCTTCTGCTTGCTTAGGTGGATCGTTAAGTAAAACCTTAATCCCCATTGCTATTAAACACTCAGAAAGGTAAGTACCCACTTGTCCAGCACCTATAATGCCAACGGTCTTTTCAAAAATAGAAAAACCATGTTGTTGCGACAATACCATCAGCACACTAACTACGTATTCAGCAACGCCAACTTTGTTACAGCCCGGTGCCGCAGTAAAGAAAATACCACGCTGTTCAAGTAACGCTTGATCTACATGGTCCATACCTGCGGTCGCAGTACCAACAAAACGCAACTTGTTTGCTTTGCTTAATAATGCTTCGTCAACTTTAGTCACGGAGCGGATCATTAACGCATCGACATCAACTAAATCATCAGCCGTCAGTGTACGCCCCGGTTTAAGAATTACTTCGCCCAATTGGCTGAACAACTCTTCAGCGTATGGCATGTTTTCATCGATTAAGATTTTCATTGCAGAATTTCGCCCGGAAGTTAACCCAAAGTTGAATCATTGGGGAGCGGTTGACTTTTGTTAGCAGGCATTGTGCTAAAAAGAGCGTAACCTGTCGAGGATAATAGACTTTAGGTTGCAAAATAAAAATACCCAGTGACCATGATAGCCACTGGGCAATATCCAGAACAAAAGGATCTTGTCCCGCTCTCCATGGGACAAAGTCAGCGTCTGTTTGATTAGGCTAGCTAATCGGTTCTGGAAACCAACATACCAATCTAAGTAACGAATTAAACTGCAACTCCAATGGGTATGACCTTACGGTATCCTTGGTCTCTTAAGCTTGGTACTTCTTGATGACTAGAGTGGCGTTAGTACCACCAAATCCAAAGCTGTTTGACATAACGGTTGTCAGCTCTTGCTCACGCATTTCGGTAACGATATCCAAACCATCAGCCGCTTGGTCTAGGTTTTCAATGTTAATGCTTGGAGCAATAAAGCCGTGGTGCAGCATAAGCGTTGAGTAAATCGCTTCATGCACACCTGCTGCACCTAGAGCATGACCAGTCATTGCTTTGGTTGCAGAAATCGCAGGGCTGTTGCCACCGAAAACTTCCTGAATAGCACCCAACTCTTTCACGTCACCCACTGGCGTTGACGTACCGTGAGTATTCACGTAATCCACTTTGTCGATGCCTTGCATTGCCATCTTCATACAACGCACCGCACCTTCACCTGATGGAGCAACCATGTCGTAGCCGTCAGAAGTCGCGCCATAACCTACGATCTCACCGTAGATTTTCGCGCCACGAGCCAGTGCGTGCTCAAGTTCTTCTACAACAACCATACCGCCACCGCCAGAGATAACAAAACCGTCACGGTCTGCATCATAGGTACGTGATGCTTTGTCAGGAGTGTCGTTGTATTTGGTTGATAATGCACCCATGGCATCGAACATCATAGTCAGTGACCAATCTAGCTCTTCACCGCCACCAGCAAACACGATGTCTTGTTTGCCCAGTTGAATAAGTTCCATTGCGTTACCGATACAGTGTGCAGAAGTTGCACATGCAGAGCTAATCGAGTAGTTCACACCACGAATTTTAAATGGAGTTGCCAAACAAGCAGAAACTGTTGAAGACATTGTACGCGGTACCATATATGGACCAATGCGCTTAACACCTTTCTCACGTAGGGTATCTACGGCTATGACTTGGTTCAGTGATGATGCACCACCTGAACCCGCAACGATACCAGTACGATCGTTAGAAACTTGCTCGTCCGTCAGACCAGCATCAGCAATTGCTTGCTCTAACGACAGGTAAGCAAATGCAGCCGCATCACCCATAAAACGCATTTGTTTGCGGTCGATATGGTCGGCAGGGTTCATTTTTAAGTTACCCCAAACCTGAGAGCGAAGACCTTGCTCTTTGAATTGTTCAGAGCCTGTGATGCCTGATTTGCCAGCTTTAAGAGACGATAAAACTTCTTCGACGTTGTTACCGATACTTTAAACAATACCCATACCGGTGATTACGACTCGTTTCATGTGACATTCCTATTATTCAAGATTTCGCTAAATGATAACGAAGATGGACTGCAAAAGTGGTCAGCTTTCCCATAAATCCGTACAATCTCGGCAATATTTCGTTCAATTTGAAAGAATAATCCTACAATGACATCCATTACTAACGCTCAGCTTGGCTGGAATGATGCCGGAACCCCTGTTTCTGACCAATTCGATGATGTTTATTTTTCCAACGTCAATGGACTGGAAGAAACCCGCTATGTGTTTCTCACACAAAATAATCTTCCGCAAAGATGGCAAGATTATGATCAAAAACGTTTTGTCATTGCCGAAACAGGATTCGGTACTGGATTAAACTTTCTCGCAGTTTGGCAGCTATTTGAACAGTTTAGACAGCAAAACCCTAATGCGACACTGCAATCGTTACATTTCATAAGTTTTGAGAAATTTCCGCTCAGTAAAACCGATCTCATCAAAGCCCATGAATCGTGGCCAGAACTCGCTCAATACGCAAAACAATTACACGAGTTCTACCCGATAGCCGTCCCCGAGTGTCACCGTATTGTGTTAGCAGATGGTTTGGTCACACTGGATTTGTGGTTTGGCGATATAAAACACTGCATGCCTAAAGTTCCTACCCTTGAGCATGGTGTGGTTGATGCTTGGTTCTTAGATGGTTTCGCACCAAGCAAAAACCCAGAAATGTGGAACCCAGAACTGTTCAATGGTATGGCAAAGCTGGCTAAACAAGATTGTACTTGCGCAACCTTCACGGCAGCGGGCTTCGTACGCCGTGGTCTTATCGATGCGGGTTTTGATATGAAGAAAGTCAAAGGCTTTGGCACCAAGCGAGAAATGATTGCCGGTAAGCTGAAAGAGAAAGCGGCATACAGCAACGTAAAACCTTGGTTTCATGTCGAAGCGACCGATAACTTACACGATGTTGCGATTATTGGCGGCGGTATTGCCAGTGCAACTCTTGCCAAAAGCTTAACGGCTAGAGGTATTAACGTCTCTCTCTACTGTAAAGATGAAGCCCCCGCGAATGGTGCATCCGGCAATCGACAAGGCGCGGTGTATCCGTTGCTTAATGGTGAGCACCAAGGCGTGTCGCGCGTGTTTGCTCCGGCATTTCTATTTGCCCGCCAATTTATCGAACAAGCAGCGAAAACCATTTCTTTTGACCATGATTGGTGTGGTGTTAGCCAATTAATGTGGGATGAAAAATCGACCAAGAAACTGGACAGCATGTTGAAAGCGGACTTTTCGCCGGAATTAGTATCCAAACATAATATTGAACAAACCAACCAAATGGTGGGATTGCCAGCAGATGTGGAAAGTCTCTCCTACCCTATGGGCGGCTGGCTGTCCCCTGCTCAGTTAACTCAAGGCTTAATTGCTGAGCTAGGGCAACAAGGTAAGCTAAAGGTTTACTACCAGCATCATGTGGATTCGCTCGACTGGCAAGTAGAAGACAAACAGTGGCAACTGACCTGTGGAGAGAAAAAGCTTCACCACCAAGCGGTTGTGATTGCCACTGGGCATCTGTTCGATAGCCTGACGCAAACACAATTTGTCCCTCTCGGTAAAGTAAAAGGTCAGGTGAGTCATATCCCCACCAACAACGAATTACAACAATTAAAGACTGTGCTCTGCTACGACGGTTATATGACACCATGTAACCCGAACAATCTACATCACTGTATTGGCGCAAGTTACGATCGCTCGCATTTAGATCAAGAGTTTGACCCACAAGCACAAGTTGAAAACGCGCAGCGTTTGAAAAACTGCTTACCTGAGCAAATCTGGCCAGACAGTGTTGATGTTAGCGAAAACCTATCTCGTCAGGGCATTCGCTGCGTCAGCCGAGATCATCTGCCGTTTGTCGGTAACGTAGGGAATTTTGAAGCAATAACAGAGCAATATTCAGAACTCAGTGATATGAGTGAGAACAACGCTGCTAACATTGCGCAATACCCCCAGTTGTACGCATTAATTGGATTGGGCTCTCGCGGTTTAAGCTCCGCGCCACTCATGGCTGAACTGCTCGCTTCACAAATGGCTGGCGATCCATTACCTCTACCTAATGATGTGCTTGAAACTCTTCATCCAAGCAGAATGTGGGTCAGGAAGTTGCGTAAAAGAAAGCGTTGACGGAAAAATAGTTGGATGAAACAAAGCCTCGCGAATACGAGGCTTGAGTTTGCTGACAAAGTATTTTCCGTCATTTTAGCGAAAGCTGGAATCTGGCTACAGCGATGCTTTTATTAGATTCCAGACATTTCGTTCCGAAATTCTGCAATGACGTCATTGATGTTGTCATCAGTCTTAAAGATTAAGCAACCAGTTTTGCTACCGCTTCTTTAAGTTGAGCTGCGACGGTTTCGTTTGTTACAACGCTAGCTGCTAAGTCAAAGTTGTCGTAGAAGCTTGGTACTGAAACGGTTGCTTTCACGTTGCCACCAAAATATGCCGCAGAGCCAGAAGCTGCTGCCAACACAGATGTTGCACCACCAGGACCCGGTGAAGTTGCTAGATAAACAGCAGGTTTGTTTTTAAACACTTCGCGGTCGATACGAGTCGCCCAGTCGAACAAGTTTTTATATGCTGCTGGATAGTGACCATTATGCTCTGCAAAAGAGATAACAAAAGCGTCCGCTTGTGCTAAATCACGTAGGAAGCCTAATGCGCCTTCTGCTTGACCAATCTCTTTTTCAAGATCTTCACTGTACATTGGTACGTGGTAATTGTTGATATCTAACACTTGCACTTCAGCACCATCAATCAAGTTTGCTGTATAAGTTGCCAATGCTTTGTTAATAGACGTTGAGCTAGTGCTTGCTCCGAATGCGATGACTTTCATGATGATAATCCTGTGTGCTGTTTCGATGTAGCTAGATTAATATTTGAACACACCATCGACAAGCAGAATAATTGCATGTGGTCATTCAAAAATTTTGAATAAGAAGAAACTGACCCACCAGCCTAGCAAGGGGTTTTCTTTATACAAAATCGAGTAGGGTGAGGCGTTACCGCCTCATCCCTCTCACAGACCCGTTCGTACTTACCTCGTATACGGCTCATGCATACTTCCATTCAGCATAATTGCTAAACACATACCCTGTACCGACTTGCTCAAGCATTACCAACCCCAGTTCGTTGAACCATTGGTTTGGCATCGCATAACTGGCTAGAGGACTTGGCGCATTTCTCCAACTACTCATTCGGATAAATCTAAACGGCGGCTTATATCCAAGCTGTTTTAGCCTTCTGTGCAACCGCTCCGGTTTCTTCCATAATTTCAGTTGGTTACTGCGAAGTCTTCGTCTCAGCCATCCTGCTATCTTTGAGTATTCCCAGCCACTATTGTCGATCCTGAAGTATTGACTGAACCCTCTTAATACAGGATTTAAGTTCTTGATAACTTCACTTATGGGTTTTCCACCATTGCGTTTCGTCATCTGCTTCAACTTCTTTTTGAACTCTACTAATTTCTTGGGCTGTATACGGGTATATTCACTCCCGATCTCTACACCAAGGAATTTCACTCCATCATCGCTATGAGCTATGTGAGATTTTGTTTCGTTCACCGTCAGTTTCAGCTCTTTCTC
>NZ_JBKEBW010000134.1:0-37232 GCF_047973365.1 Vibrio sp. | reverse complement strand
GCGGGTAAAGATGCGAAAGAAAATCTGGTGTGGAGCACCGTTGAACCTAAAGCGGGTGTGATTACTTGTAATATTGGTGACATGCTGATGCGTTGGAGTGACGACTTGCTCAAATCCACACTACACCGCGTACGTATGCCAACCGCCGAAGAAAACCAAGATTCACGCTACAGTATAGCGTTTTTCTGCCAAGCAAACCGTGACCAAATCATTCAAGGACCAAAGAAGGTTTACCAGCCAATCACAGCGCAGGACTATTTGAAAATGCGTATTAACGCTAACTTTGCTTAAGTTTATACCACGACTAAGAAGCCATGCTTACGCATGGCTTCTTCTTATTATTGACTGGCGATAATATTGCCATCTCGAACAGCGAGTTGGATCGGTTTACCCGGTAAGAATTTTCCAGACAGAATCGATTTCGCTAACGGGTTCTCAATATTCTGTTGGATTGCACGTTTCAATGGACGAGCACCGTAAACAGGATCAAAACCAACCTGAGCGATCAATTCAAGAGCCTCTTCGGTAACAGCTAACTCGTAGTCTTTTTCAGCTAAGCGCTTATGTAAACGTTCCAACTGAATAGAAGCGATAGATTTAATATGCTCTCTGCCGAGCGGATGGAACACTACCGATTCATCAACACGGTTTAAGAACTCTGGACGGAAATGCTTGGTCACGGTTTCCATCACACGCTCTTTGATACCTTGGTAATCCAGCTTAGCAAAGTTTTCCTGAATGCTCGAAGAACCTAAGTTCGAGGTCATGATCACTACTGTATTGCGGAAATCAACCGTACGGCCTTGACCATCAGTTAAACGCCCATCATCAAGCACTTGTAATAAGATGTTGAACACATCCGGGTGTGCTTTCTCTACTTCATCGAGCAAAATCACAGAGTAAGGTTTACGACGAACCGCTTCAGTTAAATAACCGCCCTCTTCGTAACCTACATAACCCGGAGGCGCACCGACCAAACGAGCCACAGAGTGTTTCTCCATAAACTCGGACATATCGATACGCACCATCGCATCTTCGCTGTCAAACATAAAGTGCGCCAACGTTTTGCACAGCTCGGTTTTACCGACACCGGTTGGACCTAAGAATAGGAACGAACCAATCGGTTTATTAGGGTCAGACAATCCAGCTCGGCTACGACGAATCGCGTTCGCCACCACTTCAACCGCTTCAACTTGTCCGATAACGCGTTTATGCAGAACATCTTCCATGCGCAGCAGTTTCTCTTTCTCTGCTTCCAGCATTTTCGAAACCGGAATACCGGTTTGCTTAGACAGCACTTCTGCTATCTCAGTATCGGTCACTTTATTGCGTAGCAGCGTCATCTCTTGCATTTCTGCTTGAGCCGCCAGATCAAGCTGCTTTTCCAGCTCTGGAATTCGACCGTATTGCAACTCGGACATACGGCTTAAATCACCGGCACGTCTGGCAACTTCCAAATCCATACGAGCTTGCTCAAGTTCGGTTTTAATGTGCTGAGTGCCTGATAATGCCGCTTTTTCGGTTTTCCAAACTTCTTCTAGCTCGGCGTATTCACGTTCTTTAAGCCCTAACTCTTCATTAAGAATGCTTAAGCGTTTTTCGCTGGCTTCATCCGTTTCATTCGACAACGCTTGCTGCTCAATTTTCAACTGAATGATACGACGTTCCAGTTTATCCAAAGCTTCTGGTTTGGAGTCGATTTGGATACGAATACTTGAAGCCGCTTCGTCAATCAGGTCAATCGCTTTATCTGGTAACTGTCGATCTGACACATAGCGATGAGACAGTGTCGCCGCCGAAACAATCGCCGGATCCGTAATTTCCACATGATGGTGAAGCTCATAGCGCTCTTTCAAGCCACGCAAAATTGCAATGGTGTCTTCCACGCTCGGCTCATCCACCAGCACTTTTTGGAAACGACGTTCAAGAGCCGGATCTTTCTCGATGTATTGACGATATTCATCAAGCGTTGTCGCACCGACACAGTGAAGCTCACCGCGCGCAAGTGCCGGTTTGAGCATGTTGCCGGCGTCCATTGAGCCTTCGCCTTTACCCGCCCCCACCATGGTATGCAGTTCATCGATGAACAGGATGATGTTGCCTTCTTCTTTGGCTAATTCATTCAGTACCGATTTCAAACGTTCTTCGAATTCACCACGGTATTTGGCACCGGCAACCAGTGCGCCCATATCAAGAGATAGAACTCGGCGTCCACGTAATCCTTCAGGCACTTCGTTATTGATAATGCGCTGTGCCAAACCTTCAACAATCGCTGTTTTACCCACACCCGGTTCACCAATGATCACAGGGTTATTTTTAGTACGACGTTGCAACACTTGAATGGTACGGCGGATCTCGTCATCACGACCAATCACAGGGTCAAGTTTGCCCTGCTCTGCTCGCTCAGTCAGATCGATAGTGAATTTTTCCAGAGCTTGGCGTAGCTCCTCCGCATTCGGATCATTCACTTTCTGACCACCACGGATCTTTTCAATCGCTGCTGAGATCTTTTTCGCAGTTAAACCAAATTCTTTGAGAATTTGACCAAGCGGGCCGCGATCTTCAATTGCAGCCAAAAGATAAATTTCTGAAGATATATACGAGTCTTGGCGTTTTTGCGCCACTTTGTCACATAGGTTGAACAAAGTGCCTAAACCGCTAGAAAGCTGCACATCACCACCGATCCCGCTCACTTTTGGTAAACGATCTAACGTTTCACCCAATTTAGAGCGAAGCTGCATGACATCAACGTCAAGCATGGTCAGCAACGGACGAATTGGGCTGCCATTTTGATCGAGCAGCGCAACCATCAGATGCACAGGTTCGATGTATTGATGATCTCGCCCAAGTGCAAGTGACTGGGCATCGGAAATCGCTATTTGAAATTTGCTGGTAAATCTGTCGAGACGCATAACAACCTCCCTAACCTCTAACTCATTACGTTAGGAAAGATGGTTACAATAGAGACAATTTTCAAGGTAACACTGAAAACTTTGTGGGGATTATTTTTCTTCGATCCAGATAAAGGTGGCTTGTCTGCCAGTTACGCCATCACGACGATAAGAATAAAAACGCTGTGGATCTTGGTACGTGCATAATTCGCTGTCAAAAACCTGATCAATACCAAGTTTCGCCATACGCAAACGCGTCAAGCTAGCCATGTTCGCCCACCACTTACCATCTTGTTTACCCGCTACAAATGCGCATCCAGCTTTTGAGTCATAATCTAAAAATGCTTGTAAAACATCTTCACCCACTTCAAATGCTTGCGGACCAATCGCAGGGCCAAGCCATAACATCACATTATCAGAAAATTGCTGAAGCGCATTTTCAACAATACCACCCGCCAGACCACGCCAGCCAGCATGAACCGCGGCCACTTGAGTTCCCGATGTGTTGGTGATCAATACTGGTAAACAATCGGCTGTCATAGCCGAACAAACCACATTTGGCGACGAGGTGATCACACCATCGGCATCGAGCACATCGTTTGTTGGCTCAGAGACGTTCAACACTACTGTTGAGTGAGTCTGATTGAGCCATAATGGAGAACTCGGCATTTGGGTTTGTTGCTGCAATAACTCACGATTACGCTGCACAAGAATAGGATCATCTCCGACATGCATTCCTAAATTCAACCCTGCATAAGGCGCTTTAGATAAGCCACCGATACGCGTTGAAGCAAATGCTTTGATTTGCTTAGGGGCATTCCAGTTAGGAGTGATCCAATTCATCTAATACTCTTCCGTTTTGTTCAGTTGTGCATCTGCGCGTAGTGCTTCGGTCAAAATAACCATATCTTCTGGCACAGGAGCATGGAATTCCATCTCTTCACCCGTTGTTGGGTGCTCAAACTTCAACATAACGGCATGCAGAGCCTGACGATCGAAGTTACGAATCATATCCGTTAACTCTTGTGAAGCGCCTTTAGGAATACGTGCGCGGCCGCCATAGGCAGTATCACCTAATAACGGATGCTGCAAATACGACATATGTACACGGATCTGGTGGGTACGCCCGGTTTCGAGACGCAGGCGAATACGGGTATGTTCGCGGAAATGTTCTGCAACACGATAATGGGTAACCGCAGGTTTCCCCATTGGCGACACAGCCATCAAAGTACGTTTAGTTGCATGGCGCCCAATAGGTTTGTCGATCATGCCACCAGCCGTCATTTTACCGATCGCAATCGCTTCGTATTCACGGGTAATGTTACGTTTTTGCAGTTCACGGACTAAACGAGTTTGTACTGGTACGTTCTTTGCCACCACCATCAAACCAGTCGTATCTTTATCAAGACGATGCACAATACCGGCACGTGGCACTTCCGCGATTGGCGGATAGTGGAACAACAACGCATTGAGCACAGTACCATCAGGCGTACCAGCTCCTGGGTGAACAACGAAGTCACGAGGTTTGTTGATAACGATAATATCGTCATCTTCATAAACGATATTCAGTGGGATGTCTTGTGGCTCCCAACGAACTTCATCTTCAAGTTCAGCTTGCACAGTGATCTCTTCGCCGCCCATCACTTTCGTGCGCGGTTTAGTGACAACTTGTCCATCTACTGTTATTTTGCCGTCAAGTAACCACTCTTTCAGACGTGAACGAGAAAAATCGGCGAACAATTCAGCCACAGCTTGATCTAAACGTTGACCAAGCTGGCTATCTTTTACTGTTTGAGTTAATTCAATCTGCTGAGCCATATCGAACTTTTTAAAAAACCGTGAGACTAATACTCACTAGTATGGATAAAATAATGTTCGCCATTGTATCTGTTACGAAAGAGAAAGTAACCAAACGATTTGAGGAGTCAACTGTGCAAGCCAAAACAAGAAACTAATCTTCTGGCTTAAAACAGTAGCTCCAGCTTTAAGATGCTTTATTTTCAAGGAACCCACTCCTGACATGAAATACCAAACTTTATCAGGCTTGCTTGCGCTATCACTGCTATTTGGCTGTTCAAGCAAAGATGAAATCGTACCTGACGTACCACCTTCAGAGCTCTACACAGAAGCTCAATCATCCTTACAAAGTGGTAACTGGTTAACTGCCATAGAAAAATTGGAAGCTTTGGATTCTCGTTATCCATTTGGTGCTTACTCTGAACAGGTTCAACTTGACCTAATTTATGCTTATTACAAAAATGATGATCTTGCGCTTGGATTAGCAACCATTGAGCGTTTTAGCCGCTTGAATCCAACGCATGAGAAAATGGACTGGGTACTGTATATGCGCGGCTTGACGCACATGGCACAAGATCGCAACTTTATGCATGATCTGTTTAATATCGATCGAAGTGATCGCGATCCTGAACCAGTAAAAGCTGCGTTTGCAGACTTTAAAAAGTTACTGCAACGTTATCCAGAAAGCCCATATGCAGAAGACTCACAACGTCGAATGTTCGCTCTGAAAAACCGTCTTGCGGAATACGATTTAGCAACAGCGGATTTTTACCTACGCCGAGAAGCGTGGATTGCGGCAATTAAACGCTGTCAGGAACTACAAAAAACTTACCCTGACACTGAAGCCGCCAGGAAGTCACTTCAAATTCAGTTAAAAGCTTATAAACAATTAGGGCTAGAAGAGTCTATTGCTCGTACAGAGAAACTGATTGCGTTAAACCCTGACAAGTAATGACTAATCTATTCAGATGAGCCACTGTTTTTACAGTGGCTTTTTTCATTTCAATTTGCTGATTTATCCTTTTGTTCATAAACTTATACTCAAACTACTTGAAGTTGCAGGTAGGCGACAAGTGAGTGAATCCCCATGAGCATAGATAAACTATGTGATTGGGGTGAACGAACGCAGTCAACACCGCTGCAGCTTCAAGTAGGAAGAGTATATCTTTATTCAAACTGATTAATATAAATGCCAGGGAGCCACATTTGCGTTGGTTACATCGTGGACTTTTTAGCCTGCTTATTTTGCTTATTAGCCTTCCGGTAAAGAGTATTGAGCTATCACCATTAAGTGATCAGCCCTACCAAGGTGACTGGGCAGTTCTAAAAGAAAAAGGCGTTATTCGCGTTGTTGTATCTGCGGATTTAGGTTTCTATTATGTTGAAAGTGGCCGCCCAAAAGGTATTGGTGCTGAACTCCTCTATCACTTCGAAAACAGTCTCAAAAAGCAAGCACCTTGCGTGCATATTCAGATCATTCCCGTATTAAGAGACGATCTGATCCCGTCCATCGAAGCGGGTCTGGCTGATCTTGCTGTCGCGAATCTCACCATTACCCCCACGCGTTCGAAATTGATCGATTTTAGTAACCCGCTCATCAAAGAGATTCAAGAACTGATTGTGACCAATAAAAACTACCCGGATATCACAAGCCTAACGCAGTTAACGGGAAAAGAGATTTGGGTGAGAGCCAGCTCTAGTTATCTGGAGAGCTTGGAAAAGATCAACAATTCGCTGATTATGCAAAACTTAAAGCCGATAAAAATTCATTACGTTGAAGAAGCACTACAAGATTACGAGCTGTTGGAAATGGTCAATGCGGGGCACATTCCGGCAACAGTGCTTGATAGCCACAAAGCAGAAATGTGGCTACATGTGATGGAAGATATCAAAGCGCATAGCGAATTGCCGCTAAGAGAGAATGGGCAAATTGCTTGGGCGATGCGTAACAACTCGCCAGAACTAAAAAAAATTGTTAACGGCTATTTGAGAACTGCAAAATCGGGGACTTTGCTAGGTAATGTCATCTATAGCAAATACATTGACGATACTCGCTGGCTCACCAAAGCTCTCAGCCCAGACAAACTCAAGCGCTTGGATGAACTGGCAAAAATATTTATCGAATATTCTAATCAATATGAGTTTGAATATCTCATGATGGCGGCTCAAGGTTTTCAGGAATCGGGATTCGATCAACGAAAAGTATCGCATAAAGGGGCTATTGGCATCATGCAAGTCTTGCCGAGCACAGCCAGAGATAAAAACGTTAATATCAAAAACATTGAAAAAGTGGAAAACAACATTCACGCTGGCGTGAAATATATGCGCTTCATTAAAGACAGATATTTTTCAGATCCGGCAATAGGTAAAGATGACCAAGTCTATCTCTCATTGGCGGCATACAACGCAGGCCCTGCCAATATCAGCAGAATGCGTCGCCTAGCCAAGAAACATGGCTTTAATCCCAACGTCTGGTTTAAAAACGTGGAAGTAATAACAAGACGAAATATAGGTGCAGAACCTGTTACTTATGTCGCCAACATCAGTCGCTATTACGTTGTTTACAAACAACTGCAACAGCTTAAGCAAGCCAAAGAAGAGAGCTTGAGCGCAACCTTGAATGAAATTGAAGGCATAAATCCAGAGCTAACAAACCTAGAAAGCAAAACAGAGTGATGGTTATCGCAACAATTTGTTGTTCAGGAAATGGTCAGAAGTGATTAAAGGGCCGAATTAGTTCCCTAAAAATGGATAAATTTTCAGTAAGCTACCTGTTCAAATTTAGCTATAAACATCAAAATCACAAGCTTTTTCTACCCTTATCGACCAAACATTTTGCGGCAGATCACGTTTAAAAACGATCGGAATTAGCTCACAGCAAATAGTGATCTATGTCACTATTTTTTATTGTAGAATGGGTAACCTGAAGTTAACCCATGAGGGATGACACAGAGGAAAGCGCATTATGAAAATGAACATTACTGGTAAAAACATCGAAATTACCTCTGCTATCCGCGACCATATTGAGAGCAAACTTAAAAAGCTAGAGAAGTGGCAAGTAGACATCACAGGATGTCAATGCAGCTTTAGCGAAGAACCAGGCAAACAAATGAAATTCGAAGCAACGGTAACGGTACCAAAAGGACAATTAGTTGCTTCCGCAATTCACGAAGATCTCTACACAGCCGTGAATGAAGTTGAACAGAAACTAGAACGCCAACTTAATAAACTTCGCCATAAACCAGAAGCCAGAAGATCTGACAAACCAGAATTTGAACAAGAAACAGAATAATTAACTGCTTTAACCTATAGCGCCTACGGGCGCTATTTTTTTGCTTGACGCTCCATGCCGCCTTGCTTACTGTGGAACCATCTTAACGACTTAATTAAAAACAATGACAGACAGACAGTACTCTCTCGACGAGATTCGTTTAAGACTCAACGAACTTGATGACCAATTATTAAGCCTGCTATCAGAACGACGTAAGCTCAGTATTGAAGTAGCAAAAAACAAAGTAGAAACCGCAAAACCTGTGCGTGATGCCGTTCGCGAACAACAGTTACTGGTTAAGCTGATCAACTCAGGTAAAGATAAATACCAGCTTGATGCGCAATACATCACCAAGCTTTTCCACACCATCATTGAAGATTCAGTACTGCTGCAGCAGGCTTACCTACAAAACTTAGCTAACCCACAGAGCAGAAAACCATTTGCTCGTGTCGCTTTTCTTGGTTCTAAAGGTTCCTATTCTCATCTTGCGACTCGCGAATACTTCAGTCGTAGAAATACCGAGCTGGTTGAACTGAACTGTGATCAATTCAAAGAAGTCACTAAAACGGTAGAATCAGGTCATGCTGATTATGGTGTCCTTCCAATTGAAAACACCAGTTCAGGTTCAATCAACGAAGTGTACGATCTGCTGCAACATACCACTTTGTATATCGTTGGTGAAATCACTCAGCCGATTGAACATTGCCTCGTAGCAACCAAAGATATTCGCTTAGAAGATCTGAAAATCCTTTATTCTCATCCTCAACCGCATCAGCAATGCAGTGAGTTTTTAGGTCGTTTAAACGGCGTGCAGCTAGAAACTTGTGCCAGTACAGCCGATGCAATGAAAAAAGTACAAGAGTTGAATCGCGATGATGTTGCCGCTATCGGTAATTCTTCAAGCGGTAAGCTGTATGGGCTTCAGGCAATCCAGAGCAACATTGCCAACCAAACTGAAAACCACACTCGTTTTATCATTGTGGCTCGCAAACCAGTCGAAGTGTCAACGCAAATCCCGGCCAAAACAACCTTGATCATGTCAACCTCACAAGAAGCGGGGTCACTGGTCGCGACACTTTTGGTACTTCAACGTTTTGGTATCAATATGACCAAACTAGAATCTCGCCCAATCATGGGCAACCCTTGGGAAGAGATGTTCTACGTGGATTTGGAAGCTCATCTGGATTCAGAAAACATGCAGCAAGCTCTAAATGAGTTAACCAAATTAACTAAGCATCTTAAAGTTCTTGGCTGCTATCCAAGTGAAAACATAAAACCAACACAAGTTCGTTTGAACTAACTCAAACGATAAAAACAAGCTCTAGTGCGGTTGATTTAACCGCACTTTTTTCACTTTTGCTTTTCAATTTTCACGCCAAATTTGACCAAAGTTGCATATTAGAGCTTTATAAAACAAAAATAATTATACAATTCAGTTTAGATCAATTAGTGTGCTATTGAGTGTTTTAAAAGTGAACACAGGGAAAACACAATTGCTTAAAGTCATATAAGACACGTTATTTGTGGTGAAGATAGGACAAGTTATCTCCCTAATGCTCGGCGCTACTGGTCTCAGTAGCCACACCATTGCTTCAGAGCTCAACATCTACCTTTGGGAAGACACCATTTCCCCACGGGTCATTGCTGCGTGGAACAAAACTCACGACACGAAACTCAACTTCTATCATTTTGATAATGACGACGAACGCAGTTTGCTTATGCTTAGCAGTGAACGAATCCCGTTTGATGTGGTGATTTTAGATAACGTTTCTGCCCAGCTTTTTTCCAATCAAGAAACCTTTGAAGATCTCTCTTCCTTCAATGCCAATCAGTATAACGGCGCTATGTGGCAACAAGCGTGCGGTACGCACAGTATTCCTTATTTTTGGGGGTATGTTGGCATCGCTTACCGTAAAAGCAAAGTATCGAAATCGCCTACGCAATGGCGAGAATTAGTGGATATTGACGAAAAGATGAAAGGCCATGTAGGGCTAATACAAGACAGTGTGGAAACATTACTTCCGGCACTTTACAGTCTTAATCTATCACCACTAACTACTTCAATTAAAGAGCTAAAACAGGCTTATGAAAAACTGCAAGCGACGACACCAGATATTCTCACCTACGAATACGCACTGAGTTATGTTCGTAGCCACAGCAACAATGATGACTTATATATGGCACTCGCTTACAGTGGCGACCAGTTCGCACTCAATCGATATTTTGCTAATAATGACTGGGACTTTGTCCTTCCAGAAGGTAACCCCTACATCTGGGTCGATTGCTTAGCAGTCAAGAATACTTCGCAAAACAAACAACAAGCAAAATTGTTCCTTGAGTTTTTAATGCAACCAGAAATTGCGGCAATTAACGCGCAAGATATCAAAGCGGCGACGCCCAATGTCAACGCCATGACATTGATGCCAGACAGCTACATCAAAGACAAAACCATATTTCTTACTGATGATTTGTTAACGCATAGCATCATAGACAGCCAGCTTTCTTCATCTAATTTGAGTCAGCGGGCAAAAATCATCAACAGCTTGATCAAACAACATGAAGCTAAACCATAGAATTCTCTTACTCATCGCTCCGGTGATCATCCTAAGTTCAGCGGTTTCTGGCTATCTTATTTATGATAGTCAACAAAATGCGCTTGTTAAACGCATGGACAGCTACTTACAGCTTGATATGGAGAAACTTGCTAGCCATTTCCGGCAGGCAAAATCTCTCGTTAGCAGCTATACCTTTACTCTTGCAAACAGTGACATTATTCGTCACTACTTCGAGCACAGTAACAATCCATACCGAGAGTTAGAACTGGCTGCTAATATTGAAAACACATTCAATGTAATGCAATCAAACGAGAGAGATTCCGTTGCCCTTTCAATTTTGGATGGCGATAGAAACGTTATCTATTTCGCTGACAATAGCGAAGATCCGTTCAGCAAAATCGACCCTACCGTTTTCAAGTTTGTAAAAAATCGCTTCAAACAGACCTTAAGAACGTCTGATATCAGTTACACTGAAAACGCCAGCGGTGATGGTGTATTAGTACGCTACGATGTATTGGACACACGAACCCTCGATACTCCACTGAGCTATAACCGAGACAAAATATTTTTTATTGTCATTTACCTTGTGCTGGATGAATTCAACACGCTACGCAATCAGTTGGAATTTGATAACCAAAGCCCGATTTTCTTTAGTAAAACACAGCCAGAGTTTCCAGGTGGTTTAACACAAACCGTTGAACTCCAAACGGGCATGTTTGCAACACTTCCACCTGCACCAATGCTGATGCGAAACAAGCTCAATGACATAAGACAAAACCTTGTGGCCGCTTTTGGTGGTTCGGCATTGTTTAGTTTGGTTTTGCTACTGTTTTTGCTTTACCGACATGTCATCACGCCAATTTCACGTTTGGATAAACAGCTTCAGGAAGTCGAGAGCAAACAAAGAAATAATATAGAAAAACTCACTTCTAACGACGAAATTGGTCGCCTATCGTCACGTTTTTACGATATGTATAAAGAGCTCAACAACTCTTATCAAGAAACAAAAACTCTGGCGGAATTTGACCATTTAACTAAGTTATCGAACCGCTATCAGTTCCAGCTACAAGCACAAACCACGCTAAAGGAATCGCCGACCAATAGCCACATTCAGGTACTCTATATCGACTTGGATAACTTTAAATACGTCAATGATAAATACGGTCATCAGGTAGGTGACTCATTGCTGATTAGCTTTGCCGCTCATGTGCGTGCACTTTCCGAAGAGTTTAATCTCAATAAACATGTCTACAGTCTAGCAGCGCGCCTTTCTGGCGACGAATTTGCCATTTTGATTTGTGCACCAAGCCGTCTGTCTGACTTTGCAGAAGAATTTTCACACCGTCTATTGCAACCGATTCAGGAACATCACGATTCCCCATTGGGACGCTTCCCTATTACTGCCAGTATCGGTATTGCGACATACCCAATGGATGGTATTGACATTGAGAGCCTGCTTATCAACGCAGATACGGCAATGTATCAGGCAAAAAGTGCCGGGAAAAATCAAATCGCCCATTACTCAAAACAATTGGATCAGCAAGTTCAACGCAGAAATGCGGTAGAACGAGCGTTAAGAATGGAGAAATTTGATCAGGAGTTTACTCTGGTTTATCAGCCTTATTACTTCTGCAGTGATATGAAGATAGCCGGTTTCGAAGTCCTGTTACGATGGGATTCAGCATTACTTGGCGAAGTGTCACCGACAGAGTTTATTCCCATTGCAGAACAAACAGGGTTGTTCGGCAAAATTGACCGTTGGGTGATTCGCCATGCGTTTGAAGAGTTTTCGACCCTGTTTAATAGTTTTGATTACCCGATCCATATCTCGATCAATCTCTCCTCTGCGGAGCTCAACTCGGTTGATTTAGCTGATTACATTCGCGAGCAGGCGAGCAAATACAAAATTCGCCCTCACTGGATAGATTTTGAAATCACCGAGACTTTTGCCGCCGATTCCAAAGCCATTCCTCTGCTGTATGATTTAGTTGAACAAGGTTATAGCCTGACCATCGATGATTTTGGTTCTGGCTATACATCCATTGTTCAGTTGGTACAATACCCGATTAAGCGCATTAAGTTCGATCAAGCATTTCTGGAAACCATTATCGAAACGGGCAAACAGTCTGTACTTGAGCCTCTTATCCAACTCTGTCATTCTCAGATGATGAAAGTGACGGCAGAGGGTATTGAAAGCCAAGAAATGCAGCAATGGTTAACGCGTTATCATTACGATTACATGCAAGGCTTCTACTTAGCGCCGCCAATGCCTCTGCGTGAAATCCAATATTGGAACAATAACGACACAGAAATTAGTTATGAAGAATGTAATTATCGCTTCTCTTAATCCAGCGAAAATAAATGCCGTAAAAAGTGCTTTTGAATCCGCGTTTGCTGACCAATCCTTTCACTTTCAAGGGATAAGTGTAGCGAGTGAAGTAGCGGATCAACCGATGAGCAACGAAGAGACCAAAACGGGCGCATTAAACCGCGTGCGAAATGCCAAACTTGAAATCACTAATGGTGATTACTACGTGGGATTAGAAGCAGGAATTGAAGGCAATGTGACCTTTGCCTGGATGATTATTGAATCCAATACCCATCGAGGAGAATCTCGCTCCGCGAGCTTGATGCTACCACCCGAAGTGCTTAACAAATTGCAACAAGCCAATGAACTGGGTGATGTGATGGATGAAGTCTTTGGCACCGATAACATTAAACAGAAAGGTGGGGCGATTGGGCTATTAACTCAGCATCAACTTACCCGCAGCTCGGTCTACCATCAGGCGTTAATACTGGCTTTGATCCCCTTTACCAATCCTGAGCATTTTCCTGCAAACTTGCACTAGACCGCATAACATCAGCACCAAAGAGCCGGCCATAAGACCTGTTTCTTAGTCATAAGTCTTTACTCCTCCTCATCTGAGGGGGAGAACCCCAAAAATGCTTTTTTATTTAAGAATCAATTGACTCAGCGCCTCTTTTTCCTGCTCTGAGCGAGACTTCAACTCATTCGAACCACGAGTAATGGTCGCAATCCCGACACCGAGCATCTGACTCACTTGACGCTGTGACAGTTCACCTTTGAGCAGCTCACACAATATATTTACACGAGCAACAAGCGCTTCTCTTTCATCTGGCGTCATTAACATGGTTAATAACATCTCATGTTGTTCGTTATCTGCGGCTTGTTTAACTAAATCAATTAATTGAGACCAATCACTGTATTGTGCTTGTTGAGACATAATTGTACTCGTTAAGTGATACACCCTCGCTATTTTAGTGATAGCTCAAAGATAATCAATATTTTGTCTGCAACTCATTTTCATTAAGCAGCTCACCTTGCAGCCCCATCAAATCTCGGTAATAGGTTTCAAACATCAAGATGTTTTGTACATAGCCACAAGTTTCCCTAAATGGTATTGCCTCAATAAACGCATAAGCATCAAGCTTGCCCTGCGTTTGCTCACGCCATCTATCCACTCGCTGCGGTCCAGCATTGTAGGCAGCAAATGCAAAAATACGGTTATTGTCATACTGTGCCAACAAGCCATTTAAATAATGGCTACCAATTTCAATGTTCTTTCCTACTTGATACAGGTCATCAACACCGCTGTATGTGAGCTGATACTTCTTAGCCGTATATTTTGCGGTAGCTGGCATAATTTACATGATACCGCGAGCCCCTACCGGTGAATGGGCTTCTGCATCCATGGCGCTTTCCTGACGCGCCAACGACATCAGCATAATAGGGTCAATACCGTGTTTATTGCCGTAAAAATTAAACCACCATTGATGAGCGACAGGAAAGCGCAACTGTAAGTTGTCCCACAAACGTGCTGATATTGAAGCAGTAACAGTTAAGTGATACCAATGCTGGCTGGACGCATACGCCGCAAGCATCTCTTTCTCACTTTGGCTGACTCTGCCCAGTAACCAGTGCCACTCACTTTTCGCAGCAGCGATCTTATCTCGCTCAATCAGTTCTTGAATACGGACTAACGCCTTTTGATATATCTTAATTTTGTTAACATCTAACTCGATGGTATTGTTCGGGTAACGCACCGATTGCTTAACAATTTTAGCCGCCGCCACGCTATAAAAATTACGTTGCCCGACAATGGCAAACAAGCGCTGCATTCCTTGCTCTACATGACCATTTTCGATTTCGCTACGTCCTAACCAATACTGCCAACGCTGCGATTTAATCTCTTCTTCTGGCAGATGATTTATCCAGAACTGAACAGCTGTCCAATCGGCAGTGCGTAGTGCCAACCGAATACGAGACTCAGTAAGGGAGAGGTTATCCCCCATGGCAATCACTTTATCTCGCCAGCGGATGAGTTTTTCGTCTTCTGCATCCATCAAGCGCAATGCTATAAATTGCTCGATTTGCGCTTTTTGTGTTGATGTCCACAGTGGTTTCTTAGCAACTTGTTCCATCAAAGACAGCGCTTTTTCCGTGTCTGCTCGAGTCAATTTTTCCAATGCAAGTTGTGCTTGTTGAACCGCTAGAGGGTCAGTATATTGGCTGGCAAAACTAACCACAGTTTCAGGCTTATCATAAAGCGCCAACATCGCTTTGCCCTTCTCTTGATAGCGATTGGATCTGAGCTTTTTAGATAAATAGACCAATAACCCTCTGTTTCGACTGTATGAAGACTATTTAAATGAACAATATAAGGAATAGATGGGAATTGGTCGGAATAAATGGGAGGGATTTGGGTTGAGGCTAGGAAAAACAAAGGGTTTGAGGCGATGGCTTCAAACCCTTTGTAGTAAGATAGCGATAATTTAAACTTTTTTCAAAATGAACAATTTTTTGAAATTACAAAAATCAGCCCTAGTAAAGTGAACAATTGAAGAAAGGCTTTATTTTGTTTTTAAAGTGCCTTTAAATTTTTAAATCAGTTGCCCAGGTCTTTAGCGATGTGAACCACTTGGCCTATTACTTGGAACTGGTGCTGTTCTTCTTTTTTTATGTCTAACGTATCATACACTTTGTTATCGCTAATCAAGCGCCATGAACCTAATGCGCTTTGGTAACGCTTCACAAACAGCTCCTCACCGCTTCTGAAAATATACAAATGCCCATCCTGTGGAACGGTGCGGCCTAGGTGTACCACTAGCGT
The DNA here is from genome assembly GCF_047973365.1 of Vibrio sp. Classification (GTDB taxonomy): domain Bacteria; phylum Pseudomonadota; class Gammaproteobacteria; order Enterobacterales; family Vibrionaceae; genus Vibrio. The sequence goes on along the minus strand of NZ_JBKEBW010000134.1, from coordinate 21,586 downwards.
GTCGTTATTGTTGATCGTTGGTTCCATGCTGTCGCCTTTGGCCCATACAATCGCTAAGTCTTTCTCGTTAAAGCCTCGCCACTTCAACCACTTGCGTCTAAACGCTAGGTGTCTGCATGGCTCCTCTTCCCCGCCTAATGGGTTTGTACCGTGTCCTGCTGATACTTGAATTCTATAGCCAGGAATAAGAACAAACTCATTATAAAATTCGAGCATTTCATTAGAAGCAGCATAGCTTTGAGCTGCATCGCTAATTTCGAATATAGGCTTCATAGGCTCATCTATTGCTAGCATTTCGCCTTTGCCTGTCGCTAACCACTCTAGGTTAACACCCTCTCTGCACGCAATTTGGTGCGCTATATTTAGATTTGGAATGGATCCGTTTTTGACATAAGCATTTACGGTAGATGCTCCAATCCCCCAATCCTCAGCTACTTGTCTTGCACTTCTGCCTTTCATTAAAAGCAAAATTCTTTCTGATAACGATCCATTTCCTTTGTTTTCAATCGGATCGTTAGAAGAATTTGAGTCTTTTTCGACCATTTCCTTTAAACCCATTGTCGTATCCAGCTTGAGCTATATTTAGCTCACAAGAAACGTAATTTAGAAAAAGATCTAAATTTAGCTGTTAACAAGAACCATATTTAGATCAAGAATTGATTTCACGAACTAAGTTTAGTTACTTGGTGCATGTAGTAATAAAGAGATACTAGCAGATTGGGGGCTAAGAATGGAAACAAAAACCGATATGCCACAAGCGTTGATTGTCGCTCATTTAAAAATGAAAGGCTGGAGTGTTGCCAAATTATCTATGCACCACGGGTATCATCGCGGAACATTAAACAATGCTTTACGCGCTCCTTGGCCGAAAGGTGAACGCTTAATTGCTGACGCACTAAATATGGCTCCAGAGGATATTTGGCCGAGCCGTTACCCTGACGTTGAGACGAAAGAAGTAGCTTAATGTACTTCACAGCCAAAGAAATAGCTGACGTGACGGGCATGCCAAAGCTAGAGAGAAATTGTTTAGCCAGACTGAATAACCTATTTAGTCAGCGAGATCTAAATCCTGAATTTAAACGCAAGCGCCAAGGCACTAAAGCGTTCGAATACCACATTTCTATTTTACCGCTTGCCACACAAGCTGCGCTTTACAAGCGTGAAGGCAAAATCAAAGTTGGCGATCAGGTTTTTGATTTGCCAAAACCAAAAACCACTTCTTACTGCCGTGAAGCATTATGGGCGCGGTGGAACAAAGCTGGCACGCGTGCGCAAGAAAAAGCGCAAGGTGTACTAAAAGCCGTGCAGACCGTGAGCGAACTCGTCCGTTCTGGCATTGGCAAAATGGCCGCTTATGAAACCGTGGCGAATGAATACGGGATCAGCAAAATGAGCCTACGCCGCGCCTGTGCCAAAGTGAAAGACTTCGCACCGGAAGACTGGGCACCTGCTTTGCTTGATCGCAACAAAGAAGTCGCGACAGAAATCAAATCGAAACGCTTTGCTTATATCACACCTGCTGCGTGGGATTTTTTCAAAGCCGATTACTTACGCCTAGAACAACCCACCATGGCCGCTTGTTATGAGCGTCTAATAGAAGCTGCGCCACAACACGGTTGGAAAGTACCGAGCTTAAAAAGCCTAGACCGCCGCATTCGTCATGAAGTACCACATCAACAACGAGTGATGCTGCGCAAAGGCGAACATGCGCTTATGGATTTATACCCAAGCCAGGAACGTACCGTTGAAGGGTTACACGCCCTTGAATGGATAAATGGCGATGGCTACCAGCACAACGTGTTTGTGAAATGGTTTAACGGTGAAATTCTTCGTCCTAAAACGTGGTTTTGGCAAGACGTTTACTCACGCAAAATCGTGGGCTGGCGTTGTGACATCAGCGAAAACACCGACAGCATTCGTTTGTCATTAATGGATGTATGCGAGCGCTATGGCGTACCAAAAGAAATCACCATAGATAACACCCGAGCAGCGGCGAACAAATGGATGACAGGCGGCGTTCCTAACCGTTACCGCTTCAAAGTCAAAGAAGATGACCCACTTGGCATCATTCCTATGCTTGGCATGAAGCTGCATTGGTCGAGCGTGATCCTTGGTAAAGGTCACGGTCAGGCAAAACCTATCGAACGTGCGTTTGGTGTCGGTGGCTTAGATGAAATGATCGACAAACACCCACTGTGCGCAGGTGCCTATACAGGCCCGAACCCAATGGCGAAACCTGATAACTACGGCAGCAAAGCCATCGATGCAGAAGAGTTTCTAAAAGCCTTAGCCGCTGGCGTTGAAATGTACAACAACAAGCAAAACCGTCGCACTGAAATTTGCCAAGGCATGATGAGCTTTAACGATGCGTTTAATGCCAGCTATGCAGAAGCACCGATTCGTAAAGCGACTCAAGAGCAGCTGCAACTCATGATGCTGCAAGCTGAAGCCGTTACCGTTAACAAGAAACACGCCACCATCACCCTTGATGCAGGCGGTAGCTTGAAAGGCCGTAAAAATCGTTACCACCATGAAGCCCTGTTTGATTACGTCGGGCAAAAACTGGTGGCACGTTTTGACCCACTCAAACTGCATGACAGCGTAGAAATCTACACCCTACAAGGCGTGCGCATTTGTACTGCGGAATGTTTAGAGAAAGTCGGATTCGGCGACACCCAAGCCGCTCGCGAACACAAACGCAAACGCACTCAATTCACCAAAGCCAACAAGGTTGCTGCACAAGCGCAAACCGATATGGATGCGCTGGAAGTGGCCGCCATGATGAAGCCGCTTGAAGAAGACTTCATCCCAGAAACCAAAGTGGTTGAGCCATTCCGACCTGTGTCCATTGGCAACACCGCCGCACAAGTCCATGTGGATGAAGATCTGGATGAAGACTACGAAGCCAATTATGCGCAAAACCTTTCGTACCTTGTGGAACAGAAGAACAAAAACCGCCTTTAAATCAGCTTTAAATCGCTAATAAACGGAGCAATTTATGACTAAACAAATGGAAAACGTGATCACTTTAGGTCAACCGAAAGCCACCGAAACCGATGTGCTTATGCGAGTTCGTGCTCTAGTGGAATCGAAAAGCGTGATCTCTTCTCAAATTGCAAAAGAGATCAGCGTCTCGCCAGCCACACTAAGCCAAATCATCAATAACAAATATCAAGCCGATCCAAGCAAAATTATCGAGAAGCTTGAGAAGTGGTTACGACTACGTGATTCACGCAAAGCGACCCCAAGCCAAAACCCCGGCTTTGTCATGACCAGCACAGCCCAACAAATCACTAACGATTTAACCTACGCGCAAGTGACGGAATCGATTGTCGTGATCTACGGCGCGTCAGGTGTCGGCAAATCAGAAACCCTGCGCCATTACCAAAAGCAAAACAACAACGTGTGGATGGTTACCGCCTCGCCAAGCCGTTCAAGCCTGACCGAATGCTTGTATGAAATCGCGATGGAACTCGGCATGGACCAAGCTCCACGCCGTAAAGGCCCGTTAGCGCGAGTGGTTCGCCAACGCCTAAAAGGTACAGAGGGTTTAATCATCATTGATGAAGCCGATCACCTCGATTATCCAACCCTAGAAGAGCTGCGCATTCTGCAAGAAGAAACTGGCGTTGACATGGTGCTAGTGGGTAACAACAAAGTGTATACGCAGCTCACAGGTGGCCGCCGCAATGAAGACTTTGCTCGTTTGTTCTCTCGCATTGCCAAGAAGCGTGGCATCCACAAAACCAAACAAGCCGACGTTCGCGCCATTGCACAAGCATGGAACGTTCTGGGAGAAACCGAAACCAGCCTGATGTTCCAAATCAGCGAGCGCCCAGGTGGTTTACGTCTGTTAAGCAAAACTCTGAAGCTGGCGGCCATGTATGCCAAAGGCGGACAGATTACCGAGAAAGGCTTGCGCACTGCGTTTGCAGAATTAGAAACCAATGAGTGAGGTGTGAGATGGGAAGAATTTTAAACAAAAGCACAGAGCAAACGGCTGTATTCATTAATGGAAAAACACATCAAGCATCGACCATCAAACGCTAACAACATACGCTTAAATATCAGTTCATCAGTAAGACCACCGGATTTTTCCCAGGCGTTGAACAGCGGGTCACATGCCTCCGCAATACTTGCGCCACTCATCCAAAGTTTATTGGCGCCATTAAATGCTTTTTCGCGCTTACCCACTTGCAAATAGGCATTGTAATAATGGCACTGATAGGTTTCGCCATTGGGCTCCGAGGTCTGAAATTGTAATAGCATATTCCACTTTTTTTGCTTAGCTAAAGTATCAAGGTATGGGGCGCTGATACGACCGGAAAAGGGAAACTCTTTATGCCCATCAATAAAGACTTTGACGGTAATAGGAGGTTTGTTACCAATATCGATAAGAAATGCCCGATAATCCAAATACGGCGTCAGCGGGTAGCTTGCAAGTTTGGCTCTCACCTTTTCAAACTGAGAGACATTCTTGTCATCTAACCACTGCTGAGCTTGATCATAAAGATCACGCTGGGCATTAAGATCGATAGAGTCTGAAAACGCTGTGCCGCTAAACAATGAGCTAGAAACAATCATTGATAACAAAATACGAGACGGCTTTGAAGAATGCATGGGCGTCATGAACTCTAGTCCTTTACTGAGTACTATTTACTAATCCATTACGCTAATTCTAGTGACAAATGTAAAGGGGCGGATGTAAAGTTGATGTTAATAATGTGCCATAAATAATAATTAGCTAATATATACATTCACACAGCGAATTATGACGGTCTTATTCCCTTTCATATCGAATAACAAAGGGCAAAAGCCCCTAGTAACAATCGTCCTAGTAACAAAAGCCATAACTTTGGTATAGAATAGCGACTTTATTCTGAAAGATAGATTAGGAACAATCGGCAATGGCTGAATACGTATATACCATGTCGCGGGTGAGCAAAATCGTCCCGCCTAAGCGTCAAATTCTAAAAGACATCTCTCTAAGTTTTTTCCCAGGAGCCAAAATTGGTGTTTTAGGTCTAAACGGTGCGGGTAAATCTACCCTACTACGTATCATGGCCGGTATTGATAAAGACATCGATGGTGAAGCTCGCCCACAACCAGGTCTTAAAGTAGGCTACCTACCTCAGGAGCCGGTTCTTGATGAATCTAAAACAGTGCGTGAAGTGGTTGAAGAAGCGGTTGCGGATGTCGCCGGTGCTTTAACTCGTCTAGACCAGGTTTATGCTGCTTACGCGGAAGAAGATGCCGATTTCGATGCTCTTGCCAAAGAGCAAGGTGAGTTGGAAGCGCTAATCCAAGCTAAAGATGGTCACAACCTAGAGAACGCTCTGGAGCGTGCAGCAAACGCACTTCGTCTACCAGATTGGAATGCAAAAATTTCGGTGCTTTCTGGTGGTGAGCGTCGTCGTGTTGCTATTTGTCGTCTGCTGCTTGAAAAGCCAGACATGCTGCTGCTTGATGAACCAACCAACCACTTGGATGCGGAATCCGTCGCTTGGCTAGAACGCTTCCTGGTTGATTACTCTGGTACTGTTGTGGCTATCACGCATGACCGCTACTTCCTCGATAATGCAGCGGGCTGGATTCTGGAACTTGACCGTGGTGAAGGTATTCCATGGCAAGGTAACTACACCTCTTGGCTAGAACAAAAAGATGAGCGTCTAAAACAAGAGTCTTCTCAGGAGAGTGCCCGTCAGAAAACCATCGAGAAAGAACTGGAATGGGTACGTAAGAATCCTAAAGGTCGTCAGGCGAAATCGAAAGCTCGTATGGCACGCTTTGAAGAGCTACAAAGTGGCGAACATCAGAAGCGTAACGAAACGAACGAACTGTTCATCCCGCCAGGTGAGCGTTTAGGGGATAAAGTTCTTGAAGTTCGTAACCTGACGAAGTCTTTTGATGATCGTGTACTGATCGATAACCTATCTTTCAGCATGCCTAAAGGTGCCATCGTCGGCATTATCGGTGCCAATGGTGCGGGTAAATCGACCCTATTTAAGATGTTAAGCGGTGTTGAAAAGCCAGATTCAGGTGAAATTGAATTAGGTACAACCGTGAAATTGGCGTCTGTTGATCAATTCCGTGACAGCATGAACGACAAGAACACTGTGTTCCAAGAGATTTCAGAAGGCGCGGATATCATTAAGATCAACAACTTCGAAATCCCAGCGCGTGCTTACTGTTCTCGCTTTAACTTCAAAGGCGTAGATCAACAAAAAGTGATTGGCGAGTTGTCTGGTGGTGAGCGTAACCGTGTTCACTTGGCAAAACTGCTAAAAGCGGGTGGTAACGTACTGTTACTCGACGAACCAACCAACGACCTAGACGTTGAAACGCTACGTGCGCTTGAAGAAGCACTGCTAGAATTCCCCGGTTGTGCAATGGTTATCTCACACGACCGTTGGTTCCTGGACCGCATTGCTACGCACATTCTGGATTATCGTGATGAAGGTCAAGTGAACTTCTACGAAGGTAACTACACCGAATACATGGATTGGTTGAAGCAAACGCTTGGCGCACAAGCAGCAGAGCCACACCGTATCAAATACAAACGTATTTCGAAGTAATATCCAAAGATTTAAGACCGCTTTTATGGCGGTCTTTTTACTTATCGCATGGTGAAAAAATTAACAGCTCAACTGGCGCACTTGTTTGATAATTTCACTCCCTAAATCCTGCGTTGATGCTTTTCCGCCCATATCAGGAGTGAGTTGCTGCGCCATACGGATAACATTTTCTATCGCACGAAGAATCACATCATGCTCGTCATGCAAACCTAAATGGGCGAGCATCATGGCACCAGCCCAAATAGTACCTATAGGATTGGCAATATTCTTGCCGTAGATATCGGGAGCTGAGCCATGCACAGGTTCAAACATCGATGGAAATGTTCTTTCCGGATTGATATTCGCCGAAGGGGCAATCGCAATGGTTCCGGTACAAGCCGGACCTAAATCGGACAAGATGTCACCAAATAAATTGGAGCCTACCACTACATCAAAATGTTCCGGCATACGTACAAAATTCGCCGTAAGAATATCAATATGAAACTGTTCTGTTTTTATATTAGGATACTGCTTACCCATCGCCAAAAAACGACTATCCCAATACGGCATTGAATGATATAGACCATTTGATTTTGTGGCCGACGTTACGCGTTTCGTTTCCCGTTTCGAGGCCAGCTCAAAAGCATATTTCAAAATACGATCAGTACCTTTACGGGTAAAAATACTTTCCTGAACGACCATTTCATCCGCAGAGCCCGCATATTGGATACCGCCAATTGATGAATACTCTCCCTCAACATTCTCTCTGACCACATAGAAATCAATATCGCCCGGTTTTTTATTGGCTAAAGGGCAAGGAATTCCTTCAAACAAACGAATCGGTCGTAAATTAACATATTGCTCAAATGAACGCCGGATAGGCAGCAAAAGCCCCCACAGAGAAATGTGATCAGGCACATTAGGAAAACCGACCGCACCAAGGTAAATAGAATCATATTTGGAGAGAATTTCTATGCCATCATCGGGCATCATTTTTCCAGTTTGCAGATAGGTTTCACACGACCAGTCAAAATAATCAAATTCAAATTGGATATCTGTTCGCTGCTCCGTTAACGCCTGGATCACTTTGATACCTTCCGGTATCACCTCTTTACCGATACCATCACCAGGAATAACAGCAATTTTAAATGTTCTCATGTTATGCTCTCTGAAATTGTATTAACGTTCCAAACGCGTTGATCAAGTCGTCGATAATCGATACAACCGTCAGGTTTTAAATTCTATGTTCATCGATACTCTCGATATTGGCTGGCAATAAGCCTGCAAGGTTAAAGTTTCTGCGTTCTTCAACAGAAAAAGCACTCCCCTTATTCAACAATGGCGTGTTTAATAACGTATTTCCTGCCTGACGGATAAACATTTTTTTATTCATCAGAGAGCACCTTACAACTGAAGAGTTCTACCGCCTCATCCAACAATGCATCATTGCAACCTAAATAATTTTTGGGATCGCAAGCCGCATCGATCTCTTCTGCCGTCAAGATGGCTGAAACCTCTTTATTTTGTTTCAACACAGTGGCTAAATCGCCGGAATCAGGTGCATTGGCGATGGCTTTTTTGAGTTGCTGATAACCATCACCCCGCCCCACTTTTTCGGCCGCTTTCATCATCACGGCTTCTGACATAATAAAATTGCGTGAATCCGCAAAATTGGCCAACATTCGCTCTTCATTGACGATCAGATGCGCAATCAGGCGTTCTGCTCTTTCTAAAGAAGTAGCCACAGCTAATGACGCCTCGGGAATGAGACTCCAACTCAATACTCGCATCGAAGCGGATCGCACGTCCATCTGATCCATTAAGCTTGGAGCACCACTAGCGTACATCCACCCCATGCGAGAAAGAGTTTTGATCATATTCGCCGCCCTAGGGTTGGCTTTATGCGGCATAGTGCTTGAACCACCACCACCTTCACCTTCGCGAACCTCACCGATGGAAACACGCCCCATCATTTCAGTATCATTAGCAATCCGGCATAAGGTGCCATGGATCAAAGCAAAAAATTGCACCAGTTCCACAATATGATCACAACTGGCGTTACCGAATCCTTTCGGTTCGTTAAGCCCTAACTCAACAAACAGACCTTTACGGACTTCAAGTCCCTGCTCGCCGATCGATGAAAAGTTACCAATCGCCCCACCATACATCCCTGTGGTTGCGCGAGCATAGAGTTGATCTAAACGAATAAGATGACGGGTCACTTCCTGCAAATAGCTGCTAACATACAGCCCCCAAGTCGTTGGCAACGCATCCATAGAGTTGGTACGGGCCACCATAACGGTGTTCCTATGCGCTAGCGCCATCAACTTGAGTTGCTCCCCCAGAGCCAGTAGCTGCTGACGTATGATATTCAATGATTGTTTAACACGCATGGCCAGACTGGTATCGAGTAAATCTTGGGTTGTACCACCCCAATGCAAATATTTTTTTACGTATTCATCGCCCATATCACTAAGCTGATCGACTAATGGTTTGATTGCCATTCCCACGACCTGCGTATCCTGAGACAAACGAAGCCAATCAACATTTTTCAGATCGCAAACTTGCTCAATCGATGCTACCGCTTGTTGGGGAATTAACCCCAATTCTGCTTGCACTTTCGCCATAGAGACTTCTAAGGTTAACCAAGTCTGGATTAAATTTTCATCCGACCATACTTGCTTCATATCAGCTTGAGTAAATAGCGGTGAGTATAGCGTCGAGTCAAAGACAGAAATATTTGAGCCATGCATGTTATTTTCTCCTAAGCGCCAATAAAGGTTACAGCTAGCAACGTCACTAAACCACCAATCATTGGAATAGCGGTACGTTTTACCAACTCGGTAGGAGGAACACCTGCCACCCCGGCACAAGCAATCACCACGCCGGATACTGGAGAAAACGAACGGAAGATACCGGCGGAAAGTTGCATAGGTAGCGCTACTGAGGCAATCGAAACCCCGGCATGTGATGCAACGTCAGGAGCTAAGTTAGAGAAACTGAAGAAAGCAGCGTTACCTGAGCCGGATAACAATGCCGTAAAACCAATGATTGCCACCATCATGATTACCATCATGGTATAACCAAAACCAAAGTGAGTCGCCGTGCCTATCATGCCATCAATAAAGCCAATCGCCCCCAAACCAACCACAAAAGTTTGCGCCGCAATAATCAGTGAAACCACCCCAGCAAAAACATCACCCATGCCTTGTAAATAGACTTTTAAGGAAGCGGCGACAGCTTTACCATTTTTCGAGTAGATATAATCACACAACATAGCGACCACCAAACTAATAAACATGGCGGTAACGACATCAATTTTTATCGAAGTGATGGCAAATTTACTAAAGGTTAGCAAGAGTACCAGAGGAAGTATTGGCAATAAGGCGAACCAAAGCGGAGCTTCTCTCGATGTATCTTCTTTGGCGTTGAGCTCGTAAGTAACACCATTGACCTCGTCACGTTTGTCAAACCACCGTTGACAAACAAAATGCAGTACGGCAATCACCACCACAATACACACACTGACAAAGAGTTGGTGTTGAACAAAATAAGACGCCGCATCAACACCTATAATTTCAGCCGCTTTGTTTGATGCGCCCGAAGCCGGACCTAAATCCAAACACGCGGTAGTGGCCAACACAGCCGCAACCGAAGCTGGAGTACAGCCAATCCCGACTAACGCAGGGTATAGCGCAACCAGTAACAACATGGCCAAACCTACGGCACTAGGAATAAACACGTTTAAGAACTGACCTAAAACATAGGTTAACGCCAAGATAAGATAAGGGTTATTAATCGCAGAGAGAGGTTTGGTCGTCACTTTCACTAGCGCATTCGCAGCACCAATATGGTTCATATATTTGGAAAAACCACCCACAGCCATAATGATCAAGCCAAGTTTAGCCACTGTCGACGAGGTTAACGATTTAATCACTAGGAAAAAATCAACCACTGTAGCGCCGGAAGTTTTCACCCCTTTAGGTAAAAATTCCGGACCACCAACAAGTACACCGATCAACATCATAAGTAAGCCCGCAGCAAACAATATCGCCTGGGTATTATATTTTTTTATGATTAAAAAACCGGCCCCAAAAACAATAGGTAAAGCGAGTAAAGCAATCATATGTTTCACCTTCTTTAATAGTATTAAGTCACTACTATGTTGTTTTACTCGTTATTGAAAAAACATGGGAACTGATTATTCTCTAGAAAAAGTGTGACTGATTTAAAATATCTATTAAATGCTTCATCTAAAAGCTAAAAAATCGCTCTAAAAGAGTAAAACTCACAATAAACCGAACTCAATATTTTAAGAAAGAATTAGCTAGTTCACATTTTTATTAAGATAAAGATTCACGCATATATGACAAGCAGAGCAAATGGGAACCCCCTATTCCCATAATTAAATTCAGTATAATGTTTAATAATTAAGTTATCATACAAGAATCGAATTAAATCAGCATTTACATTCAATACCTTTATGGATAATTTAAACGATAATAAATACAAGCGAATTTTCAATTAATGGAAATATAAAACAATAAAGAAGAGATGAAATTCCCTTACAGCAGTAAGGGAATTTAATTTTCAGCGACAGAAATTGAGCCATCGTCAACATTCCTACGAGAAAGTAGCAATGAGTAATAACGGCAAGGAGAGTAAGCTAAAGCTGATCAATCACAGCAGCAAGCAAAGTAAAGCGGCTCTCAATACTATTAATTTCAAGGTATTCTTCACGACTATGAGCCCGCCCACCAATAGGACCCATACCATCAAGAGTTGGAATGCCGAGAGCAGCCGTAAAGTTACCATCTGAACCGCCACCTGTGTGTTGCCATCCTATTTTAACACCCAGCTCTTCCGCTACTTGATCCACAAATCGAGCAAGTTCAAGACTCTCTTCTGAAGGGCTCATCGGTGGACGAGTAACACCACCAATCACCTCCACAGAGACACCGACAGTAAAAGGGGCTGCTTGCATTTCATCTAGCCGTTTCTGCACGATATCAGCTTGCTCCATCGCAGAGAAACGCACATCTAGCTCAATCCGAGCCGAATCAGCGACCGCATTGACAGACACTCCGCCTTCCAGTATTCCAACGTTTAAATTGAATTCCTGGGCATAATCGGTCAGTTTATGCAACTCAATCGTCCAATGAGCCGCTTCGTTGACCGCGCTCGCACCGTTTTGTGGGTCAACACCAGAATGCGCTGCTTTCCCAGTAAATAATAAGGTATATCGGCACGAGCCTCTGCGGGCAATCACCATGTCACCATTAGCGCGCCCCGGTTCAATCACCAACGTGCGGCGAGCGCGACGGGCCAGATCTTCAAGCCATGGACGAGCTTGGCGTGAACCTATCTCCTCATGACTATTTAGAGCAACGCAAATAGCAGGAGGAGTAATCCCTGCCGCATAGTAGGCACGAGCAAGATATAAGCAATAAAGAGCACCCGATTTCATATCTGCAACTCCAGGACCATAAGCCCGTTGTGCTTCAATATGAAAAGGACGTTGCGCCACTGTGCCTTTAGGAAAAACCGTATCAAGATGTCCCAGAAGCAAGTTGTCGATCTCTTTACCACAACTCGGGCTAAAGATCTCAACACACGGCGCTAGTTTATCATCCACTTCAACCAGATTGGCACGCCAACCTAACTGAGAAAATTGCTCAATAAAAAAAGCCGAAACAGCTTGCACACCTTCACGATCATAGCTACCACTATCAATGTTTACCAAATATTCTAGATCCGCAAGATAGCTTTGCAGATCCAGTGCAAAAATAGGCTTATTCTTAAATTCAGAATTGATCATCATATCGCCCTTACTCATCAATGTAATTTGTTGGTCCAATCCGATAAATTTCAGTACATCATAATCAAGCATAAAAACAGTTCTATTCTCTGCTTTCAACCTATAAAGAATAGGGGAATTTATCATTCCCCATAAAAAACGTGATGAATTTAAAACATTTTTAACGCTTGCGAATGAAACATAGTTCAAGATCAAAATAAAATGAAATCACCTTAACCGTAGCAGCAATTTTATATTACTCACTTCATGTTTTTATAAAATAAATCAGCGTACACAGATCTAGTGGGAAAATAACATTCTCACAAAAAAACTTAATATCCATTTGATAAAGATTAAAAAAAATGCCACAACATCTGATAGGAAATTTTATTTCCCATAATTCCAACCCAGACAAAATCAAACTATAAAAAATTATCGACCACTTCACATTTCACACAAGATTAGTAATACCAACCCATTCGGAAATCATATAAACATCACCAAAATCCATTTATAAAACGTATAGAACAAAAATAAACATTGTTTACTTAATAAACAAAACGATAAATTAAATAAAATTTAGAACTGAATCAACTTTTAAATTGAGAACCGACGATTCCCTTATTTTTTAAATAACACGCTTATTATTATGCAGACTCCAATAACAAACATGGAATAAGTATAATGATGACAAATAAACAACTTATAGCCCTGCTTCCTACCTTATGCATCGCTTCAGTGGGCAATGCACAGGCTCTCTATGATGATGGCACCAATAAAATGGATATTTATGGTCGTTTTGAAAGTCAGATAACCACTGGCGATGAGAGTATCTCAGAAGACGGTGAATGGTCTGGACGCATGAGCGCTCGTGTGGGAATTAATCTTAGCCGCAATTTATCGGCTATCGAAGATAGCCGCGTGATAGGTAAATCCGAATGGCAAGTTCGAACCGAAGGAAATGATACTCGGTTTGATGAAGGAGAGGACCTACAAGCACGTTATAATTATTTAGGCTTGGAGCATGATAAATTCGGTAGCTTAGTTTTTGGTCGTACACAAAGTCCTATGTATCAAGTAATGAAAATGACGGATAAGTATAAAAACTTTACTCCGGGCATTTACAACTATGGCTTATCAAAAATAGATACCTCTTTTTCCTATAACCGTCAGGATGCCACCCTGTTATATAGCAACAATTTTGATATGCACGAAATTCGCGCCGGTTATGTGCTAGGCAATAATGAAAATGACGTTTTAGATAATGGCGTATTACTCAGTTACCGGATGAACTATAAAGGTGACGGTTTCAAAATTTCTCCGGCACTCGCCTATAGCCAGTATAAGCGCGACTCAGAAAGCACTGTGACATCGAAACAGCATGACCAACTGATGGCAGGGGTTGAAACCAACTGGAATAACTTCACTTTCTCCATTGTTGCCGACTATGTCAAAATCGACATGGATGGTGGCAGCGAAGATAAATACTTTGGTATCGACTCACTGATTGCCTACAAGTGGGGGGATTTTACCTTCCTCGGTGGTTATAGCTTCCTCGATCAAGATGACGAAGATACCTACGAAAAAGAAGATTGGCGTGTCGAAGGTCAATGGCAACTGGCTAGCAAAACCTATCTCTCACTCACTTATGACCGCGAGTTAACCACAGGTAATAAAGATAGTGAAGATGATGCCGTTACTTTCGGTCTTCGTTACGATTTCTAAAGGAGAGTATCATGAAAATCACCACCAATGTTTTGCTATTGAATACGGTACTTGCTATGTGGGGATTTACTGCACATGCCGATACCCTAGTCGCGGCTACCCCCTATGCTAAGATGGACGGAGAAAACAAAACCATTGCCATCTATGGTAATTCCTATACTCACTACAATAATAACCTGAACACCCGTTTGCGCGATTTAACGCGTTCACTATTACCCAATAATGCTAAAGGTTACAGCTACCGCGGCATTACTATCTCTAGCGGAGAACTAGGTTGGCATGAACCTAATCTGCGTTTTCAAAGCGGCTTAAAACACTGGGATGCAGTGGTATTCCAGGGCAACTCCATGGAGCCGATCAAAGACGAAAAAACCAAAACGTATTTTCAACAATCAGCAAAAACAATGGCAAAAATTGCTCATGATGCCAACTCGAAGGTCATTTACTTTATGACTTGGGCAAGAAAAGCAAATCCTGAGCAAACGCAACCACTGGCTGAAGCTTATCAGGAAGCTGCGCAACAGACCGGCGGTTATGTAGCTCCTGTCGGCCTGGCTTTTGAACAGAGTATGAAACGCTATCCGGACATCGATTTGTACCACAGCGATGGCAAACACCCTTCATTGGCAGGGACATATCTGGCGGCCTCAGTCTTCTTTGCCGTTCTATATAATCAATCACCGGTTGGCGGTGCGACACCAGTCGATAGCGATATGCCACCCGAAACAGCAAAAAAACTGCAAACCGTGGCTTGGGAAACCGTACAAAACTACCAAAGCAAGCATTAATCCGAGTATGAAGCCCACACATTAAACTCAAGGTTTTCTTCTTTAGTTTACTAAGGAAGAAAACCTTCTTATCAAGATCACCTTTCCAGCAGACAAGTTCCCGTTGACTCAAAACTCTATGTTATCCTGATAGTCTGTAAGGGTAATGACCAACGAGAAATTGTATGAAAGAGCAACTTGATCTAACGACCTATCAACAAATTGCCGAGCAATTTCACCCACTGACAGAATCGGAAGCCATGTTGCATGCTTTTATCGTGGAGCATTTTGAGGAACTCTCTTATTACGGCATTACGGATCTTGCTCAGAAAGTCCGTATCAGTAAAGCTACTATCGGGCGTTATCTTAATAAACTGGGCTATACAGGCTATGCTGAGTTTAAAACAGCACTAAGACGCGATTTAATGGCCCATAATATGATTAAACCTGTTGAAGCAAACAGGATCATAAACAAAAACACCGATACTAAAACCGAATCACTGCGTTTTATTACCAACATATGTCAATTAGTCGATCAATTTTCAGCAACACTAAACATTGATGAAATAGACAAGCTAGTCAAGCTCATTGCTGACAAAAGTCGGCGGATTTATGTTATCGGCCCGGCATCATCACAATCACTGGCCATTCATTTTTCAACCTTACTAAAATATACCCGCTCAGACGTGTATCTGCTTCCGCTCGATAGAGCAGAACTACCTAAAGCTCTATTGGGCATTACAGAGCATGATATTTTACTCGCATTCTCTTATTATCGTTTCAGCTCGATAGTGCTAGACGTCACTAAATATTTTAATAGCAAGAATGCTCACGTTACAGTCGTGACAAATACTAGCTCAAACCCTTATACAGTATACAGTACAACCCAACATATACTTCCTAGTGATGTTGATTCCATCTTCTACAGTCGCACGATTGTTTTTTTATTCGTTGAATTGTTACTCGCGCTGATCCAACGAGAGACAAAATACAAAGATAACTTTGAAGAGTTAGAAAATTTATTCAAATTCTTTGGTACTTTCTCTTCACTGGAATAAACCACATTCGTGAATCCGATTTCTGTTCAATCGCTTATCCTTTGCTATGCTTTGAGATAGGCTTAACGAGAGATACATTTATGATTGAACGTCGACGTTTTTCGCGCATCATCTATCAAGCAGTTGCCACGCTGACCCAAGGCAATTATCAGCTAACTACCTGTATTCAAGATTTATCATTGAAAGGATTATTGCTGTGGGCAGAGGATGAACCACAACTCGATACTAACAGCATCGTGGATGTCGCTTTTACACTCCCCGGTAGCGATATCACCATTACTCTCTCTGCCACATTGATTATGCAAAACGAACGTATTCTGCATCTGAAAATCGACCATATTGATATTGAAAGCGTTGGGCATCTGCGCCGCTTAGTGGAACTGAATGTCGGCAACGATGAACTGCTGCATCGTGAACTGGAACACTTAGTGGATTTAGCCGACTGCGCTGACTAACAGCCAGCGCTTTTTCGGTTCTTTTCGTTGTTCACTTTAATTAGAATGGGGACGGTGAATTGAGTCGTTTGCTTGTTTTAGCAGATTCTGGCTCTCGGTCATAAATTGTTGAGAATAATCACCAAACCACTGACTTACCTGCTCAAAGTTTGCCACAAAACCAGCTTTATCTCGGCTTTCAATCAAGCTGACCGCTTCACCGAAACTGCGTTGGAAACGCTGGATCATCTCAATATTCTCGTCAGACGATAGAATAATATCGCCGTACAGATTAGGATCCTGCCCAAACAAACGTCCAACCATTGCCAGTTCAAGACGATAAATTGGCGAACTCAATTTCAGCAGTTGAGCAAGATTTGGCTTCACTTTCGATAGATGATAACCGTAAGCAAATGAAGTAAAGTGACGCAGTGCCTGAATCAGAGTCATGCCATGATCGTGCTCTTGCGCATCGATATTGCACAGACTCGCACCCCAAATAGAAAACTGCTTCAATAACCATTCATATTGTTCTTTACCGCGTCCATCACAATGCACGATAACCTGTTTCGCCAGGCTCGGTACATCTGGACCAAACATCGGATGCAAACCAACAACAGGGCCTTTGTGTACAGCCATCATCGCTTTTAGAGGCTTAGATTTGATCGAGGTTAAATCACACAAAACGCAATCTTCAGGCAGATTATTCAGTTTTTCAATCACCGCAAGGGTTTTGTGAATGGGAACGGTAACCACAACAAGACCCGCATCTTTCAATAGCTCGTCTGCTTTGTGCCAATCCTGACTGCCAAGCACGTTCACCTGGTAACCAGACAGTTTGAACATGCGCCCAAACAAGCCACCTAGCTGGCCATTACCACCAATAATAACCACTGAACGTAATTCCGGATTCAAACACTTAAAACCAGAGTCTTTTTCACTGGCATAAGATTCACGCATGGTACGACGAAGAATATCTTCAATTAATTGCGGCGGTACACCTTGTTTTTCGGCTTCTACGCGACGCGAAGCCAGCATTGCCGCTTCACGATCTGGCGCATAAATAGGCAGCCCGTGCTGGCTTTTCACCTCGCCTACTTTTTCCACCAATGCTAAGCGACGTGCAAGTAGCTCAACCATCTGCTTATCAACAGCGTCTATTTGATCACGCAATTCATTCAATTCAACTGCCATGGTTAATCCTTTTTATCCTTTCAGGCGGTTTTCTAAAAACGGAGTCAGTTCTCTGTGAGCTTTACGTAATAGTGCCTCAGTTGCATCCCAATTAATACATGCGTCAGTGATTGAAACGCCGTACTTCATCTCACTAATGGGCAAATCTGAAGACTGATTGCCTTCATTAATATGGCTTTCGATCATCAAACCAATGATTGAGCGGTTACCTTCACGAATTTGGTGAATGGCATCTTCCGCGACCAAAGGCTGGCGACGGTAATCTTTACGTGAGTTTGCGTGACTACAGTCGATCATCAATGCCGCATCCAGACCTACTTTTGCCAAATCTTGTTCGCACTCAGCCACAGACACTGAATCATAGTTCGTTTGTTTACCACCACGTAGGATCACGTGACCATTCTCATTGCCTTTTGTGGTGAGTAATGCCACGTTACCTTCACGATTAATCCCCATAAAACGGTGGCTTGATGATGCAGCCTGCATAGCATTGATTGCCGTTGAAAGACTACCATCAGTGCCATTTTTAAAACCGATAGGCATTGAAAGACCACTTGCCATTTCACGATGGGTTTGAGACTCCGTAGTACGAGCACCAATCGCAGCCCAGCTAAAGGTGTCTGCCAAATATTGAGGGCTAATCGGATCAAGCGCTTCTGTGGCTAACGGAATATTCATCGCAGCCAGATCCACCAGCAATCCACGACCAACATGCAAACCGTGCTCAATATCGAAACTACCATCAAGATGGGGGTCGTTAATCAAGCCTTTCCAACCTACCGTGGTACGTGGTTTTTCAAAGTAAACCCGCATAACGATGTAAAGCTGATCTTGCAACTCTTCAGACAAGGCTTTAAGACGCTTCGCATACTCTTTCGCCGCTTCTATATCATGAATAGAACAAGGACCACATACCACTAACAAACGGTGATCGCGTTTATGAATAATATCTGCGATAGTCTGACGAGATTGACGAATGAAGCGACGGCTATCATCACTTAGCGGTAATTTTGCTTTTAGCCCGTCTGGTGTGATCAATATTTGTTCATCAATTATATTAATATCACTGAGTTCACTTTTTTTCATCTCACCACCTGTATTAAAATTTTTACACTAAATTTATATAGCTAAGTACAAATCGAATAAAACACAAGTTAACAGGCTCAAAAAAGATTTCAAGTGTAAATTATAAAAAACACACAATGTAAATTTAAATTTACATAAATACAAATTAATGCTTTTAGTCACTGAATGAGATTAAAACGTGTTTTATTGCTGATAACTTTCATAAAATAGCCCTAATTACGAACCTTCGCTTTGCTGGCTAAACTATGGATTTGATCCTTTCTCTACTACAACAGATGTGTGTCTACTTAGTTTTAGCTTACATGTTAAGTAAAACGCCACTCTTTCTGCCACTGCTTAATATTTCCAGCCGCATTGATCATAAGTTAAGTGTTTACACTCTGTTTTCTCTGTTTTGTATTATGGGAACCTACTTTGGCCTGCAGATTGATGACGCCATAGCCAATACTCGAGCTATCGGAGCCGTGATGGGTGGTCTGTTCGGTGGACCAGTTGTGGGCTTTATGGTCGGCTTAACCGGTGGTATTCATCGCTATACCTTAGGTGGATTTACCGACCTTGCCTGTGCGATTTCAACAACGGCGGAAGGTCTTATTGGTGGTCTGCTGCACACCTATTTACTTCGAAACAGTAAAGGTCGCTTGGTTTTCAGCCCGAGCATTGTTTTTGCCGTAACGATGTTTGCTGAAATCATCCAGATGCTGCTCATTCTGGTCGTCGCCAAGCCGTTCGACGAAGCTTATGCGCTTGTTTCAACCATTGCGGCACCGATGATCATTGCTAACTCTGTGGGTGCGGCACTGTTCATGAGTATCCTGCAAGACAGAAAAACCATATTCGAAGAGTATTCAGCCACCTTCTCACGCAGAGCATTAAACATCGCAGAGCGCTCGGTCGGTATTCTTGCTCAGGGCTTTAACCCTAAAAATGCCGATAAGATTGCCAGAATCGTCTACGAACTGACCAACGTAGGTGCGGTATCGATTACCGATAGAGAAAAGATTCTCGCTTTCGTCGGTATCGGCGATGATCACCACAAACCGAATACTCCGATATCATCTCAAAGCACACTCGATGCGATTTCAGGTAATGCCATCATCTACCTCGACGGTAAAGAACAACCTTATCAATGCTCGTTATCGCCAACCTGTAAGCTGGGTTCAGCTCTTATTATTCCCCTGCGAGCAGGTGACCGGGTCATTGGCACCATAAAGTTGTATGAGCCGAAGCGTAAACTGTTCTCGACCATTAATATGTCTATGGCACAAGGTATCGCTCAATTACTTTCAAGCCAGATTCTTTATGGTGAATATCAACTAAAACAAATTCTGCTTTCAAGAGCAGAAATTAAGCTGTTACAAGCACAAATCAACCCACACTTCCTATTTAATGCACTGAATACCATTAGTGCGGTAGTTCGCAGAGACCCAACCAAGGCTCGTGAATTAATTCAGAATTTGTCGCAATTTTTCCGCAGTAACTTGAAACAGAATATTGAAACTGTGACGCTTCGCGACGAAATCGCGCATGTCAACTCTTACCTGACCATAGAAAAAGCCCGTTTTAGTGACCGACTCGATGTTGAGATCGATATTGATAGCTCCTTATTAGAACGTAATGTGCCGACATTTACCTTGCAACCTCTGGTAGAGAATGCGATCAAACACGGCACCTCCAACCTACTGGAAGATGGCAAAGTTCGCATATACAGCGAACAGACAGACAACGGTTATCGAGTGATTGTTGAAGACAACGCAGGCAGCTATCAGCCCCCCAGAGAAGATCATGACGGGTTGGGAATGCAAATTGTTGCTAAACGACTGACCAATAAATTTGGCGATGACTCGGCACTGAAAATCGAAGTTGAACCAGGTCAATACACACGAATGAGCTTCCTCATTCCTAATTTAGAAAATTCCTAATAAAAAAAATAAGTAAGGGTCTAGAATGCTTTCAGCACTGGTCATTGACGACGAACTTTTCGCCCGCGAAGAACTCACAGAATTACTTGAAGAGAGTGGCGAAATCAATGTCGTTGGGCAAGCAAATAACGCCATTGAGGGTCTTAAGAAAATAAACCAACTGAAACCTGACGTTGTCTTTCTTGATATTCAGATGCCGCAAATCACAGGCATAGAAATGCTGAGCATGCTTGATCCTGAAACCATGCCTAAGGTTGTGTTCGTCACTGCTTATGACCAATATGCTTTACAGGCGTTTGAAGACAATGCGTTTGATTACTTATTGAAGCCGATTGAAATTGCACGTCTGAACAAAACTATTCAGCGTCTGCAACGTAGCACCATTCAAAAGCAAGACTACTCAACTCTAGCGCCAACCACATTGGATCACGTACCCTGTATCGGTTTGAACCGCATAGTGATCATTCCCACCGCCGACGTTGAGTACGCGTTTACGGATATTGGTGGCGTCCATGTTCAAACCAATACGCAAAGAGCCACCAGTCAACTGACGCTGAAAATACTGGAAGAAAAAACCCAGTTGCTACGCTGCCATCGCCAGTATTTAATTAATCTCAAAGCGATCAAAGAGATTAAGCTGCTTGAAAATGGATTAGCGGAAATCATTACCCGTTCAGAATACAAAGTGCCCGTCAGTCGTCGCTACTTAAAAGAGCTAAAAGAAAAACTTGGCTTTCATTAAAAAAGCTCCTTACGCAGCAATGCCAATCAGTTAAGAAAATCTCTCGTTCCCATGCTCTGAAGTGACCCCCAATAGTTGGACAACCAATTATTGGGGGTCTTTTATTTATGTCCAAATACAGTCGCGAGTTAAAGTTCAAAGTAGCTAAAAAGTATCTTGATGGCTCCACTCCTCGAGAGCTCGCTGAAAAATATTCTGTCCCAACAAAACATGTTCGTTATTGGACTCATGTTTTCACTATGCATGGTTCAAATTCATTTTTAATTGATGGCCATTCTCTTAGTGCGGAAGCTAAGCTGGAAGCGTT
>NZ_JBKEBW010000010.1:0-17219 GCF_047973365.1 Vibrio sp. | reverse complement strand
CATTACTGGGCTTCACTGGTCGAGCCTTACTTACTACTACGGATTCATCTGCCACCTCGCACCAACATTCACCTTGAGTCACCTCTTGATGGATGCTTCCGGCATTTGCCCGGATGTGGTGTCAGGCTTCCCCAGTTATTGCACTGACTCCCTGTTAGATATCCCACCCTCAATCACAGTATTGGTCTGACTAAGTATTGGGCTTTGCGCTATTTTGGACGCTTACCCACCAGTACCGCCGAAACAGATTCCGGTTAGTTGTGTACATCTAACTTCCTATGGCTTCCTTCAGACCCCACCGTTAGCCCGTGACGCCCTTGCCATTCGGATTGTCTTCCCCTTAGTCAGGGTGACTCCACTTTCTTTCAAGTGGACGGGTTTGCCAGCTTTGCTGGGCAAACAAAAAACAGCCGACACTTCACTGTCGGCTGTTTCATTTCTATTCGCAAAAGCGCTACACGATTAATTCACCAACTTGTCTAAGCGTTCGCCAAGAATAGCTAGACGCCAGCCATTCATCACATCGGGCAGATGCTCCGGATCTCGCTCATCATTCCAAACCCAACTCAATAATTGATTGAGTTGCTTTTTAGAGGCTAAGAACTCTGTCGCTAGCCCTGTTGTTTGAGATACCGCCTTTACTTCGTCTTTCAGCTTCTTAAATAGTTGCTTGTAGCCCGGATAATCCATCAGAGGAATGATTTTCTCTGGGTATTGATCTTCTGGCGTTTGCATCGCCTCTTTGACGATTTGAATCAGCTTAGTGCTGTGACGACGAACGGCATGTGGATCGACACCTTCTTCAATCATGCGTTTTGAACTGCGTAGCGCCATACGCGCAATTGTCAGCAGTTCGTTCTCGCGGACCACAAAGTTTAACGCTAAGTCGCGCTTAACCGCTTCATGATAACGCCAAGTTGCCAACGGTTTTAAGATTGCCAATTCTTTAGGTCTTAATTGCCAGGCACCTTTAATATCCAAATAGACGTTATCTGGATTTGCTGGCTTGACACGCTTTTCAACCAACAAGTCTGATTCTTGTTGAGCAGCATCCCACCAATTCGCTTGCGTCACTTTGTCCAGAAGTTGCTGATACATCGGCTGTAAATAGAAGACATCGGCTGCGGCATAATCAAGTTGCTTTTGTGATAGAGGACGAGCAAGCCAGTCAGTACGAGATTCACTTTTATCTAACTCAACATCCAGTAGATCCTTCACCAAAGAAGCAAATCCTGTGGAAAGTCCGTAACCTAAAAACGCCGCCATCACTTGTGTATCGACCATAGGGAACGGAACACAACCGAAGGCATTCTGAAATACTTCTAAATCTTCACCGCAGGCATGAAGCACTTTCAGAACGGAAGTATCTTTGAGTAATTCGGTAAACGGCGACATATTTTGCAAAGTGAGAGGATCAATCAAAGAAAGGTTCTCACCGTCAAACAGTTGGATAAGCCCTAACTGCGGAAAATAAGTACGTGTACGTACAAACTCGGTATCGAGCATAACGGCATCGGCGTCTCGTGCTAATAAACACACTCGCTCTAGCTCGTTAAACTGGGTAATAATTTGATAATTCACAAATGGCTCACTATGAGTTTCCCTATTCGGCATCAGCATGATCTCCACGGGAACAAAAATGCCGACAGTTTAAGTCGGCATTGTAACATCAATAAAAGTCAGGTTACGCACTTTTAGCTACTGCAGCATCGTTCTCTTCCCGCAAGATGCGACGAAGAATCTTACCCACGTTAGTTTTTGGTAGCTCATCGCGAAATTCAACCAGTTTAGGAACCTTATAACCGGTGAGATATTCACGACAGTGTTCGATTATATCTTCTTTGGTTAGGCTTGGGTCGCGCTTAACGACGAAAACCTTCACCACTTCACCTGATATTTCATGTGGTTGTCCGATAGCTGCCACTTCTAACACCTTACCGTGCAGCGCCACTACATCTTCGATTTCGTTTGGATAAACATTGAAGCCAGACACAAGAATCATGTCTTTCTTGCGGTCAACAATGTGCAATAGATAATTCTCATCAAATTTTACGATATCACCTGTTGATAGCCAGCCGTCTTCATCCAACACTTCTTTCGTTGCTTCAGGACGTTGCCAGTATCCTTGCATGACCTGAGGACCACGAACCTGTAACTCGCCCACTTGATCATTGGGTAGTACGTTACCTTCATCATCAACAATACGAACTTCCGTTGAAGGTACAGGTAAGCCAATAGCTCCCGTGTAATCAGAGAGGTCATATGGGTTACCCGTGACTAACGGTGCACACTCTGTTAAACCGTAACCTTCAAGCAAATGGATACCCGTAACCTTCTGCCATTTGTCAGCCACAGCACGTTGAACAGCCATACCACCGCCAACAGAAAGCTTCAGGTTGGTGAAATCCAGCTCATGGAAATCTTCATTATTTACTAGAGCATTGAACAAGGTATTTACGCCGGTAATTGCTGTCGCTGGCGTTCTTTGTAGCTCTTTGACAAAGCCAGGGATATCTCTCGGGTTAGTGATCAGAAGGTTGTTGCCACCCATTTCAATAAATAACAGACAGTTCACCGTTAATGCGAATACATGATAAAGCGGCAGAGCAGTTACCACTATCTCACGACCTTCACGCAAAACCGCACCGTAAGCACCTTTTGCCTGTAGTACGTTAGCTATCATATTTCTGTGCGTCAGCACTGCACCTTTTGCAACCCCCGTAGTACCACCAGTGTACTGAAGGAATGCAATATCATCACCGGCCATAAAGGGTTTTACGTATTGTTGACGGCGACCTTTACGTAGCGCTTTACGCATAGAAATCGCACCAGGAAGATGATACTTCGGTACCATTCCTTTTACGTATTTCACCACGAAATCAACCACAGTACCTTTGGCACGAGGCAACATCTGACCTAGGCTAGTCAACACAACGTGTTTTACCTGTGTGTTAGCGACAATTTTTTCTAGCGTACTGGCAAAATTTGAAACAATAACGATCGCCCGCACATCAGCATCGTTTAGCTGGTGCTCTAGCTCACGCGGCGTATAAAGAGGATTCACGTTAACCGCGATAAGACCCGCTCGCAAAACACCAAACAGTGCGACAGGATATTGCAAAAGGTTTGGCATCATTAACGCGACGCGATCACCCTTCTTTAGTTTCAAATCGTTTTGCAGATATGCGGCAAATGCTCGGCTACGCTCTTCCAATTTGCGATAAGTCATCACCGTGCCCATGTTGATGAAAGCGGGCTGATCAGCGAATCGATTGACAGATTGTTCGAACATTTCCACCAATGATGGATATTGATCTGGATTTATGGTTTCAGGTACGTCACTCGGGTAACGCGAAAGCCAAGGTTTATCCACGGTAATACTCCTCGTTATTGGCTGGCAATTTGTAGTCACTGGACTTGCTAATGATCCATTGAATTAAGGTTGCCCCATTTTTTTATGGCGCTTATTACAGCACAGCCGTGATGTTTGAGCACGCAAAGGCTCAAACACATGTTTAAATTTTGTTAACTACACCAAAATTAGTGAGACAGATAATGCAGAAAGGGCGGCACTATAGCAACTTGCAACCAAAGCACCAAGAGAATGAGCTACGATTAGCCACTTGTTTGCCGAGAAATTGAGCAATATCTGACAAAATCATCAATATTGAGGTGAAATGGGGATAAATGGCTGCGATTTTAGTTTTCCGACACCCATAAGATTGCGTAAAAACGCAACCTAGCGATAGTGCCACAGCGGATGGAATATTAAGTTTGTTTGAAGATCATTTCACTTCTTGTATCACTCGACCTTCACGATACATGTCATCTCTGTCACGACAAAAATAACTCAAACAGTGATGAGATAAATACGGTCCGCTGTCTTGCATGATGATACGTTCTTCAACACGCCATAAGTGGTACCCTTTTACCGTCATGACAGGGTACTGATGTTCAAAATCACCTACTTTTCCTGATTCTCGCTCGGCCGTATTCCCTAATAATGTAACCAACCGACCTTCAGCAAACGTGACTGGGTCAAGGAACTCGTTGACATAGCCAACAAAACGCCCCTGAGGTTCTACTTTAACGCTAGGTCTACCTACGCTATCAATCGGTACGTTGACGACTTCAATACGAGTTTTATCTTTCAGGTTGATAACACTGGCTATCACTCCGCCTAATCTCACTTCACTTCCTTGCGCAGTATTGGGATCAACCCATGTTTTGTAATCTGAAATGACGGTCTCTTCTGACGAAGCACTCAGTTCCGTGAGCAATGAGCTACAAGCAGAAAGAAGGATGATAGTCGTTAAGGCAAACAAGTGGCGTAAAGTGATTGATTTCATGGTGGGCTCTCAGGCTAGGCTAAAGATGCAAATGTTTCAAATATAAATATCGACCCCTAACAGCTGGGCTAGTTCCTCTCTTTTAGCACGATTCATCACATCCATATAGGCTTCCATCGCTTTTCTGGAGCGCCCTTCCGGTAAATCGTACTCAACTTGAGCTCGAT
Organism: Vibrio sp.; assembly: GCF_047973365.1. Classification (GTDB taxonomy): domain Bacteria; phylum Pseudomonadota; class Gammaproteobacteria; order Enterobacterales; family Vibrionaceae; genus Vibrio. The sequence continues at coordinate 12,703 of NZ_JBKEBW010000010.1, read as the reverse complement.
GGATTTCAGATTCATCAACAGGGCGAATAGAGTGCGAGATGGCTTCAGCCACTTTCGTCGCTCTGGTCGCAACTTCAGTGCCTTTTTTAACCCCGTTGTTTTTCTTTGCCTTAGATGTTCGATTGGTGTTCGAGACATTGCTAGGCAAACCATTAATTGAAACCATAAAGTTCCTACAGCAAAAAGTTCCTACAATAAGTAGGGTAAGGTTTTCATCCTTACCCTTGCAAGTGACTTGTTCTCAACGTCAAGCTTATCCGCTATCTTACGCTTACTCACGTCCCGGTAGCTTTTTCCATGCCACGGTGTCACGCAAATACACAGGGCTTGAGTCTTCTACCGCTGTTGTATTGCCTTTTGCCCATTCAAACTGAGCGAGGTAGACAATATCCTGCGAGTCTGGATAAAGCAGCTCTGTGTCCGTTAAAATCAACGCTAAGCCCGCCAATTCTTCAGCGTACGCTTGCCAACCGGTTCCTACTTTTGCCCAACTGTTGTCATCGTTTTGCATGCCTTCGGCTAAGACAACCGGTGGAATCACACATTCTGCGTCGACTTCATTCCAACTGCCATCTTCTTGACGCTCAAAACGCCCCCAGTACACTTCGCTCATTCGTGCATCAATCGCACTTGCGACATGAGTCGCGCCGTATAAACGGTAGGCGCCTTGGGCCATTGTCGTTAACGTCGACACTCCAATCATAGGTAAATCCGCACCGAATGCTAAACCCTGTGCAATTCCGATACCAATTCGAACGCCTGTAAAGCTACCCGGACCACGACCGAAAGCAAGCGCGTCTAAATCACTCAGCGCTAAACCCGCTTCTTTTAGAACCTCATCCACCATTGGCAGAATTTTTTTTGTATGGTCGCGAGGAGCAAACTCACTGCGAGAATAAACTTTATCACCAACCATTAAGGCGACTGAACACTGCTCTGTCGCTGTGTCTAAGGCAAGAATTTTTGCGCTCATGAATATCTCTAAATTGTTTCTGTTTCTGATAATTGTGCAAGAAAGCTTTTTATTACATCCAAATCTCGCGTGCGCGGAATTGGGGGCAAACTAGCGAGGAAAATTCCGCCGTAGTCCCGGGTCACCAATCGGTTGTCACAAATGATCAGTGCTCCTTTGTCTTTCTTGTCTCGAATAAGTCGTCCAACACCCTGCTTCAAAGTAATCACCGCTTCTGGCAACTGAACTAGAGCAAATGGGTCTCCGCCTCGCATACGGCAATCTTCAATACGTGCTTTTAATAGCGGATCATCTGGAGCGGTAAACGGAAGTTTGTCGATGATAACACAGCTTAATGTGTCACCTCTAACATCAATCCCTTCCCAGAACGCACCTGTTGCCACCAACAAAGCGTTGCCCAACTCCATAAATTCTGCCAAGGTTTTTTGCTTGCTGGTTTCGCCCTGCAATAACACTGGTAACGTCAGCGTTTGCCTAAATTTTTCGCCAAGCTCACGCATCATGCTGTGTGATGTACATAAGAAGAAACAGCGGCCTTGGTTCTGTTCAATCACAGGTGCCAGCATCCGTACCAATTTATCGGCAAGACCGGGACTGTTCGGTTCTGGCAGATATCTCGGCACACAGAGTTTCGCTTGATTCTGATAGTCAAAAGGACTCGGCAACGAGAACTGTTCACTTGGCTGTAAACCTAAACGATGGGTAAAGTGGCCGAAGTCGTCATTCACCGCCAACGTGGCAGAAGTAAATATCCAAGCACCCTGTTTCATCTCCATCTGTTCGTGAAACTTATCGGCGACCGATAACGGCGTAATATGCAAACTGAAATGACGGGGCGTAGTATCAAACCAATACGAATACCCCGTAATGGAGACATCACACACCCTTTCAATTCGCCCTTTAATCAGATTGGCTCGCTCAAATGCCACATCCAACAATTGACTGCGACCTAACGCTATTTTGAGCACTTCGATTGCGAAATTGAGGCTGTCTTTAACACGCTCAATTTCACGGGCAATAGAAGGCGATACCACGGCTTCTCGCCAGTTGCCTCTGTGCCCAGAATCACCAAGCACAATGCGTAAATCAGCCGAAGACTGGGTTAGCTTGTCACCCACTTTTTGCAGTTGACGCATATCTTTAGCTTCGGTGCGATAAGCAATTTCAATATCTTTTGCCAGATCTTGGATCTGCCGACTCGACACCGACTGACCAAAATATTGGCTGGCAATATCCGGTAATTGGTGCGCTTCATCAAAGATAAACACTTCGGCCTCTGGGATCAGCTCGCCAAAGCCGGTCTCTTTAATGGCTAGATCGGCTAAGAATAGGTGGTGATTGACCACCACGATATCGGCATCCATCGCTTTGCGTCTTGCTTTATTTACAAAGCATTCACTATAACTCGGACACTCTTTACCCAGGCAATTGTCATTAGTCGACGTAATGGTTGGGATCACCATGCTGTCTTCAGGCAGCGCATCACACTCACCTAAGTCACCACTTTTGGTCTCCGATGACCATGACCTTACTTTTACAAGCTGAGTGAGTAACTGCGGATCGGCTGCATCATTGGTGTGGCTTTCAACCATTTGTCGGCTAAGTCTGTCTAAGCACAAATAGTTCGCACGGCCTTTAAGTAACGCTACATTGCCGTGGAAACCCAAAGCATCAACCATTAAAGGCAGATCGCGGTGAAACAGTTGCTCTTGCAGGTTTTTAGAACCGGTGCTGATGATGGTTTTCTTTCCGCTCAATAGCGCAGGCACGAGATAGGCAAAGGTTTTACCCGTTCCTGTTCCGGCTTCAACAACCAATTGCGATTCGCCAGCAATGGCTTGGGCAACCGCCTGAGCCATATCAATTTGAGCTTGGCGAGGCTGGAAGCCCGGAATGGCTTTGCCTAAAGCGCCTTGTTGAGAAAAGGTTTTTTGGATCATCCACATTAAACGAGTAATAACTTTGGCGCGATTATGGCAGGTTTTTGATTCAGGAGCGAATGCAGTGAGCAGTGAGCAGTGAATGATATGATGAAACACGTACCAGGTTTGAGACACTGTAGGTTTGAGCAACTTAAGACAGCAAATAGTCTGCGTCAGGTACAAATCCAGTCCGCACCTGACGCAGACTATCGTCGAGACTATTTCCGATTCAAATATCGATTAACCCACTTAGCACCAACTTCCAGCGAGGTGAGCTGAACCTGAGGCAGCATGGCTTTTGCTGCTTCCTCTGGCGATGCTTTGCACTCCCACATAAACTCTAAAATATCATCATCAATTGTGTGATCTCCCATTAATGACATAACACGCTCTACGTACAATTTTCGTGCAAGTAATTCTTTGTCCATAAACACCACCTTCGCAAAAACCAATCCCAACAGAGGAGACGCTTTCAATAGCCGAGGATTCACTGAGCCTAGTTATATTAGTTGAAACCAACTGGAGAATAGATTAATTATAGAAGCCAAATTCGGATTTGGTTTACCGTTCAAGCCAATCCATCTTTTCTAAGAATTAAAAATTTGCACGCCCGGAAGTCGTATTTAATGGAAAGAAAAACCCTTCTAACACATTGCAGTGATGCACCAGGACTTATCTCGAAAATCACCAACATCTGTTACAAACATCAGCTAAACATCATTCATAACAATGAGTTTGTTGATAACACCAGTGGCCACTTTTTTATGCGTACGGAGCTTGAAGGTTACTTTAATGACCACACTCTGTTGGCAGATTTAGACCAAGCTTTACCTCCGGGAGCAAAGCGTAAATTGGTGAATTCATCACGTAAGCGTATTGTGATTCTTGTCACTAAAGAAGCACACTGCTTAGGTGATATCCTGATGAAAAACTACGACGGTAGTTTAGGCGTAGATATTGCGGCTGTTGTCGGTAACTACGACAAACTGCAAACCTTAACGGAAAGATTCGATATTCCGTATCACTGTGTTTCTCACGAAGGTTTAGATCGCCAAGAGCATGAAAAAGAGCTTTTGGCTGTGATAGAGCAATATCAACCAGACTTCATTGTTCTGGCTAAATACATGCGCGTCCTGACGCCGGGCTTCGTTGAGAAATTTCACCATAAAATTATCAATATCCACCACAGCTTCTTACCCGCATTTATTGGTGCCAAACCATATCAACAAGCTTACGACCGTGGTGTGAAGATCATCGGTGCAACCGCGCACTTTGTGACCAACGATTTGGATGAAGGTCCAATCATCAAACAGGATGTGATTCCTGTTGATCACACATTCAGCGCTCAAGATATGGCTCAAGCTGGACGCGACGTAGAAAAGAACGTGCTGAGTAAAGCACTGAACAAAGTGGTCAATAATCACGTATTCGTCTACGGAAATAAAACCGTTATTCTTTAAGTTTATAAGAACAAAAATGGCGCTGAATCAGCGCCATTTTTTTGTTATGAGCAGCGATTAAATAGACACTGCCAGCTTCACACCCTGACGAATGGCTCTAACCGCGTCCAGTTCACCAGCATGTTCTGCACCACCAATCACATGCAATTTATCAGACATCTGTGACCATTTATCTTCAAACGGACGAACAGAGACCTGCCCTGCACAGATGATGACTTTATCTACATCAAGCAGTTTTGATTCACCATCAATGCTGATATGCAAACCTTTGCTATCAATCGCTTGGTACTCAACACCACCCAACATGTGTACGCCACGTTTTTCTAACGTTCGCTTATGAACCCAACCGGTTGTTTTACCCGGACCTTTGCCTACACTGCCCTTACGGCGTTGTAATAGCCAAACATCTTTCTCACTACGCGAATCAGGGTATGGATATAAGCCTCCAGGATAAGCGATCTCTTTATCGACTCCCCATTCTTGCAGCCAATCATCTAGGTCATTGTCATTGGGTTCAGTGATCATGCTAGCCACATCCACACCAATACCCCCTGCGCCAACAATAGCGACTTTTTGCCCTACGGGTGTCTTTTCGCGAATGAGTGTTTGATAATCCACCACTTTTTCACTGTCTTCTAGTCCAACAACATCGACTTTACGAGGCTCAACGCCAGACGCCATCACCACTTCTTCATACTCTGACAGCATGTCAAAACTGGCTTCTGTGCTTAAATGTAAGCGAACCCCTGTCTCATCCAGACGATTAGCAAAATAACGAATCGTCTCACGGAATTCTTCTTTCCCCGGGATCTGCATCGCAAGTCGGAACTGACCACCAATACGATCATGACGCTCAAAGAGATCGACGTCATGACCTCGCTCAGCCAATGTCGTGGCGCAAGACAATCCCGCAGGACCTGCGCCAATCACGGCGACTTTCTTCTTGATACTTGCTGGTTGAACAACAATCTCTGTTTCGTAGCAAGCTCTTGGGTTGACCATGCAAGATGCGCGTTTGCCGTTAAAAATGTTGTCTAAGCAAGCTTGGTTACAACCGATACAAGTATTGATAAATGCAGCGCGACCTTGCTCAGCTTTGTTGACAAATTCTGGGTCAGCTAAAAACGGACGAGCCATAGAAACCATATCCGCTTTACCTGAAGCGACAATGCTTTCTGCCTCATCGGGCGTATTAATACGGTTACAAGTGATCACCGGGATAGACAAGTGAGGTTTAATCTTTTCCGTCACCCAACTAAATGCGGCGCGCGGTACTTGCGTAACGATCGTGGGAATTCTAGCCTCATGCCAGCCAATGCCCGTGTTAATAATGGTCGCACCCGCTTTTTCTAACTCTTTCGCTAACATTAGCACTTCTTCAAATGTGCTTCCCTGTTCAACCAAATCAAGCATGGAAAGACGAAAGATAATGATGAACTCTTCTCCGACCGCCTCGCGAACCGCTCTCACCACTTCTAACGGAAAGCGAATTCGATTGAGATAACTCCCCCCCCAATCGTCATAACGCATATTGGTACGTTTACAGATGAACTGGTTAAGCAAATAGCCCTCCGAACCCATCACTTCCACACCATCATATCCGGCAAGCTGAGCAAGCTCTGCGCTATTGGCGAATGCTTGAATGGTTTTCCAGATTTGACGCGCTGTCATTTCGCTTGGAACAAATTTGCTGATTGGAGACTTGATAGCAGACGCACTTTGAGAAAAAGGATGCATCGCATAGCGGCCCGCATGAAGAAGTTGCAAGGCAATTTTGCCACCATGACGATGCACCGCTTCGGTGACAATTTTGTGCTGTTTCGCATGCTTCACACTACTGAACTCAGCGCCAAATGGGTGTAAACGTCCACGCAAGTTTGGAGAGTATCCACCAGTAACAATAAGACCAACACCACCCTTTGCTCGCTCTTCATAAAATGCGGCGAGTTTATGTAAACCTTCTTTTTCGTCTTCTAATCCAGTGTGCATAGAACCCATCAACACTCGGTTTTTCAACTGAGTGAATCCTAGATCCAATGGCTGTAGCAGATGTGGGTACATGGAGAGTTAACCTTTATCGTTATTATTTTCCGATCACACTATGCCTCACTTACACAAAAATCAAACAAGCGTTTACATTTTTGTAACACCGATCAATCTTGCGGTTGTTTGCGTATACTAGATCACGTACGATGCAACTAAATTAATATTTCAAGCTGATGATTTTGAGGTATTAACAAGCGTTTAAAAGGTTTTGATGGAGACACAATGAAAACAATATTCCGATTTATTGGGCTGCTTTTTAAAGGGATCTGGAAACTCATCACTTTCATCCGTATCGCTCTAACCAACCTCATTTTTCTACTTAGTATCGCGCTGGTCTATTTCCTCTATGCTTACGAGACACCCGCTCCCGTCGTTGAGAAAAAGTCTGCGTTGGTATTAAACCTCACAGGCCCAATTGTTGAGCAAAGCAGCTATTTAAGCCCAATGGACTCAGTGACCGGCTCTGTACTCGGTAAAGAAATGCCAAAAGAAAACGTCTTGTTCGATATTGTGGATACGCTTCGTCACGCAAAAGATGATGACAAGATAACTGGCTTAGTTTTGGCATTGCGCGATATGCCAGAAACTAATTTAACTAAGTTACGCTACATCGCTAAAGCGATTAACGAATTTAAAGCCTCAGGCAAACCTGTTTTCGCGTTAAGCGATATGTACAACCAAAGCCAATACTATCTGGCAAGTTATGCTGATACCGTGTTTATGGCGCCAGATGGTGCAGTGCTGTTACATGGTTACAGCGCTTACAACATGTACTACAAAACCTTGTTAGAAAAGCTGGATGTAAACACGCATGTATTTCGCGTGGGGACTTACAAATCGGCGATTGAGCCTTTTATTCGTGACGATATGTCTGATGCAGCCCGCGAGTCTGCCTCTCGTTGGCTAACACAATTGTGGGGCGCGTACATTGATGATGTGGCAACCAACAGAGGCATTACCGCTGATGCATTAACACCGAATATGGATGAGTTTCTTACTCTTCTTGAAAAATCATCTGGAGACTTAGCTCAGTTATCACTCAAAGTTGGCTTAGTGGATAAACTCGCAACACGTCAGCAAATTCGTCTTGAGCTGGCAAAAACATTTGGCAGTGATGGCAAAGATAGCTACAACGCCGTGAGCTACTACGATTATGCACCAACTGTAATGCCTAAAGTCAGCTCGTCCAGTGATGATATTGCCGTTGTTATTGCCAGCGGTACGATTATGGATGGTGCTCAACCCCGTGGCAGCATTGGTGGTGACAGCACAGCAGCGCTTCTTCGCCAAGCGAGAAATGACAAAAACGTTAAAGCCGTGGTGTTACGAGTCGATAGCCCCGGAGGCAGCGCCTTTGCTTCGGAAGTGATTCGCAATGAAATCGATGCCCTTAAAGCTGCGGGAAAACCTGTGGTCGTTTCGATGTCGAGCCTAGCGGCTTCAGGTGGCTACTGGATTTCAATGAGCGCAGATAAAATTGTTGCACAACCAACCACACTCACTGGCTCAATCGGTATTTTTAGTGTGATTACCACGTTCGAAAAAGGTCTCAACAAATTAGGTATCTATACCGATGGTGTTGGCACATCACCGTTCTCAGGTATTGGCATTACTACGGGTCTCAATGAAGGTGCACAGAAAGCAATGCAAATGGGTATTGAGCATGGCTACCAACGCTTTATCTCGCTAGTAGGTGAAAACCGTGGTATGTCTGTTGAAGATATCGATCAAGTAGCCCAAGGCCGGGTTTGGACCGCGCAAGATGCACAAAAATTTGGTTTGGTCGACAAGCTAGGTGACTTTGACGACGCCGTAACACTGGCGGCTGGACTGGCTAAGCTTGATGACTACAATCTATTTTGGATAGCCGAACCATTAAGCCCTGCACAACAGTTCCTACAAGATATCTTTGGTCAGATGAAAGTGAGTTTAGGTTTGGATGTATCAAGTATGCTTCCAGCAGCACTACAACCCGCTGCAAATCAACTAATAAACGATGCAAACTTGTTAAGCAGCTTTAACGATCCAAAAGGTCAATATGCTTTCTGTCTGACTTGCCAAGTTCAGTAGCTAACCATTAGAAATTGATTTCCGTTTAAGAGGCGCGAATAACAGAGCGCCCCTTTTTATTACGGCCGTTTTGTTATTACAGTCGTTTTGTTATTACATTCGTTTTGGTTATAATCGCCACACTATTTACCACCACCTTCTGCAGTTGTAATCATGGCAAGAAAACATATCTATATCGCCTACACTGGCGGCACTATCGGCATGAAAAAATCCTCACACGGATACGTTCCTGTAGCTGGATTTATGGAAAAACAACTGGCAAACATGCCGGAGTTCCATCGTGACGAAATGCCGGAGTTCACGGTTCACGAATACGAACCATTGATTGATTCTTCAGATATGACACCAGAAGACTGGCAAAAAATCGCTGATGACATCAACGACAACTACGACAAATACGATGGTTTCGTGATTCTTCATGGTACTGACACCATGGCTTATACCGCTTCCGCACTGTCATTCATGTTGGAAAATTTGGCTAAGCCTGTCATTGTGACTGGTTCACAAATTCCATTGGCAGAATTGCGCTCTGACGGTCAAGCAAACTTGCTTAATGCACTGCACATCGCTGCAAATTACCCGATTAATGAAGTGACGCTGTTCTTCAACAACCATTTGCTGCGCGGTAACCGCAGTACTAAATCTCACGCGGATGGTTTCAATGCCTTTACTTCGCCTAATATCCCACCACTACTTGAAGCAGGGATCAATATCCAGGTCAGTAATGGAGTTCAGATTGGTAAACAACCTGAAGGTAAATTCCGTGTACATCACATTACACCACAACCCATTGGTGTGATTACTATGTATCCGGGTATTTCACACGAGGTTATTCGCAATACGTTATTGCAACCAGTAAATGCGATGATCCTACTCACTTTCGGTGTGGGTAATGCGCCACAAAATCCAGAATTGCTGGCGCAGCTAAAAGATGCCTCTGAACGCGGTGTTATTGTCGTAAACTTAACTCAATGTTTAGCAGGTAAAGTGAACATGGGCGGCTATGCAACTGGCTGTGCACTTGCCGATGCTGGAGTGATCAGTGGTTACGATATGACACCAGAAGCAGCGTTAGCAAAACTACACTATTTATTGAGCCAGAATCTTTCTTATGAAGAAGTTAAGCGAAGAATGCAGCAAGTGTTGCGCGGTGAAATGTCTTTATAGATAACCGTAGTAAGCTCAAACAAACCGTTTTAAAGTAAGAAAACCCCGTATTCACATACGGGGTTTTCTTTATCCAGCCTTTGTCACTACTCGTGATTAGGATTAATTCGTACGATATCTGCTTGATTGTCTTGGAAACGTTTCTTTAATTCTGCTTTAGATTTAAAGACCATTTCACCACCAATACCAATACTCATATGATCAGCGTCATTATTATGCTTTGATTGGTACAACATCACAGCTTGCATACAAGAATCTCGCTGCTGTTGAGAAAGTAAAGTACCTTCAGGCCACTTACCCGTTTCAACGGCAAACAATAAACGCTCATAAGCTTCAGGTGTAATTGCAGCAACAAGTTGATTTGTGTCCAAGGTGAATTCCTAATTTAACCATTTGCGCCAAACATAACTTGCTGGCACATTGAGTCAAGACAAGCTAAATAAATAAGTGTATCGGATCACAAGCTAAACATTTTTCTAACATTATATGACATAGGTCCTGCTCCTTTTTTGCATTATCTATGTCTGATTTGCATCAGTTATACCCAAACTACTTGGAGTTGCAGGTAGGCGACAAGTGAGTGAATCCCCATGAGCATAGATAGACTATGCGATTGGGGTGAGCGAGCGCAGTCAACACCGCTGCAGCTTCAAGTAGGAAGGGTATATGTCTGATCCGTTAAACCATTTCTATACAAGTAAGAGCAACAGGCCACCGTCTATGAACATATTTAAAACCATTGTTGTGTTATCACTGCCTTTTATACTGTCTGGATGCTTTGAAAATAGAAAGGACACAGACAAACTCTGCGCAGACAATCCCGCTTTGCAATGTGAACGTCTCAACGTGGACGACGGACAATGCCGTGTTCCTAGGACAGACCTCATTTGGCATCGTTTTGACATGCTGAAGGACCCAACACCAGTAAATAAGATAAAGGAACACAGCCTAACCAGCACTTACCGAAAGTGTTTAGAACTTGCTTCACAAATTCAAACGATTGACCAGGCCGATCTTAAACAAAAGCGCGTAAATGCATTGGTAAATACAGGAGAAGATTTAAAGCGCTTGGTAGAAGAGTTACGTAAAGAGCACACTCCTGAATCTCTTTATTTCTTGTGGAGTCAAGAGGGAGATAACAAGGCCAGACGTGAGTTTTTGCAGTTAGAAGGCAAACCTGAACTTGAAACTGCTGAGTTGCAGTATGCATTAGCGACCTTCTATACCACCCGAGATCGAGAAAAGACCATTAAGATTCTTAACCGTTCTTTAGAGCTCAGTAAACCTGATAATATCAACGTGGAAATTCTTAAGTCGCTAGCGAGCAATTATCATGCTATTGGAAACAAAGAGCATGCCTATATTTGGGCGATGGTTGGTAAAGAATACGGCGTACCTATTGCTACGGAATCTGAACTGAATTTGCTCTATGGATTTGATGTCGAAAAATTCGACAAACTAGATGAAATTGCCGAATCCGTGGTTAAATCCATCAAAAAGGGACAATACCAAAAGAATATCATCCCTAACTCTTTGAAATAATGTAACTATCAAACAAAAGTTGGTGTAAGAACACCAACTTTTTTACTTTTTGTTGAAAATTAACGACACCGAGTTAACACAGAAACGCTCTCCTGTCGTTGGTGGACCATCGGGAAACACATGCCCTAAATGGCTGTCACAAATCGAACAACGGATCTCTGTTCGCATCATTCCGTGACTCAGATCGTCTAAATAATGAATAGCTTTATCATTAATTGGCGCATCGAAACTTGGCCAACCACAACCTGAATCATATTTATTTTCAGAGCTAAACAACGGCGCATTACAGCAGGTGCAATGATAAGCGCCGGTCAATTTGTTATGCAATAACTTACCGCTGAAAGGCGCTTCCGTTCCTCTTTGGCGACAAACGTAATATTCTTCTTCTGATAATTGGTCTTGCCAGTATTCATCTGGCTTCTCTATCTTTTGGGCTTTCTCAACCACGCTTTACCTTCTCCATTTTTCTAATAATTATTTTTGACTTTTTTCGCTAAAAACTTGCGAACCTATCATTTTGTAGCACATACTTTTTTACCATGGCATGCTGGGTTATTTGAGCATTTATAACCTCACAGGTTGATTATTTTACGTCAATTGGTAGTGATGAAAAGCAGTAGCACGTTTAAAAACTAATCACTTGTAAGTGATTGTGAAAAAAAGCGACAGTTTTTTTTGACTTTAAACAAGTTAAGTCGGATTATCTGTTGCAGATGTTTACTGGATTTTGTAATTTTACTACCAGTTATCTTTAATCAGAAATTAAGTTGTGGAGCAACTATAATGACTATCAAAGTAGGTATTAACGGTTTTGGCCGTATTGGCCGTTTCGTATTCCGTGCAGCACAAGAACGTAATGACATCGAAGTTGTTGGTATCAACGATCTTATCGACGTAGATTACATGGCTTACATGCTTAAATACGATTCAACTCACGGTCGTTTCAACGGTACTGTTGAAGTTGAAGGTGGTAACCTAATCGTAAACGGTAAGACTGTACGTGTTACTGCTGAGCGTAACCCAGAAGATCTAAAATGGGATGCAATCGGTGTTGACGTTGTTGCTGAAGCAACTGGTCTATTCCTAGACGACGCTACTGCACGTAAGCACATCACTGCTGGTGCGAAGAAAGTTGTTATGACTGGTCCTTCTAAAGACGCAACTCCAATGTTCGTTAACGGCGTAAACTTCGACTCTTACGCTGGTCAAGACATCGTGTCTAACGCTTCTTGTACTACTAACTGTCTAGCACCTATCGCTAAAGTTCTTAACGACAAATTCGGTTTCGAATCTGGTCTTATGACTACAGTTCTCGAAACTACTGCAACTCAAAATACTGTAGATGGTCCTTCTGCTAAAGACTGGCGCGGTGGTCGTGGTGCTTCTCAAAACATCATTCCATCTTCAACTGGTGCTGCTAATGCAGTAGGCGTTGTACTTGCAGCAGTTAAAGGTCTTATAACTGGTATGGCTTTCCGCGTACCAACAGCTAACGTTTCTGTTGTTGACTTAACTGTTAACCT
>NZ_JBKEBW010000082.1:0-12404 GCF_047973365.1 Vibrio sp. | reverse complement strand
TCTTCTCTTGAATTATTTTTTCAGGGGGAAGTGATTGAATAATCACGTTATTGTTCCCCATGATATTGTTATTACCTTTTACATTAATTGAAGCTGTCCTTTGCTTCTCGGTTCGACCTTTCGATCCTTTACCTTTCTTCTTCGGCTCTATGCTGTTTGCAAGCTCAAGAAGAGCTTCATCGAAGGTAGGTTCGTCCTTTTCACTATCTTTTGAACTACGGCCACTACAAGTGTAGCGCGGCGCGACACTTTGTGCGGTTTGCGGGTACGTATCGATAATAAAACTGATGAGATTTTACGTATCAGTGGCAATCCGTATCACCCGTTGTCGCAGCAAAATGCGATTCCATTTGAGACACCGGTTAAAGACGCTTATTTGAGTTTGGCTGGTGAAGCGGGCTTAGAAGGGCGCTCCACCGCGTGTGCTCGCGGCAATGGTATGTTGGAGATTCGCAATAGCCCATATCGTATTACTCAGCCATTAAAACGAGTGGGTAAGCGCGGCGAAGGTCGTTGGGTTCCTATCAGTTACGAACAATTGCTGGAAGAGATTATCGAAGGCGGCGACCTCTTCGGTGAGGGATATGTGGATGGTTTGCGAGCGATACGCGATGTAAAAACACCGCTTGATCCAGAGAATCCTGAATACGGTCCTAAAGCCAACCAATTGCTGGTTACTAATGCCTCGAATGAAGGGCGTGACGATATCATCAAGCGCTTTGCTTTCAACAGTTTCGGCACTCGTAACTTTGGTCATCATGGTTCGTACTGTGGTTACGCGTTTCGTGTCGGAAGTGGTGCTCTGCTCAATGATTTAGACAAATATGCCCATTTAAAACCTGACTTTGAGAATGCTGAATATGTGATTTTTATTGGAATGTCGCCAGCTCAGGCTGGTAATCCGTTTAAACGTCAGGCGCGCCAGTTAGCGCAAGCCAGAACTAGTGGCAAGTTGGAATACACCATAGTTACACCGAGTTTGCCCGCTGGTTCATCCAGTCTTGCTGCCGCAGACAGAAATAACTGGCTACCGATCAATCCGGGCACTGACTCAGCTTTAGTGCTGGGGATGATTCAGTGGATCATCGAAAACCAACGTTACAACCAAAGTTTTCTTGCCCAGCCGGGTGTTGAGGCAATGAAGAAGGCGGGTAACGCCCACTGGTGCAACTCGACTCACTTAGTCATCAGTGAAGAAACGCATCCCAGAAACGGCAGTTTTCTTCGTGCTTCGGATATGGGCTTACCGTTTACGGGCGAGCCTCGTTCAGATACTGACCCTTATGTGGTTGTGAACGCAACAAGTGGTGAGTTCGTTTTACATAATCAGAGTAACGCTGCAGCTTTGTTTGTCGAAACAGAGGTCAAGCTTGGAAGCGTATTCGTTAAGGTGAAGTCCTCTTTACAACGTTTAAAAGAAGAGGCGTTCAAATATGATTTGGACTTTTACAGCCAACAATGCGGGATTGCTAAAGAAGACATCATTGCGCTGGCAAAGCGTTTTACCAGATATGGTACGAAAGCCGTTGTCGATACACACGGCGGTAATATGCACAGCAATGGCTTCTATAATTCGTTCACTATTTTGATGTTGAACGCGCTGGTGGGGAACATCAACCTCAAAGGTGGCGCGATGGCAAAAGCGGGTGGTTATCCGACTTCTGAGGATGGACCTCGCTACGATTTCACAAAGTTTGAAGGCAAAGTTGGCCCGAAAGGTATTTTCCTATCGCGTAGCAAGTTCCCTTATCAGAAAACCAGCGAATACAAGCGAAGAGTGGCCGCAGGGCAATCGCCATACCCAACAAGAGCTCCTTGGTATCCAATATCCGCTCCGCTTTTGACAGAACATTTATCCGCCGCTGTGGATGGTTACCCTTATCGCATAAAAGCGTGGATAAACCATATAGCGAACCCACTCTATGGTGTTCCGGGGCTAAAAACCTTATTGGAAGATAAGCTAAAAGATCCGAAACAATTGGGTTTGATAGTCTCTGTGGATGCCTTTATTAACGAAACCACATCGCTGTCTGACTATCTGGTTCCAGATACCGTGACGTATGAAAGCTGGGGGATGGCAGGTCCGTGGCATGGTGTGCCGGTAAAAGCAGTCACTGCACGTTGGCCAATTGTTGAGCCTCGCACCGAGAAAACAGCGGATGGTCGTCCAATTTGTCTGGAAAATTTCTTGATCGATTTAGCGAAGAAAATGCAACTGGGCGGCTTTGGTGAAAACGCCGTTAAAGATGCACAAGGGCAGTGGCATGCCATTCATAGCGCCGAAGATTTTTACTTACGTTCTGCGGCAAACTTAGCTTATGTCAAAGGTGGCGTGCCTGAGGTGTCTGCGGAAGACATTGCTTGGTCTGGATTGGAAAGATTACTGCCAGCGATGCAGAAAGTGTTAACACCTGAAGAGATGAAGAGAGTTGCGTTTATTTTTGCCCGTGGAGGAAGATTTGAGAACGCAACGGAAGCCTATAAAGGTGAAGAGATGAAGTATAAGTGGAATCGTCCGGTGGCAATTTGGAATGAAAAGGTGGGTACTTCGCGTAATACTATGACCGGCGAATTGTACACTGACTGCCCGAGCTGGCATCCGCAAAAATTCAGTGACGGTACGCCTATGGAGGAGAGATATCCTAAGAGCGAATGGCCAATGTCACTCACCAACTTTAAATCGAACATTCACAGCGCGGTTTCGAACTTGTCGCCACGCCTGCATTCGATAAAAGGAACCAATCCGGTCTATATCCATCCTATAGATGCACAATATGCGGGTATTGAAACTGGAGACCTTTTTGTTGTGGAAACGCCGAGCGCTCAAATCAAGGCGATAGCTATGGTGCTTGATGGTATTCAACCGGGAACATTAGGTTTCGAGCACGGCTTTGGTCATACCGAATTGGGCGATCGCGCTCACTGGATTGGCGACAAACAACAGCCTGTAAAAATAAAGACCAGCGATGGTGTCAACATCAACGACATTGGCATGATTGATCCAACCCGAGAAGGCAAAGGTGTATTGCTCGACTGGGTGGTGGGTGCTGCTGCACGTCAATCACTGCCAGCTCGGATTTATAAAGCATAAAAAAGAGCACTTAGTGACTTGCAACACCGCCTTTAGTCGTAGTGATAGAGGCGGTGTTTTCTGTCGTTATGTGGAAATCCACAATAGTCGACTTACTAATAATACTGACAATAGTAGGAGTGATAATAGAAGTAGTAATAGTGAGTCAGCATGTCAAATTTACAACTATGGGCCGCTTTGCCCGTGCTGGTTGCCTCAGCCAATATTCAGGCGGCGGAAATGCCCGCCAAAGCTGGCGTCTGTACCAGTTGTCATGGGCAGGATGGGAAAGGTCAGCCAAATATTGCTCCGATGCTAGCAGGGTTAAGTGCGGAATATCTGGATAGCCAAATTCAGCTGTTCTTATCCGGTGAACGTAAAGATCCCCTGATGAGCCCGATGGCAAAAGAGCTGAGTGATCCTCAAGTTCGCAAAGAAGTGACCGAGTACTATGCGTCATTGCCTAGTTATGAGTTTACCAATCTCGAACAGCGCGGTTCTCAAGCTGATATCAGCAACCCTTATCGAAAACTGGTTTATCAAGGGGATTGGGACAGAAATATACCCGCGTGCGCCACTTGTCATGCAGCCAGTGGCATGGGTGTGGGGCAGTTCCCTCGCTTAGCAAGTCAGCATGCTTATTATCTGAAGAAGCAACTTCATGATTGGAAGAAGGGTGTTCGTAGTGGCGACCCACTCAATATGATGTCTACCATTGCCCAAAAGCTAACAGACGATGAAATAGAAAATTTGTCGTTCTACTTTGCGTCATTTCGATACTAGGAGTTTGCTATGAAAGTCATTTATTCATTGTTGGCGTTCAGCATGCTTTCTGTATCGGCAAAAGCAAATACTGAGTTGCCTGACCGTCAGGCTGAATTACCTGCGGCAAAGAAAAACAGTCAAGCCGAATATCTTGTTCCAAGAGATTTAACCACTATCACCAATGATGAATTTGGAGAGAAGGTTAAACTCGGTTACTCACTGTTCGTTAATTCACAGCAGATGCGTGGCAAGTACGTCGGCAATGACCAGAACTGTGTCAACTGTCATATGGAAGCGGGTCGCAAGGCAAACTCAGCGCCTTTATGGGCTGCGTATATGGCTTATCCTGCATACCGTAAAAAGAATGATCGCGTTAACAGCTATGCAGATCGAATCCAAGGGTGTTTTACTTATTCGATGAACGGTAAACCGCCAGCCTATGATTCTCCGGAACTGGTTGCGTTGAGTGCTTATGCTTATTGGTTGGCCATGGGCGGTTTGATGGATCAACATGGTCTGGAAAATGAACCAGTGCCAACTTTAGACGATAAGCAGTTACAAATTGGTGGTAAGGCTGAGTCGTTTCCCATGCCAGACGTTATCGCTCAGGCTCTTCCGGTTGATAAACGCGGCAGTTTAGCTGGGCGAGGTTATCCAAAGATCGCAAATCCTGAACTGGAACCTTCACTTGAGCGCGGAATGAAGGTGTATGCAGACAATTGCGCCGCTTGCCATATGAAAGATGGACAAGGCGTCTCGGATAGTGAGGGGCATTCTTATATTCCGCCTCTGTGGGGCAAAAATGCGTATAACTGGGGCGCGGGCATGCACCGTATTAATACTGCGGCTTACTTCATTTATGAAAATATGCCATTGGGTAAAAGCGTTCAGTTAGCTGTACAAGAAGCTTGGGATGTATCCGCTTATGTGAATAGCCAAGAGCGGCCACAAGACCCAAGATTCAAGGGCAGTCTCGAAGACAACCGTAAAAAGTACCATGCTCATGATGGGTTTTACGGCAAATCGGTGAATGGATATACGCTAGGTAGCGATGCGTTTCCTTCGGCAGTTGTGAAGTAATAAATACAGCGATAACACTCGTTAGTGTTGTTGTTAAAACCTAAAAAAAGGGCTCTACCGAAGTAGAGCCCTTTGTCGTTAATAGGAGATAAAATGTATGATTTAAGCTTGTTTGCGAATCAGGTAATCAAACGCACCTAGACTCGCTTTTGCACCTTCGCCCATAGCAATAATGATTTGCTTGTAAGGTACAGTGGTTGCGTCACCAGCAGCAAAGACACCTTCCATGCTAGTTTCGCCGCGGCTGCCTACTTCGATTTCACCACGAGCAGACAACTCGACATCAGAATCCTTTAACCATTCAGTGTTTGGAACAAGGCCGATTTGGACAAAGATACCCGACAGTTCAATCTCTTTGATTTCTTCTGTATTGCGATCTTTGTATTTCAAACTTGTTACGCGTTTACCGTCACCGACTACTTCAGTTGTTTGCGCCATGGTGATGATTTCAACGTTTGGCAAAGAGTTTGCCTTGTTTATCAACACTTGGTCAGCACGTAGCGTGTCAGCGAATTCAAGAACCGTCACATGTTCAACGATACCAGCTAAATCAATTGCCGCTTCGATGCCTGAGTTACCACCACCAATTACCGCAGTTTTCTTGCCTTTGAATAGTGGACCATCACAGTGTGGGCAGTAAGCAACACCTTTGTTACGGTATTCTTGTTCACCAGGAACGTTCATTTCTCTCCAGCGTGCGCCCGGAGTTAAGATGACACTCTTACTCTTCAGCGTTGCACCGCTTTCAAGGCTAACGTGGATGTAACCATCTTCAGTGTATTGAGCGCCCATTAGTTTGTCGGCTTGTTGCTCAGTGATGATGTCTACGCCGTATTCTTTTAGGTGTTCACCTAAATCGTGTGCCAGTTTTGGACCTTCAGTATGTTTAACCGAAATAAAGTTTTCGATTGCCATTGTATCCATGACTTGGCCACCCAAGCGCTTAGCTACAACGCCAGTGCGAATGCCTTTACGAGCAGCGTATACCGCAGCCGCACTACCACCAGGGCCACCACCGATAACAAGAACATCGTAAGGATCTTTTCCGTTTAGGCTTGCTGCTGCTTTGTCTGCCGCGCCGTCATCAATTTTGTTCAGGATTTCAGTTAGAGACATACGGCCTTGACCGAATAGTTCGCCATTTACGAATACGCTTGGAACCGCCATGATGTCGCGAGATTTCACTTCATCTTGGAACAGTGCTCCGTCAATCATGGTTGTACGAATGTCTGGGTTAATCGCCGACATCATATTGAACGCTTGAACAACGTCTGGACAGTTTTGGCAAGATAGAGAAATAAAGATTTCTACATCGAGCTTTTTGTTTAATTTAGCAATTTGTTCAATCGTTTCAGCTTCTAGCTTAATTGGGTGTCCACCTGAGTGAAGTAGAGCCAATACTAGAGAGGTAAACTCGTGTCCCATTGGAAGACCAGCAAAACGTAGCTGAGTGCCTTTCTTAGGGTTTGTCACTGTCATTACTGGGCGGCGAGCGCTTGCTGCGTCATCGCGAGTCACAGTCACTAAATTGCTTAGCTCTGCAATTTCGTTGGCTAGTGATTGGATATCATTAGATGCCTTGCTTTCATCTAGGCTGACCACTAACTGAACTTCTTCTTTAAGGTTGCTAAGATATTGTTTTAATTGTTGTTTAATCGCCTGATCTAACATTTTTGTTATACCTATTCGTCATTCTATTAAAGAGAGCGGTCACTCTGGATAAATTCAATTCTTTTATTTTGCTGAGGGGGAGAGCCAGTCAAGCTCGTAGGTCGTTAGGTACATTGCCTGACCAGCTCTCTAATTCAGCTACCTTCCAATATGAAGCCGCCGAACGACTTCAAATGGATTAGGTTTTAAGCTTTATGCTTAGATTTTGCCTACTAGGTCTAGAGAAGGAGCTAGAGTTTCTTCGCCTTCTTTCCATTTAGCTGGACATACTTCACCTGGATGAGAAGCAACGTATTGTGCAGCTTTGATCTTACGTAGTAGGTCTTCTGCGTCACGACCGATGCCTTCAGCTGTAATTTCAACTGCCTGGATAACACCTTGTGGGTCGATAACGAAAGTAGCGCGGTCTGCTAGACCTTGGCCTTCACGCATCACACCGAAGTTGTTAGTGATGTTGCCAGTTTGGTCGCCTACCATGTAGTAGTTGATTTTGCCGATTGTGTCTGAGCTATCGTGCCATGCTTTGTGAGTGAAGTGAGTGTCAGTTGATACTGAGAACACTTCTACGCCACGAGATTGAAGCTCTTCGTAGTGGTCAGCTAGGTCACCTAGCTCAGTTGGACATACGAATGTGAAGTCAGCTGGGTAGAAGAAGAATACAGCCCATTTGCCTAGTACGTCTTTCTCAGAAATATCTACGAATTTACCGTCTTTGAATGCCGTTGCGTTAAATGGTTTGATAGTAGTGTTAATCATGTTTTTTACCTTCCTAAGAGTTTTTTGGTTTGGCAATCTCTGTCTCTTGCCTTCGAGATGTATATTCACATGAAGAGGTGATTAAGAAAAATTGCTTGTTCTTATTAAATTGATTGGTAAAAACTATTGGAAGTGTGTTTAGAGAAAACCGGATAAACAAAAAGGGACGCTAAGCGTCCCTTTACTTTTGATTGAGTGCCAACCAGACGGTGTAAGAGTTGTTATTCGTCCGCAACGTGAGAAACGGCTAACACGCCTCGTACTGCTCGCTTCCAGCCGTTATAACGTTGAGCTCGTTTCTCTTCATCTTGAGCAGGTACAAATACACGATCAATTTCTGCTTTATCAGAGACTTCTTCTAAAGAGTTCCAATAGCCAACCGCAAGACCTGCTAAGTAAGCCGCACCTAATGCCGTCACTTCGGTAACCTTAGGTCGTTGAACATCGGTATTCAGAATGTCTGATTGGAACTGCATTAGGAAGTTGTTTGCTACCGCGCCACCATCAACACGCAGTGTCGCCAGTTTGATACCTGAATCGGCTTGCATAGCATCAATAACGTCACGGCTTTGATAGGCAATGCTTTCCAAGGTCGCGCGAATGATATGGTTGATACCGGTGCCGCGGCTCATGCCAACGATGGTGCCTCGTGCATAAGCATCCCAGTAGGGCGCACCTAAACCTGTGAAGGCTGGAACGACGTAAACACCGTTACAAGAGTCTATCTTAGTAGCGAAGTATTCAGAATCTTTGGCATCAGTGATCAGTTTCATTTCATCACGAAGCCACTGAATTGCTGCGCCCCCCATAAAGACCGAACCTTCCAATGCGTAGGATACTTCGCCTTTTGGACCACAAGCTAACGTTGTCACCAAGCCATTTTTCGACGTCACTTTCTCTTTACCAGTGTTCATGAGAAGGAAGCAGCCAGTACCGTAGGTGTTTTTCGCCTGGCCCGGTTGAACACACATTTGACCAAAGAGTGCCGCTTGTTGGTCGCCTGCAATACCGGAAATAGGAATACGAGTACCGCCCTTACCACCAATGTTGGTTTCGCCATAGACTTCAGAGGATGCTTTCACCTCTGGCATCATTGATAGCGGAATATCCAGTTCTTTAAGGATTTTTTCATCCCATTGAAGAGAATTGATATTAAACAGTAGGGTACGGGATGCGTTGGTATAGTCAGTGACATGGACACGACCTTGAGTCATCTTCCACACTAACCAGGTATCGACAGTACCAAACAGAAGCTTGCCTTGTTGAGCGAGTTCGCGTGCACCTGCAACATTATCGAGGATCCATTTGACTTTGGTGCCTGAAAAATAGGGGTCTAGCAATAACCCGGTGTTCTCACGTACATAGTCTTCAAAACCTGCCACCGTTTTTAACTGAGCACAAATATCGGCTGTCCGGCGACATTGCCAGACAATCGCATTGTAGACCGGCTCGCCAGTCTCTTTGTTCCAAACAATGGTGGTTTCACGTTGGTTAGTTATACCAATAGCGGCTACTTGGTCTGAGCGGATGGCTTTTTTGCCCAATGCTTCAACCAGTACAGAACTTTGAGTCGCGTAGATTTCAAGCGGGTCATGTTCTACCCAGCCAGATTCCGGGTAAATCTGGGTAAACTCACGTTGAGATACACTGACGATGTTTGCGTCATGATCGAGTACCACTGCGCGAGAGCTGGTGGTTCCCTGATCCAGAGCGACGACATATTTGTTATTCATAAGTAGCGGTCCTATTCACGTTATCTATCCTCCTACCTGCCCCCTAACTAAAAGAAAGAAGTCGATACACTCAAGTACTTGGATATTGGATTTATTCTATGGGTTTAAGTGTTATCAAAGACATCACATTGGTCACAAATCCGGCGATGGCGTTTTGCAAACACAATTACCCTTATTCATTTCATGGATTAATGGTAGAGGATGATGGAAGAAGGAAAATAGTTTTCGCTCTCGAAATGAGCAAACGAGCAAAAAAGTATTCTATCTCCAATTAAAAATGTTAAATTGTGCACGTTTTTTCTCAATTTGAGAGTTTTTAACAATCGTATGATGACTTTTTAGTGCTTGCAGTGACCAAAAAACGCCAATAAAAGTGATATATTCAGCACTCTACCCAAACAGTCATTCAATAAATACGCATCACTTAGTAGACTAGACCGACAAAGAGTGGGTATATCAGGACATATTTTGAAAGCCAATAAACGTCATCAAGAAATTATTGAGTTGGTTAAGACTCAAGGTTATGTCAGCACAGAAGATCTGGTTGAGCGATTTAATGTCAGCCCGCAGACGATCCGACGAGATCTCAACGAGCTTGCTGAACTGGATAAAATCAAGCGTAACCACGGTGGCGCAACCATAGTCACTAGCTCTGAAAACTCCTCTTATCAAATGCGAAAAGTCTCAAATCAGGAAGAAAAACAACGTATTGCACAAAAACTCGTTGAGCATATTCCTGACGGAGCCACATTATTTATTGATATTGGCACCACACCTGAAGCGGTGGCGCGAGCCTTACTTAACCATCATCAAAACCTAAGAATCGTGACCAATAACATTAATGTTGCTTCGCTATTGATGACCAAACCAGATTTCAAAGTGATCCTCGCTGGCGGTGAAGTTCGCAGCCGAGACGGCGGTGTAACTGGTGAGGCAACGATGGACTTTATCTCTCAGTTTCGTCTGGATTTCGGTATCCTCGGTATCAGCGGAATCGACTTCGACGGCTCATTATTGGATTTTGACTATCATGAGGTTCGAGTTAAAAAGGCGATCATTGAAAATAGCCGTAGTGTTTATCTTGGTGTTGACCATTCAAAATTTGGTCGCAACGCCATGGTTAAGCTCGGCGGTATTGACGAGATCGACCTTATTATTACCGACCAAACTCCTCCTGAAAGCATCTGTTCTTTAGTCAAAGAACATGATATTCAGCTTGTTATTGTGTGACTATACTCAAGCATCTTGAGGTTACTTGGGTATATAAAGATTGATAAAAAGCAGCCACTTTAAGTTACGGCTGCTTTTTTGTTAGTAAGGAATCAAGCTTCAGCTGCTTCTAATCTTGCTTTTTCTTCGTGGTGAGCTTTTTCACCCATGTAAGCGTATAGCAAGCAAGTAATCGAAAGAATGCAAGATGCAGTAAGGACGATAAAACCACCATCCCAACCGAAGTGGTCAACTGTGTAACCTAATATTGCGTTTGCAGCTACAGCACCACCTAGATAGCCAAATAGACCCGTTAAACCTGCAGCAGTACCAGCAGCTTTTTTCGGTGCTAGTTCTAGAGCGTATAGACCAATTAGCATTACAGGTCCGTAGATCAGGAATCCGATTGCAACCAATGCTGCCATATCAATTGCAGGGTTACCCGCTGGGTTAAACCAGTATACTAATACCGCAAGAGTTACTAGTACCATAAATAGGATACCCGCAGGGGCACGACGACCTTTAAATACTTTGTCAGAAATCCAACCGCATAATAGTGTTCCAGGAATACCCGCCCATTCATATAAGAAGTAAGCCCATGAAGATTTATCAACAGTGAACTCTTTTGCTTCTCTTAGGTACACAGGAGCCCAATCCAATACGCCATATCGGATCAGATAAACGAACGCATTTGCGATTGCGATAGACCATAGTAGTTTATTAGAGAAGACATATTTAAAGAAAATATCTTTTGCAGATAGTTCTGTTTCAGAAGCAGTATTGTAGTCGTCGGGATAGTCGTCTTTATACTCTTCGATTGGTGGCAGACCGCAAGATTGAGGTGTGTCGCGTAGCGTTGCCCAAATGAAAATGGCCACTAATACGGCAAAGAAAGCTGGAACATAGAAAGCAGCACGCCAGTCATCATTAAACGCCCATAAACCGAGTAAGAACAAAGGACCTATCATACCGCCGCCTACGTTATGGGCACAGTTCCAGATCGAAACGATACCACCCCGTTCTTTACGTGACCACCAGTGCACCATAGTTCGGCCACAAGCAGGCCAACCCATGCCTTGAGTCCAACCGTTGATAAATAAGATGATAAACATAATGGGGATGCTGCTTAATGCCCAGTCGGTAAAACCAAAGCAGAACATAGTTGCCGCCGACAGTATCAGACCAACGCTTAGGAAATAACGCGGATTAGAGCGGTCGGAAACATTACCCATAATAAATTTAGAGATACCATAGGCGATAGACACTGCTGAAAGGGCAACTCCCAAATCACCTCGGCTATATCCTTGTTCAATTAAATATGGCATTGCAAGGCTAAAGTTTTTTCGAACGAGATAGTAACCAGCGTAGCCAAAGAAGATACTGATAAATAACTGCCAGCGTAGTCGGCGATATGTGCCATCTATTTGATCGGAAGGAAGCCGATCAATGTGCGCTTGGGGCTTAAAAATACCAAACATAATTGACCTCATTTTTATTGTATTGATATGTAGGGTGCGAACGATAGTAAAAACATTACAAATGGAACGTTTTTATTTTCATTCGACAATTTCTCTTTTTCTGTGACATTCGTTCTCCTTAGTTGAAATATATAAATAAAATAGACAATTAGTGTGTTATTTGACTTACTTGTCACAATTTCCACATTTTTTGTATGTATATGTAATGATATTACGAACAGAACTTTCTGATAAATTGTGATATAGATCGGAATTAATTGGTTATTTGCTTGTTCGTATGTTTTCGAACGAGCATTTATGATCAAGATCTCGCCTATTTGTCCTATTTGCTGCCAAACTAATTATCAAATAAGCGGCAGGTAGCATAGTGATGAAAGCAATAACTCGATTTGAAACCGATGTCGTCATTATTGGTGGCGGTGCGACTGGTACAGGGATTATGCGTGATTGTGCTCTTCGGGGTATCAATTGCATATTACTTGAAAGAGATGATTTGGCTTCTGGGACAACAGGGCGTAACCATGGCTTGTTACATTCGGGCGCGCGTTATGCTGTCACCGATCAACATTCAGCTAAAGAGTGTATCCAAGAGAATCGCATATTAAAGAAAATAGCTCGTCACTGTATTGAAGACACTGGCGG
>NZ_JBKEBW010000153.1:0-24413 GCF_047973365.1 Vibrio sp. | reverse complement strand
CACCCTCAATCACAGTATTGGTCTGACTAAGTATTGGGCTTTGCGCTATTTTGGACGCTTACCCACCAGTACCGCCGAAACAGATTACGGTTAGTTGTGTACATCTAACTTCCTATGGCTTCCTTCAGACCCCACCGTTAGCCCGTGACGCCCTTGCCATTCGGATTGTCTTCCCCTTAGTCAGGGTGACTCCACTTTCTTTCAAGTGGACGGGTTTGCCAGCTTTGCTGGGCAAACAAAATAGCCCCGAATCTTCGGGGCTATTTTACTTATACTCGTCAACGTTAGCGTTACTCTTCGGACTCTGAGCTCTCTTCTATATTTGAAGTATCAATCTCTATCTCTGTCACGCGCTGTAAGCCTCTAGGCAGTAAGCCACCACGACGACCACGTTCACCACGGAAGTTATCGAGATCACTTGCTTTCAAACCAAGCTTACGTTTACCTGCATACAAGGTAACAGACGCACCGCTTGGTAACGCAATCAGATGAGAGACCACTTCTTCACGAGATTTCGATTTTGCCGCCGGAATATTGATGATCTTATTGCCTTTACCCTTGCCTAGTTGTGGCAAATCTTTAATCGGGAACAGCAACATGCGTCCCAAGTTAGTAATGGTAAGGATCTCATCGCTATCAAGATCGTTGATCGCTTGTGGCGTCATAATTTCAGAGTTCTCAGGCAAAGTCACCAATGCTTTACCACTACGGTTTTTCGAGAGCAGGTCGCTACCTTTACATACGAAACCGTAACCGGCGTCGGATCCCACTAGCCACAATTGCTCTTCTTCGCCCATGATAACCTGACGAATAGTCGTACCTTCTGCCACGTTCAATCGACCGGTCAAAGGCTCACCCTGACCACGAGCTGAAGGTAGCGTGTGTGACTCAAGCGAATAACTACGACCATCGCTGCCAAAGAAAACGGCCTGTTGGTTGCTCTTACCAATTGCCTGAGCTAGGTATGCATCACCCGCTTTATAGCTTAGGCTAGCACCATCAACATCATGCCCTTTGGCATGACGAATCCAACCTTTTTCCGATAACACCACAGTGATCAATTCACTTGGCATCAGATCACGCTCAGTCAGCGCTTTTGCTTCCTCACGCTCAACCAATGGTGAGCGGCGATCATCACCGTACTTCTCAGCATCCGCTTTGATCTCTTTCTTCAGTAGTGTGTTAAGACGACGTTCAGAACCGAGTAACTCTTCAAGTTTCTTGCGTTCTTTCTCTAGCTCATCTTGCTCACCACGGATCTTCATCTCTTCCAACTTGGCTAAGTTGCGAAGTCTGGTATCTAAGATCGCATCGGCTTGAATATCCGTAATACCGAAACGCGCCATCAACACGGCTTTTGGATCATCTTCCGTACGAATGATCTCAATCACTTCATCAAGGTTTAGGTAAGCAACCAGCAAACCTTCCAGAATGTGTAAGCGATCCATCACTTTATCAAGACGGAACTGCAAACGGCGACGAACCGTGCTACGACGAAATTCGATCCACTCACTGAGAATATTAACTAAGCCTTTCACCTGCGGACGGTTGTCTAAACCAATCATATTCAGGTTTACACGGAAGCTTTTCTCTAAATCGGTAGATGCGAACAGATGACTCATCAGCAAGTCACAATCGACACGATTTGAGCGCGGTACGATAACGATACGAGTTGGGTTTTCGTGGTCAGATTCATCACGCAGATCATCAACCATCGGCAGCTTCTTGGCACGCATCTGGTTGGCAATTTGCTCGAGAAGTTTTGCACCAGAAACTTGGTGAGGCAGTGCAGTAATCACCACATCTGAACCTTCTTTATGCCAAATTGCACGCGCTTTGATACTGCCACGTCCGGTACGATAAATTTTCTCAAGATCTTCTTTCGGTGAGATAATTTCCGCTTCGGTTGGATAATCCGGACCTTTAACGAACTGCATGACCTCTGTCAGTTCTGCATTTGGATTATCAATCAAATGGATCGTTGCATCGGCAATTTCACGCACGTTGTGTGGCGGAATATCGGTCGCCATACCAACCGCGATACCAGTGACACCATTAAGCAGGATGTGTGGCAGACGCGCGGGTAACATTTGTGGCTCTTTCATCGTGCCATCAAAGTTTGGTTGCCAATCAACGTTGCCTTGACCTAGCTCGCCTAACAATACTTCAGCAAACTTCGACAGTTTTGCTTCGGTATAACGCATCGCCGCAAAAGATTTCGGATCATCTGGCGCTCCCCAGTTACCTTGACCGTCAACCAGTGGATAACGGTAAGAGAACGGCTGAGCCATTAAGACCATCGCTTCATAACAGGCAGAGTCACCGTGCGGATGGTATTTACCTAATACATCACCAACAGTACGTGCCGATTTTTTGTATTTTGCCGCAGCAGAGAGCCCCAGCTCCGACATTGCATAAATAATGCGTCGTTGAACCGGTTTTAAACCATCACCAATGTATGGTAAGGCACGGTCCATGATTACGTACATCGAGTAGTTGAGGTAAGCATCTTCAGTAAACTTACGCAGCGGAAGCTGATCAACACCTTCGAAATTAATTTCAGTCGTCATTGATTACACCTCAGCCAAATCGCCATTGCTTTGTAGCCAAGTACGGCGATCATCTGCACGTTTCTTGCCTAATAGCATGTCCATCATCTCGTCAGTTGCCGTTTCGTCATCGATAGTGAGCTGAACTAGACGGCGAGTGTTGGGATCCATAGTTGTTTCACGCAATTGGAGTGGGTTCATTTCACCCAAACCTTTAAAACGCTGAACGTTAACTTTGGCTCTTTTCTGGCTTAGACGCTCCAAAATGCCGTCTTTCTCTGCGTCGTCTAACGCGTAGAAAACTTCCTTACCACAGTCAATACGATAGAGTGGCGGCATAGCAACATAAATATGCCCCGCTTTGGTCAATGCTTGGAAGTGCTTAGTAAACAGGGCACACAGTAGGGTTGCGATATGAAGACCATCTGAGTCCGCATCGGCAAGAATACAGATTTTACCATAACGCAGTCCGCTTAAATCATCGCTATCTGGGTCAATCCCCAAAGCAACAGAAATATCGTGAACTTCTTGAGACGCTAACACCTGATCAGCAGACACTTCCCAAGTATTAAGAATTTTACCGCGTAGGGGCATCACCGCTTGGAACTCGCGATCACGTGCTTGCTTGGCACTACCACCCGCAGAATCCCCTTCGACGAAGAAGATTTCCGTGCGGTTAAGATCTTGAACGGAACAATCGGTCAGCTTACCCGGCAGTGCCGGACCTGAAGCCACTTTCTTACGTACAACTTTTTTGCTCGCACGCATCCGGCTGTGAGCATTGGCAATACAGACTTCAGCCAGTTGCTCTGCCAGTTGTGGCTTTTCATTCAGCCATAAGCTGAACGAATCTTTCACCACCCCAGAAACAAACGCAGCCGTTTGACGAGAAGAGAGACGCTCTTTAGTTTGGCTAGCAAACTGCGGATCTTGCATTTTCACCGAAAGAACATACGCACAGCGGTCAAAAACATCTTCGCCAGTGAGCTTCATACCACGTGGCAGCAGGTTGCGGAATTCGCAGAACTCACGCATAGCATCTAATAACCCCTGACGTAGGCCATTGACGTGCGTACCGCCTTGAGCGGTTGGGATTAAGTTCGCATAGCTTTCGGTAATTAACTCACCACCTTCCGGCAGCCAAATCACCGCCCAGGTAACAGCTTCCGTTTCAGCGTTAAAGGCACCCGTAAATGGCTCTTCCGGTAATACCACCGAATCTTTAACGCCTTCAATCAAATAGTCTTTTAAGCCATCTTCGTATAACCAGCGGTACTCTTTATCGTTCACCTTGTCGCTAAACGTGATTTCGAGCCCTGGACACAGTACGGCTTTGGCACGCAAGTTGTTGACTAAACGTGATACGGAGAAGTTAGCGTAATCGAAATAAGAGCTATCAGGCCAGAAATGAACGCTGGTGCCACGATTACGGCGACCGCAAGTTCCTGTCACTGTAAGATCAGAAACTTTGTTACCGTGTTCGAAAGCAATTTCATAGATTTGACCATCGCGACGCACGGTCACTTCAACACGCTTAGAAAGTGCGTTAACGACCGAGATACCTACACCGTGTAGACCACCCGAAAACTGGTAGTTTTTGTTGGAGAACTTACCGCCAGCGTGGAGCTTACAAAAAATAAGTTCTACACCAGAAATTTTTTCTTCTGGGTGAATATCTACAGGCATTCCCCGCCCATCATCAATCACTTCTAGGGACTGATCGGCATGGAGAATCACCTGAACCTTTGTGGCATGTCCGGCCAACGCTTCATCGACACTGTTATCGATCACCTCTTGTCCAAGGTGGTTTGGGCGCGTTGTATCCGTGTACATCCCAGGCCTGCGACGCACTGGTTCTAAGCCATTAAGGACTTCAATGGCTCCAGCATTATATTGTTCTGTCATAATATGTAATGCTTTTATCGATAAATAATTAGTAACTTTACATCTCGTTTATTAAGGCTTTATTTTTCTATAAATAAGCCAAAGATTAACGTGTTTTTTAACACTTAAACGAGAAAAGTCTAAGAGGAACATACTCTGGAAGAGAACGGCTGATGTCAAGTGACATCAGTCAGTAGCAAACAAAATTATGACTCTAACCCCAATGAAAAGGCTATAAGTCTAAGAATTTGATGATTTGGGCCGGATAACGTTCAAAATCAATAAAACTGTGGTTACCGCCCTCTTCCACCGTTTGTTTTGCGTCAGCGTATTTTTCCACAGCCTGGCGATAATCCAGCACTTCATCTTCGGTTTGTTGTAACAACCAAAAATCTTGCGGTGAGGTTAATACTGGTACGTCTAACTCTTTTAGCTCTTGGATATGAGATGCATCCAATACGTAACGTTCTTTGGTATAAGGGTTCTCTTGCTGACCAAGAAAACCAGCCAGAAGCTCGTAAGGTTTAACCGCAGGATTCACTAACACAGCGGGAAAACCAAACTGGGCATTTAACCAAGTCGATAAATAGCCGCCTAACGAACTTCCCACCAAGCCAATTTGGTAATCATTGTTATATTGATTAACCACATCAAGTAGATGCTGTGCCGCCTGAGAGGGAAAACTCGGTAATTTTGGCACAACAACTTTAATATCAGGACGATAATTTTTGCAAAATTCACTCATCACTTGCGCTTTATGCGACAAAGGTGAGCTGTTAAAACCATGAATATAAAGCAGTAATGTGGGACGCTTTGACATATCAATATCCACTTGCATCAAAATCTGGCTGAAAAACACCATTAGGTAAGCGTTGTACGCTACTAATTACTCGTCCATCGGAGCACAGCTCTAGCTCACGCCAGCCCGGTGATGTTTTATCTAGCGCAAACTCATTCGAATTAGGCTTAAACTGTACGCAAGTCGATGGTGTTGCCATCACTCTCACACCAAGATGTTCTCTATCCATGTTTTGATGCACATGACCACATAAAACCGCTTTTACATTAGTGTGACGTTTTACTACATCCCAAAATGATTCACTGTCTTTCAATGTATGCTGATCTAGCCATGCGCTCCAGACTAATAATGGATGATGATGCAAAAGGACTAACGTATATCTGTCAGGATACTGAGTGAGTTTTTCCTCAAGCAACGCCAATTGGTGATCACTCAAACGCCCATGCGGCAAACCAACCACTTGAGAATCGAGCAGAACCATTTGCCAATGTTCGCCAAGCAGTACATGCTCTTCGGCACGAATCTGAGCAGATGGCAGAACAGAGCCCATATTCGGTTTATAGTCATGATTACCAGGCAACCAAAAACAGTCTTTGTTCAGTAATTGAATACCATCTGAAAAACGTTGATAAGACTGAGCACTGTGATCTTGCGAAATATCGCCCGTTGCGAGAATGGCATCATACGGTACTTGCTGAGCACAAATCTGTTTAACCACTGCACGAAAACTGTCTGCGGTATTAACACTAAGCAAGCAGCCATCATCTGGAGCAAACAAATGCGTATCCGTTATTTGTACCAGCTTTATGCTATCTGGATTCTCTATACTGGGCGACACGTTCAAATTCGATAAACCTAA
Source organism: Vibrio sp. (assembly GCF_047973365.1). GTDB lineage: Bacteria > Pseudomonadota > Gammaproteobacteria > Enterobacterales > Vibrionaceae > Vibrio. Next base: position 18,322 of record NZ_JBKEBW010000153.1, on the reverse strand, counting down.
CTATTATGGATGACTAAAATTAATCGGCTGACGGCTAATACCATGTTTCAAACAGAAGGTGAGCCAATCACCTAAAAAGCGATTAATTTGCGCCTTTTCATCTTTTTGTACCATTTTCTCATTGGGATAGTCATGACGAGCTTTGATCCTGCTGAGATGATCGCTAGTGTGTACTTCTGCGACACGAGCATCGTGGTACAGCCTGACAGACATGGTAGGCAATGGAAACACTGAAATATCATCACTTTGACAAATCTCCACCAAAGTTGTGTACTTTGTGACTTCTAGCACTTGAAGTTGGTAGGTCATTTGAGCTGCTTGGTAACAACGTAAATCATCAACACTTGGCTGCGTTGGCAGCAAAGCATTCAACTTAGCGTAGTTTGTCTCATAAACTCGCATCAACTCTTTAAGATCTACGTGATACGGTTTTCTTACCATTACTTCAACCATTCAGTCCTCAACCATTACTTCAACCATTCAGTCCGCAAACTTTGGTAATTCAGCTCTAACCACTGCAATGCAATAATAGAAGCCCCGTTTTCAATGACGCCGTCGCTAACCAACTTGTAAGCTTGTTCACGGCTCATCACATGAACTTTAATATCCTCACCTTCATAGTCTAAACCATGAATACCACTTGCTTGTGATGAATCCACTTCACCGACATAAACATCTAATTTTTCAGAACATCCACCAGCAGAAGGATAATAAGAGGTAACGGTTTTAATTCTACCGATCTCGACGCCCGCCTCTTCAATCGCTTCTCGGCGTACAACCTCTATGGCGCTTTCATCACGATCAATAATGCCCGCCACGATTTCCAGTTGCCAAGGTCGCTTATCTTCAAGCGCTCCGACACGGATTTGTTCAATAATAACCACTTGATCTCGTGCCACATCGTAAGGTAACAGCGCAGCGGCATGTCCACGCTCAAAAAGCTCACGCTCAATCGGCTCACTCCATCCACCATTAAATAACTTATGTTTGAATCGATATTTCACCATACGGAAAAAGCCTTGAAACAAGGTCTCTTTTGAGACGATTTCAAGATCTTGTCGCGTAAACTCACTCAATGGTTTATCAGTTTGTGACATTCGAGATCTCCCTATATAAATAAAGAGTAGCTAAATGTGCTAGTTTACTCGTGCTAACCGTTAACATCCAAGGATATTGCTCAACTTTTTGTATAAAAATTATATGTATTTTTAAATAGAACCGCTTTATATTGCACAAACGGATAGTTAAGTGTAAAAAAGTACAAAGTTTCGAGTAAATTACAATCAAATTGGGTAAACTCTCGCAACGCCCACCCTTCACTTCATAATAGGCAGGAATAGGACCAATGAAAAAACTGCTTCCAGTATTAATTAGCGTAGCTCTTGGCAGTATGAGTGCTGCAGTATCGGCTGACGATCTTGCTCAGATTTACGATCAAGCGAAACAAAATGACCCTCAATTACTGAGCGCAGCGGCACAACGTGACGCGGCATTTGAAGCAGTCACTTCAAGTCGTAGTAGTTTGTTACCACAAATTAACTTAACCGCAGGTTACGATATTAACAGTAGCGATTACGATAAACGTGATAGTGAAAAACTATCTGCTGGCATTAGTTTTTCACAAGAATTGTACAATCGTTCAAGCTGGGTATCACTGGATACGGCTGAGAAACAAGCTCGTCAAGCCGATGCACAGTATGCGGTAGTTCAACAATCGCTTATTCTGCGTACCGCTCAAGCCTACTTCTCAGTTCTAAGTGCGCAAGACAACCTAGAGTTTGTTCGCGCTGAAAAAGCAGCGGTTGGTCGTCAATTAGAACAGACGAAACAACGCTTTGAAGTGGGTCTATCTGCAATTACCGACGTCCATGATGCCCAAGCACAATACGACAGCGTTTTGGCTGATGAAGTATTGGCTGAAAACACATTGATCAATAGCTACGAATCATTGCGTGAAATCACCGGTCAGGATCATAAAGATTTAAGTATCCTGGATACCAATCGTTTTTCGGCTAGCCCGTCAGCAGCTTCTATGGATGCATTAGTTGAAGAAGCGCAACAAAAGAACTTATCTTTGCTCTCTTCTCGTATTGCGCAAGATGTAGCGAAAGATAATATCTCTCTAGCGAGTTCAGGCCACCTACCATCGCTCACTTTAGATGGCGGTTACGCATACGGCAAAGAGAACAACGAAGATTCAAGCTCTTACATTGGTGAATCTTACAACGACCTCAGCATTGGTCTAAATCTTACGGTTCCTCTTTATACTGGTGGTAATGTAAGTTCGAAAACCAAACAAGCTGAGTTTGCCTATGTTGCTGCCAGCCAAGATTTAGAAGCCTCTTACCGCAGTGTGATCAAAGACGTTCGCGCTAACAACAACAACATCAATGCCTCCATTGGTGCATTGCGTGCTTACGAACAATCTGTAATTTCAGCTAAATCCGCGTTAGAAGCCACTGAAGCCGGTTTTGATGTGGGTACTCGTACCATTGTCGACGTACTTGATTCGACTCGTAGCTTGTACGACGCGAACAAAAACCTATCAACGGCTCGTTATGAATACATTTTAAGTGTATTGCAACTACGCCAAGCGGTGGGCTCTCTGTCTGAACAAGATATTCTTGATATCAACGGCGGTCTAAAAGCAGCGAAATCAGCAAAAACTAAATCTTAAGATCGGTTTTTATCGCTATTCGATATTTTGAAAAAAAACGCCAGCATGCTGGCGTTTTTTCTTTCTCGGCATATCTAAAAATGCAACAAAGGCTAATTAACCTCTGCCACCTTTAATGGCTTCGATGATTTCTGTAGTTGAGCAACCATCTTCAAAGTTCAGAACTTTTACTTCGCCACCGGCTGCAATCACCTCTTTACCGCCGGCAATATCTTCTGCTTTGTAATCGCCGCCTTTTACGAGTAAATCTGGTAATACTTCAGAAATCAGACGTTGTGGTGTGTCTTCGCTAAATGGCACAACCCAATCCACGGCGCCTAAACCTGCGAGTACCGCCATACGACGGTCGGTTGGGTTGACCGGGCGACCAGGACCTTTCAAACGTTTAACCGATTCATCACTGTTCACCGCAACGATCAGACGATCGCCTAACTCACCCGCATGATTCAAATAAGAAACATGGCCAGCGTGTAGAATGTCGAAGCAGCCATTGGTCATCACCACTTTTTCGCCACGAGCTTGCGCTTTGCGTACCGCTTCAATTAGAGCTTGTTCACCAATAACACCGTAGTCAGTATCTTTACTGCCATGAACGGCTTCAGCCAGTTCAATCGTCGATACCGTCGAAGTTCCGAGTTTACCGACGACCACACCTGCTGCTGCATTAGCTAATGCACAAGCTTCATCTAAAGGCTTGCCTGCGGCAACTGAAGAGGCCAGTACGGAAATGACCGTATCGCCAGCACCGGTTACGTCATACACTTCTTTTGCTTGAGTCGGTAGATGGAAAGGTTCCATACCACGACGTAACAGTGTCATACCATGTTCACTACGAGTAACGAGCAGTGCATCGAGATCAAACTGATCAATCAAGCCTAAGCCTTTCTCGACTAAATCTTGATCCGATTTAACTTTACCGACGACACATTCAAACTCAGAAAGATTCGGAGTGAGTAACGTGGCACCACGGTAGCGCTCGAAATCAGCGCCTTTAGGATCGATAAACACAGGAACATTAGCGGCACGCGCTTTTTGAATGAATTGCTGAACGTGTTCAAGTGCGCCTTTGGCGTAATCCGATAGAATCACCGCTTTTACGTTTGGTAGGGCAGATTCCATACGCGATAGGATCAGCTCTGGATCGGTATTCTCAAACTTATCTTCAAAATCCAAGCGGATAAGTTGCTGACCACGACTTAAAACTCGAAGTTTGGTGATGGTTGGGTAATTTGGCAAGGCAACGAAATCACAAGTCACATTGAGTGATGTTAACGTCTCACTCAATACCTGTGCAGGTTCATCAATCCCTGTTAAACCAACGAGATAGGCATGACCACCGAGTGAAGCAATGTTCATCGCCACGTTAGCAGCACCACCGGGACGTTCCTCGTTTTTCTCTACTTTTACTACGGGAACCGGGGCTTCAGGTGAAATGCGACCCGTTGGACCATACCAGTATCTATCTAGCATGACATCACCAACGATTAACACCCCTGCATCACTGTAGTCAGGTAGAATGGGTTTCATTATGGCTCTCCAATAACTGTTTCTGGGCGGAGTTTATCACATCGATGATTAACCTAGCCACTGATTCCAAACATGTTTTACGACTTCACGCTCATGCACGAATTTACTTTCGTCGACATCAGCATCTTGATTGACTAAATTACGATGATGAATTTGGTCACGCATCGCGGTATAAGCATGCGTTAACGCCATTGCTTGTTGTTCTTCAACAACGCCCTGAATTAACAAAGATTCAAAAATACGCACATTGTCAGACCATCGGGTTAACTTAGGATACTCATGACTAAAGCGTAACACCAAGTACTGAGCCAAAAATTCGATGTCGGTAATACCGCCTTCATCTTGTTTGATCATAAAACGACCGGGCTTTTTACCGCCAAGGTGATCGCGCATTTTTATCCGCATATCCACCACTTCTTGCTTGAGTTTTGTTTCTTCGCGGGGCAGAGCCAAAATATCATGACGAATGTTGGCAAAAGCTTGTTGCAAAGGCGCATCGCCATAGATCATACGTACTCTCACTAATGCCTGATGTTCCCACGTCCATGCATTTTGACGCTGGTACTCTTCAAACGCTTCTGTTGGACTCACCAAAAGCCCGGAAGCACCTGATGGTCGCAAGCGGGTATCGACTTCGTACAGTATTCCAGAAGCTGTTCTCACTGAGAATATGTGAACGATGCGTTGTGCCAAACGAAGATAAAACTGACGTCCATCGATCTCTTTAACCCCATCAGTGTAGGCACTAACGGGACAGTCATGCATAAAAACAATATCGAGATCAGAGTTATAGCCAAGCTCCCAGCCACCCACTTTGCCATAACCAATCACGGCAAAACCTTTTCCTTCGCGATCTTTTAAGTGTGTCGGTTGACCATATTTTGCAGTGACCTGCAACCAAGCTTGGTTAACCACAGCCTCGACAATTGCTTCGGCAAGATAAGTTAAGTGATCACTCACTTTCATCACAGGCAGAACGTCAGCGATATCAGCGGCAGCAATTTTCAAAATACAAATTTGCTTAAACTGGCGCAGCGCCTCCATCTGCTGTTCCATATCGTCTTCAGGAATGCGGGCGAGGAAATCTCTCAGCTCGGTTTTATAACTCTCCAAAGCAATCGGATTATAGAGATGTTGAGGGTCAATCAACTCATCAAGAAGGATCGGGTAACGAGCCAGTTGCTCGGAAATCATCGAACTTGCCGTACACAGACGCACCAGTTGCACTAACGCTGCTGGGTGTTCATCAAGCAATTCCAGATAGGTTGTCCGAGTTGCAATGCTGTGCAGTAAAGAGAGCACTCTCGATAAGCCAAATTTGGCATCGGAATGAGCAAAGATGGTCTGATACACTTTTGGCATCAAGCGGTTGAGCACTTCCCTCCCACGAGGACCAATAGTACGTTTTGCCAGATCATTCTTAAAACCAATAATCGTATCGACGATTTCCGGTGCATCTTGCATCGCAAGCTCATTTTCAACAATGCTTTCAATCATCTCGCGATTGTGGCTCATATCCCACAATTCGTGGAAATACGCAGCAAGCATCGTTTCGTCTTGCTCATCCTCTTCACCAATCAGAGCCGCAAAAACTGCATGCACATTCGCCATCTGCTGTTTCACTTGCTCATCGAGCTGTTGCCAAGACGCAAAGCCCATAGCAAACGCGAGTCTCAATTGATCATCGCTTTTTTCAGGCAGCGTTTGAGTCTGCTTGTCGGCTATGGCTTGAAGCAGATTTTCAAGGCGACGCAGGAAGTAATACGCCTCCCTTAGCTGCGCCACTTCCCTTTTCTCCAACAGTTGTAGTTCATCAATAGCTTGCAGCGTTTCGAGTAATCCACGATGACGTAAACTTGGTTCGCGACCACCGCGAATCAACTGGAAGACTTGGGCAATGAACTCAATTTCTCGAATGCCACCAGCGCCTAATTTGATATTGTTACTGAGCCCGCGACGACGGACCTCACTGCTGATCATCGACTTCATGCGACGCAATGACTGAATGGCACTGAAATCGATATAACGGCGAAACACAAATGGCCGCAACATCTGACGCAGTTCTTGGTACTGCGAGTACATCTCTCGTCCCATGACTCGGGCTTTAACCATAGCATAACGTTCCCAGTCTCTTCCCTGCTCCTGATAATAATCTTCAAGAGCGGCGTAACTCATGACTAGTGGACCGCTGTCGCCAAAAGGACGTAACCGCATATCGACACGATAGCAGAAGCCATCAAAAGTTTGCTGATCGAGCATCTTAATGATGCGCTGACCCAGACGAGTAAAAAACTGGGCATTGGAAATACTGCGGCGATGTCCCTGTGTCTCGCCGTTTTCCGGATAGGTAAAAATCAGATCAATATCAGAAGAAAAATTCAGTTCACCACCGCCGAGCTTACCCATCCCCATAATCAGCATAGGCTGAGCTTCACCCTGGGCATTGCAAGGAGTTCCCCACTCTTGACAGCAAGCTTGATATTGCCATTGATAGGTTTCAAAGATGAGTGCTTCCGCCAGTTGAGATAAATGTTCCAGACTTTCATCGAGTGACCAAGTATTGAGAAAATCACGCCATGCGATATACGCCATTTCCCGATTGCGGAACTGACGCAGAATACGTAATCCACTGGCTTCATCGCCGCAAGCACTAAGCAGCTCGAAAAGACGTTCACGGTAAAATTCAGAGCGAGACCTATCACTAAGCATTTCGGGTAGCGTGCTGCATAGAGTTTCATCGCGCAGCAAGGTTTCTAAGACAAACTGACTTAAGCCGATAACGGTTTTAAGCTGAGTTTGTTGCTCACTTTGCCATTGAGCAATTGATGGCTGTTTTTCCAACAAGTGGCTGAATTGTTGGCTTGCATAATCTTCAAGACGAGATGGCAATGGCATGATTTTTCCTTGTTGATACGGAGAACCTGAAAAAGGTCAGCTAACTATACCCAAACTGATTGAAGGTTATATCAAATTCAGTGTAATAAAAAACGCCCACCATTGAATTGTGGGCGCTTGTGCATGACTTAATCACATTGGTGACGACTCAACGCCCGATCGGGCGAGGGTTTACTAAATAACTAAACTTTAAATTCGGTGATTTTGCTGTCTAATTCTTGGGCATTCGCTTGCATTATTTCTGATGTTTCCAGCAGTTCTGCCACCACGGTAACCGATGCCTCAACCAACTCTCTGACATTGGTTAAATTTTGGTTCATCTCTTCAGCCACACTGCTTTGCTGACCCGCAGCGGTAGCGATCTGGAAGTTCATATCATTAATTTGCTGAACCTGTGCAACGATACCATCGAGCTCGGTTCCTGCATTGGTCACTAGTTCAACGCCTTCAGCGACTTCTATGACACTCTTTTCCATCAGATCTACGGCTGAGTTTGCACTACTTTGCAACTGTGAAATCATCTCTTGAATTTCGACGGTTGCTGTTTGAGTACGTTGTGCCAAATTACGCACTTCATCAGCCACCACGGCGAATCCACGACCAGCTTCACCTGCGCGAGCCGCTTCAATCGCGGCGTTCAAAGCCAGCAGGTTAGTCTGCTCTGAAATGCTTTGAATCGTGCCGACGACACTACTGATTGACTCAACACGTTCCTCAACCTGATTTACCGCCTGAGCCGATTTGGAGATATCTTTCGCTAGCTCACTCATTTTTCCGACGGTACTTTTGACAAAGCGTTGCCCTGTCTGAGCTTGTTCAGATGCATTTTCTGTCAATGAAGAGGCACTTTGAGCGTGACCGGCAACAGTTTGCACCGTCGATGACATTTCACTCATCGCTGTGGCTAGCTGATCAATTTCATTGAATTCTTCTTGAGCCGATTCCTTGGTTTCAGACATACTGAGTGTCATGATTTCCGTCATCTCTGTGAGCTCTTGGGACGCTTCAATTTGAGCAACAATCAATGCTTTCAGTTGAAGTCGCGTTTTTTCCAGCTCACGAGCCACGTCACCGTACTCATCTTTACAATCCATATTGATAACAAAAGACAAATCACGAAGAGCCATCTGTTTGATAGACTCACTCAAATATTGTGTTTGACGTAACATGACTCGTGCTGCGAAAAGCAGCAAGACAACAAAGACAAGGATCAACAGACCCGTTTGCCAGATAACCTGCACTATGTAATCGTCATAATGACGTTGTGCGACTTCTGCATTTTGGGTCGCTGCAAGAAGAGAGTTATAAAAGGTGTTAGCATCCCAAAGCTGTTTGCTGATGATCAGTAAGGTACTGAACACCATCAGCATTACCATCTTAGGAACAAGTCGTACATTGGTTATTACTCGTTCCCAGGGCTTAAATGCCATTGTTGTCATTGTCATGCCTCCACAATGTTTATATATTGAAAAACTACCTATTTATCACTAAAACAGTGAGCAAATCTTTACGCACTTTGAATTATTTCGAGCCTCGTATGAAAAACGATAGTATCAAAGATGAAACGAAACCTATGGGATTGTTGTCACTCATTTTGTCTTTCTTAGCTCTATTTGTGATCTCAGCGTTACTATTTCTGCCCATAACACCAGAAATGCACCACTTACTTATCGGCTTAGACTTGCTAATTTGTAGTATTTTTATCCTACAACTTTGCGTAGATTTGATCCGAGCCTCAGATCGGCGCAATTTTATGCAAAGGCACTGGATCGATTTTATCGCCAGTATTCCGATGATCGAGCCATTACGTTATGCACGGATCTTTCAAATTCTACGTCTAATTTTAGTGATTCGCTCAGGAAGAGCTATTATGAAACAGTTGCTGGCCAATCGCAGAGAAACCACCATCGCATCGATTTTGCTGCTACTGGTGTTGATGATGACGTTAGGTTCGAGCTTTATGTTGTTTGTAGAAGCAAAAGATCCGCATGCCAATATCCAATCAGGAGGCGATGCGCTGTGGTGGGCTCTGGTAACCATTTCAACCGTGGGCTATGGCGATCATTTTCCGGTGACTACCGCGGGAAGAGTTATCGCTACGGTAATGATCCTGTGTGGCGTGGGTATTTTCGGTATGATTTCCGGTCTGATCACCTCGTTACTCACTTCGCCTGACAAAAAGCAACTTCTCAATGCACAAAGAGAGCAAGCGCTTCTGCAGCAGATAGTCAATCAACAAAATAAGATATTGCAGCGTGTTGATAACCTGGAAAACAAACTGGATGATCCTCAGTACAATAAACCGACTGAGCAGAAATAAAAAAGGGATGCAGATAGGTATACTCAAACGACTTGAAGTTGTAGGTAGGCGGCCAGTGAGTGAATCCCCATGAGCATAGATAAACTATGTAATTGGGGTGAACGAACGCAGACAACACCGCTGCAGCTTCAAGTAGGAAGAGTATATCCCTGATTCAGTATGCCAATTAGTCTCGCCAATAAGGATGAATTTCAACACCAATAATTCGAGTCTGCTCCATCGCATGCAAAATCGAATTTTCTTGGCGGATCAGCCAGCGTTGCAACTGATCTTTTTCTTCCCCTTGTAACTTATCAACAAACGGTTCAAGCGTTCTCAAGGTTAATAAGTCATCTATGCCGTGCAGCAAATCTGCCCAAGGCATACGGAAAGAGTTACGCTCTTCAACATCGTACAAACTCGCCAGACTGATTCCAGTATAGAGATTTCGCATTAACCGATACTGCTGATCAATGTACTCTTGACTCGATAAATGATGCTCTGGTGGAAATGACTCCATCAGTTCAGCCCATGTTCTATCAAGTTGTTTTGCTGAGAAACGAAGAATGTTGGTCGCCATTTTGTCACGCGCTTTCTCATCAAGAAACGGTTGCCATCCACGCGTTAGAATCCAACGACTCAAATCCAGTAATAATCCGGTATAACGAGCAGAATTAAGCAAACGCAAGTTTTCTTCCCGTTGAGGCAAACGATCTTGTTGCTCTTTTAGCTCAGCGATTAAGAACTTACGCGCATCCAACTTGCGTAACGTGTAGCCTTTATCTTCCAATAGATCGTCAAGATAATCATAACGTTTCAACCAACTTAGCTCTTCTTCAAGCCACTTGAGCTCTTGGCGCAAAATCGCACTGGCTCGGCGAGGCACGACTCCACCATAAATGCTCAAAATTTGTCGAATTAAACGAATGCTATTGCTAATTTCATGCAATGCAGGAATTGAATCGCGCTCAGTATAAATTTGTTCATGGTAATGCCAATGAGACAGAGCATGTTCAAGCGAATTAATCAGACAATACTCAACACTGTCTTGATGACTGGTATTGACCAAGCTCAGTGGTTTGACTTCATCGCCTGAATAATCAGCCGCTAACCGATAGCCTCTTGCTGCTTTACTCAAGTTACCTAAACGCATACCGCCGTTATCACAGAACTGTCGAGCGAGAGTGAACAAGGCATCGGTTTGACCCGATTTAAGTTCTAATTCTACTTCGCAGATGGGGTACTCTTTTTCACCAGCGACCACCAAACCCTGGTCAAATGCAACTTCGACCTGACTGCCGTCAGGCATACCAATAAGCCACTGTTCACGAGTAAAATTAGTAGAAAAAAGAGCACTGAGCTCAGATTGCAGAACGTCAACCTCTTTACCTTGAGGCCAAATATCAGCAGGGTGGAGGGTTAGTTCAGGTTCGTTGCTTTGGTGTTCAGCATTGAACTCTGGCCGCTGATGTAAGCCAGCGACGACGCGTCCTGCGGTCTTGACGGTTTGAACATACACATCATCGAAACGTCGGATTCTTAACCCAATATCGTGTTGACGTAACCAGTTATCAGGAGTATCAAAATACGTATTACCTAACTCTCGACAACTGTGCTGAAGTACTTTTGTATCAGAAATTTTTTGGCGTAAAATCTCTGAAAAATCCGGTGACACAAAAAACTTCAGTTCTATCTCGGTTTCCATAGTTAACCCTTTCAGTCCAGATATCGAAAGGATATTGCCTAAAACGCAACGGAGCAAGAGTGAAATATAGAACGTTTGATGATCTAAAACAGTTTTCATGGCTCTGTTAATGGGTTAACATGCGCGCCTTTATAGCCATCGCTCAACATTTAGCCATACCATGGTGTATGTTCTTATAAGGTTATAGTTATTAGGTTGAATGACCATGCCAGTAAATACAATTATGGGGTTATTTGCAAAGTCCCCAATAAAGCCTTTGCAACGACACGTAGTGTGTGTGAACGAATGCTGTTCTCATCTAGTGCCATTCTTTGAAGTATGTGCCACTGGAGACTGGGAAAAAGCAGCTGAGATCCGTGCACAAATTTCTCATCTTGAGAAAGAAGCGGACGTGTTAAAGCGCGAAATTCGCCTTAAACTTCCTCGTGGTTTGTTTATGCCTGTAGACCGTACAGACATGCTCGAACTTCTCACTCAGCAAGATAAACTTGCCAACCTAGCAAAAGACATTTCAGGTCGTGTTGTTGGTCGTCAACTTATCATCCCTGAGCCTCTTCAAGCTGACTTTCTGATTTACATAAAACGATGCCTAGACGCAGCGAATCAAGCCCAGAAAGTTATTAGCGAGCTAGACGAATTGTTAGAAACAGGTTTCAAAGGCCGTGAAGTAACACTCGTTGCTGAAATGATTAATCAATTGGATGAGATTGAAGACGATACGGATGCTATTCAAGTACGTCTGCGTCAAAAGCTAAGAACCCTAGAATCTTCGCTAAATACAATTGATGTTATGTTCTTATACAAGATTTTTGAATGGGTTGGCGGTATCGCTGATCAGGCGCAGCGCGTAGGTGCTCGTTTAGAAGTGATGCTTTCTCGCTCATAAATTTGAAGTTAACCAAATAACTAAGAGCTATTTTTATTAAACCAGTAATAAGCGTTAATTATTTATCGCCAACGGTTTAAATGTGTGCTGAAAACACAAAAAATAGCTCCGCTTGTTATAAACAACTAGGTATAAAGATGGATATCCTTGCTAACTACGGTACTGTCCTGATTATTGTTGCTGCCATTTTTGGTTTCTTAATGGCTATCGGGATTGGTGCAAACGACGTTGCAAACGCAATGGGAACATCAGTTGGTTCTAAAGCGCTAACCGTTAAACAAGCGATTATTATCGCAATGGTATTCGAGTTTGCTGGTGCCTATTTGGCTGGCGGTGAAGTTACTGACACAATCCGCAAAGGCGTGATTGATACATCACTGTTTGCTAATCATCCAGACATTCTTATTTACGGTATGATGTCGGCACTCTTAGCCGCCGGTACTTGGTTACTGCTTGCTTCCTACATGGGTTGGCCAGTCTCCACTACTCACTCAATCATCGGTGCAATCATCGGTTTCGCCTGTGTATCTTTCGGTACAGAAGCTGTCGATTGGAGTTCAGTTAAAGGCATCGTGGGTAGCTGGATTGTTACTCCTCTGATTTCAGGTATTTTTGCCTACTTCATCTTCATTAGTGCTCAACGCTTAATTTTTGATACAGAAAAGCCGCTGCTCAACGCTAAGCGCTTTGTTCCGGTGTACATGTTCATCACCACTATGGTCATTGCACTGGTAACGATCAAGAAGGGTCTTAAGCACGTAGGCTTACACCTTTCAAACACCGAAGCTTGGATTTGGGCTGCCGGTGTCTCTGCACTGGTGATGGTCGGTGGTTATCTATATATCCAGAATAGATTCGCAAACCGTGAAGATGACCACAGCTTTGCTGGCGTAGAAAGTATCTTCAGCGTACTGATGGTTATCACAGCTTGTGCTATGGCATTTGCCCACGGTTCAAACGATGTGGCTAACGCGATCGGTCCGCTGTCTGCGGTTGTTTCTACTATTGAACACATGGGTGAAATTACAGCGAAAAGCGCAATTGCTTGGTGGATTCTGCCTCTCGGTGGTTTCGGTATCGTTGTTGGTCTTGCCACTATGGGTCACAAAGTAATGGCAACGGTTGGTACAGGTATTACAGAACTAACGCCTAGCCGTGGTTTTGCAGCTCAGCTTGCAACAGCGTCTACAGTAGTGTTAGCGTCTGGTACTGGTCTGCCGATTTCAACAACGCAAACATTGGTTGGTGCAGTTTTAGGTGTTGGTTTTGCGCGTGGTATCGCAGCGCTAAACCTAGGCGTGGTGCGTAACATCGTTGCTTCCTGGATTGTAACGCTTCCAGCAGGTGCTCTATTAGCTGTTGTGTTCTTCTACGCTATTCAAGGCATTTTCTCTTAATTGATTAAGTCAGTGCTTTGTTAAGGCGATGTCATTATTGACTCAAACGCACATAAAGGGAGGCTTTGCCTCCCTTCTTTGTTGCACGCGAATAAGAAACTTTTTACTATTTGCCACATGAGTGTAAAGCTACAATTTATTACTAAGGGATTTACCGTGAAAAAACTTATCTGCATGGTGTTATTTTCCATGTTAGCAAGCCCGGCGTTTGCACAAGATCGCTACATCGCCGATAAACTATTTACTTATATGCATTCTGGTCCAAGCAACCAATATCGTATTATTGGTAGTATTGATGCAGGTGAGAAAGTACAGCTAGTTTCAACCAACAAGGAAAGTGACTACAGTGAAGTAGTTGATTCCCGCGGTCGTAAAGGTTGGGTTGAAAGTCGTTTTGTCACTCGCGATATCAGCATGGCAGTACGTCTGCCACAACTTGAAAAAGAGTTAGCACAGGTAAAATCTCAGTTAGCTAATGCTCGTCAAAGTGCCGATTCTGAAAAAGCCGGTTTAGTTGAATCTCTGGATGTGCGTAACCAGCAAATTGCACAGTTAGAACAGAACTACGGTGACATCAGCAAACAACTAACCACGTCTCAAACGGAGATCCGTGAGCTACGTGCTAAGCTAGATACACAAAAAGAAGATCTACTACTGAAATACTTCACTTATGGCGGTGGTGTTGCAGGGATCGGTTTACTACTGGGGCTAATTCTTCCACACATTATTCCACGACGTAAACGTAATCCAGCCGGCTGGGCGTAAACGTTATCAAATGGAAAAAGGTCACTCGCTAGTGACCTTTTTTGTTTATGCTGACCCGTGCTTTTTGAAAAGCAACAAAGCCTATCCTTGCCAGTGGTAGAGCGCAGGAATTTCGATCAACTGCTGCTCGAACTGCACCAAGGTTGTTTGAGGATTAATTTCTATCAGCATCACACCGTCTGCCAACATATCCCCTTCGTGATATTCCACGCCATTCATTTTTATCCAGCGCTTACTTTCAGAGCTGGCATAAACGTGGGTCTGAAAATTCATTGTGGGTAGATGACCTGAGTAGTTATCAGCATTCTGCACCAAGGATATCGCGCTTGAATTACTGCGTTTAGAGGCACTAGCTGTGCTTTTCATCGCAGACTCTACTCTCATAGCAAGCGCAGGAGATAAACCACTCAGATCCAATTGCTCGAGATTTAAAGGCGCATCCTCGTTCTGCTCGGAAATTGAGGGCTCTGTTATTTTAGCCACGGTTGCTTTAGTCACTGTCGTTTCATTGGTTTGCTTAATATCAAATGATGGGGCGTCTTCCGTTTCAGCTAAAACCTGTTCAGTTTGAGCAGGAATGAGATAGGTGCTTTTTAGCTCAGTAAACTCAGGGTAAGGCAGAAACTCAGCCGGCGCTGGAATTTGTTCCACTAGCGCAGGCTGACTCATTACTTGAGTGATATTTTGTTGCTGAAGTTGATAACTTTGATAGCTCAGCAGCGAGACAGTCACCGCACTCGGTACAATCAACAATAAGCTGTGATACCAGCGGAAAAGCTGGGGCTTCTCGGCTGAGATAATCGCAGAGCGATACCCATGGATCATAGTATTAGACTGGTAACCTTGGTGTGACGATTTCAACGCATTCATTACTTGCGACATTATGCACCTCCTACCAAGTGTGACGCACCGAGTTTAGGAGCGTCCAGCTTAGGTGCATCTTGCTGAGTAAGCAGTTCCAGACGACGCAGAGTTTGCTCCCCCGCGATGCCATCCACATACATATTCTGCCAGCGTTGGAATAAGGAAACCTTACGCTTGACTTCCTCATCAAACACTTGTGTTTCTCTCTGCGGTTCGCCCAGAATTTGCGATAACTTGCGATCAAGAAGAGCAATCTCCTGCCCTTTCATTCCGCTCTTCAAGGTCTGCTTAAAACTGGCTTGCCAAGTTAGATGAAATTCGCCATTCCACAGCGGCGATATCCACGGCTTATCAATACGTATATGTTCACCATTCACCAGCAGTTCTAACTCATCTCCATTTAAGCGATACAACACTGCGTAACTCGGTTTGTTATCAACCTCAAGCGTTAGTACCACCGGCATATTGAGTTGGGAGAGAGTCTGCCAGTCACCTTGACTGGGCATGCATTGCAAAAGCGATGAAGTATCGGACTGACAAAAGGTATCTGTTACCGATGCCTGATACCCCCAGACCGCATAAAGAGCACGCAGCGCACTGCTTAGGTCCTCAGCTTGAATGAGAACCTCTTCTACTTGTTTTGGGAATACCGTTTCTTGTAGCGCTGGTTTTGCTTCTGGCAGAGGCCAATGATGAGCGACTTGCTCATTGATGATAGGTGGAAGCCAATATGCGCTTGCAGCAGCCAAAGAAAGGCCGATTAAACTGCACGTCGCAGCAACTAAAGGAAAACGCGCAGAAGAAGGTTTTGCATCCGAGCGCTGGTAGACCGTTGATTGAAAGCTCATCACTTGCTGGCAAGCCCATTTTACTCGCTCTAAACCGAGTTCTTTTTCACCAGCTTTAAATGCGCCTTTCAAGCTGTTGTCACAGACTAAATTAATCAGCCGCGGAATTCCGTGGGTTTCACGAGCAATCCACTTGGCGCATTTGTTAGAGAACAAATTCCCATCACCACCCGCTTGTTGCAGACGAAAACGGATGTAATGAGCCGTTTCGACGTCATCGAGAGGCAGCAGATGATATCGACCAGTAATTCGCTGTGCTAGCTGGCGAAGCTGAGGCAATTGAAGTTTCTGTTGCAGTTCAGGCTGACCGATGAGTAACACCTTCAACAACTTTCGGCTGTCTGTTTCCAGATTGGTCAGCAGTCTTAGTTGTTCTAAAACATCAGGTGCAAGGTGCTGTGCTTCATCGATAATCAGCAGGATCTGAATACCAGCAGCATGCCTATCCAAAAGAAATTGATTAAGAGCCTGACTGAGTTTTTTGAGCGTCGCTTTTTTCCCGTAACTAACGGCAAACTCATCACAAATAGCTTCGAGCAATTCTTGCTCAGAAAAAGTAGGATTCAATATAAACCCGGCTTGGGTATTGGCAGGTAAATTATCCAGAATAGCTTTTGCTACCGTTGTTTTCCCTGTACCGACCTCGCCTGTGAGCATAGCAAAACCACCACCGTCGCCTAATCCATCCTGCAGATGGAAAATAGCTTCTTGGTGGCGTTGACTAAGATACAAATAACGAGAATTCGGCACAATTGAGAAAGGTAACTCAGCAAAACCGAAAAATTGTTGATACATACTCCTGCCTCTATCAAACTGATTAAGCGCAAAGTATCATTGCTGCTGATGATTATCCAATGACATTGATGATTTTTGAGGCTGTTTAGTGCAAGTTTACCTGGTTGGCGGCGCTGTTCGCGACAAGCTACTCGACATTCCCGTTTACGATAAGGACTGGGTTGTGGTCGGAAGTAGCCCTGAAGAAATGCTAAGCCAAGGCTTTACTGCCGTTGGTAAAGACTTTCCTGTCTTCTTACACCCTAAAACCAAGCAAGAATACGCACTTGCTCGTACTGAGCGAAAATCAGCAGCAGGCTACACTGGTTTCGAATGTTACTATGCTGCAGATGTCACTTTAGAAGAAGATCTGCTAAGACGCGATCTTACTATTAATGCGATGGCACAAGCTAAAGATGGCTCACTTATCGATCCCTATGGCGGTCAGCGTGATCTGAATGATCGCATTCTACGCCATGTATCCGATGCCTTTATTGAAGATCCGCTGCGTGTTCTACGCTTAGCCCGCTTCGCAGCAAAACTTTCTCACCTTGGCTTTACAATTGCAAAAGAAACCATGACTCTGATGGCTCAAATCACGAATAGTGGTGAGCTGGAGCATTTAACCGCAGAGCGTGTATGGCAGGAGTGGCATAAGTCCCTTTCGACTAAGAATCCTGAAGTATTTCTGTCTGTACTGAGAGATTGTGGCGCGTTGAAGGTGGTACTCCCTGAACTCGATCGTCTGTTTGGTGTTCCTCAACCGGAAAAGTGGCATCCAGAAATTGACACCGGAATTCATACACTGATGGTCGCTAAGCAGTCAGCAAAGCTTTCTTCGTCACTACCCGTTCGATTTGCCGCGCAAATGCATGATCTTGGCAAAGGCGTGACTCCTCAATCAGAGTGGCCAAGTCATAAGATGCACTGCCATACAGGTGTCAAAATCATTAAAAAACTATGCGAACGAGTACGCGTGCCTAATGAGTTCAAAGATCTGGCACTGCTTGTTTGCGAGCAGCACTCAAACATCCATAAAGCAGCAGAATTGAAAGCCAGTACCAAACTTAAGATTCTAAATACCATCGATGTATGGCGTAAGCCAGAGCGTTTAAAAGAGGTTTTACTCTGTTGTCAGGCAGACCATGCAGGGAGATTGGGTTGTGAAGATAACCCCTACCCGCAAAAAACGATATTTGAAGCTGCTTACAAAGCAGCACTCAGCGTTGAAGTGAAAGATATTATTGCCGATGGTTTTCAGGGCAAAGCGATTCGGGATGAGTTGGAGAAAAGAAGAATCGAAGCGATTTCATCGCTTTCCAAATAGTCGAAACAGGGAATGGATACCTTTGGCCTCGTTCCCACGGTCCCCCGTGGGAATGCATATCTTAGTTTGATATACCGCCGTACTAAATATCGCGATGACTACACTAACCGTTCAACACTGCCATCCACAGCCTAGATAATTTGTGGCTCCGTATGCATTCCCACGCAGGAGCATGGGAACGAGAAAATTCCCTGTCATTGCTAATAAATCATTTTCTCCAGGTAAAAAAATACCTCGCCTAAGCGAGGTATTTATAAAGAACTATAAAGCTAAGCGAGTAATTAAGCTTGGCCTTTAACTTCTTTAAGACCGTTGAAAGGAGCACGACCCGCTAGAGCTTCTTCGATACGGATAAGTT